>JAFRRM010000022.1 GCA_017428105.1 Lachnospiraceae bacterium | reverse complement strand
GCATATCTTGTGTTATACTAGTCACGATGGAAGTCCTCCTGTTTTGGATTTGGTTGTGGTGACTTTATTCTAACACAAGATGGTACCTTCCATCTTTTATTTCTTGGAAGCGATGTAACACATGTATTGTAATCCTACACTGCTGCTTTTTTAATGTATGTTCGCCTCTTGCAACCCGTCCCAAACCTGCTATAATCTGTCTCATGGACATGCATGAGCTTTATTCTGATGAGATCGAACGGACCGTGCGCGGACGGCTGCGCCTGTGGCGGATCATCCTGGGCGTGCTGGCGGCCGGTCTGATCCTGGGCATGGTTTTGTTTTGCCGTGACGTGGACCCCATCGAGCCGGGAGCCCGCCAGTTTTACGCGACCGTCTTCCTGGTGCTGGACGGCTGGCTGGGGCTGTTTCTGATGTTCCACGGGCTGATCCCCGCGGCACGGGAAAAAAGGCACGTGGTGCGGATGCGGGAAGAGGAAGAAAAGGAAGAAGAGAAAAACGGGTCTTATGAAGGCGCGGTCCGGTGCGCGGAACGGCCCGAATATATCCCGGGCAGCATCCCCGTACGGCGTGTGGCCCTCGAGGAGGACCCTCACGGCGATAAAGTCCTGCTGCGACTGAACGCGGAAAAGGGCTTCCCCCGGGAAGGCCGCGTGAAGCTGCAGATCAAAAACGGCTATATCACGGCCTGGCAGGAGGCGGAGCCATGAGGAAACGCAGCATTTTCGACCGCCTGCCGCTGTATCTGCTCTGGGCGCTGTTCGCGGCGCTCGTCACCATGGGCATCTTCCAGGCGGTCACGGATACGGACCGCACGCATAAGCTGACCGTGATGGTCAACGTAAAGGCGGAGGATCTTCAGGATACCGCGCTGATGCGGAAACTGTCGGAGGATCTGCCGGACGGGATCCGCATGATCCAGGTCCGGCCGTTTTCCTATGCGATGTTCCGGGAGAAGAGCCTGAAGGATGCGGACATGTGGATCATCAGGAAGTCGGATTTCGAGAAGTTTCTCCCGGACCTGGGACCGGTGGAGGGCTTCCGGGCGGATCACCCGGACCTGGAATATTACACCGTGCAGGACGGGGACCGGGAGATCTGGGGCGTGAAGATCTATGACGCGGCTTCCCGCACCGGAGCGCTGAAAGAATATATTGGATACGGAACGGCGGACGCGCCGGAAGAGGATCATTACATCGTCTTTAATCCGGCTTCGGTGCATATCGGACGCGAAGGACGGGATACGCTGGCCTTCCGGCTGGCCGAGCGCCTGCTGCAGATCCCCTGAGGAGGACAAAAAATGAAAAAGAGCGTGTTGAGTTTCCTGTTGGCGGCGATGCTGCTGGTCCTTTCCGCGTGCGGCGGGACGTCCGGAACGGCCACGGACCCGGCCGGGACGGATCCCGGGCAGCCGGGGACGGAAGCGGCCTCCACGGAAAAGGAGGAACGGCCCGTGAAGAAGATCGAAGGCAATTCCCTGTACGTCCGGAAGGTGGAAAACATGCCGGCGGATTTCATCCTGGGCATGGACGCCTCCGCGGTGCCGGCGCTGGAAGCCAGCGGCGTGAAGTATTACAACTTTAAGGGAGAAGAGCAGGATGTGTTTCAGACGCTGGCCGAATGCGGCGTCAGTATGATCCGCGTGCGCGTGTGGAACGACCCGTTTGACGCGGAAGGGCACGGCTTCGGCGGCGGAAACTGCACGGCCGACACCGCCGCGGAGATCGGGAAGCGCGCCGCGCAGTACGGCCTGAGCCTGCTGGTGGACTTCCATTATTCGGACTTCTGGGCGGACCCCGGCAAGCAGATGGAGCCCCGCGCCTGGAAGGGCCTGAAGTTCCCGGAGAAGATCGACGCGCTGTATCGGTTCACGAAGGAGTCGCTGGAGAAGCTGAACGCGGCCGGCGTGAAGGTCGGGATGGTGCAGATCGGCAACGAGACCAACGGCGCCATGGCCGGCGCGCACGCCTGGGAGGACATCTGCGAGTATATGAAGGCGGGCTCCCGCGCGGTGCGGGAGGTCTGTCCGGAAGCGCTGGTGGCGGTGCATTTCGCGAACCCGGAGAAGGCGGATTCCTACCGGGGCTACGCGGATTATCTGAAGTTCTACGGCGTGGATTACGACGTGTTCGGCTCCTCCTATTACCCCTACTGGCACGGGACGCTGGAGAACCTGGCGT
Source organism: Lachnospiraceae bacterium (assembly GCA_017428105.1). GTDB lineage: Bacteria > Bacillota > Clostridia > Lachnospirales > Lachnospiraceae > UBA6987. The sequence goes on along the minus strand of JAFRRM010000022.1, from coordinate 17,199 downwards.
CGGTGCTGAACGGGATCACGGCGGCCTACGGCAAAAAGGTGGCCGTGCTGGAGACCTCCTATGCGTATACGCCGGATGACACCGATTTTTCCGGCAACACCATCGGCGAGGGCACGAGCGGCATCACCAAGAACTATCCCTTCACGCAGCAGGGCCAGGTGAACAGCCTGACGGACGTGGTCGATACGGCCGTCAACAAAATGACGGACTGCATCGGCGTCTTCTACTGGGAAGGCACCTGGATCAGCGTGGGAACGGACAGCTGGGAAGCGAACCACACGCTGTGGGAGAAATACGGCTCCGGCTGGGCCTCCAGCTACGCGGCGGTCTACGATCCGGACGACGCGGGGAAGTATTACGGCGGCTGCGCGGTGGACAACCAGGCGTTCTTCGACGCCTCGGGCCGGCCGCTGGAATCCCTGCAGGTTTTCAATCTGATGCGCTTCGGCAACGAAGTCCCGCTGAAGGCGGATGCGCCGGAGGACGTGACCCTGATGTTCGACCTGAACGGGGAGATCGAAATGCCGGAGAAGATCTTTGCGGTCATGAACGACGGCTCCCGGCAGGAGGTGGACGTGACCTGGCAGCTGACGGATGAGGATATCGCGCGGATGAAGAGCGGCGGCGTAGCCGTCTACGACGTGAAGGGCGAAGCCGCCGGCATGGAAGCGAAGGCGCAGGTCTCCATGATCGAATACAACTTCCTGCAGAACTACAGTTTTGAGGAGGGCGATGCGGGCTGGACCGTGACGGACCTGGCGAAGGCGGATGAACTGCGGGTGGAGAACAAGGCCACCGACTCGATGACGGGCCCCTGCCACTATCATTTCTGGAGCGCGGCGAAGAACTCCGTGGAATTCACGCTGGAGCAGGAGGTGAAGGACCTGCCGGCCGGGAAATACAAATTCGCGATCTCCATCATGGGCGGCGACGCCGGGGACACGGACATTTACGCATACGTAAAGATCGGAGGCGAGATCGCGGACACGGCGCCGATGAAGATCACGTCCTACGGAAACTGGGATACCGGCCGCATCGGCGGCATCGAAGTGGAAGAGGGGCAGACCGTCTCCGCGGGCATTTACGTCAAGTGCGCGGGAGCCGGGAACGGCGCCTGGGGGAAGATCGACGACGCGCTGCTTAACACGGAACCGTAAGGAAAAAAGAAATTCAGCCTCTGAAGACCCGGACCGGCCGCCTGCCGGTCTGGGCTCTGTTTATGAAAAAAGTATGAACAACTCATTGACAATCGATGTAAAAGTGCTAAAATATTTTTCATTAAAGGGGGTAATCCCCCGGCTTCATTGCGTAAGTTAAGGAGGAAAACAAAATGAAGAAATTAATTGCCTTAGTTCTTGCTGTGGCGATGGTTCTGTCCCTGGCCGCCTGCGGCGGGAATAAGGACAACACCACGGCAGCCCCTCAGCCCGGCACCACCACCGAAGCTCCGAAGCCCGCGGACACCACGCCGGCTCCCGGCACCGCTTCCCCTCTGGCCGGTACCTACCAGATCAAGGTGTGGGCTCCCGAAGCCGCCGTTGAACTGACCAAGAAGCAGATCAACGACTTCAACAGCTCCAACGCCGACGGCATCAAGTTCGAAGCCACCGTCGAGGCGGTCTCCGAAGCGGATGCCGGCACCAACGTCATCACCGACGTGGACGCCGCTGCCGACCTGTACTTCTTCGCGCAGGACCAGTTCGCCCGTCTGGTGCTGGCCGGTGCGCTGGCTCAGCTGGGTCAGGGCGCGGGCACCATCGTGAAAGACACGAATGATGCCGGTGCCGTAGCCGCCGCTTCCGTGGGCGAGGACCTGTACGCTTACCCGCTGACCGCTGACAACGGCTACTTCATGTACTACGACAAGAGCGCCGTCAACGCCGATCACGTGGGTTCCCTGGAAGACCTGATCGCCGACTGCGAAGCCGCCAACAAGTACTTCGCCATGGAACTGGAGAACTCCGCCTGGTACGCGATCTCCTTCTTCTTCGGCGCCGGCTGCGTCTCCGAATGGACCACCGACAATGACGGCAAGTTCATCGCCGTGAACGACGACATCAACTCCGACAAGGGTCTGATCGGCGCGAAGGGCCTGCAGAAGCTGGTCACTTCCAAGTCCCACATCGAATCCTCCGACGTAGGCGAATTCTCCAAGGGCGCTGCCATCGTGGTATCCGGTCCCTGGGCCTACAACGATGCCAAGAACATCCTGGGCGACAACCTGGGCGCTGCCGAACTGCCCAGCTTCACCGTGGACGGCCAGTCCTATCACATGGGCAACTTCAGCGGCTACAAGCTGCTGGGCGTGAAGCCTACCACCGATGCCGCCCGCTCCGCTTCCCTGCACAAGCTGGCTCAGTACCTGACCAGCGAAGCCGGCCAGCTGGAACGCTTCCAGGCCATCGCCTGGGGCCCCGCCAACAAGGCTGCGCAGGATAACGCCGACGTGAAGGCCAATCCTTCCCTGGCCGCTCTGGCCGCTCAGGCTCCTTACTCCAAGGTCCAGGGCAACATCCCCGGCACCTGGTGGGACATCGGCAAAGTCATTGCCACCGACATCAAGGACGCCAAGGATGAAGCCGGCCTGAAGGCTGCGCTGGAATCCTACAACACCAAGATCCAGAACGTTCTGAAGATCGACACCACCGGGTTCATCCTGGTCGGCGCCTGGAACGACTGGAAGAACGATGATGAAGCGTACCGCATGGAAGCCAAGGACGGCGCGTTCATGTTCACGCTGGAAGTTCCTCAGTCCGATTACATGGGCGGCCGCATCGTGGTGCCCGGCGACTGGGGCACTGACAGAGGCTGCCTGATCGTGACCGAGGGCGTGGATCTGCTTGACCAGGTCGGCGATCCCGCCAACGGCGACAACAACATCGTCTTCAAAGAGGCCGGCACTTACGTTGTGACCTACAACGAGGCCGCCAACACCATCACGATCGTCAAGAAATGATCTGACTGCCTGGATCGAGAGGTTGGAGCTTCATGCTCCAGCCTCTTTTCGTAAGAAATCTTCGAAAGAAACATTTCGCTTCATGTTTCTGGATCGGGGGAACTATGAATCATATTTCGGATCTAGAGTATTTAAAGCTGCCGAAATGGCGGCGGGCGCTCATCAAGATCGCCCAGTTCTTTATCTCCATCCCGAAAGCCTTCCTCAACCTGTTCGTCAAGATCGGTCGGTTCTTCAAGAAAATGGGACTGGCGGTCGGCAGGGAGATCAAAGACATCATTCTGACCTTTAAAAACGGGGACTGGAAGACCCGGATCTCTTACGTGATCATGGGCTTCGGCAACATCACGAGAGGACAGATCCTCCGGGGGCTGCTGTTCCTGCTCTTTGAAGGCGTATTTCTGTTCTTCATGTTCAAACCCACCGGCGGCCTGTACTGGATGTCCATGCTGCCGTCCCTGGGCAAGGAAGGCCCCGGCAAGGCCTATGATCCCATTTTCGACACTTACGTCACGACCTATAACGACAACTCCTTCCAGATCCTGCTGTACGGCGTGCTGACCATCTTCTTCATCATCGCGTTCATCGTCACCTGGCGCATGAACGTGAAGCAGAACAAGCTGGCCCAGCAGATCCTGGATTCCGGCAAGCCGTTAAAGAGCGGCAAGGACGACCTGCGTTCCATGGTGGACGACAATTTCCACAAGACGCTGCTGGCCCTCCCGCTCACGGGCATCATCGTCTTCACGGTCATGCCCATCGTTTTCATGATCCTCGTGGCGTTCACCAATTACGACGGCACGCACGACGGGTACTCGAACGCGCTGTTCACCTGGGTGGGCCTGGAGAACTTCAACACGATGCTGGGCATCGGCGGGAGCGGCAGCAAGGTCTACGCCGCCACGTTCGGCGAGATCCTGCTCTGGACGCTGGTCTGGGCCTTCTTCGCCACCTTCACGAACTATTTCCTGGGCATGCTGGTCGCCATGATGATCAACAAGAAGGGCATCCAGTTCAAGAAAGGCTGGCGCACCATCCTGGTCATGACCATCGCCATACCGCAATTCATTTCGCTCTTGTATGTTTCCAAGATGTTCGCGCAGAACGGCATGGTGAACCAGTTCCTGCAAAGCATAGGCGTGCTGAAGGGACTGGATTACATCCCCTTCCTGGAGGAAGCGACGCACGCGCGGATATCTGTCATTCTGATCAATATCTGGATCGGCATCCCGTACCTGATGCTGATCGCGACCGGCATCCTGATGAACATCCCGCAGGATCTGTACGAATCCGCCAAGATCGACGGCGCGAGCGGCTGGAAACAGTACACGAAGATCACGCTGCCGTACATGCTGTTCATCACCGCGCCCTATCTGCTGACGAGCTTTACCAGCAACATGAACAACTTCAACGTGATCTATCTGCTGACGGGCGGCGGACCGACGAATGCCGCAGCCTCCACGGCGGCCGGCTCGGCGGGCTTCACGGACCTGCTGATCACCTGGCTGTTCAAGATCACGACCGGCGCGGAATCGCAGTATTACTTCGCTTCCGTCATCGGTATCCTGGTGTTCATCGTCGTGGCGGCCATTTCGCTGATCGTCTACAACCTGCTGCCGTCCGTGAAGAATGAGGAGGATTTCCAGTGATGAAAGCAAATGAAAATACTTCCTTGAAACAGCATATGGGCATGAAGGCGAAGACCCGGATCAGCAACACGGTCATCTACATCATCCTGGTGATCATGAGCATCATCTGGCTCTTCCCCTTCGTCAGCATCGTGCTGCAGTCCTTCCGCGGCGGCCCGGTCAAAGGCATGACCAATGAGATCATCCCGAGCATCTGGAGCCTGGAGAACTACGTGGCGCTGGCAAAAACGGATTTCTTCCGCTGGTATCTGAACACCCTGATCATGGCGCTGGTCGTCAGTGTGCTGCAGACGGTGATCGTGCTCTGCATGAGCTACACGCTGTCCCGCTTCCGCTTCAAAATGCGGAAAGGCCTGATGCGCTTCATGCTGATCCTGGGCATGTTCCCGGGCATGCTGACCATGATCATCCTGTACCGCGTCCTGAAGGACCTGGGCCTGACCCAGGCAAACGCGGTGCCCGGCCTGATCCTGGTGTACGTGGCCTCCTCCGGCATGGGGTACTACGTGTCCAAGGGCTTCTTTGACACGATCCCGAAATCGCTGGACGAAGCCGCCCGCATCGACGGCGCGACCCGCGCGCAGGTGCTGACCAAGATCATCCTGCCGCTGGCCAAGCCGATCGTGATCTACACCATTCTGACATCCTTTATGGCTCCCTGGGGAGATTTCGTATTTGCCCGCTATATTTCCTTCGGCGCTTCAAAGGGGATGAACGTGGCTGTGGGTCTGTTCAACTGGCTGAGCAAGGACCAGATCAACAGCAGTTATACCATGTTCTGCGCCGGCGGCGTGATCGTGGCCATCCCGGTCACCATCATATTCATGTGCCTGCAGAAGTACTATGTGGAAGGCGTCACCGGCGGCGCCGTGAAGGGGTAAATCGCCGAAGCGCTGCCTGCGGCAGATGAAGCGAGGCGATTTACGTGACACCGTCCGAAAAAACGACCGTCAAGGGAAGGTTTTTCGATGACGGTGGAGGGCGAAAACTGGAGAGTGAAATACTATGGCAAACGTAAAACTGACCAACGTAGTAAAAGTATATGACGGCAACGTCGTCGCGGTCCACGACTTCAACCTGGACATCAAGGACAAGGAATTCGTGGTGTTCGTCGGCCCGTCCGGCTGCGGCAAATCCACCACCCTGCGCATGATCGCGGGCCTGGAGGAGATCAGCGGCGGCACCGTGGAGATCGACGGAGAAGTCGTGAACGACCTGCAGCCCAAGGACCGCGACATCGCGATGGTGTTCCAGAACTACGCGCTGTACCCGCACATGTCGGTGTACGACAACATCGCCTTCTCCCTGCGGCTGAAGAAGATGCCGGAGGACGAGGTGTACGAGCGCGTGACCCGCGCGGCGGACATCCTGGGCATCACCGAGTACCTGATGCGCAAGCCCCGGGCCCTGTCCGGCGGCCAGCGCCAGCGTGTGGCCATCGGCCGCGCCATGGTCCGGGATTCCAAGGTCTTCCTGATGGACGAGCCGCTGTCCAACCTGGACGCGAAGCTGCGCAACCAGATGCGCGCGGAGATCATCCTGCTGCGCCAGAAACTGAACACCACCTTCGTGTACGTGACGCACGACCAGACCGAGGCCATGACCCTGGGCGACCGCATCGTCATCATGAAGGACGGCTACATCCAGCAGGTCGGCACGCCGACGGAAGTGTTCGACATGCCCAAGAACCTGTTCGTCGCGGAATTCATCGGCGCGCCCAAGATGAACATCATGGAGACCCGTCTTTTCCGGGAAAACGGCAAATGGTTCGTTTCGCCGTTCGGCGTGAAGGTCCCGGTGGAAGGCGAAAAGGGTGAAGCCCTGACCAAGGAAAGGGTCGGCGAGCAGGACATCCTCCTGGGCATCCGTCCGGAGCACATCACCCTGTCCTTCCAGGGCGGCGCGGGCCTGATCCCCTGCAGCCTGGAAGTCAACGAAATGATGGGCAGCGAACTGCACCTGCACGTGACTACGGAAGACGGCTCCCGCCTCATCGTCCGCGTTCCCACGCTGGGCCTGAGCAATGAGGAGCGCAAGGCGCTGCGCCAGGGCGCGAAGCTGTTCCTGGGCTTCGAAAGCAAGGCACTGCACTTCTTCAGCAAGGAGACCGAAAACAACCTGCTGGTCAAGGAATGAGTCCTGCAAAAAAGATCTTTACGGGGGCGGGCCTGACGCCCGTCCCTTTCATTCATCGGAAAAGGCGGATCCGCTTATGAAAAAACCTGTCATCGGCATCACCTGCGGCATCGAGATCGTAGAGCGCAGCTCCGAACGCGAAGTCCTGCTGGACGCGTATTCCGACGCGGTGGAGCGGGCGGGGGCCGTGCCTCTGATCCTGCCGAACACCCATGATCCCGCCCTGGTCCGGGAGATGGCGGAGCGCCTGGACGGTGTGCTGCTGACCGGCGGTACGGATGCGGACCCCCGCCTCTACGGCGCCCGCGCGGATCAGAGCGTCAGCCGCATCCATCCCCGCCGGGACCGGCTGGAGATCGGACTGGCGCGGCACGTGCTTCTTGAAACGCGGCTCCCCGTTTTCGGGATCTGCCGCGGCCTGCAGATCCTGAATATCGCCCTGGGCGGGGACCTCATCGTGGACCTCCCGTCCGCGGGTCTCCTCTGCCACAGCTTCCACGAGATCTACGGCCGGGAAGCCGTGTCCCATGAGATCCGCATCGAACCGGGCAGCCTGCTGGCCGGCATCGCGGGACAGGAGATCCTGGGCGTCAATTCCTTCCACCATCAGGCGGTGAAGACGCCGGCCCCCGGCCTGGCCGTCACCGCGCGTTCGGTCCCGGACGGCGTCATCGAAGCCCTGGAACTGCCCGGGGACCGTTTCGTCCTGGGCGTGCAGTGGCATCCGGAGGGCATGACGGAGGACGCGGTATCGCAGGCGCTGTTCTGCCGCTTCGCCGAAGCGGCGGCCCGGTGAAAAACGGTAAGGGAGGCGCTCTCGGGCGCCTTCTTTTTTGCTTATTATTCTCCCGTAAAAACCTTGATTTCTTAACCAAAAACCGTTTGACAAGCCGCCCCGCCGCGTGATACAAAAGAATTGAAAAAGTATGAGGTATCCGGCTGACCGATTCGAGAGAGACTGCGGAAAACGCAGCGCCGAAGGGGCAAAAAACTCTCAGGCAAAAGTATCGGATCGTGACGGAACTCCGAAAAGTGCCCGCTGGCACGCCGAAGGTGCAACCTGTGAAAAACGCAGGGAATCTCTCAGGCCTATAACGGAGGCGTCGTCCCTCTTTCCGAGGGGTGGTGCCTCCGTCTGCTTTTTATCCCATCCCCCAAGCAAAGGAGAATGCTATGAGCGAACTCAAGAGAACTCAGCTGTACGACGTGCATGTCGCTGCCGGCGCCACCATGGTGGATTTCGGCGGCTGGGAGATGCCTGTCCAGTACCCGGAAGGCATCGTATCCGAGCATCTGTACACCCGCCATGCCTGCGGCATCTTTGATGTGTCCCACATGGGCCGCATCCTGGTCGAAGGAAAAGACCGTTTTGCCTTCCTGCAGCACGTGGTCACCAGCAACGTCGGTGCTCTGGAACTGAACCGGAGCCAGTACTGCATCATCCAGGCCCCGGACGGCTCCGCGGTGGATGACGCCTACCTGTATTGCTTTGAAGAAGACAACCTCTGGCTGGTCATCAACGCCGCGAACATCGACAAGGACCTGGCTTACCTGACTCCTCTGCTGGCGGGTTATGACTGCAAACTCACCAACATCTCCGCCGAGTGGGCCTGCATCGCCGTCCAGGGACCCAAATCCAAGGACATCCTGACCGAGCTCTCCGGCGGCGAACCGCTGACCATCGAGCCGATCAAGAACCGCCTGAACATCGTGAAGCTGGAAGGCCGCACCGCCCGCATCGCCCGCACCGGCTACACCGGCGAGCCTCTGGGCTTCGAAGTGTTCGTGAAGAGCGAAGACGTCGTCTGGCTGTGGAACCGCCTGGTTGAACTGGGCGCGAAGCCCGCCGGCCTGGGCGCCCGCGACACCCTGCGCATGGAAGCCGGCCTGCCTCTGTACGGCCATGAGATGGGCGTGGGCCCGGACGGCAAAAACATGCCGATCTTCGCGGTCCCGCTGGCCCGCTTCGCCGTCAGCTTCTCCCCTCAGAAGGGCGATTTCGTGGCGAAGGACATCCTGGCCAAGCAGCGCGCCGCTTTCGTGAAGATCATGAACCGCGACTTCTCCGCCATCGAGGACCTGCCCTACCGCATCATGCCCATCACCCTGCTGGACCGCGGCGTTCTCCGCAAAGACATGGAGATCTACAAGGGCGACAAGAAGATCGGCTGGGTCACCAGCGGCACCATGATCCCTTACTACATCGCCGAAGGCGAAGGCCTGGAGAGCGTGATCACCGACGCGGTCGCGAAGCGTTCCATCGGCATGTGCTACATCGCCTCCGATACCCTGGTGGACGACGTGGTGGAAGTCGACGTCCGCGGCCGCCGCTTAAAGGCCGTGATCCCGGAGAGCCACCTGTCCCTGGAAGCCCCGCCTTTTGCCCGTCCGCTGATCTACGGCACGGAACTCAAGAAGATGGAAGCCCCCGTGGGCGACGGCCTGGCCAAGGCCCTGACCCTGATCGCCAAGGCGGAGCGCAACCACCTGTGGCGCCAGACCGAATGCATCAACCTGATCCCGTCCGAGAACACGCCCAGCCGCGCCGTGCAGATCCTGTCCGGTTCCGACCCGAACTTCCGCTATGCGGAGCACCGCAAGACCAAAGCGTTCTACGACAAGGACATCTTCTATTATCAGGGCACCAAGTTCATCGACGAGACCGAACAGCTCCTGGTGGAAGAGATGAAGAAGTACTTCGGCTGCTCCGAAGTCGAGACCCGCGTCACCAGCGGCCAGATGGCCAACACGGCCGTGTTCTCCTCCCTGATGGATTTCAAGAACCGTCTGGACCGCAAGAACGATCCCAAGCGTCTGGGCTACGTGATGAACAACCACATCATCCGCGGCGGCCACCTGTCCGCGCAGCCCATGGGCGCCCTGCACGACTTCATCGCGATCGATCCCAAGACCGAGCAGAACGCCGTCGTGAACTTCCCGGTGCTGAAGGACAACATCTACAAGATCGACGTGGAAGAGACCAAGAAGCTGATCGACCAGTACCGGCCGGAATTCATCATCTTCGGCAAGAGCATGGTGCTGCACCGCGAGCCCGTGGCGGCCATCCGCCAGTTCGTGGATGAACAGAAGATCCCGACCACGATCATGTACGACATGGCCCACGTGCTCGGCATCATCGGCCCGTCCTTCCAGGATCCGTTCGCGGAAGGCGCGGAGATCGTGACCGGCTCCACCCACAAGAGCTTCTTCGGCCCGCAGCGCGGCGTGATCGCCGTCAACTACAAGGAAGACGAGCTGAAGTACGAACTGTGGAAGACCATCGAGCGCCGCGTGTTCCCGGGCAGCGTGTCCAACCACCACCTGGGCACCCAGCTGGGCATGCTGATGGCCGCTTACGAAATGAACACCTTCCGCAAGGAGTACCAGGCGGCCGTCGTGAACGGCGCCAAGTGCCTGGCGAAGGCGCTGGCGGACGAAGGGCTGGCCGTTGAGGGCGATCCCGCCATCGGCTACACCGAGACCCACCAGGTCGTCGTGTCCGTCGGTTACGGCCAGGGCTCCGAAGTCGCGGAACGCCTGGAGCAGAACAACATCATCGTGAACTACCAGGCCACGCCGGATGAAGAAGGCTTCACCGCCAGCGGCGCGCTGCGCATGGGCGTTTCCGAGATGGTGCGCTTTGGCTTCGGCGAGGCGGAATTCAAGAAGACCGCCGCCCTCATCGCGGCCTGCATCCGCGGCGAGAACGTGAAGGAAGACGTGAAGAAGTTCCGCAGCGAATACCAGACCATGCGGTACTGCTTCGACGACAAGACCGTGGAGAATGCCCTGGACCATCTGGCCGGCATCATGAGACGGTAATCAGAACTGCCGGGGCGGGCGTCCCGTCCGCCCTTTGAAAACAGCATACACCAAACCTAAATACAAACCGGAGGTAAAAACATGGAACACCTTAACTATCAGTTTTCCCGCTCTCATGAATGGGTCAAGGAAGAAGACGGCCTGACCTGGGTCGGCATTTCCGATTTCGCGCAGAACGCTCTGGGCGACGTGGTATTCATCAACCTGCCCGAAGTCGGCGACGAAGTCACCGCCGGCGATCCCTTCGGCGACGTGGAATCCGTGAAAGCGGTCTCCGATCTGGTCTCCCCCGTGACCGGCACCGTAGCCGAGATCAACGAAGAACTCCTGGATTCTCCGGAACTGCTGAACAGCGCTCCTTACGAGACCTGGATCATCAAAGTGGAAAACGTGACGGATACCGAAGAGCTCCTGTCCGCCGCCGCTTACGACGCCTTCTGCGAAACGGAGGAATAAAATGGGGAATTTTTTGCCTTCCACTCCTGAGGAACGGCAGGAAATGCTCGGCGCGCTGGGCCTTAAGTCCGTGCGCGAATTCTTCCGGGACGTGCCGGAAGAAGTGTACCGCGAGGAGCCGCTGAACCTCCCTGCGGGCAAGAGCGAGCTGGAAGTGGCCCGGTATCTGAAGGCCTTAAGCGAGGAGAATAAGCAGTATCATCTGATCCTCCGCGGCGCCGGCGCCTATGACCACTACATCCCCAGCATCGTCAAATACATTCCTGCCAAAGAAGAATTCCTGACGGCCTATACGCCGTATCAGGCGGAGATCAGTCAGGGCATCCTGCAGTCGATCTTCGAATATCAGACCATGATCTGCGAACTGACCGGCATGGACGTTTCCAACGCGTCCGTGTACGACGGCGCGACCGCCGCCGCGGAAGGCGTGTCCATGTGCCGCAGCCGCAAGCGCACCGTGACCCTGGTGTCCGGCGCCGCGCATCCGGACGTGATTGCCACGATCCGCACCTACCTGTACGGCGTGGGCACGGAACTGAAGATCGTCCCGGTCAGGGACGGCAAGACGGACCTGGAAGCCCTGAAAGCCATGCTGACGCCCGACGTATCGTCCGTGTATTTCGCGCAGCCCAACTTCTTCGGCCAGCTGGAGGACTCCGAAGCCCTCATCGCGGCGGCTCACGAAGCCGGCGCCATGGTCGTGATGGGCTGCAACCCCATCTCCCTGGCGGTCCTGAAGACCCCCGGCGAACTGGGTGCCGACGTTGCGGTCGGCGAAGGGCAGCCTCTCGGCATGCCTCTGGCCTACGGCGGCCCGTACCTGGGCTTCATGGCCACCACCAAGAAGAACATGCGCTCCCTGCCCGGCCGTATCGTGGGCGAGACCAGGGATGCAAACGGCAACCGCGCCTTCGTTCTTTCCCTGCAGGCCCGCGAGCAGCACATCCGCCGCGAAAAGGCCAGCTCCAACATCTGCTCCAATGAAGCGCTCTGCGCCCTGACCGCCGGCCTGTATCTGGCCACGATGGGCCCCGAAGGCTTAAAGGAAGCCGCCCGCCAGTGCATGGCCAAAGCGCATTATCTGGCTGCGGAACTGAGCAGACTGCCCGGCGTATCCCTGCCGAACCCCGGCCCGTTCTTCCATGAATTCGTCACCGCCCTGCCGAAGCAGGATGAAGTGCTGAAGAAACTGGACGAAGCCGGCATCCTGGGCGGCCTGCCCGTGGAAGGCGGCCTGCTGTGGTGCGTCACCGAGAAAGCGTCCAAGGCCGATCTGGACAAGACCGTCGCCATCGTAAAGGAGGTGCTGGCATGAAGCTGATCTTCGAAAAGAGCCGCAAAGGCCACAGCGTTAGCGTCCTGCCCCCTCTGGACGTGGAAACCGTTTCCCTGCCCGCCGGCATGGACCGGGAGAGCGCCCTGCGCCTGCCCGAACTGTCCGAGACCGAGATCTCCCGCCACTACAAGGAACTGGTGGACCAGGTCTACGGCGTGAACAACGGATTCTATCCCCTGGGCTCCTGCACCATGAAATACAATCCCCGCATCGACGAGGAAATGGCCTCCCTGCCCGGCTTTACCGGCATCCACCCCCTGGCTCCCGCGGAAGCGACCGCCGGCTGCCGCAAGGTGCTGAAAGAGGCCGCGGAGCTGCTCGGCGAGATCTCCGGCATGGATGCCATGACCTTCCAGCCGGCCGCCGGCGCGCACGGCGAATTCACCGGCGTCATGCTGATCAAGCAGTACCATGCCTCCCGCGGCGACGTGAACCGCACCAAGATCATCGTGCCCGACTCCGCCCACGGGACCAACCCCGCCACGGCGGCCATGTGCGGCTTCGACGTCGTGAACATCGCGTCCGCTCCGAACGGCTGCGTGGATCTGGAAGCCCTGAAGGCGGCGCTGGGCGACGACACCGCCGGCCTGATGCTGACCAACCCCAACACCGTCGGCCTGTTCGATCCCAACATCCTGGAGATCACCCGCCTGGTGCATGAAGCGGGCGGCCTGTGCTACTACGACGGCGCCAATCTAAACGCCGTCATGGGCCGCGTCCGTCCCGGCGACATGGGCTTCGACTGCGTGCACATGAACCTGCACAAGACCTTCGCCACCCCTCACGGCGGCGGCGGCCCCGGCGCCGGCGCGGTCGGCTGCAAGGCTTTCCTGAAGGGATTCCTGCCCGGCTCCGCTTTGATGGGCGACGGCGCTCCCATCCAGGTCCGCAGCTTCGCGGGCAACTTCCTGGTCGTCCTGCGCGCCCTGGCCTATATCCTGATGCTGGGCCGCGAAGGCATTCCGGAAGCCTGCGAGACCGCCCTCCTGAACGCCAACTACCTGCAGATGAAGATGCGCGAGATCTTTACCCCCGCCTTTGACCGTCTCTGCATGCACGAGTTCGTCCTGGATCTTTCCGATTATAAGAAAGAGACCGGCGTCTCTGCCCTGGACGTGGCGAAGGGCCTGATCGACTTCGGCATCCATCCGCCGACCATGTATTTCCCGCTGATCGTTCACGAAGCGCTCATGCTGGAGCCCACGGAGACCGAGGACCGCGAGACGCTGGACCGCGTCGCGGAGATCTTCGCCGCCGTGAAGCAGCAGGGCATCGACGATCCCGAGAGCCTGCACACCGCTCCCCACAAGGCCCCCATCGGCCGGCCGGACGAAGTGGGCGCAGCCCGGAATCCCATCGTGCGCGCGGAACTGTAAAAAACTGCGGCGCATCCTTGCCAGCGGAACGCTGTTCCGGGACGGCATGCGACCCGAAGGGGCGGACCTCGTGTCCGTCCCTTTTACTTTCGCGGAGGCGGCCGCCGGCCCGCGCGTACCGGCGGTTTTTTCGGCCGTTTTTTTCGGTGGTGGCGCATTTCTCCGCATTTGCACAACTTCTCTCCGCCGCAATTGCATTTTCCTGCCCCGGATGCTATACTGCTGGGGCAGGAGACGACACGGCCGTCCGGCGGTCCCCGCCGCTTTGCGCCGCACCATCCGTCTCCCGGAAAGGAAACCGTCATGATCCAGGATATCGCTCCTTACGTATACGAAAACAGCTTTCTGCGCCGCCGGGACCCCCGCCCGGGCGATTTTGTGTTTTTCCACCGGAATGAAAAGGAGATCCTTGTCAAACCGGAAGGGGAGGCTTTCCGCTTCCCCCTGGTATCCGAGACCGGGACAGAAGGACTTTACTTCGCGTTTCTGATCGATGACACCGCCTTCTTCGTGGGACCGGAGAGAGGAACGAAGGCGCCGGACCTGCCCGGATTCGAATTTATGGACCAGTCCCGGTTCCGCACCGCGAAGCCCCGCCATCTGGCCTTCGCCGGCATCACCGGCATGCAGCTGATGCGCTGGCTGGCCACCCAGAGATTCTGCGGCTGCTGCGGCACCCCGCTGGAGGAAAGCACCTGGGAACGCGCCTTCGTCTGCCCGAACTGCGGCAAGATCACGTACCCGAAACTGATGCCCGCCGTGATCGTCGCGGTCACACACGAGGACAGGATCCTCGTCACCGCCTACGCCAACCGGCCCGGCCGCGGCATGGCGCTGATCGCCGGCTTTACGGAGATCGGCGAGACCGTGGAGGAGACCGTGCACCGCGAAGTCATGGAGGAAGTGGGCCTCCATGTGAAGAACCTCCGCTTCTACAAGAGCCAGCCCTGGTCCTTCACCGACACGCTCCTGATGGGCTTCTACTGCGACCTGGACGGCGAATGCGAAGACATCATCCTGGATAAGGAAGAACTGAAGGAAGGCCGCTGGATCTGCGCCGCGGACCTGCCGGACCGGAGCGGGGAAGCGTCCCTGACGGCCGAAATGATGGAAATGTTCCGCACCGGGAAATGGAGGGAATTTTGCCATGAGTGATTATGTGATCCGCGGCATGGCCGGAGACGGCCAGATCCGTGCGTTTGCCGCTTCCACCCGCGGCCTGACCGAAGAAGCCCGCCGGCGTCACAACAGCTCGCCGGTGATCACCGCGGCTGTGGGACGCCTGATGACGGCTGCCGCCATCCTCGGCATCCAGTGTAAGGACGATGCGGACAAACTGACCCTGATCGTGAAAGGGGACGGCCCGGCCGGCTCCCTCTACGCCGTCGCGAACAGCCGCGGGGACGTCAAAGGATTCGCGGAGAATCCCCAGGTCCTGCTGCACGCCCGTGCGGACGGCAAACTGGACGTCGGCGGCGCCGTCGGCAAAGGCGAACTGACCGTCATCACCGATCTGGGCCTGAAAGAGCCCCACGTGGGCACCTGCGCGCTCGTCAACGGCGAGATTGCGGAAGACCTGACCTATTATTATGCGGTGTCGGAGCAGACTCCCTCGTCCGTCTCCCTGGGCGTGCTGATGAACCGCGACAACACCGTCGCCCAGGCCGGCGGCTTCATGCTGCAGCTCATGCCCGGCGCTTCGGATGAAATGGCCGCCGCGCTGGAACAGAAAGTCCTGTCCGCCCCTTCCGTGACGACGTGGCTCAGCGAAGGCCTGACCGCCGAAGATATCCTGCACCGCCTGCTGGACGATTTCGGCCTGGAACTGACTGAAAAACGCGACGTCGCCTTCCGCTGCGACTGCAGCCGGGAGCGGATGGAGAGCGTCCTGGTGGGCCTGGGCCGCCACGAGCTGCTGGACCTGATGCTCACCCGCGAGACCGTGGAAGTCCACTGCGATTACTGCAACACCACCTATTCCTTCACCAGACCGGAACTGAAGGAACTGTTCAAGAGGAATTTCAGAAGTGAATAAGACGGGAAAAAGCGGTTCGGGAACAGGTCTCTGGGGGTGGCTGGCTGCCCTGCTGCCGGCTGTCCTGGGAACGGTCCTGTACTTCATCTCCGGCGCCAGCCGCGCCTTTTCCGACTGGTATGCCCTGAACCTGTATCCCCTCTGGGTCGGGAGCGTCGGGCGCTTCTTCGGCATCTTCCCGTTCTCGGCCAATGAACTGGGGATCTACATCCTGATCGCCCTGGGGCTGTTCTGGCTCGTTCGGGATATCACGCGCCTCGTGTCCCGCCGCCTGCGGAAGGGCTGGGGCCGCCGCTGGATCCGCATCGTGATCGGCTTCGCCGGCAGCATGTGGCTCGTCTTCATGCTCGGCTGCGGCATCAACTATAACCGCACGAATTTTGCGGAAGCCAACGGCCTGCCGACCGCCGGCGGCACCAAAGAGGAACTGTACCAGCTGTGCGAGATCCTGACCGAGGAAGCCAACCGCCTGGCGGACCGGGTGACACGCGACGAAAACGGCATCATGCAGCTGACCGCCGACACGCGGCGGGAGGCGGTGAAGGCCATGAGCCTTCTGGCGGACGATTACCCTTCCCTGGACGGTTTCTACCCGCAGCCCAAGCCGGTGTTCTTTTCGGAGTTCATGTCGCATGAGAACATTTCCGGCGTCCATTCGCCCTTCACCTCGGAAGCGCAGTACAACCGCCTGGTCACGCCTTATAACATCCCCCACACCGTCTGCCACGAACTGAGCCACCTGAAAGGCTACATGCGTGAAGACGAAGCGAACTTCGTGGGCTACCTGGCCTGCATCGGTTCGGAATGCGCCGAGTTCCGCTACAGCGGCTACGTATTGGGATACATTTACGCCACGAACGCCCTGTACGGGGCCGATGCGGAAAAATGGAGCGCAGTCCGCGGCAAACTGGAACCCGTCATCAATAAGGATCTCGCGGAAAACTCGCGCTACTGGGAACAGTACAAGACCGTGATCGCGGAAGTGAAAGAGAAGATGAACGACAATTATCTGAAGTTCAACCATCAGGAAGACGGCGTCAAGAGCTACGGCCGCGTCGTGGACCTGATGCTCGCCTATTATCACGACGAGATCCGGCACCGTCTGGAGGCTTCGGATTGAGACCGGCCTGCCCGGCGCGCGGTTCATCCGAGGCGGCTTAGGCCGCCTCTTTCCTTCCTTTCGGGCCGTTGTTTTCCCGGCCCAAAAAAGTTTATAAAAAAACCTCAAAAAACAGTTGACAAGTACACGGCATTGTGGTAGATTACTCAATGCGCCGCTAAAAAAGGCGTGTGGCACCTTGACAATTAAATGATGCATTCCAACCCTGAAAATTCCTGAAAGAACAGCGGGGCTGCGGACCGGGCTCACACCGGAACGAAGCCGAAACCGCGGCGCATTACGTACAGATGCGCGAGGAATTAACAGAGGTCAT
>JAFRRM010000021.1 GCA_017428105.1 Lachnospiraceae bacterium | reverse complement strand
GTTGGAGAAGGGCGACTGGGTGCCCCAGCGGGACGGGGTGTTGACGCCGTAGATGAAGCTCTCGATGCACTTCTTCACCTGTTCATAGTCCAGGTTGTCCGCCTTGACGAAGGGGGCCAGATAGGTGTCGAAGGAGGAGAACGCCTGGGCGCCGGCCCACTCGTTCTGCATGATGCCCAGGAAGTTGACCATCTGGTTGCACAGGGTGGCCAGATGCTTGGCCGGAGAGGACGTGATCTTGCCCGGGATGCCGCCCAGGCCCTCCTGGATCAGCTGCTTCAAGTTCCAGCCCGCGCAGTAGCCGGTCAGCATGGACAGGTCGTGCAGGTGGATGGCCGCGCTGCGGTGCGCGTCCGCGACTTCCTGGTCGTAGATCTCGGAGAGCCAGTAGTTCGCGGTGATGGCGCCGGAGTTGGACAGGATCAGGCCGCCCACGGAATACGTGACGGTGGAGTTTTCCTTCACGCGCCAGTCGTTGATCTGCAGGTAGTTGTCCACGATGTCTTTATAGTTCAGGAAAACGCTCTTGACGTTCCGGACTTTTTCACGCTGCTTGCGGTACAGGATGTAGGCCTTGGCCACGTCCGCGTAGCCGGCTTCGGACAGGACTTTTTCGACGCAGTCCTGGATGTCCTCCACGGCGATCTTGCCGTCTTTGATCTTCGGCTCGAATTCGGCCGTGACCCGGAGGGCCAGCATGTCGACGATGCTCGGGTGGTACTGTTTGTTCAAGGCATCAAAAGCCTTGGTGATGGCGGCGCTGATCTTCTGGACATTAAACTCGGCGATCTCGCCGTCGCGTTTGACGACCTGGTACATGACTTCTGTTGCTCCTTTTCAGAATACTTTTAACGATATTAACTCACCGGACGGATCCGGAAAAATGGCGCAAGGGCCGCAATGCCCCGCGGATGCGAGGCAATTGTCAGTGTAGCACCCGAAACGGGCCGTGTCAATATATGGTTGAAATATTTCTCATAAAATACTACATCTTGTGGTTTCGCGGCACAGAGGGAAGAAAAATGTCCGCGCGGCGCGTCAATCCACGCCCCGCAGGCCGACCTCGCCCACGTAAGGCCGCACCAGGCCCGCCCAGCGCTTCATGTCCTCCGGGGACGGGCTGTGCAGGCCGGCGAAGAGCACGGAATCCCGGTCCGTGAACTTCTGCAGGAAATAGCGCCGCGCGCCGCGGATCAGTCCGCCGATGGCGGGGAAGGAATCATCGTCATGGAATTCGGAGACGACCGTGGTGCGGAATTCGTAATCGATACGGCCTTCCTTCAGCAGGGAAACGGTCTCATACAGCGGCGTCAGATCCAGCCCGGGCCGGCCGGCGGTCTCCGCATAGCGGGCGGGCGAGTTCTTGATGTCCACGGCCACGTAATCGATCAGCCCGCGGTCGATCAGGTCCCGCAGCTTTGCAGGCCGGAATCCGTTGGAATCCAGTTTGACGGGATAGCCCAACGCCTTGATCTTTTCGCAGAGTTCCGCCAGGTCCGGCCGCATCAGCGGTTCGCCGCCGGTCAGCGCGACGCCTTCCAGCAGGCCGCGCCGCTTCTCCAGAAAGGAGAGCAGTTCCTCCTCCTCCATGACGGCCGGCGCGTTTACGTCCAGCAGGTCGCTGTTGTGACAGAACGGGCAACGCAGGTCACAGCCGCCGAAGAAGACGGTGCAGGCGACTTTGCCGGGGTAGTCAAGGAGGGTCATTTTCTGTAAGCCGTGTATTTTCATGAGGGACCTCGTTTTCCTGTTTATGGACCACATCCCGCCGGGCGGGACAGTGTAAATACTATATCATGTGGTTTCGAAAATAGCAAGACAATATGTGGTAGATACGGGACGGCTTTCACAATGGATCACAATGATAAAAACGGAACACAAAGGACTTTAGATTATTAGTTTTTTTCGCGTTAGTCCCTGTTGGAGATCGAATTGGTATATAATATAGATGCTTATGACCTTGCTGCAGCCCGATGGTCAGGGAAAATGATTATAAGGGGAGGAATCAATGAAAACTATTCTGTTCAGAGTTTCCTGCTGTATATTTGTGTTGTCAATGCTGCTTTTATCCGCATGCAGCAAAGCGGAAACAGCTATCTCTCCCGATCAGAGCGAGAAAACTATGTCGGAGACAGCATCTGAATCGCCCACAGAAACAGAAGGCAGCACAGAAGCCCTGACAGAGAAGGCTGTACAGGAAGAGAGCACCCGTTCCGCAACAATAGAGGATGATTCGAATGGTCTGTTCGTTCGCAGCGGGAACGGCAATTATATCAGCCCTTCCGGAACCGAATATACCTTGCTGGCCAATGAACCACTGCTTTATCATCTTGGTGAGAGGGAATTCCTGGCCGGTGTTGAGGGAGAAGAACCGACCTTAAAACATCTTTCATCAAAAATCCGTACCGGGTTTTATGCGCTGAAGAACGACCCTTCGCATCATATCCTGGTCCGGGTCGCGCCTGACAGTGAATGGCTGCTCTACTATCGGGATGTCTCCCTGCCGCCGTTTGATTATTCCAGGGAGAACTGCTCGCTCTTGGTCCTCCTGAAAGGGTATCTGCAGACAGTGCTGGATTCATCCCTGATGGAATTCAGCGAACAGGGTCTTTGCGACAAAGAAAGCATCGCGGAATTTTATGCGGATATCCTTTCTCAGAAAAGCCCCGAAGAAGCCGGGTTATATGACTATGTCAGACAGCCGGACGGTTTCTGGAAAAATTGTTATACGAACAGTTCGATCTGCGGTTTCTTTGAAGAAGAACCCGACCTGTTTATTTCAATGCCGATTACATCCTATGATGATAAAGCATATTCGATCATGATCGGAGAACAGGAATATGTGCTGCCGGATTCCTGGTTGGAAAGGTTCAATACACCGTAGGTCAATTGTTTACGGCGTTATGTGCGATGATTACTGCTTTACAAGGATAGGAAGCAAATGATCTCTCTTATGACATTCAATATGGATCCTGAAGATCGTGATAGTTTGGGAGCGCTTTATGAAACTGAGGTGGTCGGAAAGAATGAACGGGATAACAGACAAATAATAATCAAGGGGCTTTCTATAGACTGTTATATCAGCAATGATGATTCAGAAAGTGATTACGTATGGATCGATGAAGTAAAAGAGTTGTTATTATTCCTGGAATCAACACTGCAGCATGAAATGAACCGCGAAATATTGGAAAGCCTGCTGGTCCAGCAGAAATAAAGGCTCATTATCTTTTACTGGAGAACAGTTTGATGAACAAAAAGAAATACTGTATTTCCATACTGCTCATCGTGTTTGTTATGATGCTTGCAGCATGCGGAAAAAACCGGAACGATAAAGGGGAAGACTATTACAAAGACAAAGAAAGCAGAGACATAATCACCACCTATCTTAACGGATACGTATACCGGGAGGATGGAAAATATGTGGCGGTTTATAACAGCGGAGAAAACCCGCCCCTTGTCTATAACGGTTCGAGAGAATGTGAGCAGAGCAACGGTCTTGTCCTGGCGGACAGAACAGATTACAGTACCTATCAAGACCGCCCGTTTTCGGATGTGATCCGGGACCTGGGAGAGCCTCATACGGATATCGGAAGCGGCTTATATATCCCGGCTTATTTCACAAAAGATGCTCATCTTGCTGCGTTCCATGTTGATCAAGAGAAAGTGGCCGGTATCGATTTGATTGATCTGTTGGGCGTCAATACAATAAAGCATATTGGGAAGAAGTAAAACGCGTGGTGCAGCCGCTGTCTGGAAGTGCGATCCCCAAGGAGACAAGTATAAATCTTAACAAAAGTTGAATTTGATAAACAGGATTATCACTATGCACATTATACTTACCCGATGTGGTGCCTCATCGGAGGAGGTATCCTGCTGTATGCGGAATTGGTGTTTATATTTGTCAGGATCAGAAACCACAGTCTTGATCTTGAGGCGACTGGGCAATGGGATGTGCCGTGGATTCTGATATGCCTCATCGTTGTATTTCCCTGCGGCGTGTTAGAGATCTTTCCCCGCGGCATAGCTGTTCATAGAGAAACACTGCAGGAGGCAAAGATAAAGACCGGTGTGATCGAATCAATAAGGCAGCTGAATGCCGGCAATGGGTTTCGATACAGACCCGGTTCATCGCGCTTTTTTGATCCGGGACTTTTCAAACCGGGAAAAATGCTGACCGCAGAATCAACGATGTATCATACGGATTATCATCCAGTAAGGACTATGTACGGACGGTATTATGGCGCGTATTTGGTAATTGACGGGGAAAAGTACCTGATCATAAGCAGTACATGATTTAAGAAAGGTGACTGCGTATGGATAAAGTATCTGCCCAAAAGCAAGATTATATTAGAAATGGATTATGCGGAACAGGAATGATCCTATGCTTTCTTTCGCTTTTGTTTCTTCTTTCCCTGTCCGCCTGTGGCAATTCCCGGAAAGACAGTTTTGTCGTGGATATAAACCAGATCATTTCTTATGATTCCTTCGAGGCTTTCGAAGCCGGCGAGCGTAAGGAACCGGACGGCCTGACCGCCTATTATGTGCCTCCGGTGACCGACGACGGATGGCGTCCGGCCAAAATCAGTCAGCGGCGTGGGACATACGTTTCGATCCTTTACCGCCGGACTGCGGAGCAAGAGATCCCTTCTTATCTGCCGGAACTGGAGCGCGAGCAGCTGCAATCCCTGTCTTTGACGGAGTATCTGTATTATTCCAACGCGGACGGGCTGGCGCAGTTTATTGCCAGCGGTTTTCAGGAGACGGTCATCGGCGGCAGGACGTTTTATGTGAGCAAAGCCTATTCTATGCCTTCCGTTTATGGGAATACGGAATATCAGCCGGTTCTGACCGGGTATGAGATCGCGTTTTCCTTTGACGGCAAACTTTTCTATATGCATCTGCCCCCCGACGATAATCTTGAAAACATGATCCGGTATCTCGACCTGGTGAAGAAGGAGATCCGGTAAACAGGCCTGTCCGGCCGCATCTCAAAACAATCTTGACAGAACATCTGTTCGGCGTTATACTGGGCCCATGGGGGACGACGGTATGCCGGACAAATCTTATATCGCCATCGATCTGAAATCCTTTTACGCTTCCGTCGAATGCGTCGACCGGGGGCTGGATCCTCTGCGCGCGGATCTGGTGGTGGCGGATGAGAGCCGGACGGACAAGACCATCTGCCTGGCGGTGTCGCCGTCCTTAAAGGCGCTCGGGATCTCCGGCCGCGCCCGCCTGTTCGAGGCCAGGGCGCGGGTCCGGGAAGTCAACGCCGTCCGGAAACAGAAGATCGAGATGATCGTGGCGCCGCCGCGCATGCGGAGATACATGCAGGTGAGCCGTCAGATCTATGAGATCTATCTTCGGTTCGTGGGACCGGAGGATATTTTCGCCTATTCCGTGGACGAGGTGTTCATCGACGCCACGCGGTATCTGGAGCCGAACCGGACGGACGCGCACGGCTTCGCAAGGATGCTGATCAGCCGGGTCCTGCAGGAGACCGGGATCACGGCCACGGCCGGCATCGGCCCCAATCTGTATCTGGCCAAGATCGCGATGGACATCGTGGCGAAGCATATCCCGGCGGATAAGGACGGCGTGCGCATCGCGGAACTGACGGAGCGCAGCTACCGGGAACAGCTGTGGGCGCATGAGCCCATCACGGATTTCTGGCGCGTGGGACCCGGGACGGCCCGGCGTCTTCAGAGCCGCGGCCTGACCACCATGGGCGACGTGGCGCGCTGCTCCCTCGGCGGCCCCTGCGATTTCTATAACGAAGACCTGCTGTACCGCCTGCTGGGCGTGAGCGCGGAACTTCTGATCGACCATGCCTGGGGCTGGGAGCCTACGGAGATCAGGGACATCAAGGCCTATCAGCCGGAAAACCGCAGCCTCTGCTCCGGCCAGGTACTGCCCGTGCCTTATGAAGCGGAAACCGGCTGTGTGGTGGTGCGGGAGATGGCCGACGGACTGGCCATGGACCTGGTCCGCAAGGGACTGGAGACGGACCAGCTGGTGATGGACGTCGTGTACGATGTTGAGAATCTGACGGATCCGGCGCGCCGAAAGCGCTATGAAGGTCCCGTCAAGACGGACCGCTACGGCCGGGAGGCGCCGGCGCCCGCGCACGGTTCCGTGAATCTGGACGGATTTTCGTCCTCCTCGCTGGAGCTGATCGACGCGGCCGAAAAACTGTACCGGCGGATCACGGATCCGTCGCTGCTCGTACGCCGTTTTTACCTGACCGTCAACCACGTCCGGGAGGAAGGCGCCGCGGAGGAACCGGCCGCGCCGGAGCAGCTGAGCCTGTTCCGGGATCCTGAAGCGGAAGAAGCGGAGCGGCGGAAGAAAAAGCAGCAGCGGGACAAGGAACGCCGCGCGCAGGAGACCGTGCTCGCCCTGCGGGAACGCTTTGGTAAGAACGCCGTGCTGCGCGGGATGAATTTTGAAGAAGGCGCCACCGCCCGGGAGCGGAACGCCCAGGTGGGAGGCCATCATGAATAAAAAAGGAAGCGGCCTGCCGCCGCGCCGGAAAACGATCGGGGATTACCGGGACATGCTGGATCTCCCGCATCCCGTTTCGAAAAGGCATCCGCCGATGTCCCGGGAAAGCCGGGCGGCGCAGTTTTCGCCCTTCGCGTCGCTGAAGGGATATGAAGAACTGATCGAGGAAGGCGCGCGGCATACGGAAGAAGAATTCAGCCGGGAAGACCGGGACGCATTTTTTGATTAAAAAAGGGAGGAGGCTGTCAGGTCAGCTCCTCCCATTTGCCGTAAAGTTCCTCCAGGCGGGCTCTTAAGTCCCCGGCTTCTTTGTCCAGGGCCATCAGCCGGACCGGGTCTGTGGCCACGTCCGGCGAGGCCATCTGCGTTTCCAGAACTTTCAGCGCGGCCTCGGCCTGCTCGATGGCTTCCTCCGTCCGCCGGATCTCGTTTTCTTTTTTGCGGCGCTGGGCGTCCGCCTCTTTTTTATTGCGCCACTCGCGGGCGGCGTCGGTCTCCGCCGCGGCACGGGGGTTCGGAGCGTCGGAACCGGCGGCCTCCCGCATCTGTGCCTTCTTTTCCAGATAATAATCGTAATTTCCCGGATATTCCGTCAGCGTGCGGCCTTCCAGCTCCAGGATGCGTCCCGCGAGGCGGTTGATGAAATAACGGTCGTGGGACACGAAGAGCAGCGTGCCTTCGTAGCGGGAGAGCGCTTCCTCCAGGATCTCGCGCGAGGTGATGTCCAGGTGGTTGGTCGGCTCGTCCAGGATCAGGAAGTTGCAGGGGGAGAGCATCAGCTTGGCCAGGCTCAGCCGTCCTTTTTCGCCGCCGGAAAGGACGGAGATGGGCTTGAACACGTCGTCGCCGGTGAACAGGAACGAAGCCAGCGTGTTCCGGATCTCCGTGTCCGTCATGCGCGGGTAGGAGAGGCGGAATTCGTCGAACAGCGTGTTGCTTTCGTCAAACAGATGCTGTTCCTGGTCGTAGTAGCCGGGTCTGACCTGCGCGCCCAGGCGGACGGAGCCGCGGTCCGGCGTCAGCGCGCCGGTGACGATCTTAAGCAGGCTGGTCTTGCCGGTCCCGTTGTCCCCGATGATCGCGGTCTTTTCGCCGCGCCGCACCGTGAAGTCGAGCCCGTCGAACAGCGTCCGCGTCCCGAATCCCTTGGTGAGGTCCCGCACTTCCAGGACCTGTTCCCCGCTCACGGCGGAGGACGCCAACTTCAGATGCATCGCGTCCCGGACCTCCTGCGGCTTCTCCAGGCGTTCGATCATGTCCAGACGCTTCTCCCGGCTTTCTGCCCGCTTGATGGATTTTTCCCGGTTGAACGATTTCAGCTTCGCGATGACTTCTTCTTCGTGCCGGATGACGCGCTGCTGGTTGAGATAATGCTTCAGCGCGATCTCGCGCTCCTGCGCCTTCTTCGCCGCGTATGCGGTATAATTGCCGCTGTACATGGACACCTGTCCGAGTTCGACCTCAATGATCTTGGTGACCACGCGGTCCATGAAATACCGGTCGTGGGAAACGATCAGCATCGCGCCGGGATAATCTTTCAGATATCCTTCCAGCCAGGCCACGGAACGGATGTCCAGGTGGTTGGTGGGCTCGTCCAGCAGGATCAGGTCCGGTTTGGAGAGGAGCAGTTTCCCCAGCGCGACGCGGGTCTTCTCCCCGCCGGAGAGCACGCGGCAGGGCTTGCCGTGATCGTCCTCCGAAAAGCCGAGGCCCTTGATGACGCCGGCGATCTCGCTGCGCAGGGCGTATCCGCCTTCGGCCTCGAACTGATGCGACAGGCGGCTGTATTCTTCCATCAGGCCGGCCAGCGCATCGCCGTCCTTCCCGGCCATATCGGCCTCCAGCGCGCGCAGCTGCCGCTCCATCCGGAAGATGTCTTCCCGCGCGGAAGCCACCTCGTCGTAGATCGTGGCGTCGGAGCGGATCTCCTGATGCTGTTTCAGGTATCCGAGCCGCGCGTCCTTCGTCAGGATGACTTCGCCGCCGTCCGGGGCGTACACGCCGGTGATGACGTTCAGCAGCGTCGTCTTCCCGGCGCCGTTGATCCCCACCACCGCGGCTTTTTCTTTTTCTTCCAGGTGAAAATACCCGCCTTTCAGGACGGGTTCTTCATGGAAATTCTTCTGTATCTCGCGGCAGGCCAGCAGCATGGCATCCTCCTGATCTCAAACGCTACCTATCATAGCGGATTTTGCGCGGGAGGGCAAGACAAAGTTTACGGAACATCTCCCTGCTTTTTTCGGCAAACTTTGTCTTTTTCTTGACAATCACCGCCCCGTTGCCTATAATAAGCAGGATAAAGCCGGAGGGATCCCATGAGCGCAGATCACATTTCACAGGCGGTAATAAGAAGATTGCCCCGATACATGCGGTTTCTGACCGAACTGAAGGAAGAAGGCGTGGAACGCATCTCTTCCCGTGAGCTGTCGGACCGCATGCAGGTGACCGCCTCCCAGATCCGCCAGGATCTGAACCATTTCGGCGGATTCGGCCAGCAGGGCTACGGCTACAACGTGTCCAAGCTGATCGAGGAGATCGGCCGCATCCTGGGCCTGGACCGCCCGCACAACCTGATCGTGGTGGGAGCCGGCAACCTGGGCCGCGCCCTGGCCGGCTACGGGAATTTCACGAACCGCGGGCTTTACATCCGCGCCCTGTTCGACATCGCGCCGGAAAAGGCCGAAACGGAAGTGCGCGGCCTGAAAGTCTACGGGATGGAAGACCTGCCCGCCTATCTGCGCGACAATGCGGTGGACGTGGCCGTCCTGACCATTCCGAAGGAGAACGCGCAGGCCGTGGCGGGCCAGCTGTACGGCCTCGGCGTCCGCGCCTTCTGGAATTTCGCCCACGTCGACCTGGCCCTCCCGGACGACGCCCGCGTGGAAAACGTCTATCTCTCCGAAAGCCTGATGCAGCTGACGTATTATATGAATCATTAAAAAGGAGTTCCGGTCTTATGGAACGATTATACCTGAACCTGTATCCCGACCGCATTGCGGCGAACATCCGGGCGATCAGGGAACACCTGCCGGATGGCGTCAGGACCTGCCTGGTGGCCAAAGCCGATGCGTACGGGCTCGGCGCCCGGGAGCTCGCGCCGGTCCTGGAACCGATGGTGGATTTCTTCGCCGCCGCCACCGCCTACGAGGGGATCTCCCTCCGGAACTGCGGCATCCAGAAGCCCATCCTGATCCTGGGCTTCACGGCGCGCGACGACTGGCCGGCCCTGATGCGGCAGAAGATCCGCATCACCGTCTACCGCAAGGAGGACGCGGAGGACCTCTCCCGCATCGCTTCGGAACTCGGCACGAAGGCGCTGGTCCACTTCAAGGTGGATACGGGCATGAACCGTCTGGGCTTTGAGGCGGACGACGCGGGGATCGCCCTGATGACGTCCCTGGCCGGACTTCCGGGCCTGGAGCTCGAAGGGCTGTTCAGCCATTTCGCCCGGGCGGACGAAGAGGACGGAACGCCCACCCGCGAGCAGTACGAGCGGTACCGGAAAGTGAAGGAAGGACTTGCAGCCAACGGGATCTCGCCTCCCATCTGCCACATCGCCAACAGCGCGGCGGCCATCGTTTTCCCGGAAATGGCGGAAAACATGGTGCGCCTGGGCCTGGCGGCCTACGGGCATTACCCGGCGGACGAGATGCCGCACCCGGTGAAGCTCCTCCCCGTGGCGGAACTCAAGAGCCACGTGATCATGGTGAAGGACCTGTTCCCGGGCGAGGCGGTGAGCTACGGAGGCCATTTCGTGGCGGACCGGCCGATGCGGCTGGCGACCATCCCCGTGGGCTACGCGGACGGCTACACCCGCCGGCTGAGCGGGAAGGGCCGCGTCCTGATCCACGGCCGGGCGGCCCCCATCTGCGGCAACATCTGCATGGACCAGCTGATGGCGGACGTGACCGACATCCCGGGCGTGCGGCTCGGCGACGATGTGACCCTGATGGGGCGCGACGGCGGGGAGGAGATCACGCTGGAGGAGCTGGCGGAAAAGAGCGGCATCCTGCATTACGAGTTCCAGTGCGGCCTGTCCCGCTGGCGCAACCTGAGACATATCATACGCGAAGACATATAAAGGAGAACAGAAATGTCCGGACATTCCAAGTTTTCAAACATCAAGCACAAGAAAGAAAAGAACGACGCGGCAAAGGGCAAGATCTTCACCCGCTTCGGCCGCGAGATCGCGGTGGCCGTCAAGGAAGGCGGCCCGGATCCGAATAATAACAGCAAGCTGAAGGACATCATCGCGAAGGCGAAGGCCAACAACATGCCCAACGACACCATCGACCGCAGCATCAAGAAGGCCGCGGGCGAAAACGGCGGCGCGGATTACGTGCGCGCCACGTATGAAGGATACGGCCCCAAGGGGACGGCCATCATCGTGGAAACGCTGACGGACAATAAGAACCGCACCGCGTCCAACGTGCGCAACGCGTTCACGAAGGGCCAGGGCAGCGTCGGCGCGCAGGGCTGCGTGTCCTACATGTTCGATGAAAAAGGGCAGATCATCATCGACAAGGAAGAGACGGACATGGATCCGGACGACCTGATGATGCTGGCCGTGGAAGCGGGCGCGGAAGACTTCTCCGACGAGGAGGACAGCTACGAGATCCTGACGGCGCCGGATGATTTCTCCGCCGTGCTGGAAGCCGTCCAGGGCGCCGGCGTGCCGATCGTCTCCGCGGATGTCACCATGATCCCTCAGACCTGGGTGGAACTGACCGACGAGCAGGATCTGAAGAACATCAACCGGATCCTGGACCTGCTGGACGATGACGACGACGTGCAGAACGTCTACCATAACTGGGACGAGTAAGTCCCCCTGTTCCGATGAAAAGGAGGACCCCTGATGGTCTGCAAACATTGCGGATGTGAAAATCTGGAAGGGACCACGATCTGCGTCTTCTGCGGCGAACCGATGGAGAAACCGGACCAGAGCATCAGCCGGATCATGAGCGCTTTTGCCGGCGGCGCCGTCCCGGACGCCATTGCCATGGCCGAAGCGGAGAGCGGAGAGCGCGAGGAGGGAACGGTGGAGATCGTTTCGTCCCTGCACCGGCTGCGCCGGACCGACATGGGGCAGGACGCCCCGTTCACGGAAGGCGAGAACCAGGCGGCGCTGGAAGAGGCGCGCGCTCTGATGCACGGCGTGCCCGCGGCGGAGGATACGCCGGACAGCGACCTGTCTGAACAGGCGGCCCGGATCGTGGAGCAGGCGGTGGAACGCATCGTCAGCGGCCGCGCGGACGAGAAGGACGACGCGGAAAACACCGCGGAAACGGGCGATCCGTTTGCCATGGCGGAAGCGGAAGCGTCGGACGCCGGGCCGGAAGAAAACGCGGAAGAACAGCCGCGCCGCCGGCCTCCTGTCGTGGTGCCGCCCAGTCCGCTGGATTTCTCCATGAAAGAGGAACCGGCGGAGGAAGAAGAAAAGGACGCCGGCTTTGGCGACACGCTGTTCGTCAAGACGGCGGCGATGTCCGCGGCGGGAGCGGCGGCCGCGTTTGCGCAGGCGAAAACGGCGCACGCGGAGGAAGCCGTGAAGGCAGCGGAACAGACGGCTGCGGAAGCGGAAAAACTGCTGCCTGCGGCAGAGGAGGCAATCGCGGAAGCGAAAGAGCTGCCGCCTGAGGCAGAAGAAGCGATCGCGGAAGCGGAAGAGGTCCTGCCTGCGGCAGAGGAAGCGATCGCGAAAACGGAAGAAGCCCTGCCTGAGGCGCCGGACGCGGTCACGGAAACGGCCGGACCGGCGGGGGAGGAAACTCTTTCCGAAATAGAAGAAACTGCATTTGCGGGGGAGGATATGATCTCCGAAACCGGCGAAATATCTCCTGTGGTGGAGAAAACTGCCGATGCGGCGGAAAACGCTCTGCCGGCGGCGGAAGGATCGATCTCCGCAGTCCCCCTGGCAGAAGAAACCGCTGAAGCGGCAGAGGAAACTGTTCCGGCAGAAGCGGCAGCGGAAGCCGTTTCCGCGGCGGAAGAGATCCCCGCCGTCGCAGCGATCCCCATTGCGGAAGAAGTGCCTGCGGTGGAAGCCATCCCCGTTGCGGAAGAAGTGCCTGCGGTCGAAGCCATCCCCGTTGCGGAAGAAGTCTCCGCGGTCGAGGCCATTCCCCTTGAGGCAGAAATGCCTGCTGCGGAAGCTGCCCCCGCTGCGGCGGCCTTTGTTCCGGAAGCAGCCGGCGAGGCGGAGATCCCCGCGAAAGAAGCGGGCGGTCCCGGGAGCGGCGGAGACGGCTCCGGAAACGGCGGCCAGGTGCCGCCTTCGGAAGAGGGGAACGGCAAAAAGCGTCTCCTTCCGATCATTCTCCTGGCTTTGCTTGCCGTCGGCATCGTGACGCTTGCGGCGGTCCTGCTGGGCGGACGCGGCAAAAACGGCGGGACCACGCCGGCGGAGAGCACGCAGCCCGGTGCGACCGCGGAGCCGTCCACTGTCCGGCCCACCACGGCGAAACCGGAAGAAACGACCCTTCCGGCCACGGAACCCGTCACGACGCAGAAAGAGACCACCACCGCGGAAAAGGAAACCACCACGGAAGAATCCGCGACGACCACCGAAGCGCCGACGACCACAGCGGAGCCGACGACGGAAGCGCCCACCACCACGGCGGAGCCCACCACCGAGGCCCCGACCACCACGGCGGAACCGACCACCGAAGCGCCGACGACCACAGCGGAGCCCACCACCGAAGCGCCGACCACCACGGCGGAACCGACCACCGAAGCCCCCACTACCCAGGCGAAGGAACGCAACCCGTTCTACTATCTGGCGCAGGCAAGGGCGGGCGACGTGATCCGTTTCGGTTCATATGATCAGGACGGCGCCGCGGGCAAAGAGCCCGTCGAGTGGATCGTGCTGGCCAAGAACGGCAGCCGCATCCTGGTGATCAGCCGCGTCTGCTTCGTGACGAGCGTATACTCCACGAAGAAGCCTGCGGTCTGGAGCACCAGCGACGCCCGCGCCTTCCTGAACGGCAGCTTCCTGAACAGCGCCTTTACCGCGCAGGAGCGCACCAACATTCTGTCTGCTTCGCTTTCCACGCCGGCCAACCCGCAGAGCAAACAGTCGGGCGGCCCGGATACCACGGACAACGTCTTCCTGCTTTCCATCCAGGAAGTGCAGCAGTACATGACCGCGGCCCAGATCTCCACCACGGCGACGCCGGCGGCGAGGAGCACGGGCGCGTACGTGGCGGGCGGCGAAGTGTTCTGGTGGCTGCGCAGCGCCGGGGACAGCGCCTCCGCGGCAGCCCACACCCGCACCGGCGGCGCCATCGATTTTGCCGGCGAGACCGCCACCGTCCGGGGCGCCCTGCGCCCGGCCATGTGGCTGAACGCCGATCAGGATGAATTCCTGCCGTGACCGCGGAAGAATGACAGTTTTGGGCCGCTGACCGGGCGGCTTCCGGAAAAACAACGGGCCGATCATCCGACCGGCCGGAAAACAAAAAACGGGCCGGCTTAGCCGGTCCGTTTGCTTTGCGGAATGATGGCCCGGAACTGACGGGATCCGGAACTGACGGGATCAGAAACTGACGGGATCAGAAAAGGGACCGCTGTGTCAGCGGGCCCTTTTTCGTGATCGTCCCGTCCGGGAGACGTTACTTTAACACCTTGTCGTAGAGCTTGCTGTATTCCTCCGCCGAGCGGCTCCAGGAGAAATCCTCCCGCATGGCGTTCCGGCGCATTTTTTCCCAGGTCTTCCTGTCGTCATAGAACGTCCGCATCGCCAGATCGATCGCCCAGTTCAGGCCGCCCACGTCGTAATCCTCGAACATGAAACCGGTCGCGGCCGCGCCGGCTTTGTCCAGGGACCGCACAGTGTCCTTCAGGCCGCCGGTGGCGCGGACGATGGGGAGCGCGCCGTAGCGGAGCGCGATGAGCTGGCTCAGGCCGCAGGGCTCGAAGCGGGACGGCATCAGGAAGGCGTCGATGCCGGCGTAGATGCGGTGGGAGAGCGGCTCGTCATAGGTCGTCATGACCGCCATCCGGTTCGGCCGCGCGCCGGCCATCAGACGGAAGCTGTCCTCGTAATGCCGCTCGCCGGTGCCCAGCACGATCAGCTGGCAGGGACCGCTCGTGAGTTTTTCCAGCAGCGGAAGGACCAGGTCCATGCCTTTCTGGTCCGTCAGGCGGGACACGATCCCGAGCAGAAACGCGTCCGGATCCGCGTCCAGGCCGAGTTCCTTCTGCAGGGCCGCCTTATTGGCGGCTTTGCCGCTCTTGACGTGCGAGACGTCATAATGACGCTTCAGTGAGGGATCTTTCGCCGGGTCGAACACGGCGTCATCGATCCCGTTCACGATCCCGGAGAACCGGTCGCGGCGTTCCGCGAAGAAGAAATGCAGGCCTTCGCCGTATTCGGGCGTGCAGATCTCCTGCGCATAGGTCTGGCTCACGGTGGTGACCGCGTCCGCGTAATGCAGCGCGCCCTGCATCATGTTCCCGCAGGAACCGCTGCACAGGGGGCCCTGGGCGAACAGTTCGCCGGGCAGGCCGCTGATGCAGCGCAGCTCGTCGCGGCCGCAGATCCCCTGGAATTTCAGGTTGTGGATCGTGAAGACCGTGCGCATGCCGGCAAAGAACGGGTCGTAGCGGAACTGGGTGGCCAGATACGGGGGGATCAGCCCGGTGTGCCAGTCGTGGCAGTGGATGATGTCGGGACGGAAATCGATGTGCGGCAGGACGGCCAGCACGGCGAAAGAGAAGAAACAGAATTTTTCGATGTCATACATGTAGTCGGTGTACGGCGCGGGCCCGCCGAAATAATCTTCATTGTCGATGAAGTAGAAATGCAGGCCGCGGTGCGTCAGTTCCCGGACGCCCAGATAGCGCTCTTTCCCGTTGAACCAGACGTAGAAATGCGTGAGATCCCGCATGGCCTCCCGCCACGGGGCGGGGATGCAGGTATAGGCGGGCAGCATGACCCGCACGTCGTGCTCCGCCGGATCGAATGCGAAGGGAAGCGAGCCGGCCACGTCCGCCAGACCGCCGGTCTTGATGAAAGGGACCGCCTCTGCGGCCGCAAAGAGAATCTTTTTCATGTGATCGCCCTCTGTGTGTAGTTTTTGGTCCTGTTACTTATTGTCTCTGTTCCGCGCCAAAAAGTCAAGCAGCAGCTGCACGTCGTTTTCCCCGGCGGACCAGTCCGTGACGAAGCGGATGACGTAGGTCCCGTCCGGTTCGAGCGACCAGAAGCCGCCGAAGCCGGCACCGGTCAGCGCGTGATACAGCGGCTCGGAAACGCGGATGAAGATCTGGTTGGTGGGAGAGGAGCCGAGCGGTTTGAAGCCCAGCGCGCAGAGCCCGCGGCGCAGCCGGTCCGCCTTTTCCAGCGCGGTGCGGCCGATCTCCCCGTACAGACCGTCCGTGAAGAGCGCCTTGAACTGCACGCCGAGCAGGCGCCCCTTGGCCAGGACCGCGCCGCTCTGCTTCATTACGGAAAAGAAATGCGGGACGCGCCCTGCTTTCGGGAAGACGAGGGCTTCGCCGAACAGCGCGCCGCACTTGGTGCCGCCGATGTAGAACGCGTCGCAGAGCGCGGCCAGATCCGGCAGAGACACGTCATTTTCCGGGCAGGAGAGGGCGTAGGCCAGACGAGCCCCGTCCACGTACAGCGAAAGACCGGCTTCCCGGCAGACCGCGCTGATCTCGCGCAGCTGCGCCAGGGAGTAGAGCGTGCCGGATTCCGTCGGCTGGGACAGATAGACCGCCCCGGGCATCACGATGTGGTCCCGGGTCTCGTCGTTCAGATACGAGGTCCAGAGCGAGCGGAGGTCTTCCGCCGCGACCCGGCCGTCGTGGGAGGGCAGGGGGATGACCCGATGGCCGCCGCGCTCGATGGCGCCGGCTTCGTGGCCCCAGATGTGCCCGGTCTGTGCCGCGGCGACGCCCTGATAGGACGCAAGCAGCGCGGTGAGGGCCACCATGTTCGTCTGGGAACCGCCGATCAGGAAACGGACCTCGGCTTCCGGGCAGCGGCAGGCGGCGCGGATCAGGTCCGCGGCCTCCCGGCAATATTCATCCTGACCGTAGCCGGCGGTCTTCTGCAGATTGGTGGCAGCCAGCGCGCGCATCACGGCCGGATGGGCGCCCGCCGCGTAGTCGGAACCGAAATACTGCTCCGGAACGGAGATGAGAA
This sequence comes from Lachnospiraceae bacterium, assembly GCA_017428105.1. Lineage (GTDB taxonomy): Bacteria > Bacillota > Clostridia > Lachnospirales > Lachnospiraceae > UBA6987. The sequence goes on along the minus strand of JAFRRM010000021.1, from coordinate 15,701 downwards.
GAGGGGAAACGGGGAGTTCAGAAGACATGGAACACGACCTCCTTATTGTTTCGGTCTCATTATACTTCAAGCGGCCGCGAAGTGCAAACGGGAATTGACCGGAACGTGGAAAAATGGCGGAAATCCCGCCCGAAATGAGGGGGAAAGCATCTTTTGCTTGATTTTTCTCATTTTTGCATATACAATAAAACAAAACAGGCCCTGAAGGCCAAAGAGGAAAAATGAAAAATGGCAAGAAACGGCGAAGAGCATTATTCGGAATATCAGCAGTATCTGGCTGCGAACCATCTGCAGAATGCAGGCCTCAGCCTGATGACGTCCGCGATCTGCGGATATGTTCCCGCACAGGCGGAACTGGGATATAAATACCTGCACGGGATCCTGTTCCCGCAGAATTACGATCAGGCCATGCGGTGGCTGACCGCGGCGGCGGACCAGGGGGACGCGCCTTCCCTGACCAGTCTGGCCACCATGTACATGTACGGCACCGGCGCCCGCACCGACGGGAAAAAGGCGCTGGAGCTGCTGGAGAAGGCGCTGGAGCAGGAGTATGCCCCGGCGGCCCGCTTCATCGGCCTGTGCCATGAAAAGGGCATCGGCGTCCCCAAATCCGCGGAGGAGGCCTTCCGCTGGTATCAGAAGGGCGCGGAAATGGGCGACATGGGCGCCGCCGTCCTGCTGGGCGACGCATACGAGAACGGAAACGGCACCGCGAAGGATATCGCGATGGCCCGTCACTGGTATGAGCTGGCGGCCGCCGGCGAAGGAGAAGAAGCGGAGAGCGCGAAGGAAGCGCTGGCCGCCCTGAAGGAGGCCTGATCTTGGCAGATGCGCCCGTGCCCCGCTTATTCGTCCGGGTCCAGCGCGTCTGGCAGCTGGCGGTCGGGATCCTGCTGACGATCACGGGATTCTTCATGCCCCTGATCGTCAACCTGAACACCGTCCCGGTGATGAGGTTCTTCCGGCTGGCCATGCACGAGGAACGGCATCTGCTGATCTATTCCGCGCTGCTGCTGGTCCTGATGAACATCCTCCGGGCGCTGCCGCATTACATCGGGATCTACTGGGTGGCGGACTCGCTGCGGTTCGAGTACAGGGGAAAGCGCGCCGCGCTGATGAACGGCCTGCTCATCGTGCTGCTCCTGATCCTGACCTATTCCCTGATCGAAGCGATCAACGGCATCCATTACGATTTCGGCCTCCCGGCCATCCTGATGACGGGCGTGCTGGTGATGTATGACCGGCTGCATTATAATTACGTTTCCCTGACGAAGCGGACTCTGTTCATTGCGGTGACGCTGACGGCGGTCCAGTTCCTGGACATCATGCCCGCGGCCGGCGCTCTGCCGGTAGGCCGCGGAGAACTGTCCCGGGACATCAAGCGGGCCGCGGAAGTGCTGGAGCTGGAGTCCGACCTGAACGTGACGTCGGTGATCCTCCTCCTGGCCTTACTGCTGATCGCCCTGCTGATCTTCATCCTGCTGCGCGACGAGAACCGGCTGCGCGAAGCTTCCGAACTGAAAGAAGCGAATGCGCGCATCCAGATGGAAGCCTTCCAGCTGGAGGTACAGAACCGGACCCTGAAGGAGACCCAGTACCTGGTGCACGACCTCAAATCGCCGCTGTCCGTGGTCCGCACGCTGGAAGGCGTGCTGCGCCTGCAGAACGAACCGGAACCGGACAGCCTGGAGGCGGAGACCTATGACCGCATGGAAAAGGCCATGGACCAGATGAGCATGCGGATCTCCCAGCTGCTGACGATGGACCGCAAGGACCGTTTCACCGTGGCGGACCTGGTGCATGACGTGCTGGCGCAGATCTCCATCGAAAGCTACGCACCGCACGTGAGCGCGGAGACCGAAGTGCCCGGGGCGGTGCTGTACGCCAACCAGGGTCTGCTGTCGCGCGCGGTGGTCAATCTGATCGTCAACGCCGTGCAGGCCGTGCCGGAGGACCGGGAGCCGCGCGTGGAATTCACCGCGCTGCGCAAGGACGGCCACATCGTCCTGGCGGTCACGGACAACGGAAAGGGCGTCAGCCCGGAACTGAAGGAGACGGTCTGGACGCACGGCGTGTCCGGCCGGGGAAGCTCCGGCCTGGGGCTGGCCTTTGTGAAAACGGCCGCGGAACGCTTCGGCGGCCATGTGGAGATAGAATCCGAACCCGATCAAGGCACCACGATCGCCGTCTGGATCCCCGAGGAGGAAAAAGCAGATGACGAATGACAAGAAAGTGACGATCCTCTGCATCGACGACAGCGAGGATATTTGTTTTTCCCTGAAAACACTGTTTCAGACACAGGGGTGGGTCACGGTGACGGCGCCGGGCGTCAAGGAAGGACTGGCGGCGTTCCAGCAGGTCCATCCCCAGCTGGTGCTCATCGATTATCATATGCCCGGCATCAACGGCCTGGAGGGCGTCCGCATGCTGCACGCGCTGTCCAATACGCTCCCCATCCTGGTCCTGACCATCGACGAGGACCAGAACGTGGCCAACGCATTCCTGGAAGCCGGGGCCAGCGATTTCGCGCTCAAGCCCATCAAGGCGCCGGACCTGATCAGCCGCGTCCGCCTGCACCTGCGCCTGCTGGAGCAGCAGCAGTCCTATATCGTGGACAAAGGCATCAACCGCGGCACGCTGGAACTGATCCTCGGCTACATGCGCACCGGCGACGGCGCGCTGACTTCCCGGGCGATCTCCGAAGGGACCGGGCTGGCGTATCAGACCGTCAGCCGCTATCTGCAGCACATGTCGGCGCAGAACCTGGTGAAGACGGAGAGCAATTACGGCAAGGTGGGACGTCCCATCCAGCTGTACCGGCTGATCTCCTGAAACAGCGGCCGGAAAAGGCCGCGGAAGCATAGAAATATGAGAATAAAGTAGACCCCGGTCTGCCCCGTTTGATAGAATAAAGCTGAATATAGGAGGTCTCCTCAGATCAAATATGCTGATCATCAACGGCAAGCTGCTCCTGGATAAAGATTTCGACTATCATGATCTCGTGATCGAGAACGGAAGGATAGCCGAAATTTTGACGTATCGTTCGGGCCGCAAGGACCCGGATACCTATGACGCCCGCGGAAGCATCGTCGTCCCGGGCCTGATTGACATGGAAGTCCACGGAGCGGTGGGCTACGACATGTCGGACGCCTGCGACGAGGCGTACGACGCCATTTCCCGCGACCTGATCCGGCGCGGCGTCACCTCGTTCATCGGCGCCGTCGATTCCTTCAGCGAGGACATCCTGGAAGAAGCCTACGGCGCGGCGGGCGAATGGATGAAGAAACAGGCGCCCGGCGCGGACATGATCGGTCTGGCGATGCGGGGTCCTTTCCTGAACCCGGCCGCGGCCGGACCTCATGACAGAAACGCGCTGCGGAAACCGGACGCCGCGCTGTATCACCGCCTTCAGGAACTCTCGGGCGGAAAGATCCGGATCGTCAACGTGTCCCCGGAACTGGAAGGCGCGGAGCCGTTCATCCTGGAAGTGGGGCGGGAAGCCATGATCGCCCTGTCCAATTCGGAAGCCGGCTTCGACGTGGCCCGCAGAGCGTTCGCCCTCAAAGCCAGAGGCTGCGGCGACCTGTACCGGGACATGACGCAGTTCACGCTGACCGACCCCGGCCTGATCGGGGCGGCCATGGACATCGCCCAGTTCGTCACCCTGCGGTTCGACAACGACGATTACATCCATCCGTCGATGCTGCGCATGGCGTTCAATGAATTCTGGGGCCGCCTGTGCCTCGTGAGCGGCATGACCGCGTTCACCGGGATCCCCGCGGGCAAGTACGAGATCGAAGGCCATACGGTCACCAAGAAGCGGGACCGGGCACGCTTCGAGGACGGGACCGACGCCGGAAGCGCGGTGGGACTGGACGCCTGCATGTCCGCCATCCTGGGCATGGGATCGGTGCCTTCCCCGCTGGTCTACCGGGCCGCTTCCGAGATCCCGGCCAGGATCCTGGGGATCTTTGACGAAGTGGGAAGCATCACGGTCGGAAAACGGGCCGATCTGACCATCCTGGACCTGCATACGCAGAACGTCCAGTCGGTCCTCAAGAACGGCGTGATGGTCTATGACGAAAGGAAAGAATACGTTTGAAACTCGGCATCGGTGAAATCTTAATCATCCTGGTGGTCATCCTGTTCATCATCGGACCGGACAAGATCCCGGATTTTGCCAGAAAAGTCGCGGAAGGCCTGAGAGCGTTCCGCACCGCCACCAGCGGGGTCACGAAGGAGATCCGCGAAAACGTGATCGAACCGCTGAACGAGGCCCAGGCGCCCCTGCGGGAGGCCCTGGAACCCATCAACGAGATCCGGACGGAGATCAATTCACTGGCCGGCGGCATCAAGCAGGACGCGCAGGAGATCGCGAACGGCCTGAACTCGGAAGTCAAGTCCGTGACGGACGAACTGAACAAGACCGGACAGGAGATCAAGGACGCGGCCGCGCAGACCGTGGCCGAAGGCAAAGAAGCGCTGACGGCCGGACCGGAATCGGCGGAAGCGCCGGAAGCGGAAGAAGCGCCGGAGGAACCGGCCGGCGCGGAGACCGTCAGGGCTGAGGCGGCCAGACGCGTCGCGGAAGCCGAAAAAGCACTGGAAGAAGCCAAAAAGGCACTGGCCCGGACGGAAGCGTCCGCCGGGACCGGCGCCGGGGAAGATATCATTTCCGAAGTGAAGGAGGAAACAAAATGATCCTGTTGCCGCTCGCATTTACCATGGGCCCTCTGGAATGGGTCATCATCGGTGTCGTCATCCTGCTGATCCTGGGACCCACTCAGATCCCGAAACTGGTCAGAACGATCAAGAAGACCCGGAATGAGATCAAGAATGCAATGGAAGAGGAAGACGGAAAAGCTTCCAAGAAGGAAAGCGAGGATGGCGCTGAAAAGGCATAAAACCGGAAAGAAGGAGAAAAACGACGAAGGCATGATGACCGTGTCCGGTCATCTGCGGGAGCTCCGCAACCGCATTGCCGTGATCGTGCTGGTCTTCGTGGCGGCGGTGGTCTTCTTCATCACCATCGCGCCCCGCCTGGTCGTGTTCTTCCAGGAGATGGGGACCCGGTACGGTTATGAATTCGTCTTCATCGCCCCCCAGGAGCTGCTGATGCAGCAATTCCGGCTGGCGGCCATCTGCGCGCTGATCACGGACTCCCCGGTCATCCTGTATGAAGTATACGGGTTCGCCCGGCCGGGTCTGAGCCGGAATGAAAAATCCACGCTGCGGATCGCCCTGGTGCTGGGAGCCTTCTTCTTCTGCGTCGGGATCCTGTTCGCTTACTTCATCACCCTGCCCTTCATGCTGGACTTCCTGATCAGCCTGAAGAACGACCAGATCCTGCTGGGATCCATCAAGGCTTCGATCAGCATCGCTAGCTATCTCGATTTCGTGCTGCTGATGTTCATCATCTTCGGCGTCATGTTCGAAATGCCCCTGCTCAGCGTCGTGCTGTCCCGCTTCGGGCTCCTTACGCCGAACATCATGAAGAAGATCAGGCCGTTCGCCATCATCATCATCTTTATTCTGGCAGCCATCGTGACCCCGCCGGACGTGGTCTCGCAGATCATGGTGGCGCTCCCCATGATCCTGCTGTTCCTCCTGAGCACCCTGCTCTGCCGGATCTTCTATAAGAAGAGACAGCAGAAGGAAGAGGAAGAAGAGGAAGAGTCCGAAGAGGGGACGGAATAAAGCCCCGGACGGGCCTGCGCCTGTCTGCAGTCAAGGTAACTCACGCTGTGCTCTCCGGCACAGCGGCTCATCAAAGAATATATTCTTAACGGAGGAAGAAACATGAGCAAGAAGGAAATCTCACGCCGCCTGTTCTTAAAGGGCACGGCCGCTGCTGGTGCATCGGTAGCTGCTGCTTCTCTTTTAGCCGGCTGCGGCGGCAAGACCGACCCGACCACTGCGGCTCCTACCACGGTGGCTCCTGCCCCTACCACGGTAGCCCCTACCACGGCTGCTCCTGTCACGGAAGCCCCCACCACGGCTGCTCCCGTTACCGAGCCCCCTGTGCCGGAATTCGAGTGGGAGACTGGCGTGACCAACGGCGAGAGCGTCACCGGCGATCCCAACCGCACCTGGACCCTGTGGGATCCCGCTGATCCCGACAAGAACCTGACCCGCGACGGCCGCGGCGAAATCGGCGACAATGGCGCGGTGTCCAGCCCCGACGCCTGGTCTGCCTGGGCCGGCGTACAGATCATGCAGAACGGCGGCAACGCCGTCGACGCCGCTGCGGCAGTGGCTTTCGCCATTTCCGTCTGCGACCCTCAGCACTCCGGTATCGGCGGCGGCGGCTTCATGACGGCCCGCTTCGCCAACGGCGACGTGAAGTTCATCAACTTCCGTGAATGTGCTCCCGAACTGGCCCGCGACGGCTATTGGTGGCCTGTGTACAAGAACGAAGAGACCGGCCGCTGGGCCGTGGTCGGCAACGCCAACGCCATCGGCGGCCGTTCCATCGGCGTGCCCGGCACCGTAGCCGGCATGGCTTACGCGGTCGAAAAGTACGGCTCCGGCAAACTGAGCTTCGGCGACCTCGTACAGCCCGCCATCGACCTGGCTGAAAAAGGCTTCTGGATGGGCCCCACCACCAGCGGCTGCCTGGGCGACAACTACAACAACCTGCTGAACTACAACGAGTTCGGCTCCGTCTTCCTGCTGGATGACGAGACCACTGAAAAGCTGGAGCGTGAACAGAACCGTTACTACACCGGCGACAAGTTCACCAACCCTCAGCAGGCCAAGGCTCTGAAGATGATCCAGGAGCAGGGCCCCGAAGTGTTCTACAAGGGCGAGCTGGCCGACATCCAGATCGCTGCCGCCAACAAGTACGGCGGAACCTTCCTGAAGTCCGACTTCGAGCGCTACCTTGATCTGGGCGAAGCCATGGAGAAAGAGCCCGTCCGCGGCACCTTCATGGACAAAGAGATCGTCTCCGTTCCGCTGCCTTCTTCCGGCGGCTGCTGCATCATCGAGCTGCTGAACATCCTGGAAGCCTTCGGTCTGGACAAGCTGAAAGAATTCGGCCACAACAGCCCCGAATACATCCACGTGCTGGCGGAAGCCTTCAAGATGATCTATGCCGACCGCAGCCACTACCTGGCCGACGGTACGCCGGACGAGACCGTTGCCGCTCTGATGAGCAAGGAATATGCGGCTTATCTGGCCTCCCTGATCGACATGGAGAAGGTCAACGAGCAGGAATGGCACGATCCTTTCGATTTCGAGCATCAGGATACGGTCAGCTACTCTGTGGCTGATAAGGAAGGCAACATCGTTACCGTCACCTTCACCGTAAACGGCATCTTCGGATCCAAGGTCGTCCCGAACGGCTACGGCTTCATCCTGAACAACGAAATGGGCGACTTCAGCTCCGATCCCGAGAGCGTGAACGCGATCGCTCCTTTCAAGTATCCGCTGAGCTCCATGAGCCCGACCATCGTCCTGAATGCCGATGGCACGCCGTTCATGACCGTCGGCAGCCCGGGCGCTACCACCATCATCGTAGCCGTGGCTCAGGCGATCCTGAACGTCACCCTGTGGGGCATGGAAGCCACCGACGCCGTCAACGCTCCTCGTGTATGGGGCACCGGCATGACCCTGAACTATGAGAACCGCATCGATCCCGCCGTGATCGAGAAGGTCGCCGCCATGGGCCACGAAGTCAATGACTCCGGCGAATGGCCTGCCGGCGCCGGTTCCGTGCAGTGCGTCGTGTACGACAGCGACGGCAAGCTGCACTCCGCGGCCGACCCTCGCCGCGACTGCAAAGCCTGGGCGTTCTAATCAGCCTCATCGGCCCGTTATCGGCCCGGCCGTCCGGATCTCCCTTCGGCCGGGCCCCCGTTTTCGCAAATAACCGGAACGTTCCCGCGTTCCGTGAAAAGAGGAGAGAAAATGAAGAAATTTATTGTTTTAGTGCTGGCTCTCGCGATGGTGCTGTCTCTGGCGGCCTGCGGCGGCAATAGCAATCCTACCGCGGCTCCTACCACTGCGGCTCCCGAGACCACCAAGGCCCAGGATCAGACCACGGCTGCTCCCGAGACCACCCAGGGCCAGGATCAGACCACGGCTGCTCCTTCCGGCGATGCTGCCTGGGAGACCAAGGGCCTGCCCGCTCTGACCAAGGGCTGCCTGAGCGGCAACCTCCTGATCACCAGCGTAGGCCAGAGCTCCGAAGCGGATACCGTTGCCAACCTGCTTAAGCGCGCCAAGTTCGACAACTATACCCAGCTCAACACTGTGACCGCTGATGCCATCAGCAATTCTTACCAGGTTCTGGTCATGGTCGTCGGCGGCTCCTCGAAGGGCCTAGGCGGCGCCGGTCTGGACCAGGATAAGGAAACCGCCCGTGTAACGGCCGTGATCGAGAAGGCGAAGGAACTGAACATGCAGATCGTCTGCATGCACATCGGCGGCACGGACCGCCGCGGCACGATGTCCGATGCTTTCATCAACCTGGCTTTCCCGGCTGCGGACTTCGCCATCGTTCTGAAGGAAGGCGATACGGATGATCTGATGAAGAGCATCTTGGCCCAGAAGAACGTGCCCACCGCCTACATCGACAAACAGCTGGAGTCCCGCGACGTGCTGGCCTTCATGTTCGGCAAATAAGTAAGTGCAAAGCAATTCCGAGGGGCTTTTAGCAGCCCCCCGGAACACAAGGAGAAATCTTATGACACCCTATATGATAACCTTCTTTGTAATGGTCGGTGTCTTCATGATCGGCTGCTTTGCCTTAAAATGGCCTGTAGGCGTTTCCATGCTGGCGGCCGCCGTCTGCGGCGCCCTGGAAGGCATGCTGGCCCACGGCACCAGCCTGATGCAGACTCTGACCGATACGGGACGTATGCTGGTCGAGGGTGAATTCGGCTACGTCGATACCATTCTGACGATCGCTTGCGCCATGATCTTCATGAAGGTCATTGAAGACAGCGGCGCCCTGGACGCCCTGTCCAGCCTGCTGATCGAAAAGTTCCACAAGGTACCGGCCGTTCTGCTGATCCTCATCATGTTCATCATCATGTTCCCGGGCATGATCACCGGTTCCTCCACCGCAGCGGTGCTGTCCGCCGGCTCCATCATGGCGCCCGTGCTGATGCTGCTTGGTCTGGATAACGTGACCGCCGGTTCCGTCATAGCCATGGGCGGCATCCTGGGCATGATCGCGCCGCCCGTCAACACGGCGGCCCTGGTCATCTGCGCCGGCATCGACGTGCCCTATGTGGGCTTCACCGGCCCCCTGCTGCTCCTGACTTTCCCGCTGGCCATCCTCTTCGTCCTGATGCTGGGCCTGCCCAAGGTCAAGAACCTGGACTATGAGAAACTGAAACCCGCCCTGGAAAGACAGGACGCGACCCGGAAGGAATTCGGATTCAAGATCTACATCCCCTTCTTCGTCCTGCTCGTGCTGATGATCTTCTTCAAGGTCGTTGCGCAGAAGATCGGCGTGGCTGACGTAGGCATGCCTGTGATCTTCCTGGTGAGCGCCGTGGTCGGCATGTTCACCGGCCGCAAGATCAACCCGTTAAAGACCATTCCCGAAGCCGTCCGTACCGCTACTCCCGTCATGGCCATCCTGATGGGCGTCGGTATGTTCATCGAGATCATGACGGCCACCGGCGTGCGCGGCTTCATCGTCATGACCTGCCTGCAGATCCCCGAAGCGCTGTGGATCGTCGCCTGCTGCATCAGCATCCCGCTGTTCGGCGCGGTGTCCTCCTTCGGTGCCTGCTCCGTGCTCGGCGTACCGTTCGCTTACATCTACGGTACTTACCTGGGCGGCAACGTCGTGGTCTGCCTGGCTGCCATCTCCCTGATCGCCGCCGTCGGCGACATGATGCCTCCTACGGCTCTGGCCGGCCTGTTCGCGGCTCAGATCACGAACGTCAAACCGTATACGAAGATCCTGAAGAAATGTATCGTACCGATCGTCATCCTTCTGGTCTACGCCGGCTTCATCCTGGTCAAGTCCAAGCTCTTCGCCTGGTCTGTCTTCGGTTAAGGAAAGGAGGAAACCACAATGTCGTTAATCACTATCGTTTATCTGGTAATTGCCGCGATCGTTTTCCTCAGCGTCCTGTACAACCTGGTCACCAAGGAAGAGAAAGTCGTCGACAAGATCGCCTGCGCCATGATCCTGGTCCCGCTGGCCCTGCGCCTGCTGATGATCAAATAGGAGGTGCGGCATGAAGAAAAAAGGATTAATCAGTACCTGCATTATCCTGGCCGTCGCCATTTTCATGGCGGTCTACGCCGGGATGAGCTTCAGCAAGAAGCGCAACTTCGTGGAAGATGTCGTGACGGAAGGATCTGCCGTGACCCGGACCGAAAAGCTCTCCACCTACAACTCCTATCTGGCGAATGAATTCGGCGACGTGGACATCTACGTGCTGGAAGGCCAGGAACCCGGCGGCAAGGCCCTGATCCTGGGCGGCACCCACGCCAACGAGCCGGCCGGCCATATGGCCGCCGTCGTGATGCTGGAGCAGTTCCGTCCCACCAAGGGCACCGTGTACGTGATCCCGGACATCTGCAAGTCCGGTCTGTCCCACAACGACCCGCTGGAAGGTACGCCCCAGTACATCCACTTCACCACGCCCGAAGGCAACGTGCGCACCTTCCATTTCGGATCCCGTGCGTCCAACCCGATCGACCAGTGGCCCGACCCGGATACCTACCTGCACACCTCCGGCGACTGGCAGCCGCTGCATCTGCCCGAAAACGCGCAGACCACGCAGACCCTGTCCGGTTCCGAAGTGCGTAACCAGAACCGCTGCTATCCCGGCATCGCGAACGGCACCCTGACGGAGAAAGTGTCCTACGCCGTCACCAACATGATCAACACCCTGAAGATCGACATGGTGATCGACCTGCACGAATCCTCCCCGGAATACGCCGTGAACAACGCCATCGTCGCGCATGCGAACGCGATGGAGATCGCGGGCATGGCCAAGGCTCTGACGCTGGAAGAAGAGAAGGGCATCGCCATCAAGGTCGAGCCTTCGCCCATCAACCTGCGCGGCCTGACTCACCGCGAACTGGGTGACTACACCGACGCGTTCGCGCTGCTGTGCGAAGTGGGCAACCCGTCCCAGGGCCGTTTCCGCGGCTATACGGACGAGACGCTGGCCATCACCGGCAAGGACCCCTGCTATAAGGTCGCGAGCGAGATCCACAACGGCGCCCTGCTGTACGTGGACTACAGCTCCGGCGACTTCCCCATTTCCCTGCGCGTCGCGCGTCACATCGCGACCGTGGCTGCCCTGATCGACGAGATGGGCTTCGAATATCCGGATAAGGAGATCATCATCGACAACGTCCCGGATTACGACGAAATGGTCGCCGCCGACAACCTGGGCCTGTGGCTGCGCTAAAGCGCACCGCATCCCGGAACAACTGAAAAAGGCCCGTCACCTTCGCGGTGGCGGGTCTTTTGGTCCGGGGGATCTGGCGTCTGTCCGCGGCCTTCCCCTACCGGGGCCTTTTCCCTTTTTCGTCCCGCGGCGTCATCCCGCTGCAGATCCTCTGCCAGCGGATGCATTCCAGGATCGCCTGCTTTCCCCGCGCGTCCGCCGCTATGTAATTAGCATACAGCAGTTCCGGCGTCACCCGGGGCTTCGCCAGGGCCGTTTCATGACGCCTGACCCGGTATTTCTGGGCAGAGAGACGGTCGGAAAGACGGGCGAGGTACGGCAGATAAAACCGCAGCAGCGCCTTTTCGGCCTCCGGCGGGATCCTGGCGATCATGCCTTCTTCATAACGGTACAGGGTGGAGGGAGAGATCCCGAGTGCGGCGGCCGCTTCCCGCAGAGAAAGACCGCTTTCCCGGCGGCCGGCCTTGATCAGATAGTGGATGGACATTTTGCTCCGTTTCCGGGGGGACAGTTTCATCATAGTCAGAAAAAACGGAAAAATCAAGCGGCTTTTCCCCGAAGACCTTGTCTTTCGCGGAAGATGATGTTAAAATAAACTGCAGTATATCGGATCGTATACTATAACACGTTCACAGGAGGACGAAATGAAGACTATCAGTTTAAGAAGTCTGGGCATTATCAACACACTTGGCGTATACCGCAACCTGACTCCGGCCGAGCTGACCGAGGAAGCGCTGCTGCGCGGCGAAGGCATTCTGAGCAAGACCGGCGCCCTGGTCGTGGACACGGGCAAGTACACCGGCCGTTCTCCGGACGATAAATTCATCGTGGACGTTCCGAAGATCCATGATAAGATCGCCTGGGGCAAAGTGAACCGCCCCATTTCGCTTGAGAAGTACAAAGCCATCCGCGCCAAGATGGTGGCTTACCTGCAGAACCGCGAATTGTACGTCTTTGACGGCTTTGCCGGCGCCGATCCCGTCTGCACCAAGAAATTCCGCATCGTGAACGAACTGGCCAGCCAGAACCTGTTCATCCACCAGCTCCTGATCCGCCCGACGGACGAGGAACTGAAGAACTTCGGCAAACCGGACTTCACCATCATCGTCGCGCCCGGCTTCCACTGCGATGCGAAGGCCGACGGCGTGCATTCCGAAGCCGCCATCCTGGTCAACTATGTGGACAGGGAAGTCCTGATCGCCGGCTCCGCTTACGCGGGCGAGATCAAGAAGAGCGTCTTCTCGGTCATGAACTACCTGATGCCGCTGGAAGGCGTCCTCCCGATGCACTGCTCCGCCAACATGGATCCTGAGACCCATGAGACCGCCATTTTCTTCGGCCTGTCCGGCACCGGCAAGACCACCCTGTCCGCCGACCCGAAGCGCAAGCTGATCGGCGACGACGAGCACGGCTGGTCCGAACGCGGCGTCTTCAACTTTGAAGGCGGCTGCTACGCCAAGTGCATCAACCTGAAAGAAGAGAACGAACCGGAGATCTTCCACGCCATCCGCTTCGGCTCCCTGGTCGAAAACGTCACCATCGACGAGGATACGCGCGAACTGGATTTTGACGACGCCTCCAAGACCGAGAACACCCGCGTGGGCTACCCCATCGAATACATCGACAACGCGCAGATCCCCGGCGTGGGCGGCATCCCGAAAGTGGTCATCTTCCTGACTGCGGACGCGTTCGGCGTCCTGCCTCCCATTTCCCGCCTGGACAAGAACGCGGCCATGTATCACTTCGTGACCGGCTTCACCTCCAAGCTGGCCGGCACGGAACGCGGCGTGAAGGAGCCTCAGCCCACCTTCTCCACCCTGTTCGGCGAGCCCTTCATGCCCATGGATCCCGAAGTCTACGCGAAGATGCTGGGTGACAAACTGGACAAATACGGCACGAAGGTCTACCTGGTCAACACCGGCTGGTCGGGCGGCTCCTACGGCGTCGGCTCCCGCATGAAGCTGTCCTACACCCGCGCCATGGTCACCGCGGCCTTGAACGGCGAACTGGAGAAAGTCGAATACAAGCACGACAAGATCTTCAACCTCGACGTGCCGCAGAGCTGCCCGGATGTTCCGAAGAACATCATGAACCCGCGCGACACCTGGGCGGACAAGAAGGCCTACGACGCCACCGCGAAGAAACTGGCCGCCATGTTCTGCGAGAACTTTGCCAGGAAATATCCTGACATGGCGAAGGAGATCGTGGAAGCGGGCCCGAAAGCCTGAGAGAGACCGTAAGGACAACAACGGGACGGGAGGGCCTTTCCGCCCTCCCGCATCCCCTCCCTATAGCAGTACGATAGGAGTAGAAACAATATGGATAACGAACTGCTTAAATCAGTTCACCTCGTCGCGGAATTATCCAATTCCGGGACCGTCTACGCGGCGGACGACGTGTTCTCCACCGTAGTGGGCTACAACGCTTCCGAAGTGGACGGCGTGATGGGCCTGTCGGACCTGAATACCGGCGAACTGATCACCCGGATCAACAACAAGACCCTTGCCAAGGCCCTGCGCTTCGAGTTTACGGACGAAGCGGTCTCGGTCCTGGTCGGGATCATCGTGACGGCCGGCTCCAACCTGCTGGGCGTCAGCCGCGCCGTGCAGAACAAGGTCGCCTCCGCCGTGCAGGACATGATCGGCATCACCCTGGCGGCCGTGAACATCCAGATCTCCGACGTGAGAAGCCGGTGAGGAGCTGACATGACCGAAGAGAAAAAAGAAGGAACGGCGGAAGAGAAGACCGCCGAGTACCGTCGGCGGAGACGTTTTGTTTTCGAGCAATTATTCATGTGCCAGTTTTATCCGGACGAGGAGATCGGCGGACAGCTGGACAATCTGGCGCGCGACGAAGACCTGATGGAGGAACTGGAAGCGGACGCTCTCCCGGAGGAGGAGATCGCGGCCCTGCAGGAAAAAGCAGCCCGCATCATGGCCTGCCGAGACGAACTGGACGCCCGGATCAATGACACCGCCACCGGCTGGAAGACCACCCGCATGGGCCGCACGGAGCTTTCGCTGATCCGCCAGGCGCTGTACGAGATCCTGTATGAAGCGGATACCGTCCCCTACCGCGTCGCCATCAACGAAGCCGTGGAGATGGCCAAGACCTACGGCGGGCCGGACGCCCCCGGCTTTGTGAACGGCGTCCTGGGCAAGCTGGTCCGGGCCATGGGCTTGACGGAGGACGAATCCTGAGCGAGAACCGATGAGCATCCTGGAACAGATCGAGAAGACCGGCGACATAAAGAAAGTGGCGCCTCAGGACTACGAAGCCCTCGCCGCAGAGATCCGCCGGTTTTTGATACATAAAGTCAGTCGGACCGGAGGCCACCTGGCCTCCAATTTAGGCGTTGTGGAACTGACCATGGCGCTGCATATCGTGTTCGACCCCCCTCACGACAAACTGATCTTTGATGTGGGCCATCAAAGCTATACGCATAAACTCCTGACCGGCCGGAAGGACGGTTTCGATACGCTGCGCCGCTACGGCGGCATGAGCGGCTTCCCCAAGGGCGCCGAAAGCAGCTGCGACGTATTCGACACGGGCCACAGCTCCACCTCGATCTCCGCCGGCCTCGGCCTTGCGCAGGCCCGAGCGCTGTCCGGAGAGGACTACGCGGTGGTCAGCGTGATCGGCGACGGATCCATGACCGGCGGCCTGGCCTTCGAAGCCCTCAACAACGCCGGGCAGCTGAAAGGCAATTTCATCATCGTCATCAACGACAACAACAAGTCCATCGGCGACAACGTGGGCGGCATGTCCAGCACCTTCCAGGACCTGCGCACCGCGCCGCGCTACAACCGCATGAAGCAGAAGGTGAAGGCGTCGCTGGACAAGATCCCCACCGTGGGCGGCGCCATGGTCCGCCACATCGGCCGCGCCAAGGAGGCCGTCAAGCAGATCCTTCTGCCCAACATGTATTTCGAGTCCATGGGCCTGACCTATCTGGGCCCCGTCGACGGACATGACATGAAAGCCCTGATCCATACGCTGCGGAACGCCCGCCGGCTGGACCGCCCGGTGGTGGTGCACGTCGTCACGCAGAAGGGCAGGGGCTATTCCTTTGCGGAGCAGGATCCGGAACGCTTCCACGGCATCGGTCCGTTCGACGTGCAGACCGGCCGCTCCCTGGATACTCCCAGGAAGACCTATACGGATGAGATCTCCGAAGGACTGCTGCGGCTCGGCGCGGCCAGCCATAAAGTCTGCGCTATCACAGCCGCCATGGCATACGGGACCGGCCTGGTCCCGTTCCAGAAAGCGTTCCCGGACCGCTTCTTCGACGTCGGGATCGCGGAGCAGCAC
>JAFRRM010000020.1 GCA_017428105.1 Lachnospiraceae bacterium | reverse complement strand
TTTCCGGTCTCAAGAATGTACTTTGCGGTCTTCTCACGAATCTCCTGGGTATACTTGCTGTTGTTGCTTGGCATTTGTTTGTTCCTCCTTGCCATGCATAGTATAGCACATTACCCACTAATACTTTTCCATACCAGTCCACAGCATAGTCATAAACTAGTATAGCGCCTTCAGCTGAAGTTACTCGGAATGCTTTCCAATACTTATTATGCCATGATTCATAATAAGAAAAAAGAACTGTCTGAAATCCTCAGGTAGTTCTTTTTTGTTTACAGCAGTCTGCGCTCCCCTCACCTTTCTTTCTTCCTCACCACCAGCTTGTCGCACGCGGCGAGGATGCCGGGGAGGATGAAGAGGATCAGGAGGATCGCGCAGAAGGCGCCGACGGAGATCGTGCGGACGATCTCGGTGACGGTCTCGTCTTCGAAGAGACGGCCCAGGGCAATGGCGGCGGTGACGAGGACGAGGACCAGGCCGGAGGTCATGATGGTGTGGATGGAGACGCGGTAGGCGGCGGCCAGAGCTTTAGGGACGTCCAGGGTCCGGCGGTATTCGCGGTAGTGGTTGGTAAAGAGGATGCCGTAGTCGATGGTGGCGCCCATCAGGATGCATTCCACGATCAGCAGGGCCAGATAGTACATGCCGCCGCTCAGGATCCCCGTGACGGTGACCGTGATGAACACGCCGCACTGGACCAGCAGGACGAGGATCGCCGGAATGATGAAGGAGCGGAAGGTCAGCAGGACGATCAGGAAGATGGCGGCGGCGGTGATCAGCGTGATCAGCGTGAGCTCCTTGTCGAAGATCTGCTGTACTTCATAGGCCAGGGCGGAATTGCCCACCAGATGGACGCGGCCGGTCATGGTGTTCTTCGCGCAGTCTTCGAGGCCGGAGAGGAACGCGGTGGTCTCCGCGCCTTCGTCCGGGTACGTGGAGGTGACGATGAGGCGGGAATGGGACGCGCCGACCAGCTGCTTCTTGCCGTCGGTGAGTTCCGCCTCGCCCTCCAGGATGCTGCGGCGCATGCCGTCGTCCAGGAAGGAGGCGAAGCGGGGATCGTTCAGGACGTTGTCCTTCAGGTGGCGGAAGAGGGTCTCCAGGGTCATCGTGCGGGCCGGGGCGGTCTCGTCCAGGCTCTCCGCATAGAGGTACAAAAGCTCGATCTGCGAAGTGTCCGCGTCATCGGAAAGGCCGCGGAGGACGCCGCTCATTTCTTCGGCGGTCAGGGCTTTGCCGCCGGTCACCGCATCGGTCAGGATTTGCGCGGAGGAGAGCCGGCTCAGGGCGTCCGCGTCCAGCCGGTCCGCGTACTGCGCATCCGGCGCCACGGTGCCCGCGATAAAGTCGATGAAGTCCCTGGCCGACAGGGTCCAGGAAGAGGTGTCGCCGTGTTTGGCGGTGTAAAGCAGGTACAGCCGGCGCATCCGGTCGGCGGTCATGCCGGTCAGGGCGGCGAGCCGGTCGGAGGGGTAGGCGGTGCCGTCGACTGTGCCGTGAATGATGGCCTGGGCAGCGGTGAGCTGGTCCAATTGTTCGGCGCCCATCACGGGGCCGAGAGTCTCGCGGTTGGCGGCGAGGAAGTCGACGAGGGTCCGGACGGAGAGGGCCGGTTCCTGCTGCTGCGCGGCTGAGGCGCGGAGGGCGAAGAGAAGGCGCAGGGAGGCTTCGTCCATGCTCAGGATCTGGGCGAGAGAAGCGGGATCGAGCGGGACGTCGTATTCGACGGCCTGAATCATCTGCTGCGTCATCTGCAGGCGGGAGAGGGTCTCCGCGTCGAGATAGCTCTGCATGACGGGGTCGGCCAGGATGAAATCGACGGCCTCTTTCAGGGAGAGCGTGGTGGCGGAGATGTCGCGGCCGAAGTACAGGCGGTACACGACGGCGGCGGTGGCTTCGTCCAGGCCGAGGGCCGCGGCGGCCGAGGCGGGATCCAGGGGGGCGCCGGAGGCGGCGAGCTGGATCAGGGAGTTCAAGGCGCTGAGCTGGGCTTTTTCTTCCTCGGAGAAAGAGGCGGCGGTGGCTTCGTCGCTCAGGACGTTGTTCGCCAGGAAGGCGGTGAAGTCGGCCAGCGGGATGGTTTTCTGTGGGGCCAGCGTCAGGCCGAAGAGCTGGAAGACCTGCGATTGGTCCAGGCCGAAGGTCTGGGCGAGGGCTGCGGCGTTGAGCGGCATGCTGGAGGCGGCGAGCTGGACGAGCTGCTGCAGCTGCAGGAGCTGCGGGTCGGGGGCCAGGGCGGCCGCGGCGTTCAGGAAGGCGGCGAGGGTCATTTTTTCGGCGCTCTGCGCGGCCAGGATCTGGGCGGTCTGCTGCTCGGGCAGGCCGGTCACGGCGGCGAGTTCCGCGGCGGTCATCTCAGTTTCCGAGGTGGCGGCGAGGATCAGGCTTTCCATCTGCACAAGCTGCTCCTGCTGCTCCTCCGGTGCGGTGGTCTTGAGGAGCGCCAGGAATTCCGGCATGGTCATCGTCATCTGCGCGACCTCCTGCTGGAAGTCGGGGCGGGCGGAGAGATACAGGAAGTACAGCTGGCTGACTGCTGCTTCATCCATGCCGAGGGTCTGCGCCATCTGTGCCGGGCCCAGGGGCTGGCGGGAGGCGGCGAGCTGGATCAGGGCGTCCAGGGTGGTGAGTTTTTTGCGGGCGTCGTCGTCCAGGGCGGCACTGAACGCGGGGTCGGAGAGGAGATAGCCGGTCAGGAAGCCGGTGAATTCGGGCAGGGTCATGGTGCGGCCGGTGAGGTCGCGGGCGGTGTACAGCACGAAGAGGGTGTTCACCGTCGATTCATCGGCCCCCAGGAGGGCGGCGAGGCCGGCGGGATCCTGCGGCGCCTGCAGGATAGCTTTGTCCGTGAAGGCGGAGAGGGCCCCGAGCTGCTGCAGGGTCTCCTTGCCCAGATAGGAGGCGAGGGCCGGATCCTGCGCGGCAGTCTGCAGGAAGGCGACGAATTCGGGCAGGGTCATCGTGCCGGGATCGGACGGGTCGGAGAGCGCACCGCAGCAGAGGAAAAGCAGGCGGGCTGTGCCGGCGTCGATGCCAAGCAGGGCGGCGATCTCTTCGGGAGAGAGCGGCGCGGTCATCTTTTCCGCGTCGGTGAAGGCGGCGAGTCGGCTGAGACCGCTGAGGGCCTCTTCGTCAAACATCGCGCCGTAGACGGGATCCGCGGCCACTTCGTTGATGACGAAGTCCGCGAAGACGGGCAGCGTCATCGTGCCGTCCGCCGGGGCGCCGGTTTCGATCTGATACAGCAGGAACAGATCCCGGGCGTCCGAAGGCGCCAGATCGAAGAAATCCGCGAGTTCGTCCGCGGTCATCGGTTTCTGCAGGGTTTCGGCGTCGCTGAATCTGCGGATCAGGTCCGCGTTTTCCCGGATGTCGTCCGTGACGTATTCCGCGAACGCTTCGTCGTCCAGGACTTTATCCGTCAGGAAGGTCAGGAATTCGCCGGCAGTCATGGTGCCGGTCTTCCCGCCGTTATAATAGTCGCAGTAGAGCATGCGGATCACGGCGGGGGCGAGCGACAGGCCGCCGTCCGTTTCTTTGAACTCCTCTGCCAGTTCCTCCGCGGTATACGCTTTTCCGAGGGTCGTGGCAAATGCGGTGACGGAGCGCACACGGCTGTCGGCTTCCAGCCTTCCGATCAGGCTGCCGATCCGCTCCTCGTCTCGGTTGTCGTATACCACGGCCAGCGTGCTCTTCTTGGGGAACACCTCGGCCACGGCGTCGCTCCTGACGATGGTGTACGCGATCCCGGCGCGCGACTGCAGGAAAAGGAACAGGCCGAACAGGACCAGAAACAGGCCGCTCAGCACGTACCGCATGCGGTAGCTGAATTTCGAGAGCCCGCCCGTCGGGATGAGGGGGACTTTCTTGACGCTTCTGGCCAGCAGGCCGTCGAAGATCAGGATGAGCGCGGGCAGGACGGTCAGCGAGCAGATCATGCTGATGAACACGCCTTTGGCCAGGACGATGCCCAGGTTCTCGCCGATCTTAAAGCGCATGAAGACCAGCGTCAGCAGGCCGACGACGGTGGTCAGGGAACTGGCGGCGACGGAAGGGAAGGCGTTCACCCAGGCGTTCTTCATCGCCCGGAACCTGTCCGGCTCCGTTTCTCTTTCCTTCCGATAGCGGTTCATCACGATGACGGAATAGTCCATTGCCAGGACCATCTGCAGCAGGGCCGCGATGGAGTGCGTGACGGCCGCCACGCTGCCCACGATGAAATTGGTGCCCGCGTTGATCAGAATGGCGATCCCGGTGGACGCAAGGAACAGGAAGGGCTCCGCCCAGGAAGCGCACATGACGAACAGGATCACAAAGATCAGCAGAATGGCCGCCGCGAAAACGATGAGCGGGATCCGGTAAACGGACTCCTCGTCGTCGTGCCAGACCGCCCGGCCGCCGAACTGCGTCTTCAGCGCGGCTTCGATGTTCCGCTGCCCCGCGCTGCCGTACTCGCAGGCCATGTGGATCACGTACAGGGTGCGGCCGTCCCTGTTGTAGTCCGCGCTGCCGGCGTCATAGTCGACGCTCCTGACGTTTTCCAGGGCCGTCAGGCTCTGCAGGACTTCCTGCCTGTCCGCGTCCGTCAGGCCGCTGAACATGACGCGGATGGTATTATCGGCCTCCGCTGCGGGAAATTCCGCCTCCATGATGTCCATGCCGGCTTTCATGCCGGAATCGGCCGGCAGATATTTCGCCATGTCCTCATTGACGGGAATGAAGAAGGAGGCGGCCGCGCCGGCGGCAGCGAGGACGAGCATGAGCACCAGGATCGCGATGCGTTTATGTATGATGAGATCAGAAATTTTCCGGAGCATGCTTTACTCCTTTCGCGGGCGGGATCACGGGCGTTGACACGATAGATCACTTATAATATAATAAACACGTGTCGATTTCACAACCAACAAATGCTTTGCAAATGTTGTCAGGTCATCACAGGAAACGAAAGTGTTGATTTTTTATATCATGGATCCGCCGAACGGAGGTCTCACGATGAATCAGAGGATCGCGCTCACGAAAAAACTTCTGAAAAACAGCCTGACGGAACTGCTGCAGACCCGGAGCATCTATCAGGTCTCCATCCGGGAGCTCTGCCAGAACGCCGGGATCAACCGCTCCACGTTTTACAAGCATTACGGAAGCCAGTACGACCTGCTGGCCGAGATGGAACAGGACCTTCTGCAGAACATCGAGACGACGCTGCGGCTGCCGGACGCGTACAGCGAAAACGTCATTGAGCAGATCATGATCTATCTGGAAAACAACATCGACTTCGTCCGCCTGCTCTTAAACTCGAACGTGGATCCCGAACTGCCCGAAAAACTGTTTTCCCTGGAGCCGGTCCGCCGCCTGCTCGGCAACCTGACGACGGGCATGCCGGAAGCCGAATCCGATTATTATTACTGCTTCGTGCTGCACGGCGCGTACGAGATGGTCCGCAAGTGGATCAACCAAGACGAGCGGGAGAGCCCCGCCTGGGCCGCATCGCTGTTCTTCAAGTTCATCCGGCCGTAAAAACCCGTCCGCATTTAATTTTTCCAGCCTGTTTTCAGGGTCGCCCGCGCGGCGACCTGTTTTGTTTTCCGCTGCCGTATAATGAGGCCGAAAAAGAAAAAACCTGGCAGGGGAACGATAAAAAGGAGGTACGAACGATGCGCAAGGGATTGACGGAAGTGGTTTTCATTTTAGACAGAAGCGGTTCCATGGGAGGACTGGAGGCGGATACGATCGGCGGGTTCAATTCCCTGATCGAGAAGCAGCGGAAGGAAGAGGGCGAGGCCCTGATCTCCGCGGTGCTGTTCGATGATAAGACCGAGGTGCTGTACGACCGCGTGCCCGTGGGCAGGGTCGAACCGATGACGGACCGCCAGTATTACGTGCGCGGCTGCACGGCGCTGCTGGACGCGGTCGGAGGGGCGGTGCACCACATCGCGCAGGTGCACAAGTATGCCCGGGAGGAGGACCGGCCGGAGAAGACGCTGTTCATCATCACCACGGACGGGCTGGAGAACGCGAGCCGGCAGTACAGCTACCAGAAGGTGAAGGCGATGGTGGAGCACGAGAAGGAGAAGTACGGCTGGGAATTCCTGTTTCTCGGGGCGAATATTGATGCGGCGGCGGAGGCGCGGCGCTTCGGCATCGGGGCGGACCGGGCCGTGGATTACGAGTGCGACGGACGCGGGACGGCGCTGAATTACGAGGTGATCTCGCAGACCGTGTCCGTGGTGCGGAAGGCCCGGAGCGCAAAGGAGGCGTCCCTCAGGATGGAAGAGTGCATGAAGCCTATCCGGGAGGATTATGCGGCACGGCATAAAGTGAGAAAATAAGGCCCGCGGGCGGCGGAGGACTTGACTGTGAGCGGGAAAAATTTATAGTATAAACCATAAGTTTTTTTGACACGGGCCTCCGCTGCCCGGGAAAGGGTTTTTATGTTGGACAATAAGACGATTTACAGAAAGACGCTGGTCTTCTCGCTGCGCCGCCTGCTGTGGGATCTCCTGTCGATCGCGGTGTTCGCCGCGATCTGCGGGGCCGGATTCCTGCTGGCGGATAAACTGAGCGACAACGGACTCATCGGGCTGCTGATCGGTGCGGTCGCGGGACTCATCGTGCTCGTCATCGTGATGCGGTTCCTGTCTTACCGCTATAAAGCCGGGCAGATCGCCATGATGACCCGCGGCATCACGGAAGGCGAACTGCCGAACGACGTGCTGGGCGAAGGCCGCAGGGTCGTGAAGGAGCGCTTCGTGACGGTGGCGGCGTTCTTTGCGGCGACCAAAGTGATCAGCGGGATCTTCGATCAGCTGGGCCGGCTGATCACCAAGGCCGGCGAGGCCATCGGCGGCGACACCGGCAGCGCGGTGGGCAGCGCCGTCTCCGCGGTCATCTCGACCATCGTCCGTTATCTGTGCGACTGCTGCCTGGGCTGGGTGTTCTACCGCAAGGACGTTAAGAGCATGCGCGCGACCTGCGAAGGCGCGGTGCTGTTTTTCAGACACGGCAAGACGTTTGCCAAAAACATGGGCCGCGTGTTCGGGATCGGGCTGGCGAGCCTGCTGGTGATCGGCGGCGTATTCGGCGCCGGCGCGTACCTGATCTTCGCGCAGTTCCCGCAGACGTTCGTGCGCATCAGCCAGGAATTCGTGGAAATGGCCGCGAAAAACCCGGACATCCCCGCTTTCCTGACGAACCCCTCCACCGCCATGATCGCCGCCGCCGCGCTCGTCGGCGCCGCCTTCTGGGCGATCCTGCACTCGGTGTTTATCCGTCCCTTCGTCCTTGTCGGCGTTCTCCGCAACTACATCAACTCCGGCATGAACGACATCCCGGACGAAGAATCCTTCCGCCTCCTGGACGGCAAATCCAAAAAGTTCCGGACGGCACACGCCGAGATCTGACGGGAACCGGGAAAACCGGGAACAAAAACGGACTGCTCAGGCAGTCCGTTTTTTATGTGACAGGGGGGACGGTTCCTTTCTGACAGGGGGACGGTTCCTTTGTCATCTTTTGACAGGGGCCGGTTCCTTCATCAGTCCTTCGCTTTCCGGTCCGTTCCATCGGATCGCTGACACAACGGTCCGGATTCAATTTCCGGCTGCCCGCTTCGCCACCTTCAGGCTGTAGCTGCCTTCGATCAGCACCAGCAGGACCCAGCCGGTGGTCACGGCGGCGCAGATGCCGGGGATGCCCCACAGCGGGATCAGCAGGGAGGAAAGGATCACGCGCAGGACGATCTGGGACAGGGACGCGATCATGGTCAGGCGCAGGCGCCCGATCCCGCGGAAGAAGCCCTGGATGGCCTCACCCAGGAAGGCGAACAGATAGGGCAGGGCCATCGTCCGCGCATAGGCGGTCCCGGCGGCGATCACTTCCTCATGCGAAGAGAACAAACCGATGAAGCGAGGCGCCAGCAGATACAGAACGGCGCCCAGCACGATCCACAGGACGAACTCGGTCCGGAGCGCGGAGTAATAAAACGCGCGCACCCGGGCGTCGTCTTTTCTGCCCTTGCTCAGGGAGATGCCCACCACCATGGCGGCGCTGATGCCCTGCGAGAAGCAGAAGAGGAACTGCTCCACACGCATGCTCATGTTGTAGCCGGTCACGGAATGGGTGCCCAGCGGCGTCAGCATGCCCTGGATCAGGAAACGGCCCACCATGACCACGGCCTGCTGCAGCGCGGCCGCCCAGGCAAACCCCAGGATGGCGCCGGCTTCCCGCCGGTCGATCCGCAGTTCGCCCCGCTTCAGGCGCAGCGGTTCGCAGTGCTTTGCGGTATAAAGCCCCAGCCACAGGGTCGAAACGACCTGGCAGAAGACCGTGGAGCACGCCACGCCGCGGATCCCCAGATCCAGGACGCCGCACAGCAGCAGATCCAGCAGCGCGTGCAGGATCGAGGAGACCAGCAGCACGACGAACGGCGTCTGGGAATTGCCCCAGGCGCGCAGCACGGCGGCGAAGTAGTTGTACAGATAGTTGAAGAGCAGGCAGCTCAGGATGATGACCAGGTAGGACATGGCGTGGGCGACGACCGCCGGATCGTTGCCCTGTGCAACAAGGATGGAACGCGCGGCCAGCAGGCCCGCCGCGGAGAGCGCCAGCGTGACGAGGCCGCCCCCGGCCAGAGCCGTGGCATGGACCTTTTTCAGCCGCTCCCAGTCCTCGGCGCCGCAGAGCTGTCCGACCAGTACGCCGATCCCGATGCTGGCGCCCAGCAGCAGGGCGTACAGGATGTCCATGATGGGGGAGGCGATGCTGATGCCCGCCAGCGGCAGATCGCCCAGATATTTGCCCACCACCATCGCGTCCACGATGTTGTAAAGCTGCTGGAAAATGTTGCCCAGGATGATCGGAAGGGCAAAAAGAAGCAGGGTCGGCAGGGGCCGGCCTGTAAGCAGCGCTTCTTTGTTCTGGGAATGAAGTTTCATGGATCCGCGTCCTGCAAAAGAGTCGAAATAAAGGAACACCGCGGCCGGCGGGATGTCTCTGCCGGAAACCGCGCTCCGCCAGCATTATAGAACAGCGGAAGAATAAAAACAATCCCCCCGGACGCCGGGGAGGCAGAAAATGAAGGGAACGCGGGAAAGAGAAACACAGACGGAAAATGTGAAGATTTCGTGATCTTTCTGTTTTCTGCGGGGCAAAACGACACACGCCGGACACGGAGTTCACTGGTGATGCGCGGCGGCCCGTGCTACGATTTTTGCACAGGAAGAAACGTGACGGAAGGAGAAGCGGCCGTGCCGAGATCAAAATGGGCGATGCTGATCCTGGCCTGTCTGATGCTGGCGGGCGGGATCTTTTACTGGCAGAAAAGCGACGGCGGGGAAGGACCGGGGATCGTGCACGAATACCCGTCCGCCGTGCGGAAGGCAGGCGGAAAAGGGACGGCGGAGAGCACGCTGCCGGTGATCCCGGCCGGAACGATCGCCGCCGGCGGAGAAGTGACAGGATCCGTGGAAAGAGAGGAAACGGTTCCGGCGGGAGCGGAAACGGTGACGGCCGTCGCGGAAACGGGGAAGGCCGCCGCGGAAACGGCGGATCGGGCGGGCCCCGCGGAAACAGCCGTGCCGGAAACAGAGGGGGCCGGCGGGCCGGAGTGGATCTTTGCCACGGAACCGCTGCTGGTCAACATCAACACCGCGGATCAGGCGGAGCTGGAAAAACTGCCCGGCATCGGGCCGGCGAAGGCCGCCGCCATCCTGCGGTACCGCGCGGAAAACGGGCCGTTCCGGACCCTCGAGGACCTGATGAGGGTCCCCGGGATCAAGGAAGGCACTTTTGAAAAGATCAAAGATCATGTCACGCTTTAGGATCTGCCGCCCCGTCTTCCGGCTCGCGCTGCTGTGGATGGCCGTTCTGGCCGTGCTGCGGCTGGTGGACGTTCCATTGTGGAAAACAACGGCAGCCGAAGCGTTTTTGGAGGCGGCGGAGGCGGCGGGACGGAACGGACAGGCCGAAGGAAGCCTGCGGGGCACGCTGTCGGAGATCGGCCTGACGGCCGGGGGCAATTATGCGCTGACGATGACCGGAGCAGTCTTTACGCCGGACGAGGATCCCGGTCCCCTTCCCGCCGGCGAAGTCCTCGTCTATTTCCCGCCTCTCGCGGACCTGGCCCCCGGTCCGGTCCTGGAGGTCCGGGGGACGCTGAAACTGTTTCCGGAGGCTGACGATCCCGGGGAGTTCGATGCCCGGGCGTACTACCGCTCCCGCGGCACCGCCTGCTGCATGGACGGGGGTGCCCTGCGGATCGTCACGCCCCGCCGCGCCTCGCTGGCGGAAGCGGCTTTCCGGCTGAGATCGTATCTGCGCCGCGGACTGGGCCTGCTCTATCCCGCCGGGGAAGCAGCTCTACTGGGGGCCATGCTGCTCGGCGACCGGGGCGGCGTGGATGACGAAACGGAGCGCTTATACGAACAGGCGGGCCTGTCGCACCTGCTTTCCGTCAGCGGGCTGCACGTGAGTTTCTGGGCTCTGGTCCTGGGCCGGCTGTCGGGATTCTTTCTTTCCTTCTTCCCCTTCAGCCGGGGCCGGGGCTTCTGGTCCCGCCGGGGCTTCGGGCTGCTGCGCGCCGTCATCGCCGCGGGCGGCGTCATTTTTTACATGCTCCTCTGCGGGACCCGCGTGCCGGTGCAGAGAGCCGGGCTTATGGCGGTGCTGTATCAGTCGGCCATGGCGCTCGGCCTTTCCTTCGACCTGCCTTCCGCCTGGGGCGCCGCGGTGCTCGCCGCCCTGATCCCCGCGCCGACAGCCCTTTTCCAGGCGTCCTTTCAGCTGTCTTTCGGCTGCGTCTTCCTGCTGGGCTGCCTGCTGCCCGTGCTGTCCCGCCGCCTGCTGACGGAGACCGGCCCGGCCCGCGCGCTGCTGGTCCCCGTCCTGCTGCAGATGGGGATGCTCCCCCTGACGCTGCGGCATTATTACACCTTCCATCCCTACGCCCCGGCTGCCAATCTGCTGGCGGTCCCGCTGGCGGGGCCGGTTCTCGCCTTCGGCTTTCTGAGCGCGCTGCTGGCCCCTGTCTTTTTGCCGGCCGGCCGGGCGCTTTCGGGCGGTGTGCGCCTGCTGCTGGGACTGATCCGGCGGCTGTGCACGTGGATCGCCTCCCTGCCTCTGCACAGTTTCGTGACAGGCCGGCCGGCGCTCTGGCAGGTTTTGGTTTATCTGGGACTGGCCCTGACCGGAACGGTATGGATCTTCCGGATCCGCCGCCGGGAGGTGGAAAGCCTTGCCCTGCAGATCCGGAGGGCCGGCGAATCCCGCTTCCGCCGGGCATTCCGGGACGCCCGGAGCACGGCCCTGCTCCTCTGGCTGTGGCTGCTGGCGGCCGGCTGCGTTTTTCTGGTCCGCCTTCCGGAACCGCTGCGAGTCACCGGCCTGTACGTGGGCCAGGGCGACTGCCACGCCGTCATGCTGGAGAGCGGCCGCACTTATCTGATCGACGGGGGCGGCGGCACGGATACGGTGGGAGACCGCGTGATCCTGCCGTTCCTGAAATATCACGGCGTCCGCCGGCTGGAAGCGGTCATCGTGTCGCATCCGGACAGCGATCACATAAACGGCCTGACCGCCCTGGTCCGCGCGCCGGAGCTGAAGATCAAAAGCCTGATCCTGCCGGAGGTCTTTCTTTCTTCCGATAACGCGAAAGCCCTGCTGCAGGCGGCTAAAGAAGCGCGGATCCCGGTATGTCCGGTCCGCGCGGGCGACGTCTGGCGGGACGGGGACGCCGTCTTTTCGGTCCTGTACCCCGGCCGCACCACGCAGGCGGACGACAACGAAAGCTCAATGGTCCTCCGCCTGGAACGGGCGGACTTCTCCGTGCTGTTCCCGGGCGACCTGGGCGGGATCGGAGAGTCGATGCTGCTTGGCGCCTACGGGGACGCCCTGCGGCCCGTGACGGTCCTGAAGGCCGGCCATCACGGCTCGCGCTACAGCACGTCCGCCGCCTTTCTGAAGCAGCTGCGGCCCCGGTTCGCCCTGATCTCCTGCGGGCGGAACAACCGTTTCGGACACCCGGCCCCGGAGATGCTGGCGCGGCTGGCGGACGCGGGCTGTCAGGTGCTGCGCACGGACGAGGCCGGCGCGGTCACGCTGTCGGCGGCCGGGGACGGAACGATCACAGTCAGTACATTTCATGCAAGGGAGGAATACGAAATGTCAGATAAGAATTCAGGCCGGGAGGAAAAGAACGGCAGATCTGCCCTGATCGTCAGCCTCGTCATGGTGGCCGCCGGGATCCTGGCCGTCTGCCTGACCCTGCTGCTGCCGCGGAAACCGGACGGCGGAGACGGTCAGAACGATCCGTCGGCAACGATCTCGCGGACCGATGGCCGCGGTACGGAAAGCGCTTTCCGCGATACGGACCATGCGTCGGAAAGCGCACAGGCCGCAGGCACGCAGCAGGGAACAGGACGGCAGGAGGGAACACAAAAACAGCCTTCTTCCTGGCCTGTTGCGGCGCCGGCGGGGACCGGAGAGAGCATTCCCTCCGAGATCACGCTGTCTCCGCATTTTCCGGAGCGCAACGCCGGCCGGGGCGGTCCGCCCGAAGACCCGCAGGCCGAAGGTTTTCTGCTGGATCCGGAGCTGACGGACTGTCTGTATGCGCTTTTTGCGGGCGATCTGACCAATAATACGAATGCGGAAGACCCGTTCCGCAGCATCAGTCCGGACATGAAAAAAGAACTGGACGGACTGGCGGAGGAATTCGCCGCCGGACTCCTTTCCGCGGACGAATTGAAAGAGAAACTGAAGGGGCAGAGCTTCATCTGGCCCGGAGACAAACTGGGGCTGCTCCATCCGCTGGGCGATTTTTCCGCCCGCTGCTACCTGTATCCCGGCCGGGACATGGCGCTCGCCCGCGACCGCATCCTTCTGACCAACACCGCGGCCCGCCATTACCTGTTCCTGCGCGTCTATTATCACGCCGGGCAGGACGCGGTGCGGATCTATATGGTAAACGGATTGATCTACTGACGGCGGGAAAACCGGGGAAGGAAAGACATGCCGGGCAGGACCGTGCCGGGGAATGCCCTGCGGCGCGCGGCCGGCCGTTTGCGCGGAAAAGCGCCGCCGCGAAAAAAGAGTGACAGCGCGGATCGTTTGCGGTACAATGAACGGCGTAAGGAGGACACACGCATGTCTGTTTACTGTTATCGCTGCGGCCAGCGCCTCGCAAACGGCGCCCGGCATTGCCCGGGCTGCGGCGCTGCCATCTTTTACGACGAGACGGGTCTGCGGGAAGACTACGTCCGGCGGAGCGCGTCCGCTTCCCCCTCCATGGATGACAATGCCGCGCAGGCATATTCGGAACATAAAACGTATGAAGGGACCTCCGGCATCGGTTACGACGACGGTGCCGGCTCTTCCTATGAAGGCTCTTCCTATGGCGGGACTTCGTATGCCGGCGCCTCCTTCGGCGAAACGGCGGGCAGCGGCAGCGGTTATGGCGGCTCTGCCTATAACGGATCCTCGTACGACGGCTCAGCCTATAACGGCGCATCCTACAGCCCGTACGGCGACCCGCGGCAGCGCGCCGCTTATACGGCGCCGGCCGCTTCCAAACGGGACGGGACCGCGCGGAGCGCCATGGTCTGCGGCATCGTCGGCCTGGTCTTCGCCATGATCTTTCCCTTCGTGGGGCTGCCTCTGTCCATCGCGGCCATCGTGATGGGGGCGATGGGACTTAAGTCCGAACTGCGGCGGGGGATGGCGGTCGCCGGCCTGGTGACCGGGATCATCGGTTTCGTGCTCAACGCCCTCATCCTGGCGGCGGCGATCTACTACGTCCTGAACCCGGATCTGCTGGAACAGCTGCTGGAGCAGGCCAACGCGCTCTCCGGCCTCAGACGCTGAGGAAACGCCATGGCGCTTTGGATCGTGGCCGGGGCGTTCCTGATGACCGCCTTCGGCTGGACATTTCTGGTCGGGATCGTGAATGCAGGGAATCTGCTGGGGACCGCAGTCGGTCTCCTGATGATCCTCTACGGCCTTTTCCGCCATAAAATACCGCCCCTGCTGAGGCGGATCTTCGTGTCTGTCCTGGCGGCCGGCGGTGTGCTGGTGCTGATCAGCGGCTCGGCCATCGTGAGCCGGAGCCGGCAGATGCCGAAACAGGAGGAGGGCACCGTCGTGATCCTCGGCTGCGGCGTGCGGGGCACCGTCCCGTCGCTGATGCTGCAGACCCGGATCGACGCGGCCGCGGAATATCTGGCGGCTCATCCGGAGGCACGCGCCGTCTGCTCCGGCGGCCGGGGCGCCGGCGAGAGCATCAGTGAAGGCACATGCATCTGCCGGGAACTGACGGCCCGCGGCATCGCCCCGGAGCGCCTCCTGGTGGAGGACCGCTCTGTTAACACCGAGGAAAACATCCGTTTTTCCGAGACCATCATAAAAAAAGAGGGCCTCAGCCCCCGTCTGATCCTGATCAGCAGCGAATATCATCTGTACCGCGCCGTCCATATGGCGTCGCGGCTGGGCTGTGACGCGGAAAGCTTTCCCGCCCGCACCCCGCTGCGCCTGCTTCCGGCCTATTTTCTGCGCGAATGCCTGGCCGTGTGGAAAGAGTGGATCTGCCCGTAAAGGTCAGGCGCCGCGGAAGATCATCTGGATGACCTTGCCGACGGCAACGATAATGATCAGAAAGACGGTATAAGCGCCGATGCACGCCCATACCCGTTTGTTCTTCGGCTCCAGCCGGCTGATGCCCAGTCTGTCCCGGAGCCCCAGATAATTGCAGAACACCGCAGGCAGACCCAGGAACGCCGCGACGGTAAAGAAGAGCAGAGTTATTTTATCGGCGGGAGCAATATCATCCTGGGCGCCGCGCACCACCACGGCGATCATCAGAACGTAATACAGCGAAGCCAACAGCATATTCCGAAGATTGCCGCTGCGGAATCCGGGCGGCAGAAAACGCCGGACGCCGGACGCCGGTCCGGGATCCGTCCTGCCGGCTTCCGGAACGGCGCCTGTACCGCCTGCGGTTCCGGAAGAATACCGGGCCTGTTCTCTGTAAGACAGGCCGCCCTGCCGCACGCGATCCGCGCCTTCCGGCGCACCCGCCGGCCGGCTTTCCATCCCCAGCAGCGCTCCGGCCAGCTCGCCCGCCGATGCGAACCGCTCCGCGGGCTCCAGCCTGGTGCAGCGCTGCACAACGGCCCGCAGCTGCGGATCTTCCGGCAGCTTTGTCCCGGGGAACTCCCCGGTGAGCAGCACGTTCATCAGAACGCCCAGCGCGTAAATATCCGTCGCGGGCGTGGAAGCGCCGAACCCGTACTGCTCCGGCGCCGCATATCCCTTCGTCCCGATCAGCCGGGTATCCCGGACCTCGCCCTGCTTCCAGACTTTAGCGGCGTCCAGGTCCAGCAGCATCACGGCCCCGCCCGCCGTCTGGATGACGTTGGACGGCTTGATGTCGCGGTGGACGATCCCCGCGCCGTGCAGCGGGACCAGGATCCGGCACAGCGTCAGCCCGATCTCGCGTACCCGGTCGGCCGGGAACGGCCCCTGCTCGTCCAGCAGATCCTGCAGATCGCGGCCGCTCAGATACGTTTCGATCACGATCAGCTGCCCGCCGTCCTCCACGGCCTCGATGACTTGGGGCATGCCTTCGAACGGACGCGCTTTCAGGCGCTCAAAAATAAAAGGCTGATAATTGCTCAGCGTTTTTTTGACGTATAACAAGCCGGTCTCGCTGTGACGGACCAGCATGACTCCGTGCGCGGCGTTCAGCGGAGCCATCTCCTGATAATACGATAAACGGGTACGTTCTTCTAAAGTCACGGGACACGGTTCCTTTGTTTGATAGCCTAATAGTAAACCAGAAGAGAGGAAAAAGCAATGAAAAAGAATCCCATGGAAGTCCTGCCCACCGAGGAGCTGGAGGATGCGCTGGAACAGACGCGTCCGGGCGGACTCGGGACCTACTTCCGGGAAAATGAAGAAGCGCTGCTGACGGGGGAGAAGCCGTTTGCGGACTATATGCGGCGTCTGATGAAGGAAAAGGGGCTCCTGCAGCAGGAGGTCTTTCTGGCGGCGGATATCCCGGAGACCTACGGCTACCGCCTGATCAGCCAGGAACGCCATACCCGCCAGCGCGACGTCATCCTGCGCCTCTGCTTCGGCGCCCGCTTCACTCTGAAGGAGACTCAGCGGGCCCTCCGCCTGGCGGGCCAGGAAGAACTGTACGCGCGCATCAAACGCGACGCGGCGCTGATCCTGGCGCTGAACGAAGGGATGAAGGTGGACCAGGTCAACGAACTGCTGGTCTCCTATGGGTTTGAACCGCTGAAAAAAAGCGGGAAAAATGATTGAAAACGGTCACATCGGCCGGAATTGCCCCGAAACGGGGGGAACGATAACAGAAGGACGGAAATACAATAAGACCGGATCCCCGGCCTTATTTTTTCGCTGGCTTTTCCCCGGCTTCGGACTTTTCCAACGCCTCCAGCCCCAGCCGGATCAGTTCCACTGTGGCCTCCGACCTGGTCTGAAAACGGTGTTCAAAGCGGAAATCCTCGATCCGCTGAAAAAGCTCCGGATCGACGGAAACGGTGTAACGGGGTCTGTCAGTTGCCATCGTCTTATCCTCCGTCCTGATTTTACACCAGTGAACCAGAGATGTAAAGAGGGAAGGACGGAAAACGGCTTGACAAAACGCCTGGCCGGTCTCTATAATGAAAGAGGTTCAGTGAACCACTGAACCCGACGGAGAGGAGTCCCATGAGTGATAAACCGAAACGCTTCAGCATTTCCCTTCCTCCGGAGCTGGCAGAACAACTGAGAAAAGTTCAGACAGCTCATTATCCTCGGCTCTCTCAGCGTGAGATCATAGAAACTCTGATCCGGAAAGGACTGGAGGAGACCGGCCGGGCGGGGCAGAAACAGCAATGATCCCGCCGGGACCGCAGCCGGCCTTCATTACCCCGAAACGGGGGGAACGGCGCGCCGGCGATCCTTTTATAATGGATCCGGAGCAGCCTGACGTGCTGCAGCAGGATCCATTCCGTACAAATTGCTTCTGAAGAAGGAGGAGAAAAAATGAAGAAGATCATGATCGCCGCCGCCGCGGCCCTGATGGCCTTCGCGTTATCGGCCTGCACCATCACGCCGAAGGAGAAGACCACGGCCGCTGCGGAAACCACGCAGAAGGGCGGCAGCCGGGAAACCACAGCGGACAAAAAGCCTGCCACCGAAGCACCCGTCACTGAAGCGCCTACCACCGCGCCGCCCACCACCCCGGCGCCCACCACTGCCGCCGCTCCCGTCAAGGAAGCCTACCAGGTCGGCGACACCGTGACCGCAAAAAACGTCACCCTCGTCTATGTGGCCAGCGGCGAATACGAGTCCGACAACCAGTTCATCCAGCCGGCGGACGGCAACAAGTACATTTTCCTGGAATTCTACGCGGAGTATAACGGAAAAGGCAGCACCAGCATTTCCTCCTTCGATTTCGAAGGCTATGCCGACGGGTATGCCGTGGATAAGAAATACAGCTTCGACGACGAACTGAGCGGCACCCTTTCCGCGGGACGCTGGAATCTGGGCCGCATTTATTTCGAAGTGCCGCAGAACGCGCAGGAGATCGAGGCGGAATACAAAGAAAACCTGTTCTCCGACAAAGTGATCAAGTTCCTGTACGAAGGCCCGCAGGAGAGCGGCTTTGTTCCCGAAAAGAAGACGGAACCGACTGAAGGAGCGATGGTCCCGGGCGATGCCGCGGAGACCAAGTCGTTCAAGATCGCCTACCTGAGCTGCGGCGAAGCCGTCAGCGACAACCAGTTCATCCAGCCGGCGGACGGCAGCCTGTTCGTCTACTTCGAACTGGAATTTGAGAACATCAGCAGCAAGGAGCAGTCCGTGAGCAGCCTCCTGTTCAACTGTTACGCGGACGGCCGGCACTGCGACTCCCACCTCATGGTGCGGGACGACGATCTGAGCGCCACCCTGTCCGCGGGACGCAAGACCAAAGGCACGGTCGTGTTCGAGGTGCCCGCGGATGCGGCCGTGATCGAACTGGAATATGAGACCAGCCTCGTTTCGGGCGACATCCTCACGTTCCGCTACGCTCCGTAACATCCGGAAAAACGGACCGGATCCCCCGGCTGTCTTCGGACGGCCGGGGTTTTTCTTTACTTTTCCGGCCGGCTGTGAGATAATGACATTAAATACATAGATTCGGAAAGCGAGATCATCATGGCCATGCAATGTCCGATCTGCGGAGCCCCCGTGGACGGGAAGGAATGTAATTACTGCGGATATAAAGTCCCTCTGGGCCAAGGCGCGAAGCGCGAAGCGCAGCAGGGCCCTTATCAGTATGCCCGGCAGCCGGAAACGGATCCCTACGGGGATCCCTACAGCCGGTCCGGCGCCGGCTACGGCCAGGACCGGAACGCCGGTTACGGCCAGAATCCCAACATGGGCTACGGCCAGAATCCCAACATGGGCTACGGCCAGAATCCCTATGCCCGGAACCCCTATACCCGGTACGGCGCACAGGATCCCTACGGCCGCCCCATCAGCACCCGCAGCAAGTGGGTGGCGTTCATCCTGTGCTTCCTGTTCGGCGTTCTGGGCGTGCACCGCTTCTATGCCGGCAAGATCGGCACCGGCCTGCTCTGGCTCTTTACCGGCGGTCTGTTCGGCATCGGCTGGCTCGTGGACATGATCATGATCCTGTCCGGCACGTTCAATGATAATCACGGATTCCCGCTGAAGGAATGAAAAAACATTTACAGAAGGAGGACCTCCATGTCCTGTACGACCTTATTAGTAGGCAAAAACGCGTCCAATGACCGCTCCGCCATGATCGCCCGCACGGACGACGGGCATTTCGACGTCAAGAAACTGATCGTGGTGGAACCCAAGGATCAGCCGAAGAAATATAAAAGCGTGATCTCCCACGTGGAGATCCCGCTGCCGGAGAAGCCCCTGCGCTATACCGCGTGTCCGAGCGTGGACAGGACGCACGGCATTTGGGCGGCCACGGGCATCAATGAAGCCGGCGTGGGCATGACCGCGACGGAGACCATCACCACCAATCCGCGCGTGCTGGCGGCGGACCCGCTGGTCGTGCTCAGAAAGGCGGAAAAACGGGGCGAAAAAGAAGTCCCCGGCGGCATCGGCGAGGAGGATATCGTCGTGCTGGTGCTGCCGTACATCCGGAGCGCGCGGGAAGGCGTGCTGCGGCTGGCGGCGCTGCTGGAGGAGTACGGCACGTACGAGTCCAACGGCATCGCGTTCAACGACGAGAAGGAGATCTGGTGGCTGGAGACCATCGGCGGTCATCACTGGATGGCGAAGCGCGTGCCGGACGAGGCGGTGGTCGTGATGCCCAACCAGTTCGGCATGGACAGTTTTGATCTGAAGGATGCGCTGGGCGCCGGGAAGGATCATCTGTGCTCCCGGGACCTGAAGGAATTCATCGAGGAGAACCGGCTGGACACCAACCAGAACGGCGTGTTCAATCCCCGGAACATATTCGGGTCGCACTACGATTCGGACCACGTGTACAACACGCCGCGGGCCTGGTTCATGGGGCGCTTCCTGACGCCGGCCGCATACCGCTGGGAAGGGCCGGACGCGGACTTCACACCGGAAAGCGACCGCATCCCGTGGAGCTTCGTCCCGGAGCGGAAACTGGCGGTGGAGGACGTGAGCTACCTGCTGTCGACGCATTACCAGGGGACGCCGTACGATCCGTATTCGGCGCAGGACACCGGCAAACGCGGCATTTACCGTTCCATCGGGATCAACCGGACCGGCGTGACCGCCATCTGCCAGATCCGCGAGGGCGTGCCGGAAGCCGTCCGCGGCGTGGAATGGGTCTGCTTCGGCTCCACCACGTTCGGCGCGTTCCTGCCGCTGTACACCAACGTCCCGGCCATGCCCGCGTACCTCAGCAAGGTGACGCTGGACGCTTCCACGGAGAATTTCTACTGGGCCAGCCGCCTGCTGGAAGCGCTGGCGGACCCGCACTTCGGCAGCACCGTGCAGCTGATCGAGCGCTATCACCGGGCGCTGGCCGCAGAGAGCCGGCGGCTCCTGGCGGAATATGACAAAAAGTTCGCAGAGACCGGCGATCCTGCCCTGCTGCAGGAGGCCAACGGCAAACTGGCCGCGCTGGCGAAGAAGGAGACGACCGACGCCCTGAACAAAGTGCTCCAGGCCGCCAGCGAGAAAATGAAGAACGGCTACAACCGGGCGGACAACTGAACCCGATGCGGGCGCGGGGATCCCGCTGCCCGTCTGCATAACCATACTGCGAAGGAGGAACTCCCTATGAAGATGCCCATCCATACCCCGAACGCCCCGGCCGCCATCGGCCCCTACTCCCAGGCCATCGAAGTCGGCGACCTGATCTTCGTCTCCGGCCAGATCCCCGTGGATCCCGCCACCGGCGCCTTTGCGGGCGACACCATCGAACTCCAGACCCATCAGAGCCTGAAAAACCTCAAAGCCATCCTCGAAGAAGCCGGCTCCGGTCTCGGCAAAGTCGTCAAGACCACCGTTTTTCTCCGGGACATGAATGACTTCGCCGCCATGAACGCCGTCTACGCCCAGTACTTCTCCGAACCTTATCCCGCGCGCGCCGCCGTCCAGGTCGGCCGTCTTCCCAAAGACGCCCTGGTCGAGATCGAATGCGTTGCGGAAGTGTGAGAAGGGACGGCGCTTTCCCCCTGATGTGACGGCGGGACGGTTTCTTTGTCCCCCTTTTGTGACAGGAAGACGGACTATTTCCCCTGAAACAGCGGGCCGCTGACCGGGAAGTCCCCGCATTGCGCGGCGGCAGGATGGTCTTGTTGCCCGTGCGCCGCTGACGGGAGACCTCCGCCGTGGCTGTCTGAAGAAGAGAACAGGAGGCCATCCATGAAGAAAATCTCCCTGACGCTCCGGATCTTTATCGCTCTTGTCCTGGCGATCGCGGCCGGCATCGCCCTGACCGGCCATCCCGGCATCGCCGTCAATTACATCAAGCCCTTCGGGACCATCTTCCTGAACCTGATCAAGTGGGTGGTGGGGCCGCTGGTGTTCTTCTCCATCCTGAGCGGCGTGATCTCCATGCGCGACATCAAAAAGGTGGGCGCCATCGGCGGGAAGACCGTCGTGTATTACCTGTGCACCACCGCCTGCGCCGTCATCATCGGCCTGGTGCTGGCCAATCTGCTGAAGGGGATCTTCCCCATCCTGCCCACGGCAGGGCTGGGCTACGAGGTGTCGACCACCAAAGTGGATTTCATGAATACGCTGGTGGAGGCGTTCCCGTCCAATTTCCTGGCGCCGTTCGTGAACGCCGCCATGCTGCAGATCATCGTCAGCGCACTGATCGTGGGCTTCGGCCTGCTTCTGCTTTCCGGCGGCAAACAGGATTTCAAAGCGTTTTCCGCCGTGGATACGCTGAACGGCCTGTTCATGAAAGTGATGGAGATCATCCTGAAGGTATCCCCGATCGGCGTGTTCTGCCTGATGACGCCGGTCGTGGCCGAAAACGGCCCGCAGGTGCTGGGCTCACTGGCGCTGGTGCTGCTGGTGGCGTACCTGGGCTATATCCTGCACATGGCGCTGGTCTATTCCGCGACCGTGTCGGCGCTGGGGCACGTCAGCCCGCTCCGCTTTTTTAAGGAGATGATGCCCGCCATGATGCTGGCATTCTCCTCGGCTTCCTCCGTGGGCACGCTGCCGCTGAACATGGAATGCTCCCAGAAACTGGGGGCCGACCGGGACATCACGTCCTTCGTGCTGCCGCTGGGCGCCACCATCAACATGGACGGGACGGCCATTTATCAGGGCGTCTGCGCGATCTTCATCGCCAGCTGCTTCGGCATCGATCTGACCCTGAGCCAGATGCTGACCATCGTCCTGACCGCGACGCTGGCCTCCATCGGGACCGCGGGCGTGCCCGGCGCCGGCGTGGTCATGCTGGCCATGGTGCTCCAGTCCGTCGGCCTGCCGGTGGAAGGCATCGCCCTCGTCGTCGGCGTGGACCGCCTCTTCGATATGGGGCGCACCGTCGTCAACATCACCGGCGACGCCTCCTGCGCCATCGTCGTTTCCGCCCTGGAACACCGCAGACAGAAAAAGCAGGAAGCAAAAGCCTGAAGACGATGACGTCCTCTCAATCAAAAACAGCGGGATCATCCCGCTGTTTTTTTGATGCTTGGTGTCCGGTCCTGCGGAGGCCCGTCAGGCCTTCCACAGTCCGTGCAGGTTGCAATGCTCGAAGACCGCGACGACCTCGTCGCCTTCGCTCAGCGTGAAGACGGCTTCCGGCGCCTCTCCGGGCTGCAGGGTCTTGAATTCGCAGCCCTGCTTCGTCTGGAGCGCGATCCATTCGATGAAATGCGCCTCCAGCATGGGGTGCGTCACTTCGCCGACCTTTACGGTGACGGTATTGCCGTCCTGCGTCCAGACCGGCACGTGCTTCTCATGCGCGCCGTCGCTGGTGCCGGGGACGATGACTTCCATGGGCACGCCGCAGCAGTGCACGTCGCAGGGTTTATTCTTGATGGTAAGGACGATCTGCCCGCAGCGGGGGCAGCGTAAAAAGACGAGTTCCATAAAACACCTCCGGATCTGTTTGTTTTTCGCAACAGTTTGCTGCCGCATCATTATAGCAGAAAAAGAGAAGCGCAGGCAAGGGCGTTTTTTATTCCTGCTGCCTCCAAAAGACACACATGTCAGGGCTGCGCGGGGAAAAAACGGAGAAAAGGGTTGAAAAATAAAAACGTTGGCCTATAATAGACAAAATCCGGGATCAGTGTCAAGGAAACCGGAGGATCAAGGAGAAAATGCATGACGTATCATTTTTTTGACTATAAATACAACATCAGCGGCTTTCAAAGCGACCTGTTTTCCACCCCGCATCTGGTCTATGTCGGGCTGGTATTCATGTTCTCGTTCCTGGCGGCCCGGATATTCCGGAATGCCGGACGGGAGGGGATCGGGAAATGGCTGAAGATCCAGGCGGTGATCACGCCTGTCCTGGAAGTAGTCAAGATCAGCTGGGAAAGCTATTACGACATCACCACCGGACAGGGCTTCAATGCGGAAGGACTGCTGCCGCTCTACACCTGTTCGCTGCTGATCTACATGCTGCCGCTGGCCGCTTGGGGAAAGGGCAAGGCCCGGGACTGCGCCCTGGCTTTTCTGACCACAATCGGCATGCTGTTCGGCGCCGTCGGCGTGATCTACTGCAACGGGCTGAATTTCTATCCGTTCTGGACGTTCGGAGCCTTTTATTCGCTGTATTTTCATACGTCCATGTTCCTGACGGGCGTGGTCCTGCTGGCGAGCGGGACCGTACGGCCGGAGTGGAAAAACGTCC
This sequence comes from Lachnospiraceae bacterium, assembly GCA_017428105.1. Lineage (GTDB taxonomy): Bacteria > Bacillota > Clostridia > Lachnospirales > Lachnospiraceae > UBA6987. The sequence continues at coordinate 29,356 of JAFRRM010000020.1, read as the reverse complement.
CGCTTTCTTTTATCCCGGTAGCGGTGCTGGCCGTGATCGCGGTGCCCGCCGACTATATTCTGAGCACAGACTACATGCTGCTCTACAGCGGCTCAGGCGTCCCGCTTTACGAAGACCTGGCCGCATGGCTGGCGGAAAGAGGGCTGCGGCCGGTCTATACGCTGATCATGCTGCTGACGCATCTGCCGCTGTCCGCGCTGGTGGTCGGGATCTGCCGGGCGGCAGAGCGGATCCCGCTTTTCAGACGGGGAGAGTAAAAAGCCGGCCCTCGGGGCCGGTCCTTTTTTGTTTCTGACCGTCGATGCCGGTCACAGGACGATGCGGATGCGGGTACCCAGGTCTTCGCGGGAGAGGACCTCGAAGTGGCCGCCGTGCTTGTCGACGATCCATTTGGCGATGGAGAGGCCGAGGCCGGTGCCTTCCACGGAGCGGGCTTCATCGGCCCGGTAGAAGCGCTCGAACATATGCTCCACGTCGGCGCGGGCCATGCCGATGCCGGTGTCCTGGACCTGGAGGAAGGGGCGGCCGTTATCGTCCCGGCCGGTCCTGAGCAGGATCTCGTCGCCGGCGGCGGTGTATTTGGCGGCGTTGTCCAGCAGGATGCGGACGGCCTGCTTCAGGAGTCCCGGGTCGGCCTGGACCGTGACGTCCGGCTCCGCCTCCGTGAAGCGGTACACGTGCGCCTCGTCGATCATGAGGGATTCCTCATACGCCTCGCGCATCAGCGCGTTGAGAGACACGTCCTCCTTCTGCAGCTGAGTGCGTCCCGCGTCGCCGCGCGCCAGGAAGAGCAGCTGTTCCACCAGGTGCTTCATGCGCTGCGTTTCGGTCCGGATGGCGGCGATGGATTCGTTCAGGACCTTTTCGTCGTCCTTGCCCCAGCGGGCCAGTATGTCCGCGTAGCCGCTGATGACGGCGATGGGCGTGCGCAGCTCGTGGGACGCGTCGTTCACGAAGCGGGCCTGCTGGCGGTTGCTTTCGCGGATGCGGGTGAGCAGGTTGTTGATGGCGGCCTCCACGCCGGCCAGGTCGCTGTCGCCTAACTTGAGGCGTGCGCCGTCGTCTGCGCCCAGATGGGAGACCGCGTCCTCGATCAGGCGGTACTTGTCTTCGCCGAATTCCATCTGCGAAAGCGCCTCCGCCTGCGCGGCCAGCTCATAGAGCGGCGTCAGGATCTCCCGCACGCGCCGCTTTTCCGACTGATAGGCGATGAGGATCCCGATGAACTGCAGGCCGAGCAGCACGCCCCAGACGATCAGCCAGATCCGCAGGCTGCTCCACAGCCGGATCCGGAGCGGTTCCGCCGCCTCCCCGTCCCGGGCGGTGTACAGCAGGTCCTCCGGTTCTCCGGCCGTATCCCGTACGATCGTGAACTCCCGCTCCGTTTTGACCGAGAGCCGTCCGAACGCGGTGTGCTCCCGCACCGCCAGATAGGCCGCGGGGACCAGGAAGAGCCAGAACAGCCCTCTGAAAAACAGCCGGGCCAGGGCCTTGCCCAGGCGGCCGGCCGTCAGCCGGGTGGTGATGGAATTCATGTTTTTATTCGGAACGGATGACATAACCCACTCCCCGGATCGTCTGGAGCATCTTCACTCCGTACACTTCGTCGATCTTGGCGCGCAGATGGCGCACATAGACGTCCACGATATTGGTCTCGCCCATGTAGTCGTAGCCGCAGACCTTCTCTAACAGGGTATCCCGGGACAGCACGATGTCCCGGTTCTCCAGCAAAGTTTTCAGCATCAGGAATTCCCGGTTGGTCAGTTCGATCTCCTGAGAGTCCCAGGTGACGCGGTGGCGGCCTTCATCCAGTTCCAGGGCTTTCCAGCGCAGGATGCCGGGCCGGGCGGAAGCACCGGCTGTCAGGGACGTTGATCCCGCCGATACGCCGTCGCCGTCGGCCGTTTCCGGCTTGCGGTACTTCAGGCTCACCCGGATCCGCGCCAGCAGCTCCTCGATCGCGAAGGGCTTGGTGATGTAATCCATCGCCCCCGCGTCCAGTCCCGCCACCTTGTCCATCACGGAATCCCGCGCGGTGAGGAGGATCACCGGCGTGGCTTTCTCCTGGCGCAGGCGCCGCAGCACCTCCATCCCGTTTAAGCCGGGCAGCATGATGTCCAGCAGGATCAGGTCGAAGTCCTGTGCCCGGGCCAGTTCCAGGCCGGTCCGGCCGTCGAACGCCTTCTCCGTTTCATAGCCCTCATGGATCAGTTCCAGCTCGATGAAACGGGCCAGTTTTTCTTCATCTTCAACGATCAGTATTTTCGGCATGGCGCCTCCCGCGGCGGGCAGCCGGCCCGGCCTTCCGGGAATATCCCGGGGCACAGGACCGGCTGCCCTGTTTTATCGCTTTTATTTCTTTCGGAATTCTTCCTTCGCGGACTCCGCCGCGCGGCTGAATTTGTCCATCACTTTGTTGGCGGCCCGCATTTCCCGCTCTTTTTCGCCCTCGAACGAGTACGTGAAGCCGAAGAACAGGGATACCACGACCAGCGCCAGGATCAGGAACCAGGAGCCGAGGAGGATCAGCAGCGCCACCCAGAACGGCAGCTTCGCCATTTGCTCGCCCCGGCGGTCGATCACCAGGTAGTTGCTGGAGAGCACGTGCCAGACTTTCTTCAGGAACTCCTTGACCTTCTGACCGCCCTCGCCCTTCATGCCTGTGCCTGCGCCGCCGCGCTCGCGCTTTTTCTCTTCCACGATCACCGGCACGTACTGCGGCTGGCTCTCATACCGCGTGGAGTAGCTCCCTCCCTGCGGCGCCGCCTTCCCCTGCTTCTCCAGCAGGATCATCGCCTCCAGCATGTCGCCGTCCGTCAGATCCAGCGCCATTTTCGCTTCCTCATACGTGCATCCGCTCTTCTGTACTAACTTCTCAACCTTTTCAAAAAGTTCCATTTCATTCATCCTTTCCCGGGCACCCGCCCTGTCTTTGATGATGCAAGAATACCGGATCATTCTTAAACCATCTTTGAGGAAAGATTAACCTTCGATTAATAAAACCCTTCCGTTTCATTAACTTCGCCGCCCTGATAATACCACACGACGCGCAGGAGAACAAGTGGGACACGGGGACGGTTCTTTCCGTCCCATTTTTGTCCGCAGGGTCACCGGGGGACGGTTTTGAGAAAATTTAGTTATCCTGTCCGATTTTTGCCGCTTTCTGCGCTATATTAACAGAGGAATGAGATCCGGGCATGCGAGGGATCATGAAGAAAAAGCTGGAAAAACTGTATGAGACGTACCGCGGCAGGCTGATGGCTTATGCGTCGCGCTTTCTTCCGAACGAGGCGGATGCGGAAGACGTTGTGCAGGACGTGTTTCTCTACGTCGCGCAGAGGCCGGGAAGCATCGGAACGGTGGAAAGCGCGGAAACGTATCATTATCTGTCCGTCATCACAAAGCACAAAGCTTTGGACCGTCTGCGGGAACTGAAGCATTTCGCGGAAGAGGAGATGCCGCGGGAAGATGAGAGGCGGACGTACGAACTGCCGGAGGAGACGCCGCTTTCGGTGGCCCTGCGGCAGATGCCGGAGAGGGCCCGTCAGATGCTCCTGCTGCGGTATGCGGACGGGATCGGTACCCGCGAGATCGCCCGGCTGTACGGTATGACGCCGGACGCCGTCAGACGTGCGATCCACCGGGCCAAAGAGGATCTGCGGAGAAGACTGTCAGAGGAAGAATAAGAGGAGGGACAACGATGGGAGAGTATCGGGAGAAAGATCTGAGAAAAGTGCTGACGGAATGGCGCGATCAGGAATTGTGCGAACTGCCGGGCGGTGAGAACATGATCGCCGGTATGGCGAAAAAACCGCTGCGGCGCAGGAGCCGCTGGCAGAGAGCGGTGGCGGTAATTGTTGCTCTGGCCGCGCTTTGTGCCGGCTTCTTCGCCGTAAATCCGAAGGCATACGCGGCGTTTGAGGCCTGGATCAAAGGCGGGACCGTGGAGGAAACCAGCCCGCAGGGAGACCATTATTCCCTGACGTATTATGAACTGCCGGGAATCAGTGACAAAACGGCCGCCTATCGTTTCGGCTGGATCCCGGACCGTTTTGGCCAGGCAGAGATCATACGCGACGTGCCCTCCGGATGGGCTTATGCAGAAGAATATCAGGATGAGATCCCGGGACCCGCATGGGACGCGCCCGCAACGACCAGGCGGTTAGGGATCGGTTATGTATATCTGGAGGGAGACGACCCCAAAACATACTTTGCGTTTAAAAGTCCGATCGGAACGGAACTTCTGGAAAACGGCCGCATCGAAACCGGCACCCTGACGGGCGAATACTTCGTTTATGCGAACGACTTTTTTGACGGTTTCTGGATCGATTTCGGGACCGGCGTCTACTTCCGCCTGACCGGAGACGTTACAAAAGAAGAAGCTTTCAGGATCATCGACCACGTCGAGAGGACCCAATAAAGACGCCGACAGGACCGCTGGGGGACGGTTCCTCCCGGCCCTGCCACCCCGTGGCCCCCGGACTCATTTTTACGATATTGTTTACCTTCCGGACGGTCTGTGCTATAATATCTCCAACGATCATGATCGACCGATAAGGAGGCAAACGATGCATCAATATCCGAGCGACTGGAAACAATGCGCCACCTGTGAATACTGGTCGGGCGACCGGGAACCGGCGGACATCTTTGGCAACCGCGTCAGTGTGGAGAGCGAGATGGCCCGCGGCCGGTGCATGAACCGCCACAGCGGCTGGTTCCACAGCGACCTGGGCAAGCAGGCCAACGCCAGCTGCCAATGCTGGGAAAAATGGGGCGTGCTGGACAAGATGAAGTGAGGCGCAGGCGCAGACCGGTGTCCAGAATAAGGCCATTTGGGGACAGTCCCCAAGTGGCCTTGTTTTTACCGTAGGGACGGGCATTGCCCGCCCGCTTTTATTTCGGGCGGCCGGTGACCATCACTACGGGGTAGACAACCCTTCCTCCGTCAATTCATACACCTTATCGCACACCTCCCCCAGATACTTCCGGTCGTGCGAAATACTGAGGATGCAGCCCGGGAATTCGCGGAAGATCCCGCGGATCACGGGGCCGGAAAGCGGCGAAAAATTGCGGGTGGGCTCGTCCAGGAGCAGGACGTTGGCGTCGGAGAGGGAGAGGCGCAGGAGGAGGACTTTGGCGCGCTGGCCGCCGGAGAGTTCGCGGAGCGGGTGGTCCATCTCGTCGCGGGTGAAGCGCAGCGAGCCGAGGTAGGTGCGGACGCGGGTCTCCTCCGACAGGTCGCCGGAGGGGTTCAGGAAATCCACGGCGGTGGTAACCGGGGGCAGCAGGTCCGCGTAATTCTGCGGCATGTAAAGGGCGCGGACGTCCGGGCGGGGGAGGAGTTCCTCCGCGATTTTTTTGAGCAGGGTGGTCTTGCCCGCGCCGTTGCGACCAATGAGGCCTATGCGCTCCGGTCCCCGCACGCGCAGGAAGATATCGCGCGCCAGCAGCCGCCCGTCCGGCGTTTCCAGCCGGGGCAGCGCATATTCCAGGACGGTTTTCCCGGCGGGGATCTCCCGCTCCTTCCCCTCCAGTTTGAAGAAAATGGCCTCTTCCTGCTCCGGCAGGGCGGTCATTTTTTCGTCCTCGCGCGCGAAGCGGGCTTCCAGCGATTTCACCGCGTGCATCTTTTTCTTCAGCAGCCGCCCTTTGGACGGGTCCTGCCGGGACACGTTCGCCTGCGCGGCCTCCACGCTTTGGGCGATGCGCCGGTACCGCTCGTCGCGCTCCTTCTTCGCCCGGCGCTCGCTTTCCGCCTGCCGCTCCTGGTTCTCGAAATCGCGCCGCCGCCCGGCGATGTACTGCGCGTACGGCACGCGCGCCACGGTGAAGCGCGGCTCCTGCTTCTTCCGCAGCTGCTCCAGGTGCACGACCATCGTGGCGCAGGCCTCGATCAGCGTTTCGTCGTGGGAGATGAAGAGCACGGCGCCGGGATAGTCGCGGATGAAACCTTCCAGCCAGGTCAGGAAATCCAGATCGATGTCATTGGACGGCTCGTCCAGCAGCAGTACGGTCGGCTCCGCGAGCAGCACCCGCAGCAGCGCCGCTTTTACCCGCTCGCCACCGGACAGGCTGCCGACAGTCTGCTCGCGGTAGGGGAAATCCTTGTCCAGGCCGAACGACGCCAGATGGCGCACCAGGTCCCGTGGGGAAATGTCCCAAAAAGTGGGGCTCGCGGCGAAAAAGTCGTGCACGGTCAGCGCTTTTTCGGCCTCCGGCAGCTCCTGCGGCAGATACCCCAGCCGCTCGCCGGGGCAGATGCGCGCGCCTTCGGCCTCCGCGTACGCATCGACCAGTTCCGGGTCAAAGATCCACGCCAGCAGCGTGGACTTGCCGTTGCCTTCCTCCCCGATGATCACCGCCTTGTCACCGGCGTTCAGGGTCAGGGAAAAATCCTGCAGGAGAGGGCGCAGGTCTTTTTTATGGGTGATATTCAAATTGCGGATCTGCAGCATATATTCCTCCGTTTATGAAAAAATCTGTCCGGCCTACGCCAAACAGACTCACACAAAAAACGCACGCGGGGCGAGGTGTGACGATCGGATGGCACAGGCTGAAAAATGGCGTCGCCGCCACTTCCTGACGGACCGCCGCTTCCGCAGTGGTCCGTGTCAGAATAAGTCTGGTTCACCGGATCATCAGTTGTGCATTTCCCACCTCTCGAATCGATTTGTTTATATCATACAGGAAGAAGCGGCCGCATGCAAGGGGTTTGTTAGAAACTGAAAGTGATTTGTCAGAAAAAATACTTGACAGGAGTGGAAAGAAAAAGGTATTTTGATTTTAAGAGGATAAATTGAAGTGAAACGATATATCGGTATTTGTTTTTTGTTTTCAATACTTCTCATTATTTCTTTTTCTTTTTCAAAATCTATTTCTGCAGAAAACGCAGAAGAGGTTTCAGAGCAAAGCATATCAGACGATACGCCTGCATGGCAGGAAAACATAATAGTTCCTGAAGAGGTTCTGTCCTGGCCGACAAAAGAACTATTGGATTATTTCCTGGAATCAAAGTTTTTATTTGCGGATGTCTGTCTTGGATCTCTGCCGGTTACGGAAGGCCCATTTTTAGATTATACGATCCATCCGGCATACGCTGAATTGATCAAGCGGCCGGATTTCCTTTCTGCCATCGTGAAAAAAGTAGATTTTGTCATCGGAGAGGATGCTCCGGTCTTCAGCAAAGAATTGCTGCAGGGAGTTGTATTGCAGGAATATACGCAGAAATTATTGCAGGATGATCCCGCAGCCAAAACCCGCATTATGTGTGATTTATTTGAAGAAGAATCAAGAATGGGACGGGACAGTTTTCTTCTCAATGGAATCATTTATAATGCGGGAGGATCGATATATACTCTTGAGGGGACAGGAGTTTTTTCTACAGACCTGACAGAGAATTGACGCAGCCTCAGATAGACGCTTTTAATAATAATGCCAGTTATGGGACGCGACTATGGGATCCGACTCCAAGATTCAACTGTCATTCCTACGCGTGGTATAAGTGTCAAACCTCAAACAATTATTGGATACTATATGCAGAACCTTTTATACTTGATACATGCTGTGAAGAGTTTCAGAGCGCTGCTTCTGTCCAGGAAAAGGATATAATTGTTTTTTGGGAAAACGATTCATATGGAAATCGATCTGTGCACTCCGGAATTATTATTGGTTTTTCGGGGAATCAGATTATGGTAAAGTCCAAATTTGGCCAAGCAGGGATTTATCTGCATACTTCGACAAGTGTCCCATATGTGTACGACTATATTCGATATTATAGATATCATAATTATATACATCAATATACTGGAAATAATTACCATTCCGGGAACCGGCATTATTTTCAGTATGCAGATACTTGCACGATCTTTGGACATAAAAAGAATTACACATGGACAAGTCAGTATTGCAGCGGTTCGCCTTGCGTAACTCCAAGCAAAATATTTGATTTGTTTGAAAGATAGTTGTGGCTGCAACTGTTAGATCATGATAGGGCCAAATGGGGACAGTCCCCATTTGGCCCTGTTCTGCCGGATGGCTTTGATCATTTCGCCAGGCTCAGCAGGCGTTCTTTTTCTTCTTTCGCTTCGTCCAGGGTGAAGCCTTCGGTGATGCCCCATTCTTCGATGAGGTTCCGGATGAAGCGGTCCTGGGTGGCGGCGGCTTCGGCGTATTGGCCGCGGATCTCGCAGATCTGCGCGATGGCCTGGAGGGCGTCGGCGAAGCGCGGCTCGCCCTGGCCTTCTTCGGCGGCGTAGCTGGCCTCATAGTAGCGGATGGCTTCGTCGTAGCGGCACTGGCGGGCACAGTACTGGGCCATTTCGAAGAGCATGGCGCCGTCGTTCGGGAACTCCTGCAGGGCCTGCTCCATGATGGCGTCCGCGGCGGGCTTGTCGTAGCGGGCCAGGGCGATCCAGGCCTCGTAGGTGCAGATCAGCACCGGGCGGGCATCGGGCAGCTGGCGGTAGCGGGCCAGGACGTCTTTGGCCTCATCGGCGCGGTTGTCCGCGATCAGGTTGTCCAGCAGGTAGAGGTAGGAGAGGCGCTGATCGGGGTGGGCCTCCACCAGTTCTTTGTAGAAATCGACGGCTTTGCTGTGGTTGGCGCAGTTCCAGTCCCAGAGCATGTGGCCTTCCGCCATGTCCAGCAGCCACTGCCAGGCCTTCTTGTTCGGCGCCAGGCGGATGGCGGTGCGGGCGTACTTGCTCACGCGCTTGGCGTCCGCCATCATCCGGTTGTGATACAGGTCGCCCAGATTGCCGTTCACGCGCTCCTGGTCGAGCGGGCCGCCCAGCTGGTTTTTCAGAAATTCCTCGGCCTCCCAGAAGGCGTCGGCGGGCCAGTCCAGCTCGTATTCCAGACGGTTTTCGATGCGGCGCAGCTTCTGCTCGCCGGTCAGGTCGAACAGCTCGTCGATGCTCACCCCGAACTCCTCCGCCAGCTGCGGCAGCAGGGTGATGTCAGGCATCGCGGCCCCCAGCTCCCACTTGGAGACCGCCTGCGCGCTGAGCCCCAGCTTCTCCGCCAGCCGCTCCTGGGTCATTTCCTTCTTTAAACGGTAATATTTGATCTTATTTCCTAATTCCATGATCGGATCTCCTTACTTTTATTTCGCGGCTCTCGGACTCCTCCGGAAAAAGCCCTTCTTTGCCGTGCTGGCCTGATAGTAACATAATACGGCGCCATCTGACAATGACGCCGTTATTGAAGCGATACAACCGGCAGTTGAGAGCGCCCTGCGGGGCCTCAGCTCAGCACCCGGCTGCCAGCCGGCACGGAGGCGGTGATGAAGCAGTTGGAGCCGATCACGGAGCCTTCCCCGATGACGGTGCCGCCGCCCAGGATGGAAGCGCCGGCGTAGATGGTCACGCGATCCTCGATGGTGGGGTGGCGGCGCACATTGTTCATGCGGCGGCCGCCGCTGGTGGAGAGCGCGCCCAGCGTGACGCCCTGGTAGATCTTCACATGGTTCCCGATGTGCGTGGTCTCGCCGATGACGATGCCCGTGCCGTGGTCGATGAAGAAGTGATGGCCGACCGTGGCGCCGGGATGGATGTCGATGCCCGTCTCGCGGTGCGCGTGCTCGGTCATCATCCGCGGGATCAGCGGGATATCCAGCGCATAGAGCTCATGGGCGATCCGGTAGGTGAAGATCGCATAGAGCCCCGGGTAGGAGAAGATGATCTCGTCGCGGGTAAAGGCGGCGGGGTCGCCGTCGAACGCGGCGTCCAGGTCCGTCTCCAGCAGCGCGCGGATGCGGGGCAGGGTCTCCAGGAAATCCAGCGCCTTGCCCATCGCGGCGCCGGCCAGCTCCTCCGGGGCGGCCGCACCGTAGCGGGCCTCGTCGTAGGGCAGCACCAGCTCGATCTGCCTGGAAAGATGGTACAGGATATCCTCCAGCAGCATGGATGTGTGATTCTGGGCGGTAAAGACCTTGTAGCGGGTATGCGCGAAGAAGCCGCGGAAGACCAGCTGGCGCAGTTCGTCCAGCACCATCAGCACGTCTTGCTCATCCGGATGCCGGAAGGTATTTTCCTTGTCGATGTATTTGTTTTCTCCGAAGCTGTCCATCACCCGGGAGATGACGGAAGAGATCCGCTCGGAGAGCTGTTCCTGATTCATTGATGACTCCAGTCGTGATAATATTTCTGGCAGGGAGCGGGCGGGGCCGGCTCCTGTTTTATTCTTCTGACGCGAACAGCGCCGTGGAGAGATACCGGTCGCCGGAATCCGGCAGCAGGACCACGACGGTCTTCCCGGCCATTTCCGGGCGGGCGGCCAGCGTGAGGGCGGCGTACAGCGCGGCACCGGAGGAAATGCCGCAGAGCAGTCCTTCGGTGCGGGCCAGCAGGCGGCCGGCCTTCAGCGCGTTTTCGGTGGAGACGGGCAGGACCTCGTCGCAGACGGACGGATCAAAGACCGCCGGCACGAACCCGGCGCCGATGCCCTGGATGCCGTGCGGTCCGGGCTTGCCGCCGGACAGCACCGGAGACGTATCCGGCTCCACGGCCACGACCCGGATGGAGGACTTCTGCTCCTTGAGATACCGCCCGGCCCCGGTCACGGTCCCGCCGGTGCCGGCGCCGGCTACGAACACGTCCACGTTCCCGTCCGTGTCCCGCCAGATCTCCGGCCCGGTGGTCAGATAGTGGATGCGGGGGTTGGCCGGATTGTCAAACTGCCCGGGGATGATGGCGCCGGGGATGGATGCGGCCAGTTCCTCCGCTTTTTCGATGGCGCCGCGCATGCCCTTCGCGCCTTCCGTCAGCACCAGCTCGGCGCCGTAGGCGGCCAGCAGCTTGCGGCGTTCCACGCTCATGGTCTCCGGCAGGGTCAGAATGATTCGATAGCCCAGGATCGCGCCGGCGAACGCCAGCCCGATGCCGGTATTGCCCGAGGTGGGCTCCACGAGCGTCCCGCCGGGCTGCAGGAGCCCCCTTTCTTCCGCGTCGCGGATCATGGCCAGCGCGAGCCGGTCTTTTACGCTGCCGGCCGGATTCCGGTATTCGACTTTGACCAGGATCCTGGCGTCCGGTATCCCGGCCGCCGCCGCAAATCGCGAAATCTCCACCAGGGGCGTGCGCCCGATCAGTTCCAGTGCGCTGCTGTGAATGTTCATCATGAGGGCTCCTTTCTTTGAGTAGATGATACTGCTATGAAAAGAATGATAGGCCAGCGGCCGGAAAATGTCAAGCGGCGCAATGTGGCGCGATCTCCCGGAACCGCCCGGAAATGATGCGTAGAGGCCGATGTTTCATCGGCCCGCCAAGCAGGGTCGCAGGGAACCGACTCTCCCGGACTCATCCGGTGTTTTGCGACAAAACAAGGCCACTAAGAACCGTCCCCCAGTGGCCCTGTCCTGCATTCCGCGGTTGAAATTTCCACCTTTCGCTGATAGAATAAGGACGGAAACAGGTTCGTATCAGAATGTGTGATAAATCCCCATGGTAATTCGGAGGTTTTATATGAAAAGATTCGATCGCAAAACATATTGGCTGCTGCCGGCTCTCGCCCTGCTCGTCCTCTGCCTGTCCGCGTGCGGCGGCGGACTGGATGCGCAGCTGAGGCCGAAGGCGGAGGCGTATCTGAAGACGCTGGCGGAGAAGGCCGGCGTGCAGGACAGCTTCACGCTGACAAAGGATAAGGCGGATACGGCGGACAAGGCAGACCCCATCGCGTTCACCGCGAAGTCCGAGACCTACCAGAAAGAATTCACCGTGTACGTCTCCCGCGACGGCAATACGGTAACGGACAGTTACTACACCCTGTCGATGCGCGATATGGTCTTCAATGAGGGCATGGCGATGATGAAGGCGGCCCTGGGCGAGGATTTCCCCGAGACGGAAGTCGTCCTGGTGCCTGCCTCGCAGGAGGCCCTGTCCGGGCGGACGTTCGCGTCGCTGAAGGAGTTCATGGACGCCTCCGGCAGCCTGCTCCTGCTGCAGTTTTACATCCGCGGAGACGGGAAAACGCAGCTGACGTCGGAGCAGATCGATAAGGTCCTGATAGCCATGCAGGAGAAGGGCTTCCGTGCGACGCTGTACCCGTACATCAGCAACGCCGTCTGGTACGACGTCACACCGGACGGCATCTGGGTCACGACCCGCACCGGCGCCGACGGCGGCAAGATGCTGGAACGCAAGGAATACACGCCTCTCACGGACAAATAAGGAGGAAAACGCCGCCCTGAGCGGCGCGGTAAAGATGACCGGAACGACTGTGACCACAGCCAGAAACAGCCCGGCGCCTGCGGCGCCTGACATGTGCGTGCCCTGCGGGGACGGATACCTCAACATCCGCGTCGGCGCGGTCATCATGAAGGACGGAAAGATCCTGATGGCCGGCAACGAGCGGAACGAATACCTGTATTCCGTGGGCGGCCGCATCAAGTTCGGGGAGACCGCCGAAGAAGCCGTGCGCCGCGAGGTGCGGGAGGAGACCGGCCGGGATCTGGAAATCGACCGGCTCGGCTTCGTGCATGAGACCTATTTCCCGGGCGACACCCCGTCCAAGATGGGACGGCCCATTTACGAGATCAGTTTTTATTTCTACATGAAGACGCCGCCGGATTTCGAACCCGTCTGCGACAGCTTTTCCGAAGAGTGCGGACGGGAATTCCTGCGGTGGATCGATCCGGAAGGAGACGAAAAGTACTTTCCGGAGTTTTTCCGCACGGAACTCGCCCATCCGGCGCAGACGGTGAAGCATTTTGTTTCGGATGACAGACGTTAGGAGGTTTTTATGTTCAGATCCATGCGCAGACAGAAACAGGCCCTCACTCCGGAAGAGTGCGCGGCCCTGCTGAAGACCGAGAACCGGGGCGTCCTCTCCCTTCTGGGAGACGACGATTACCCCTACGGCGTGCCCGTCAACCATTACTACGAGGAGGAGACCGGCCGTCTGTATTTCCACGGCGGCAAAGTCGGCCACCGCGTCGACGCCGCCGCCCGCCATGACAAAGTCTCCTTCTGCGTGTTCGACAAAGGCGTGGCAGAGGAGGGCGGATGGGCGCTGAACGTCCGCTGTGTGGTCATTTTCGGGCGCGTCCGGCCGATCACGGATCCGGAGGAGATCATCCGCATCAGCCGCGCCCTGAGTTATAAATTTACGCAGGACGAGGCTTACATCGAGGATACGATCCGCCGTTCCGGCGCCGCCACGCTGGCGTACGAGATCGTGATCGAGCATATGACCGGCAAACGGGTGAATGAATCGTAAAAACAGCGGAGACCCGCCGAAGAAGGAGAGCAGCCATGCAGAAAACTGATCCGTGTTACCGGCAGTATATCGATATTCTGAAAGAGGAACTGATTCCGGCCATGGGCTGTACGGAGCCCATCGCGATCGCCTACGCGGCGGCGAAGGCCCGGCAGGTACTGGGAAGAGAGCCGGAGCGGCTGCTGGCGGAAGTCAGCGGCAATATCATCAAGAATGTGAAAAGCGTGGTGGTCCCGCATACCGGAGGCCTGCGCGGGATCCCGGCGGCCGCCGCAGCCGGAGCCGCTGCGGGCGACGCGGATGCGGAACTGGAGGTGCTCTCGCGCGTCACGGAGGAACAGATCCGGGAGATCGGCGCGTTCCTGGAGCGTGTGCCCATCGAGGTGCGCCATGCCGACACCGGCCGCATTTTCGACATTCAGATCACCGCATTGGCCGGCGCGGACCGGGCCTCGGTGCGCATTGCGGATTATCATACGAACCTCGTCCTGGTGCAGCGGAACGATACCGTGCTCCTCAAGCGGGAACTGACGGACCGGAACGACGACCGCCTGACGGACCGGAGCTGCCTGACCGTGGAGGGCATCGCGGACTTTGCGGAGAGCGTGGACCCGGAGGACGTGCGCGAGGTCCTGGAACGGCAGATCGCCTATAACATGGCCATCGCCGAAGAAGGCATGCGGGGCAATTACGGCGCGAACATCGGCAAGACCGTGCTGCGCGGCCGGGAATACGACATCAATTATAAAATGCGCGCCTGGGCGGCCGCGGGCAGCGACGCGCGGATGAACGGGTGCGAACTGCCGGTGGTCATCAACTCGGGCAGCGGCAACCAGGGCATCACGGCGTCCGTGCCGGTGATCGTCTATGCCCGCGAGAACGGGATCTCCCATGAGGAGATGCTGCGCGCGCTCTGCGTTTCCAACCTGATCACCACGCATTTAAAGACCGGGATCGGCCGGCTGTCCGCCTACTGCGGGGCAGTGAGCGCGGGCGTCGGCGCGGGCGCGGGGATCGCGTACTTAAAGGGCGGCCGCTTTGAGATGATCGCCCATACGGTCGTCAACGCCGTGGCCATCACCTCCGGCATCATCTGCGACGGCGCCAAAGCCAGCTGCGCCGCCAAGATCGCCGCCGCCGTGGACGCCGGCCTGCTGGGCCTGGCCATGTATGAAGACGGCAACCAGTTCTTCGGCGGCGACGGCATCGTCAAAAAAGGTGTGGAAAACACCATTGAGGCCGTCGGACAGCTGGCCCGCCGCGGCATGGAGCAGACGGATAAGGAGATCATCCGGCTGATGATGGAACACTGAGAACAGGAAGAGTTTTGGATGATGACCAAGAAAAATACGGCCTCAGCGCCGAAAAAGAACCAGAGCATCCTCGGATATTACCGGAAATACGGCTGGAAAGCCGGTGTGCGGGACGTGCTGCACGATCTGATCGGCAGCTTCCTTTATGCGATCGGCATTTACTATTTTGCCTCCAACGCGAATTTCGCCCCCGGCGGCATCACCGGCCTGGCCATGATCATCCATCACTATATACCGGGCCTGGGCATCGGTGCGATCTCGCTGATCATCAATATTCCCGTAGCGCTGTTCTGCTACCGCCTGCTGGGACGGGTATTCTTTTTCAAATCGGTCAAGAGCATGCTGATCTCGGCCTTCTTCCTTGACGTGATCGTTCCGCTCCTCGGGGTCTATCCGGATGCCGCGGCGAACCCGATGCTGGCAGCTCTCTTCGCGGGAGCCCTTTCCGGCGCGGGCCTGGCCATCATCTACATGCCTGGCTCCTCCACCGGCGGCACGGACTTCATCATCATGAGCATCCGCAAGCTGAAGCCTCACCTCTCCATCGGGACCATCTCCATCGTCGTGGACGGCGCGGTCATCGTGGCGGGCGGCTTTGTTTTCGGCAACATTAACGCAATGCTTTACGGCGTTCTGATGACCTTCGTCTCCACCACCGTCATTGACAAGATCATGTACGGCTCCGGCACCCGCCGCATGCTGCTGATCATCAGCGACAAAGCCCAGGAGATCGCCTCCGACATCATGACGGAGATCGACCGCGGCGTGACCCTGGCGGACGTCCGCGGCGGCTATACCGGGCAGACTCACCAGATGATGATGTGCGTCTGCTCCAAGGTCGAGGTCTTCCACGCGCGCCGCATCATCACCCGCATCGACCCCGGCGCTATCGTCATGCTCACCACGGTGGACGAAGCTTACGGCAAGGGCTTTCTGGACCCGGAAACGGATTGAGACCGGAAAACCGGAAAAAAACAGCAGAATAACGGGCAAGTCAGATGATATACTGACCTGCCCGTTATTCTTTCCCGGGGAATTCTCTTTTTCCCCGTTTTTAATTGGAATTCTTAATGGGTGTTTTTACTAAATCAAGATAATGGACCATATTTTCCAAATCGTCATCCGGAGGAAGATGCATATAAAACAATTTGCCGTCGCAGATGAATGTGATCTCATATCCGGTCAGCATCGTTTTGTGTTCAGTATCCCCATAGACAGAAGGGATATAATATGCCTTGTTTAAGTAAAAAGACCGGCCGTCTGCAGCAGTCTCCCGGTAACCGTTTGAAATGAATTGAGCCAGCCCCGGTTCCGGTTCGGAATAATACAGATACTGCACAAGGTACAGCTCCTGCAGCTGCTGCCTCTCCAGATCGGGCAGGTAGGAAGGGATCTCTTTTTCCGTGACACGCCGATAATGAAAGGAAACATAAGAACCCTGACGCTCGGAGATGCCGCTTAACGTCCATTCTTTATTGAGCGCCCCAGGTGTATAATATTCGATTATGCCGTTTGCATCCTGCCGTTCGTGGTCTTCAAATTCCCTGATCGAGTTAAAATAATGAATCTCTGCAGCCTCTATAACAGCACTCTCTTCCTGGGAATCACTGCAGGCAGAAAGCAATAATATGACTATGATGGCTATAATGAGAACGCGATGCTTATTATTCATTTTTAAATCCCCCTGTATATACATAGATTGGCAGATGAGTTCAGTGTGCACTGGGATTAAAGTAATTGGCACAAGATGGACACCAAATATTTGACCAGGAGGTATTATTCGGGTCATTAAACACATTTGGAGCAATCTCATCGAAACCACCGTTCATAATACAAGGTGTATTAGATGAGCAAACACCATCATCTTATTGATTTGTAGTTATCACATATTCAATGGTACTGTCAATAATATTTTCTCAAAGGCGAATGACGCTCCTGCGGGCTGTCTTTTTTGTCCTCTCTTGACAATCGTCTCCCAAAACAGTATACTTGACTCGAACAAAAGTTCGAAGACAGCGGGGAGCGGTCATGGAAGCGTATTTAGAAGAACTCAATCCCGAACAACTGGAAGCGGTGACTGCCACCGAAGGTTTCGTGCGCGTCATCGCCGGCGCTGGCAGCGGCAAAACGAAGGCGCTCACGGCCCGCTACGCCTACCTGGTCATGGAGATGGGCATTCTGCCCTCCCATATCCTCTGCGTCACCTTCACCAATAAGGCGGCGGAAGAGATGCGCCGCCGCATCCACAACCTGACCGGAGACCACGATACCGCGTACGTCAATACCTTCCACGGCTTCTGCGTTTCCGTGCTGCAGGAGGACTCCCACGCCATCGGCTACCCCAAAAGCTTCCTGGTGCTGGACAATACGGACATCAATGAATTCCTGCGCCTGATCTACGAAGAGCGGAACCTGAACCTGCGCCACATGACCTTCCAGGATGCGCGGGACATGTTCGAGATCCGCAAATGCATCACCGAGCCGTCCTACTACCTGCACCTGGTGGACGAATCCCTGGAGGCCCTGCGGCTGAAATACGAGCAGGCCGCGGAGATCCGGGACATCCTTTTCTACGGCTATCTGTACTATCAGAAAAAGTGCTTCGGCCTGGATTACAATGATCTGATCATCCTCACCCTGCACATTTTCAACAACCGCCCGGAGATCGCGCGCAAATGGCAGGAGCGCCTGGAGTATGTCATGATCGATGAATTCCAGGACATCGACCCGCTGCAGATCAAGCTGATGGAAGCGCTCTGCGCCTACCATAAAAACCTCTTCGTGGTGGGAGATCCGGACCAGACCATCTACACCTGGCGCGGCGCCAACGTGAAGTATATTAAGGATTTCGACAAGGAATACCCCGGGACGCACACCGTCATGATGAATACGAATTACCGCTCCACGCCGCAGATTATCAGCGCGGTGAATTCGCTGATCGAAAAGAACCGCGGCCGCGTGCCCAAGGCCCTGGTTCCCGTGAAAGCGGGCGGGCCAGCGGTGAAGGCGGCGCTCAGCGAAATGCCGGAGGACGAAGCGGCCTGGGCGGCTGCGAAGATGAAGAAACTGCATGAAGGCGGCCGCCGCTACGGGGACATCGCGGTCCTCTACCGCGCGCACTACCTGACCCGCAGCATCGAGGAAGCCCTGCAGAAGGCGGAGATCCCCTACACCCTGTACGGCGGCGTCGGCTTTTTTGACCGCGCGGAGGTGAAGGACGCCCTTTCCTACCTGCGCATGCTGGCTTATCAGGACGACCTGTCCTTCCGCCGCATCGTCAACGTCCCGAAGCGCAACCTGGGTGAAAAGCGCCTGCGTTTCCTCACGGAGCGCGCCGAAGCGGAGGGCCTGAGCCTGTATCAGGCCCTGAAAAAGCACATTACGAACGACATTTTCAAAGGCACCGGCGCGGAGGCCTTTATCACGCTGATCGATTCCTTCTCCGCTGCCGCGGCCGGCCAGCCCATCAGCAAACTGTTCACGTCCCTGCTCCACGCCTCCGGCTATGAAAAAATGCTGCGCACCGAAGGCGCCCAGGACCGCCTGGACAACCTCGCGGAACTCAAGCAGCTCATCCTGCGCTACGAGATCAGCTGCGGCGAGGAATGCGAACTGCCGGACTTCCTGGCGCACATCGCCCTCTATTCGGACAACGACCGCGAGGCGGGCCAGGACAAGGTCAAACTGATGACCGTCCACGGCTCCAAAGGCCTCGAATTCCCCGTGGTCTTCCTGTGCGGCCTGAACGAAGGCGTCTTCCCCGGCCGCAAAACGGACAGCTTCGAAGCAATGGAAGAGGAGCGCCGCCTCTGCTTCGTCGCCATGACCCGCGCGGAGGACGAACTCTACCTCTCCGCCGTCGAAGGCCGTCTGCACGACGGCGCGCCCCGCTACATGTCCCGCTTCCTCCTGGACGTGGAGCCCGGCCTCATCGAATACGAAGAACCGCCGCGGGAGGAACTCATCAAAGATACCCGCGCCTACATCGCCGCCCGCGACAAATTTCTGGAAGGCGGCGGGGAGGAGCACCTCCCCATCGGCGCGCAGGTCCGTCACGCCGTCCTCGGCCTTGGCGAGATCCTCGACGCCGACGAAAAAAAGAAAGCCTACCTGGTGAAATTCACCGACATCGAAACGCCCCGCGCCATCGCCTTCCGCGCGAAACTGGAGCGGGTGGAAACGTGACAGGGGGAACGGTTTCTTTGTCATCTTTTGTGACGAGGGGACGGATCTGAGGTCCCGCAGGAGATAATCATCGGAATAATATTGCAGGGGCAGCCATCGACCGCCCCTGCAATATGATATTTTGCTACAGAAAATATTATCTAAAGAAGCAGATTTGTAAGAACGATATAATATCTGACGGTAACAAGATTCTAATCAGGATACATGTCCATTGCCATCACAAGTTATTGAAAGGGTAACATTCTGAGTTTCTACGACAATAAACAAAACTTTCCGGACGACCGTCACATATGCTACTGCTGTATTTCCGCTGGGATAGGTATTATTGGAACTCTCGCTCCAATTCCCCTGATAAACCTGTGTGACGGAATTGGCGGTGGTGCATGTAGCAGAGACGCCGTTATAATCAAAACTAGCAGTTAAGGTGACACGCCACAGAAGAATACCATCTTTTGCAAAGTCAGCATGCTTGGTGCCTGTGACATTACTATTTTCTTTGTTAAAAGTATCTGTTGTGGCTTTTGAAATGATCAGTTGACTTCCGTCTGAAAAAGTCATAACTGAGGCTGCATTAATCTCTTCATAATCTTCAAAACAGGGATTAAAAAGGGTAATTCTTTGCGAGCCGATCGTAGAAAGGTTTGAACCAGAAGCATCGACAGGCGAAACAGAAGAAAAGAGGATAAAAACAGACAATAGTATCATAAAAATCTTTTTGTTCATGTTACTAATCTCCTTGTGTATTATGGATGAATTACAAATTCAATGGTTTCCGCAGGATAAATAATCAATTGTCCGCCACTGTTTTTTGCCGCGTCAATTATCGCTGCAGTTACACCGATTGCCCAAATCAGAAGAACTCCTACAACCAGAATCGCAGCCCATCGAATCAGCCGCCGTCTTTTCTGCATGGCTGCAGCAATATTCCGGGGCTCCATCCCCTCTATGGAAGCGGCAGCAACTTCTTCCGGTGGACCCAATTTCTCCACAATGGCTTCATAACTGAGCGTTTCACGATCCTTCCCCAGAGATTGATCGATTTCCGCCAATACGTACTTTCGTTCTTCCGCTGTGCAGGGGAGCATATCGCTGACTTTTCGTTTGTACTTGCTCAATGTACTCATACACTATTCCTCCCGGCCTATGATATATCTCATGCCCTGCGATATGAAATCATACTCCTCGATCAGTTTTTCCAGATATTCCCGGCCGCTTTCCTCCAGATGATAATAGACCCGGATCATTTTTTCTCCGCGCGGAACCTTCCGCTCGGAAAGATAACCGCCGGCCACAAGTCGGTATAGTACAGGATACAGCGAGCCTTCCTGGGTAATAATACGCCCACGGCTCCGCCGCCCCGTTTCCTGAACGAGCTGGTAGCCGTACATATCTTTTTCCTGCAGAAGCTGCAAAATGATGATGGGCAGCAGCCCGCGCCGGAAATTAATGGATTGCGGATCGTTTCCCATTGTTACCACCTTTTCTGAAAAGAGAATAGCATATTTGAAGATAGAAACAAATACTATTTTTAGAAAAATATATTGCAAAATGTTTTGCATTGTGATATGTTGCCTATATCAAAATCCAAATATAACAACAGAAAGTACGTATCATGAGAATAAAAAAGTATCTGGCCGGTTTACTGGTCGCCATATTACTGGTGACAGCGTTGCCGAGTACTGCTTTGGCAGCAACGAATTTTACTCCTCAATATGCTTCAGGGCATTATCCGTCCACGAATAGTCCTTCTACGTATTATTCGTGTTATTTGGGCGGAACCTCGCAGAAAATCTCAGCGGATGTTTCGTATGGAAACAGCAGTAAAACAGTTTATGTTTCCGCAACGGCAAAGAAACTGGTTGTTGGGACAACTACTTTTTACTACAGTACCGATTCGTGTACGGATCTTGGGACAGCAGGAGTAGAGATATCGACTCCAGGCTCTACGGTCATTATTGTTTCGGCAACTGCAGAATACAAAATAATGGGGCACAAAGTTGCAGATCTGGCAATCATGTAATACTATAGCATCAGAAGGATGTGTTCCATCCCTCTGATGCTTTTTTATTTCATATCATATGCGTTTTTTGGGAGGTATTCATGAAAAACAGCAGACTATACAGTTTAATCTTTATCCTCGTACTTACCCTTTTGCTCTGCGCATCCTGCGCCGGCCGCACAGACCAGACGACTTCTGCCGCGCCTGATCCTGCTACGTCAGCGCCTTCTTCGACCGCTTCCACGTCGACCTCGGAAACTACCGCAGACACCGCCGCAGACACGACGGAAGCTCCGGCGACGGAACCTGCCGCCGTGTCTCTCCCTGTGAATCCTCTCATTCCGGATCAGCGGATATCCGTTTGCCGGGCCGGAATCAATTCAAATTTTAATCTGTCCGAAACCGGTATTTATTGTCTGGTGCAAGAGAAGAAGGGCACATTTATTCTTTACTGTGATAAAGACTCTGATGAGTTCATAAAACTGTGTGGCCGGCCGGACTGCCTGCATGATGACGAAACATGTGACGCCTGCCTGTATGACAACATGATACCATCGATGGGGTATTATAACGGAAAGATTTATTACATTAAAAACAGTGAAGAAAACATTTCGTCCGGTGCCGGAGAGCAGTCAAAACAAACCCCTCATACTTTGATGCGAATGGATGCGGACGGCCGGAATAAGGAGGAACTGACCTACTGCTACGAAGAGGGGATGAATTATACCGGATACGGCAACGTAAGCTATTCCAACGGAATCGTTGAGGGGTATTTTTCTTCTGTCGGAACGGATGGGACGGTTGAATGCGTCCGGATGTACACGCCCCTGGACGATCCCGGTTACTTTATCCCTACGGTCGTAAACCCGGAGATCCTTACCGAATTACGGGAAGCTTACGGTTCGATCTATGCGGGATCTTCGGACCGAATTCTCCTGACCGGCTTCCCGGATGAAAAAGGGGATAAGCTTTACATCTGGGATTATAAAGAAAACAGTATCGCCGGGACGCTCAATAAACCGAACGCGTCCGGAACCTTTACGGCGGAGACCGGCTATTATATGGAAGACAGCACCGTCATGCAGTGGGATTACGAAAAACAGGAAGGGCATCCGCTGTTTGACACCGGCCTTTCAGCGCCGCTGGCGCTGGTCGCTTTTCCGGACTGCTTTGCGGTGTATGAAAACTACGGCTTTGTCATGGCGGGGGAAGCGGACGTTTCTTCCGCGTCGATCCATTTTTACAATTGGGATTTTGAACATCTCGGGGAATGCGTGCTGCAGCTGGGCGAGCGGAGCGGCAGTTTCAAGTTATACGGAAACTATATATTCGGAGAGACTGAAGACCGGATATTGCTGGTCAAGGACGCGCTGAACAGCATGCTTCCGGATTATTACATTGAAAAGTCCGATTTCGGCAGAGGGG
The DNA here is from genome assembly GCA_017428105.1 of Lachnospiraceae bacterium. Lineage (GTDB taxonomy): Bacteria > Bacillota > Clostridia > Lachnospirales > Lachnospiraceae > UBA6987. The sequence goes on along the minus strand of JAFRRM010000020.1, from coordinate 7,219 downwards.
AGATCACGCTGCACGAGTACCATTATCCGGAGATGGATTTGCTGGATTAGGATGCCAGAGGTACGTCCCATGTCATCAAAACCGAATGAAGAATGAGGAGGAATTGAAGATGAAAATAAGAAAAGCAATGGTCGGATTATTTGCGGCAGTATTATTAGTGGCATCAATGCCAGCAAGCGCGCTGTCGCCAAATCTTATCACAAAACTTGCTACCGGATACTATCCGTCGGGGCCTCAGACCTCGGAAAAATATTATGAATGCTATTTGGGCGGGCCTCGTACGTCAGCGCTGGCACAATTAGTGTATGGTTCTGAAAACTACGCTCTTTATATCGCAGTAGACGTATGGTATTACGACCCGTTTTCGGGCAGTATGGAAAATGATACAGACGACCAGATAGATTACGGAACCAACTCTTACAACTATACTTTCACTAGCAGTGAGATAGCTGCCGGGGCATATGTGGAGGATATAGAAGCCACATATAAAATCGGCCCTGCTCAGATGGCAGTATTGTATACGTGCTGATCATAGAGAACGGGAGGATCAAAAGATGAAAGGAAGAAAAAGGCTGGTCTGTTTCATTCTGATATTAGTACCGCTTCTTGTTTCCTGCACATCCCGGACGATCCCATCCTCCTCTTCCGAGATAGAAAGTGCAACAACACAGAGAAAAACGGAGCCGGGCACGGAATCGCCGATCATAGCCCTGCCTGTTTCGCCAGTAATCTCTGACAAACGTATCTCAGTATATAGAAATGGGTTAAGCCATTGCTTTACGCTTTCGGAAACAGGAATATATTGTGTTGCCTATGAAAAAAACGGGACATTTGCCCTGTACTGCGACAGCCAGTCTGATGAATTCGTAAAACTGTGCAGCCGTGTCGACTGCCCCCACTCGGATGAAACATGTGATGCCTATCTGGACAGCTCCCGACCGTATTTGGGGTATTACAAGGGAAATTTATATTATATTAAGCCCGGGCGGCTGCAGATTAAAACGTCAGAGAACGGAAAGCAGTATTATGAAAAAACTCCGGCGGAACTCTGGCAGATGGATCGAGACGGAAGAAATAAGAAAGGCGTTACATATTGCTGGGAAAAAGAAGAAAACGTCACGGGATATGGAGCGGTATCATTTACTAACGGAATTGTCGAAGGACGGTTTAAAAAAGTAGAAGATGACGGAACAGTCGTGTATTCCCGTCGGTATACCAGTCTGGATCATCCGGACATTTTTACGGAGACAGCCGGATCAGAACAGTTACCTTCGGTGGAAGAAAACTCAAATGGATCGATTCTCGGAAACGATGGAGACAAGATCATTATTCAGGACAACAGTCAGAAGAAAAATCCGAATACCGATGACGGCAAAACATATTTAAGCCTGTATACCTGGGACCCGGTTGAAAACAGCATCGATTACATCGGCGATCGGCCCGTTATGGCCGGATACTTTGGGACGGAGACCGCTTTTGTTGTTGAGGAGGGGATCCTAAAACAATGGAATTATCAAACGTATACAGGAACCGCCCTGTTTGATACAGGAATCAAAACAAATCTGTCACTCTATACTTTTCCGGATTGTTTTGCTCTCTGTGACACTTATGAATACGGAATGCTGGAAGACGGTGTGATTCCGGAAATAGTTATACGGTTTTATGATTGGGATTACGGGTTTTTAGGAGAATGCAAACTAAGTTTTAACAAAGAACAAACGCGCTACGGAAATTACTTTTTCGGAGAGACGGAAGACCGTCTATTGATCGTGAAGAACAGTGCATCTTCCCGGCCGGATTATTATATCGAGAAAAGCGATTTAGGCCGCGGGGAGATCACTCTGCATGAATATCGTTATCCGGAGATGGATGTGCGGGAATAGGAGGACAGAGATGCGTCCCCTGTCATCACTTTGAGATACGGTGGATACGTTTTAGGGCTTGCTCTTGGATGGTTTCTTCTGGAACTGGCTTTATGCTACGGCAGGAAAATATTGGCAGATTATAACATTTTATTTGAAAGGAATGAAAAATCGTGAAAAAAAGGACAATTGCAGTTCTCATAATGGCTCTCATTTTATCTTTGAAAACTGTATGTGCTTACAATGAATTGGATATCAATTAATGGTATTCTAACAGCAATGAAGTTGCATTTTGGTCATCAGTACCCAATGCCTATGCTTTGAAACTGAATTCGAATGACAAATAATATTTCTGACAGAACGTCTTATTTTTGTGAAGTGATACGCGAAATCAAGGGAGAGTGTCCGGTACCGGAGATATATGTGGTGGCATTTAAAAACGCTCTGCAGATCAACGAAAAGTATTTACTGATGCTTTCCGGCGAGCCGGATTCGCTGGTTTTTACTATGGCGGCTAAAAACGCGGTCTTCCCGGCAGAACATGGAGGAGCTTTTTTGACAAAGCCTTGAATCGGACTGTGACAAAAAGAGGTTGAAAAGGCTGGCTTCAGATCACGAATTTGGAAAATGTCTATTGAACTTGTTATCAAAAACCTTACCAAACGCTACGGGGAAAAGCTGGCGCTGGACGGCTTTTCCTATTCCTTTACGCCCGGCATTTACGGGATCCTGGGCACCAACGGCGCGGGAAAGACGACCCTGATGAACCTGATCACGGACAACGTGAAGCGGGATGAGGGGGAGATCCTGTGGGACGGGAAGGAGATCCTGAGCCTGGGGGCCGCGTACCGGGCCCTGCTGGGCTATATGCCGCAGCAGCAGGGGATGTATCCGGATTTTTCCGCGCGGGAGTTTCTGCTGTATATGGCGGAACTGAAGGGTCTGCCCCGGAAGGAGGCAGATACCCAGATTAGGGAACTGCTGACCGTGACGGGATTGTCGGATGCGGCGCACAGGCGGCTGGGTGGGTTTTCCGGTGGCATGAAGCAACGGGTACTGCTTTGCCAGGCGCTGCTGGGGGATCCGAAGATCCTGATCCTGGACGAGCCCAGCGCGGGGCTGGATCCCCGGGAACGGCTGCGGATCCGGAGCCATATCGCGGACCTGGCGGAGGACCGGATCGTTTTTCTGACGACGCATATTGTGAGCGACATCGAATCCATTGCCAAGGACGTCCTGCTGATGAAGGCCGGCTGCATCCTGACGCACGGGGCACCGGAGGAACTGCTGCGGCGGAATGTGGCGGCGGATCTGGAAGAGGTGTATCTGAAACTGCTGGGAGATGACTGAGGTGGAAGCGCGGCGCACGGTTTTTTCTTTGAAATTCTTGGCGGTGCTGGGGCTTTTGCTGGTGGTTACCCTGGCTTTCTTTTTATATGCGCGCTCCGTGAAAACGGGGAGCCTGAGCGAATACAGCCGGCGGTATGACGAGGCGGTGCAGCGCTTCGCGCCGATGAGTTCGGAGGAGGCCGAGGCCGTCATTGAGGAATACCGGGCGTTTTCCGAAATGCAGTATTTTGAGAATCCGGGCTGGATGCAGGAACCGGGGCGCTGGGAAGAAAAACTGATCTATGATCAGATGGAAAAGCAGGTCAAATACCGGGATTATTATCCCCGGTATCTGGAGAAGATCCAGCGGGAAGCAAAACAGCAGCGGTCGGTGAGCATTTTCGCCAAGCCGGGGACGGTGGCGTATGAGAACACGCAGAAGACCGCGCGGGAGTTCGCGGCCATGAGCGGGGAGGGGCTGGATATCGGCCACGACCTGGCGGTGACCGCAGTATTTGACGACCAGCTGGTCGATTTCAGCATCCTGATCCTGCTGGGTTTTGTCTGCGCGCTGTTTCTGGCGGAAAGAAAGCGCGGCCTGTGGGACATGGTGCACGCGGCGAAGGGCGGCCGGGTGAGGCTGGCAGTGAAGCGGGCGGGGATCCTACTGGCTGCGTCCTGGATCGGGACCGCGGTGCTGTTGGGCGGACGCATCCTGGTTTCGGGGATCCTGTATGACGGACTGGGAGAATGGGGCCGGAAACTGCAGGCCATCGAGTATTTCTATAACGTTCCGTATGCGATGACAGTTGGGCAGTTCTGGCTGTTTTATCTTGCGGTCAAGGCGATGGGCAGTTTTATGATCGCCCTGCTGCTGTGGCTGATTCTTTCTTCGTTCTCACAACTGAGCCTCGCGGTGGTGGCTGCGGCGCTGATCCTGGGGCTCGAATATGGGCTCACTTTCCTGGTGCCGTCTTCCGCACTGGTGCTGTTAAGGTACGTCAACATCTTCAGTTTTATCAGTTATATCAACGTTTTTGTGACATATCTGAATCTTCCCGTGATGGGCGGGCTGATCACCGGGTCCCGGTTGGTGCTTTGGACCCTGCTGCCGCTGTGCGCCGTCTTTTTGGGAGGAAACCTGCTCGTGGCACAGAAAAAATATCCTGTGGCACGGACGAACCGGATCCTAAGCTGGGCAAACGGTCTGGCCCGATCGCGGGAAAAGATCAGACGGGGCCGCCCGCTGCTGCTCTGGGAAGGCCGCAAGCTGCTGATCAAGCGGCTGGGGATCCTGGTGCTGGCTGCGATGGTGATATGGGCTTACCGGGCGGACGCGCCTGTCCGTCTTTCCTCCAATCCCATGCAGGAAGCGCTGACGGATTTCTATGCCCGCAAGTACGCGGGCCCGAAAACGGATGATGTGATGCGGGCTATGGAGGAGGATCTGGCCGGGCTGACGGCGCCGGAAAATGCCGCCGCACTGGGGAATCTGATCGCGAAGCTGAAAGCTTCCGGGCAAGAGTGGATCGTGCCGACGAAGCCGTATGAAGCGATCTGGAGCAATAATCTGGGAAATTATCACCGCTCGACTGCGCTGATCGCCCTGCTGTTTTTGGTGCTCTTACTCTATCCGCTGGATTCCCAGGAGCGGCAGGCGGACATGGAAGTGCTGCTGCGGACGGCGCCGGGCGGCCGCCGGAAACTGTGGCGCAGCAAGACGGTCCTGTGCGTGCTGGGCGCGGTCCTGGTGTGGCTGGTGATCTACGGGGCGGAGCTTTGGCATACCGCACACGTTTACGGACCGCTGCGGGTGACGGAGGCTCCGATGAGCGTCCTTCCCGACTTTCAGGACCGGCAGATGAGCCTCGGCGCCGGCCTGGCGCTCTATTACGCCCTGAAACTGCTGGTCCTCCTGGCCGCCGCCTTTGTGATCCGCTTCCTTTCCAGCCTGGCCGCAAACAACCGGAACGCCCTGCTGCTGAATATGCTGGTCCTGATCCTTCCGGCCATTCTGGTGACCCTGGGCGTGGAAGCCGTTTCTCCGATATCCTTCCTGAAGCCGTTAGCGGCAGTCGAACTGTTCTTCCGGCCGCTGCCGTTTGCGGCGGCCGCGCTGGCAGGGGTGATCGCGTTGGCAGGGTCAGGGCGGAGATGACAGAGGTCGTCCGCCGGTATGCGGGCAACGCGTAAATGAATTTGAAAGGGCGCCATTTGTCGCCCTTGGAGTCTAATAATAGGGCCTGTGAAAAAATGAGCGATCATTTTTCGCAGGTCCTTTTTCTATGCCTGTATTAATACCATCAAGGTCGAAATCTGAAAAAGAACGCATAATCCCCCTTACCCCATAGATTCTCGTGGTAAACGATTTATGCGGCGGCAGCAGTTTTGTTTTTCTTCTTGTGGTATTTATAGAGGTTGTGACCGATAGAAACCAGCAACACTTCCAATCGAACTGAATTTATCCCTTTTCGTACGATTCTCTTATACCAGCGGTCGTGTTTGATGATACCAAAGGTCCCCTCTGCCTGGATCGACCGGTTCATTCGAAGAAGTGCACCATGAATGCTTTCCAGGTTTTCGATGACCTCTCTGTGCATGGCAGTGAGTTCCCGGTTAATTCGAACGGTTCGGCTTCCTTCCGCTTTTTTACACTGCTCTGCATATGGACAGCCGGAACAGTCCTCACATTGATAGATCTCTTCCTGCCGGCCGTAAGCATTGCCCTTTACGTGTTGCCTGTATCGGAAGATGAATGCTTTCCCGTTCGGACATCGCATCGTTCCATCCTTGTCTATCGGAAAGTTCTCGGCACGGAATGGATTCTCTCGATAATTTTTGTCCTCAGACTCTTTCTCGAACATCGTGAATTTCATGTACTTTTCCATTCCCGTCTGTTCGCAGTAGAGATAGTTGTTATACGATCCATAGCCGGCATCCGCCACCGGGTATTTCGGATAGAATCCATACACGTCGTGGAAGTGTTCCATAAGAGGGATGAAACAATCCATGTCAGACCGGTAATGGTTGACGTCTGCCATAGCGATATACTCATCGGCAACGGCGATCTGTACATTGTATGCAGGCAGCAACTGATCATTCCCCATATAGTCCGTCTTTACTCTCATAAAGGTTGCACTGTGATCCGTTTTAGAGTAACTGTTTCGTTCCGGTCCGCAGATATTTATCTTCTCTACGTACTCTCTCAGTTTGTCGGCATACTGCCGGAGCCATTCATAGTGCCGCTGCTGGATAGTCTTATGTTTTCCTTTGCCGTGGACAAACGTCTTTTCATCCAGCTGCCACAGCATTGCATACTGTTCGGCCACTTCATCCAGATACTCCGGAACGTATTCCGTATTGGTGGATATCTTTGTCCCGCTACAGGCTAATTCCTCATTGATGACCCTGATCAGTTCTGTGATCTTTTTATACAGCCGGTATCGGGATTTCTCAGTGGCTTTCTTCCATACCCAGCTATACTTGTTGGCGTTCGCTTCAAACTTCGATCCATCGATATAGATGTGCTGAAGATCGACGTGTTCTTCCTCGAAGATCGCACGGTTGATATCGGCAAAGATCTCCTCGACCGATTCGCCTAAGATTTCATTGATGAAATATCCAAAGGTGCGATAGCTTGGTTTCTCCCGATCCATAAGATACATGAACCGCAGATTTACCTTACAGTTGTCTTCCAGTTCTCTTAAGGAGCAATACCCGCTGGTCATAAAACCAAAGAGTACGGTTTTCAGCATGTTGACCGGATTATATCTGAGCCGTCCCGTTTTGTGCCTTGGAACCTTCTTCAGATACTTTTGTATATCGATTCCCTCCATGAATCGGTCAAATGTAAAAACCGGATCCAACAGGTCTAAACAATCCGAAAGAAAGACTGGCAAAAATCCTTGTTTGGGGTTAGAATAGGGGCGTGTTGAATTGTTCATAGCAAGTCCATTCTAACACAAAAAGGGTCACCTGGCTAAAACCAGATGACCTCTTTTTCGTTAGGGCGTTTTTTCACAGCCCCT
>JAFRRM010000019.1 GCA_017428105.1 Lachnospiraceae bacterium | reverse complement strand
TGATTTGCGGGATTGACGAAGATGACACGGCCTTTGTCGACGGTATCTGGGTAGAGGAACGGTATCGCAGGCAGGGTATCGGCTCTTGGCTTTTCAGTGAAATAGAGCGCGAAGCGAAGGAAAAAGGCGCCTACGTAATTCTGTCCTATTGCTGCGACTGGGTATCCGCTTTCTTCTTCCAAAACGGGTTTACACCAAGAGGCAAACTTGAGAATTATCCCAAAGGGCACACAGCCTATGAGTTGGAGAAGCGGATCTGAAGGGAACGTCCTGTGTGGCAAATTCCTGTTTGACTTAGACGACAGCGTGGCTGGAAGAGGAAAAATGATAAGAAAAGTAATGCATCAGGACGGCCCTGCCTGCGTCGACATAATATAATAAATAAGAGTTTGATATGATTTGTGAAATTGCCGGAGAATAAATCGTAATTCAGGAAGGTGAAGCGGCATGAAGAAACTGTTTACTGCAATAAGAGCATCTGACCTTGAAATGGTAAGGCAGATCATTGAAAAGAAACCTGAACTGGTTAATTGTGTTGCAAAGAAGCCGCCTAAGAAGGATGACGGACAATCGCCTTTGCAGGTCGCACTCAAAACAGGAAATACCGCAATTGCCAACTGTTTGCTGGATATGGGTGCGGATGTGAACTTTATCGAGGATGAGACCTGCTGCAGCGCATGGAGAACACCGGTGCTTCATGATGCGATCAACTGTGCTGTTATGTCATGCAGGTGGAATGAAGATGATGATTATATGGGCTTCAGGGAGTTCTCAACAAAAGAGAGAGCAGCTGAAGCTCTCGGGGTCCTGAAGAAGATGCTTGATAAGGGAGCAGATGTGAAAGCACTTGATTCATATGGCAATTCAGGATTAAACCGTTTTGCGCTGCAGGCAAAGCAGATATTGCCGTCATACAATTATGTGGAACATCGAGAAGGGAAAGATCGGATCTTTACAGAGGAATTGCACGAAGATCTCAGAAGTGTGCTGCAGGCATTAAAAGACGCCGGAGCAGACGATTCTTACAAAGCTCCGAATCTCGGTTATTCCGTCAGAGAGTTTTGCGGCGAAGGATCCATTTCGATCCTGTTTGATGAAGTGTTTGGGTGAGATATGGAAATCGAGACGATATAGACAGAGTCGATAAAATCCTGTTTGCCGGAGCATCGCCGGACAGTCTGGTCTGGCTGCTTCGGACGATCGGTTTTATTGATGCGCTCGTATCGGTCCTTACGCTCCAAAATACCCTGATCATGGTCCATTCAAACGGAGAGGATCTGGGGATGCTGCCGCTGTCGGCCATGACCAGTGCGCTGGTTTGGGCGGCGGTATTGATCCTGTCCATTATCGCGATCCTGCAAGGGATCAGGCGAATCAAAAAGTGAAAAACTGCAATTACATCATAATGGGAGGCAGTCCCGGTAGGCCTCTGCTGCCCGAACGGTTCTGCTCAGGAAGCGGATCACGGCGGCGGGATGTTCGCCGACGGCGGTTTCACCGGTCACCATGACGGAGGAGGCGCCGTCCAGCACCGCGTTGAAGATGTCGCTGACTTCAGCCCGGGTCGGGACCGGCCGGTGCGTCATGGAATCCAGCATCTGCGTGACGACCATGAAATCGCGTCCGGCGCCGCGGCAGGCCGATGAAATGGACTTTTGCGCGGCGGGCAGTTCCCAGAGAGGCATCGCGTTCCCCAGATCGCCGCGCGCGATCACGATCTCGTCACAGCAGGGGATCAGTTCGCTGAGTTTCTCAAGACCCGTCCGGTTCTCGATCTTGGCCAGCAGGCGGATATGTCGGCAGTCCGCTTCATCCAGGGCGCCGCGCACGGCGGCCAGGTCTTCCCGGCTTCGGACGAACGGCTGCATGACGGCTGTGACGCCGAAGTCGCTCGCGAGACGGATGTTTTCGCGGTCTGCATCGGTCATGGCCGGAACGGGGATGGTGCAGCCCGGAAGCGCCACGCTCTTTCTGCTTTCCAGCAGACCGCCGCGCAGCACCAGAAGTTTTTCTCCTTCCGCTTTCAGCAGGAGCTTGCCGTCATCCAGCAGGAGCTCCCGGCCATCCGTGATATGCGCCCGCACAATTTCCGGAAACGGGATCTCGCCGATCCCGATCTGCCGGCCCTCCTGTAGAAGGAGTGGCTGCGGGAGAGAGCCGATCCGCAGCTCCGGCCCCTGCATGTCGATCAGGAGTTCCGGTATGACGCCGCAGGCGCGGGCTGCTTCCTGATACGTCTGCACGATCCCGGCCGCTTCGCGCAGGCCGGTGTGGGACAGATTCAGACGGATGCCGTCCATCCCTTCCGAAAACATTTCTGTCAGCGTTTCCCGGTCCCGGCAAGCGGGCCCGAGCGTTCCGAAGATCCTGACTTTTTTATCCATGGATTTGCCCTGCCTTTGTGTCATCTGCGCAACAGTATAACGGAAAAGACGCCGTAATTCAACTTGAAAGCGGCTTTTGCGCAGAAGGATCTCGTGATATAATGCTATACACATGGGAACGGACAGTGATACAATGAAAAAGGAGAGCAGCCTGACAGATCGAAATGCCCTGACCCGTTTGGGAAAGATGCAAAACACGATAATACGGACTCCGCGCGTAAAAACTCAGGCCGTCCGTCATGAAAGGAGAAGCTGGGAGATGGAAAACCGCCGCTTTATGGAACTGGTGGAAAAAGAGAATGGTTTTGAATTTTATCAGGCCTTCCGCGATGAAGTCGACTGGATCATGGGCGGTAAAGGCAATACGTTCTGGTTCGCAGTCTTAAAGGATCAGGCGCTCAAGGAGATCTATCTCGGAACGTTTCAGGATGACGAATGGTCCGACCGCAGGATCAGGGGAAAAGGAAAGCGGAGAACGGTAAAGGAAATGCCTGCCGGGAGCACCATAAAGCGCATAGAGGAAAGAGCTTACTTTATGCAGGACGCCGAATGGGTCACGGACAGGACACCGAGGACCGTTGAGGATGCGCATCCCCACTATCACTACACCTACGGGATAGGGGACAGGGCGCTGGACGTATCGGAGGCGTATGGGGTCAGCATCGCCTATTCGGATCTGAAAGATCCGGCGGCAGGCTTTCATCTGAGATACCTTTATACCGGGGAAGAAGTGGAGATCCCGGATTGATCAGGAGCCTGTCCTGAAAATTTTTTCGGCTTATGCGGGAACATGAGCATGCGCTGCGGCAATTCAGGAAGGGGGCTGTCACCGTCATGAATTACAGGATCGCGGAAGGAGCGGAAAATATCAGCACGGAAGACATCGCGCGTCTTCTGAAAATGACGTATTGGGCGGATACACGCTCCGGGGAGACGATAGAAAGATCCGTGCGGCATTCTTTCTGCTACGGAGTATACGCGGGGGATCCGGAAAGGCTTGTCGGGTTTGCCAGGGTGATCAGCGACTGCGCGACGGCCTACTATCTGTGCGACGTCATTATTGATCCCGCATTTCAGCATCGGGGACTGGGAACCGCTTTGGTCTCTCACATCGTCACTTCGCGGGATTACGCAAAACTGCGCGGTTTTCTGATCACCAGGGACGCGCATGACCTGTACAGAAAATTCGGATTTGAAGTCGTGGACGGCAGAGTGATGGTGAAAGCACCGGACGTTTGAGTTCTGATAAAAAGCGGAAGCGGAAGAGGATCGGATGATTCCGCTCTGCGTGATCGGCAGGTATGTATGATGAATGAAATTGAAAACGATGTTTTCTATGATCTTGCGGAAAAGTATGATCCGGACCCCGAATACCATTTCGTCGGAGAGGTCGATTATCATCTTTTAACGGACGACAGGCCTTATGAGGGAATGAGCTCCCATAGAGAAGCCTTGCGTTTTGTTTTTGACCGGTTCAAGGCAAAACATGAGGAGGAGGAAATGGAAAGAGCCGGAGCCGGATGCGGCGGCGGCACAGAGGATCCGTGGGTCTGCGATGTCGACCGGGCGCAGGCGGTGCCGCTGACGCCGCAGGAGCTGTTCTACTGCCCGAACATTGTCAGGACCGACTATTACGGCAACGTCTGGTACGATGCGGAATGGGTGCCTAATGATGAAAACATCGGAACTGCGGTCCCTTACTGGTATGCGCTGATGGAACCGGTGCACGGGGGAAAGCATAAGCCGGAGGACTTCCGGAAGGTCAATGCGGTCCTGTTCCCGAACGGGACAGACGCGCTGGACATCTATGAATGGACGACAGACTGGGCAGACTTTTTTGACGCCGGACATGAGTGGTACGGCGCGTGCTGCTGGAGCATCTATGACAGGAGCATGGATCGGTATGCGGTGCTGCTCGTATCGGCAACAGATTGACGGAATTTGGGCGCGGAGGAAGCGGAAGGCTCCCGGACCGGCCAATCACTCAGGAAAGAGACGGAAACAAAATGATTTATCTGATCGGGGGCAGCTCCCACGTGGGAAAGACGCTGCTGGCACAGAAACTTTTGGAGCGGACCGGGTATCCGTATCTGTCGCTGGATCACCTGAAAATGGGGTTCATCCGTACGGGTATGACGGATCTGACGGTGGAAGACGATCGGGAGATGCGGTACTGGATGTGGCCGTTCGTCGCGGAGATCATCAAGACCGCCGTGGAGAACGGGCAGAACATGATCATTGAGGGCTGCTACATCCCGTCGGAATGGAAAGACAGCTTCAGCGAAGAATATCTGGCCCATATCCGGAGCCTGTTTATCGTCATGACGGAGTCCTATCTCAGAAGCCATGCCGCTGATCTTGAAGACTACGCGAACGTCATCGAAAAGCGTCTGGAAGACCGGATCGACATTGAACGGCTTATCGCCTGCAGTGAAGAATTCCGGAAGGAATGCGGGGAACAAGGGATCCCGTGCTATGTCATCGATGAAGCGTTCTGCCTGGAGGATATGCTGGCAGCGGTTCTGGCAACAGAGTGACATCCCGGTTCTGTTTTGATCTCAGCGGCTGCAGCGGCATGGCGGTGGGCCCGGGAGTATGTTCGGCTTCTGATTCCCGAAAACCTTTGACTCCGGCAAGGAGGACTTTTTCTTTCCTGTTGCATTTCCGCTTCCCGCGGTGCTATAATCCCTACTATCTTTTTCATGAAAGGATCTGATCTGCAGTGAATTATATATTCATCTCTCCGAATTTTCCCCGGACTTACTGGATGTTCTGCGACCGGTTGCGCTGGAACGGCATGAACGTGCTGGGGATCGGCGATGCCTCCTATGACGAACTGGTGCCGGAACTCAAGGCGGCCCTGACCGAGTATTACCGGGTCGGCAGTCTGGAGGATTATGATCAGGTCTACCGGGCCGCGGCGTTCTTTGCCTTCAAATACGGGAAGATCGACTGGATCGAGTCGATGAATGAATACTGGCTGGAGCAGGATGCCCGCCTACGTACGGATTTCAACGTGACGAGCGGGTTCCGTTCGGACCGGATCGGTTTTATCAAACAGAAGTCCCTGATGAAGCAGATCTATCTGGACGCCGGTATCCCTACCGCCCGGCAGCATGTGGTCTCCACGCGGGAAGCCGGCCGGGAATTCGTTGCGAAGGTCGGATATCCCGTCGTGGTCAAGCCGGATAACGGCGTGGGCGCGGCCGCCACCTGGAAGCTGGAAAACGATCGGGATCTTGACGCCTTCTATAACGACCTGCCGGGGCAGCTTTACGTCATGGAGGAATACATTCAGGGCGATATCTGTTCCTACGACGCCATTTACAATTCGCACTGCGAGCCGCTGTTCGAAAACATGTCGGAATTTCCTCCGGTGATGGATATCGTCAACCGGGATCTCGACATGACCTACTATGCCCGTCCGGACGTGGATGAAAAACTGCGGGCGCTCGGACGCAGGACGGTAAAGGCCTTCGGGGCGGCGCGGCGCTTTGTCCATCTGGAATTCTTCCGTCTGGGCAAAGACTATCCGGGGCTGGGCAAAGCCGGGGATTACGCCGCGCTGGAAGTCAACATGCGGCCGGCCGGCGGTTACACCCCGGATATGATGAATTTTGCCCACTCCACGGACGTGTACCGGATCTATGCGGATATGGCGGCTTTTGACGAGCGGCGGCTCCCCGTGTCCGCACATCAGCAGTACTGCGCCTACGCCAGCCGCAAGGACGGTCATGCCTATACCCATACGCACGAAGAGATCATGAGCCGGTACGGCGCCGAGATCGTCATGCAGGAGGAGATGCCGAAGATCAACTGGCCGTCGATGGGACGGTACATGTATACGGCAAGGCTGAAGACGATTGATGACGTCCGGGCGTATGTGCGCTACGTTTTGGGCTGATGATCGTCTGACCCGTTCCCGGCAGGCGGCAGCGGAAAGCCTGTCTGCAAGTCCCGGAAAATCATGTGCCGGCCATGGAGATCAGAACACAAAAAGCCCCCGGTGTCCCGGGGACTTTTTGCATGTTTTCCGGATATCAGCGGGTCAGGATGAACATGGCGGCGAGAGCGGCGACCGCCAGGATCAGATAGATCCACCGCAGGATCTTTCCCAGGCCGTAAGTGTAGATCTTCTTGGTCTTTCCGCCGACTTCCATCGTATAGATCTCCACGTAAGGGATCGGGGCTCTCCGGTACCAGCCGCGGATGACGGCGTTCCGGTCCAGATTCTCCCGGGCGCGGGTGATCGCGAAGATCTTGTTCAGGATAAAGAGGGGCTGATTGTAATCCAGGAACATGATGCCGGTCTCATCCTGAAGCACGAAGTCCTCGCTGAAAACGCAGCCGGGATCGCCGCGGCCGATGATCAGGCCTTTTAATTCACAGGGAATGCTGCGGATGCCGGAGACCTTCGGCTCGGCCAGCAGGCCGGCGACGTTCGCCTCGTGATATTCCTTGTTTGGATGCGTGAAGCGGTATTTGAACAGGGCCAGCACGGCGGAAAGGATCAGCAGTACCGCCGCGATCCACAGAAGGCCCATCGTATTATTATAATACAGGAGACCGCCCGCCGCGACGGCAGCCAGGAAGAAGAACCACGGCGCGATGCTGATGAGGATCTCGCGGAAGAAATCGTCCAGGAAGGATTCCGGTTTCTTCAGGTCAAAATGCACGAACTCCGGCTTGCCGTACTGCGGCGCCAGCTTGTCGATGGCCTGTAGACGCTTTGAGATCAGCGGGTGCGTGGAATTCAGTTCGTACCATTTGGCCCAGGTGTTCCACAGTTCCCATTTCATGGCGTTCTTGATATGGGTCTTATCCAGTTCGCCGTTCACGTAGCAGCTGACCACGAGGGACTTGGAGGCCCTGGTATCGAAGATGCCGAGCGCGTTCGTGGAACTGACGCTCATGCTGCGCCGCTTTTCCGCTTTTTTGGCCGTGTCGGCCCGGGTGCTGAGGCCGAAGCCGATCTGGATCAGGGCGCGGGACAGCGCTTCGGGATCCCGCGTCGACCGGACGGAAAACTCGTCGGCCAGATATTCCCGGGTGCGCGAGAACCACAGGACGATATACTGCGAAATGATATATACCGCATAGGTGATGGCCGCAAGCGCCGCCTGTGCGGCGGCCGACTTGCTGTCGTCGCTGTCCGAACTGCTTCCGGCGGTGGACCGCAGGCTTTCGGTGAGGGCTCTGGCGATGGCGTAGAGCACCATCGGGACGAGTTCGGCCACCGTCATCAGGAGCATGTCGTAATGGACCGCATGGCCCAGTTCATGACCCACGACGGCTTTGACTTCGTCTTCGGACAGCAGCTCGAAAATGCCGCGCGTCAGCACGATGCGGGCGTTGTTTTTGGTATGGCCGTAGGTAAAGGCGTTCGGCGCCCCATCGTCGATGTATCCCATCTTCGGGTATTTCATGTTGTTGTCGCGGCAGACCTGTTCGATGAACTCCCGCAGATACATCGGCACTTCTCCGCCGAACTGCGTCCGGTAGAACCAGCGCTGCGTCAGATCCGTCAGGAACGGCGAGATCAGGAACTGGATGAGGAGAACGGCCGCGGAAACGATCAGGGCGGTGACGAGCGGGACTCCGGTGATCTCAAAGATGATCAGCAGGATCAGGACGAGGAGCCCGTAAAGAAGGGCCAGCGTCGCGGCGGATACGCCGAAAAGGACTTTTTTCATTTCAGATACCTCCGATAGAGGAAATATAGCACGTTTTGTCCGCCGGAACAATATGAATTTCCTTTTTTGCCAACGCCGGAAGAGGGATATACTATCGTACGGATTTATGATATGATAAAAAAGCCGGAGCACACGCGCCGGCTCGACGGTATCTGCGAGAGGTTCGGACATATGGACATCATACAGACATTTTACGATGATCTGGCTTCCCGGTACGATCAATTGTTTGCGGACTGGCAGGCTGCTTCGAAGGAGCAGGCCGTCATCCTGGACGGGATCTTCCGCGGCAGCGGCTTTGACCGCTCGGCGCGGGTCCTTGACTGCGCCTGCGGGATCGGTACGCAGGCGATCGGCCTGGCTGCGCTGGGCTATCGCGTGACCGCTTCCGACATCAGCGGCGGAGAACTGGCCGAAGCGGGGAAAAGGGCGCGGGAGAACGGCGTCCGGATCCGCTTTGAACACGCTGATTTCCGCGCGCTGTCAGAGGTTTTCAGCGAGCAGTTTGACATCGTGATCGCGATGGACAATGCGCTGCCGCATATGCTGACCCGTGAAGATCTCGCGAAAGCGGTCGGAAGCATCGCGGCCCGGCTCAGACCGGGCGGTCTCTTCGCCGCGAGCATCCGGGACTACGACGCCCTTCTGAAGACCAGACCTCCTTATTCACCCCCGTACGTCCATAAGACGGAACAGGGGCAGCGCGTCTCCTTTCAGACGTGGGACTGGTCCGGTGAAAACTATAAATTGATCCAGTACATCCTGGATGACGGGAAAGAGCTGCGGGCTGTCCGGTCCGCATGCGAGTACAGAGCAGTCCGGCGGGAGGAACTGACGGAGCTGCTTCTTTCAAACGGATGCCGGGAAGCGGTCTGGATATTCCCGGAGGATACGGGCTTTTACCAGCCTGTCGTCATAGTGAGGAAAAGCTGATGGAACAGGGATCCGTCTTACGCGGCGCTGCCGTGCTCATCCCCCTCGTCCGCGGGCAGGAGGGCCCCGCGCTCCTGATGGAAGTGCGTTCGCTGAACGTCATGCAGCCGGGCGAGATCTGTTTTCCCGGCGGCCACATCGAGGACGGGGAGACCGGCAGCGTCACCGCCCTGCGGGAAACGGCCGAAGAACTCGGCATTCCGCCTTCTTCCGTGAGGATCATGCGGGAGATGGCACCGGAACTTCACCTCTCCCGGATGCTTGTCCATCCGGTCCTGGCTGAGATCGATCCGTTCGAACCGGAACGCCTGGTCCTGCGGCGGGAGGAAGTCAGCTGCGTTTTCACGCTTCCGCTTGCCTGGCTTCTGTCACACGAACCGGCCGTGTATGATATTACGGATCCGGAGGATAAGAGGATCCCGGAAAAACTGAGACGATATCTGAAAAATTACAGCCGCAGCGGCGGGCAGAAAATCACGACGAATTACTGGGAATACGGTCCGTACGGGATCTGGGGCCTGACGGCGCGGCTGCTGATCAGATTGAGAGACAGCCTGAAGGCAGAGGAAACGGCCGGAGCGGAGAGGGATCCCGTCCCCGGAATGGCTGCGGCGGACCGATCCGGCGGCGAAGTGCCGGGAAATGAGGAACGGACGGTGTGAGGGGATGCAGGAAGAAGCGAGGATCGAAAAGGCGGCCGGCTATATTCGGGAACTGTTCCGGGGTAATGCCGGCGGACATGATGCGGCGCATTCGCTCCGGGTCTATCGGAACGCGATGAAGATCGCAGAGCAGGAGCCGGGCTGCGACCGGGAGATCGCGGCGCTGGCGGCGCTGCTGCACGATGCGGATGATCATAAGCTGTTTCATACGGAGAATAATGCGAATGCGCGGACTTTTCTGGAGGCGAACGAAGTCCCGCCGGAACGGACGGAGCGGATCTGTCAGACGATCAACATGGTTTCGTTCAGCCGGAACCGGGACCGGGTCCCGGACACGATCGAGGGAAAGATCGTGCAGGATGCGGACCGTCTGGACGCCATGGGAGCGCTCGGAATTGCCCGGACCTTTGCCTACGGCGGGGAACACGGACGGCCGATGGAAGGTTCGGTGCAGCATTTTTATGATAAGCTGCTGCTTCTGAAGGACATGCTGAACACGGAGCCGGCGAAGAGACTTGCGGCAAAGAGGCATGACTTTCTGCAGTCGTTCCTGGAGGAACTGGACGAGGAACTGAATGGCTGAGGAAGCCTGAGTGTGCCAGGCCGGATGAAGAAAGAAAGGAGACGGGGGCATGCCGCCGAAAGACGGGCCGAACATGACGGCGATCGGCCAAAAGATCATCATACTGGGCTGCTCCGGCAGCGGAAAGAGCACGCTGGCCAAAACCCTGCGGGAGCTGACCGGCCTGCCGCTGATCCATCTGGATAACGTCTGGTGGCGCGCGGACCGGACGCACATCGCGCGGGAAGAGTTCGACCGGCGCCTCGGGGAGATCCTGCGGGAAGAGCGGTGGATCATCGACGGCGACTACAGCCGGACGTACGAGCCGCGCTTCCGCGCCTGCGATACCGTTATTTTTCTGGATCTCAGCGAAGAAGAGTGCATGCGCGGGATCACGGAAAGGATCGGGCGGAAAAGGACGGATATCCCCTGGTCAGAGGACCGGCCGGATCCGGAACTGGAGGAACTTGTTCGGAACTACCGGCGGGATAACGCGCCGACCGTGTACGGACTGATCGAAAGATGCCCGGGAAAGCAGGTGCTGATTTTTCGGACACGAACGCAGGTGCAGGACTGGCTGGCGGAATTAAAGGGGAAAGAGATGGAAAATGTTTACAGGATCGACCGGAACACCTGGCGCATCGAGGACGGACACGTCCGCTTTTATCTGTTCTGCGGAGAGGAGCGGGCTGCGCTGATCGATACCGGCATGAACCGGCCGGAGGCAAAGGCGCTTGCCGAAAAAATCACCTCCCTGCCGCTCATTCTGATCAATACCCATGCCGATCCGGATCATATCTCGGGAAACGGCGCATTTGAAGAGTTTTACATGAGTCCCGCAGAGGAGGAGAATTACCGGGCTCACGACGGCCGGGGGCGGCTCCTCCCGGTGCGGGAGGGCGACGTGATCGATCTCGGAGACCGGCCGCTGCGGATCATCGACATCCCGGGACATACGCCGGGCAGCATCGCGGTGCTGGATGAGAAGGAGCGGATCCTGGTCAGCGGGGATTCCGTGCAGGACGGGAACATTTTCATGTTCGGCAGGCACCGGGATCTGCGGCGTTTTGCCGAAAGTCTCCGGCATCTGGAAGAGTTCCGCGGGCAGTTCGATGCGGTGTTTCCGATGCATGGGAGTTTTCCTGTGACCCCGGACCTGATTGGTAAGCTGTTCGGCGGGGCTGAGGACATCCTTGCGGGAAGGACTTCCGCGGTCCCCGTGTTCGTACACGGACGAGAGGTGGGCCTGTATCGATTTGATTTTGCGGGATTTCTGTGCGACCTGAATAGATGGCCGGCGGGAAAAAATGACCGCGCGGCGGGGGAGTGAGTTCGTTTCATGGAGATATTGGAATATGGCAGCAAAGACGCCCGCATCGTCCTGCTTCAGCCGGTCGACGCACACGATCCGGAACTGATCGGTCAGGAGACCGCTTGGATCCGGAAGCGGGCGGCGGAGGCGTTCCGGCTCGTCGCTTTTCGGGTAGACGACTGGGATCATGACCTTTCCCCGTGGCGGGCGCCGGCCGTGTTCGGAAAGCAGGATTTCGGGGACGGTGCGGCCGAAACGCTGCAGGAGATCCTCGGATACTGTGAGGACCGGACAAAAACGTACTATATCGGCGGATATTCCCTGGCGGGGCTTTTTGCGCTGTGGGCGGCTTATCAGACCGATCGGTTCCGGGGCGCGGCCGCCGCGTCTCCGTCCGTCTGGTTCCCGGGATTCACGGATTATATGAAGGAGAGGCGGATCGGATGCGGCCATGTGTATCTCAGCCTCGGCGACCGCGAGGAAAAAGCGCGGAACCCCCTGATGGCGGCGGTGGGAGACCGGATCCGGACTGCGGAGGCGCTGCTGAGAGAGCAGGGGACGGACTGTATCCTGGAATGGAACGAAGGCAATCATTTCCGGGACGCCGCTCTGCGGACGGCTAAGGCGTTTTTATGGACCATGGGCCGGCAGGAATGAGCGGCCGGGACAGGAGGAAGGATCATGAAAAAAGCGCTTGTCATCAACTGCAGTCCCGTGCGGACGGGCGCGACGGCGGAGATCGTGAGGATCGCAGCGGCGCAGCTGGCGGCCCGGTATGACGTGAAAACGGTGTGCATCGACGATTACGACATCGCATACTGCAAAGGCTGCAGAAGCTGTCATACTACTGCCGAATGCATTCAGCACGACGGCGCGGACGCACTGATGGCTGAATTCGAGGCCGCCGACGTCATCATCTCCGTATCCCCGTCCTACTGGGCGGACGTGCCGGGCCAGTTCAAGGCGTTCATCGACCGGTGCACGCCGTGGAGCAATACCCACGAGCCGCACAAAGCGCTGAGCGGCGGCAAAAGAGGCTGGGCGGTCGTTCTGCGGACGGGACCGGGCATGAAAGAATGCGAGCGGATCATACAGACGCTGGAACATTTTTACGGACATCTGGAGATCGGGCGGTGCGGAAGCCTGGGACTGTGCTCCGTAGAGCGCAGAGAGGATGCGGAAGCGCGGAAAGAGGAGATCATCGCATTTTGCAGGCAGATCTGATCTGTGATATAATATTTTCAATTATGAGGACCGGACGGCGGGGAGCAAGACATGCTGAACAGAGAGATCATCAGGAAGACCGAAGAGTTTTTGAAGCGGAAATTCGATGAGGCGGGATATCTGAATGCGGAGCCAGGCGCAAAGGCTTACCGGCTGGAGCATACGTACCGTGTGGCCAACATCGGCCGCGAGATCGCGCGGCAGGAGGGATTCGACGAGACCGAGATGGTCATCGCCTGCCTTCTGCATGACGTCGCGTACTGCGAGGATCTCGGGGAAGACGGATGGAAGGATCACGGGCGGCGCTCGGCGCAGATCGCGCGGCCCTTCCTGGAGGAACTGGGACTTGCGGAAGAGCGGATCCGGGACATCTGCTATGGGATCGCGATCCACGTGGACGATGAGGCGGATTTCGAAGGCGAGCGGACACCGTTTGCGCTTTCGGTCGGGGACGCGGACAACATCGACCGGTTCGACGCTTACCGCATCCATGAAATGCTCAGCCGGGACGATTTCCTGGGCATGAGTTTTGAAGACAAACGGGCATACCTCGGCAGGCGGACCGCCAGGCTCCGGGAACTGCGGGAGATCCCGCAGGGCACCGCCGCGGCGGAAAAACTGTGGAAGGAGCGGCTCGGTTTTTACCTGCAGTTTCTGGGGAAACTGGCAGACCAGCTGGAAAACAGCAAAGAGATCGCCGAATGACCGCGGCGGCCTGGCCCCGCGTTATGGCGGGACCGCAAGCCGCGGAAAGCCGGTCTCTGCCCGGCGAAGGGGAGTTTTATGCAGGAGATAAAAGAATACGTGCATACAGTCCAGTACTATGAGACCGACAAGATGGGGATCACGCATCATTCCAACTACATCCGCTGGATGGAGGAGGCCCGCGTGGATTTCCTGGCACAGATCGGGTGGGACTACGCAAAACTGGAGAAACTTGGGATCTTTTCCCCCGTCGTCGGCATCACGTGCGAATTCAGGCATCCCACGACGTTTGCCGATCGGATCGCAATCCGCGCGTCCGTCAGCGAATTCCGGAACGTTTCGATGGCGTTCGCCTACGAGATGAGAAAAGAGGACGGGACCGTGGTGTTCACGGCGGTGTCGCAGCATGCTTTCCTGACTGCCGACGGCCGGCCGGCGCGGATCAGGCGGGACCATCCCGACGTATTTGAAGCGTTCAGCCGGCTGGCGGCGCCGGAAACGGAGTGAGGGAAGCGGCGATGCACGAGCTGATAGCGGACAAACCGGTCATATTTTTAGACGTCGGCAATACGATCGACCGCCCGGCTTCCGGGGACTGGATGTTTACGGATCTGTTTTACGGGCTTGCCGGGGAGCAGCTGAAACAGCGTGACCCGGAAGAAGTCCGCAAAGCAAGGAGAGCGGCGGCGGACTTCCTTCTGAAGAACCATCTGGTCCGGAACGAGGAGGAAGAAGCCGCCCAGTTCCGCCAATATTACCGCATCGTCTCCGACAGGCTGCGGCTGGGCCTGACGGAGGATGAACTGGCGGCGGTCGCCCGGGACCGGACGTACAATATGGATAATTACGTCATCTATCCGGACGTCCGCCGCGTCATGGAGACGCTCAGCCGCACCCGCCGGCTCGGGATCATTTCCGATACATGGCCGAGCATCGAAAACCAGCTGCGCACGCTGGGCGTGCTGCAGTATGTATCCTTTATGACCTGCAGCTACATGCTGGGCGTGTTCAAGCCGGACCGCCGCATTTTCCTGGACGCGCTGGAAAAGTGCGGACATGCGGCGCGGGAGACGGTCTTCATCGATGATGCTCCGCAGAATC
Organism: Lachnospiraceae bacterium; assembly: GCA_017428105.1. Lineage (GTDB taxonomy): Bacteria > Bacillota > Clostridia > Lachnospirales > Lachnospiraceae > UBA6987. Next base: position 87,915 of record JAFRRM010000019.1, on the reverse strand, counting down.
TGGCCGGCGCGGCCCGACTCGGCATCACGCCGATCCTGATCGCGGCTGATCCGGGATACGATCCGGAGACGCCGTTTGCAAAGATCCATTCGTTGTCCGAACTGCTTTGAGGCGGGACGGAAGAAGCGGCGCGGGCAGCTGAGCGCCGGGAAAGAGAGGAAAACATGAGACAGATCGATCCGTTCGCGCGGTTTGACAAGGATTGGGCGCTGGTGACCGCCGGGACGCCGGAGCATTTCAACGGCATGACGATCTCCTGGGGGTCGCTGGGCACCATCTGGGAGAAGAGCATCCTCACGGTCTACGTCCGGCCGGACCGGTACACGTGGAAGTTCCTGAAGGAAAACGGCGTGTTCACGGTGTCCTTCTATCCGGAAGAATACCGCGGCGCGCTGCTGAAGATGGGAACGCTTTCGGGCCGGGATACCGATAAACCGGCCGCCTGCGGCCTTACGCCGCGCTTCTTGGAAGAAGGCGTCACGTTTGCGGAGGCAGAGGAGACCTTTGTGTGCCGGAAGATCTATATGGCGCAGATGAAATATGAGGACGTGCCGGAGGCCGGCAAAAGGATCTATCAGAACGGGATCGAACCGCACTATATCATCATGGGCGAAGTGATCCGGCACGAGGCGCGCGTATTCCGCACGGACGGACAGCGGACCTGGCTGGAGGATGAGGACGGCCGGCGGATCGCGCTGCTGGACCATCCCGAGGTCCGGCCGGGCGTCGTGCGGCTGACGCATACGGAAGTGGATCCCGCGCTCAGCGGGCAGGGGATCGCCGGAAAGATCACGCGGCGCGTCGCGGAGCAGCTCCGGAAGGACGGCCGCAGGGCGGAACTGACGTGCTCGTACGCCGTCAGATGGTTCGCGGAGCATCCGGAATATCAGGACGTGCTCGCGCGATAAAAGGTCCGCAGCGGGAATGGGATCCGGATCGCGGATCGGGCAGCAGATCGGAGGAGAAAATGAGGGGATACGAATCGATGGACGTCGAATGGGTGGATGGCTTTGAGATCCGCGTAGACGTCAGAGACGGCGCCGCCGTCATTTTTGCCAACCGGGAAGGGCTTCTGTCTTTGTCGGCCCAGCTCGCCGCCCTGGCGGAGAAAAAACCCGGTTTTCATCTTCACTATGACGAGAATAATTCGCTGGAAGACGGATCTGCGGAGTTGATCATCGGCAAAGCGGCCGATCCGGAAAAGAAATCGTAAGCAAAGCAGCAAAGAACAGAGATGGACGGCGGGAAAGGAACGGGTCCGCCCGGGCGATCCCGCGGAAGAAGAATGAGTCTGTCGGAAAGAGAAGGCGGTCATGCGGCAGGAAGCGATCGAACAATATAACCGTGCGCTGAAGAGCGGACAGAAATACGTGAAAGAGGCGGCCGGACGGGGAGGATATCCTTATCCGCCGGTGCTGGATGAACTGACGGACCGTTTCGCGATGAACGGGACGGTGGATCTGGGCGTCGTGGACGTTCCCGCGGAGCTGATCACGGGAACGGTAAGCGCCGGGCGCAAAAACGCGCTGGCGGGCAATTTCATGCCGCTGCTGGCCCCGGACAGCGAGTTCGGCGCGAAATGGATCGCGCTGTGCGACGCGCAGCTGGGCGACGAAGGCATCCGCGACCCGGTGCTCTGCATGGAATACCTGGGCCGCTTCTACGTACAGGAAGGCAATAAGCGGGTCAGCGTGCTGAAGAGCTTCGACGCGCCGGTGATCCCCGCCCGCGTCTTCCGGCTCATCCCGCCGTGGTCGGAAGACGAAGAGATCCGGATCTATTACGAATTCATGCATTTTTATGAACTCACGCATCTGTACGGCGTCACGGTCCGCCACGCCGGTTCGTACGGCAAGCTGCTGGCGGCGCTGGGGATGGAGGACGATCACGTCTGGACCGCGGAGGAGCAGCGGCGTTTTGCGGCCGGGTTCAGCCGGTTTAAGGAGGTCTGCCAGGAACTGGCGCTGCCGGACGACGTCACGCCGGCCGAGGCTCTGACCGTCTGGCTGAGCCTGTACCGTTTCGGCGACATCCGCGAACAGACCACCGCGGAGCTGAAGAAGGCGGTAACGGGCCTGCTCCCGGACATCAGGGCGTTTTACGACGCGGAATCCGGAGAGATCCTGACCGAACCGGAAGAGAAGCGAGCCGGCCTGCTCACGCGGCTGTTCGGCAGCAGCCGGATCAGCACGGCCTTCATCTATGCGTTCGACCCCGAAGTCAGCGCGTGGACGCGCTCGCACGAGCACGGGCGCGTGTTCCTGGAGGAACGCCTGGGGGAGCGGATCCGGACGAAAGTCTATCAGGCGGAAGGCGGGGATTATTTTGCCGCGATGGAACGGGCGGCGGCGGACAAAGCCGACGTGATCTTCGCCACGACGCCGGCAATGATCAGCGACTGCCGGCGGTTTGCGGCGAAATATCCGAACATCCCTGTCTTCAACTGCGCGCTGTCCCAGCCGTATACCGGCGTGCGGACGTATTACTGCCGGATCCATGAGAGCAAATTCATCACCGGGGCGATCGCGGGGGCGATGGCGGAAAATAACCGGATCGGCTATATCGCCGATTATCCGATCCTGGGCGTCCCGGCTGCGATCAATGCTTTCGCGCTGGGCGTGCGGCTGACCAATCCGCGGGCGAAGATCACGCTCAAGTGGTCCTGTCTGCCCGGCGAACCGCTGCGGGAACTGCAGGAGGAAGGGATCCGCGTGATCTCCAACCGCAATGCGACGAATCCCGTGAACGATCATCAGAACCGCGCCTGGGGCACGTTCCTGCTGGCTCCGGACGGGCTTTTCACGCCGCTTTCCGTTCCGTGCTGGAACTGGGGGCCGTTTTACGAGACCGCGGTGCTGAGCATTCTTTCCGGCTCGCTGGCCGCCGGAGGAGACAACAGGCCGGTCAACTACTGGTACGGACTCAGATCCGGGGTGGCGGACATACAGCTGTCGGCCACGCTGCCGCAGGGCGTCCTCACGCTGGCGGAGTGGCTGAAAAACGGCATATCGGACGGCAGCATCGATCCGTTCCTGACGCAGGTGCGCGACCAGCAGGGAACGCAGCGGCTGGACGGCCTGATGTCGCCGGCGCCGGAGGAACTGATGCGGATGGACTGGCTGTGCGAGAACATCGAAGGCGCGATCCCTCTGTTTGAGGAACTGCTGCCCTTCAGCCGCGAGACCGTCCGCCTGCTGGGCGTTTACCGCGGCGGGCTGCTGCCGGAAAAGGAAGAGAAGCAGCTGTAGGACCGCGGGGATCGGAGAGGAAAAGGATGCGGATCGGACTGGTTTCGTATTTTTGCGAGAATAAAAATATCGCGTTCAACCTGAAACAGATCGGGCGGGCGCTGGAGGAGAGCGCGGGGAAGGCGGACCTGCTGTGTTTCGGCGAGGCGTACCTGCAGGGGTTCGATTCGCTCTGCTGGGATTATGAAGCGGATAAGGAAATGGCGGTATCGCAGGATTCGGCGGTATTTGACCGGCTGCGGGACCTGATGCTCCGGACCGGGACGGCGCTGCTGTTCGGATATATCGAACGGGACGGGGACCGGCTGTATTCCTCGTACGCCGTGCTGGCGGACGGGGAGATCGTGCATAATTACCGGAGGATCTCGAAGGGCTGGAAGGAATTCGATAAGACGGACGGGCATTACTGCGAGGGGAATGAGACCGGCGGGTTCCGGCTGCGCGGGCTGGAGATGTCGATCTCGCTGTGCGGGGACCTGTGGGACGCGCCGGAGCGCTTCCGGACGGAGCATCTGCTCATCTGGCCCGTCTACGTCAATTATTCCGTGGAGGACTGGGAGGACGGCGTGCTGGAGGAATACGCGGCGCAGGCGGCTCTGGCCGCCCGGGACGTGCTGATAATCAACCCGCTGGACCGGGATCCCGTCAACCACGGCGGATCGTTCCGGTTCCGGGAGGGGAAGGTCACGGAGAGGACGGCGTTTGACGAGGAGAGGATCCTGATCGTGGAGACGGAGTGATCGAAAGGCCGGGGTCTTCCGGGATCGTTTCGGGCTCGCGGGCCGATCCGGCTCCGAGCTGCGCATCCTGCGCAAGGAGCGCGGCGCTGAAGCCGCGGAGCGCGTCGAAGGGAGCGAAGATCTTGGCACGCCGGCCGGTGTCCATGACGGGATGACGGATCCGGAAAGGATCCGTTTTTTGATGCTTCGGGCGGCCGCGGAGGTAGGCGTCGCGGTATTTGAAATTCGGGGGAAGGGTCATGGGGACATCCTTTCTAGCGCAGAAAAGTGGGCGGCGTGGCGTCAGGCCCGGTGGCCGCCGATCTGCTGATTGCGTTCCAGTGCGGTGCCGCCTTCCAGCAGGCTGATGCCTTTGAAGACGGAATTTGCGCCGAAGCGGCGGCGGACTTCCCCCATGGCCGCCTGGATGCGCCGTTCCTTTTCCAGGGCGCCGTAGTCCGTGAACAGGTCCAGCTGGACGAATCCGTCGTCCGGCGCGGTGCGGTCCGCACAGACGCCAAGGCGGCGGAAGAGCAGCCGGCGGTCCGTTTTCCGGTCAAAGGACTTGAGAAGCGCATCCCGGACGAGGACCGCGGAATTCGTTTTTTCCCGCAGCCGCACGGTCCCGTTCGCGTGCTCCGGGTGCAGGCGGCCGTAAAAATCAAGGGACACGGGGCCGCTGTATTCCGGGCAGACCTCCAGGCTTTTCCAGTCGTAGGAGACCCACCAGGTGAAAAGGGGCGCGGCCAGATTTTTGAGGAAAAGGTCAGTGCAGAGGCCGTCGGTCATTTCTTCGATGACCAGCCGGGCTTCCTCATAGCGGTACGGCCGCGGGAGGACCTGCCCGCGCGAGAGACTGCGGCTGTCGCTGCGGTAGTTTTTGATGTCGCGCATGGTGACCGGTTCGATGCCCCAGGCGTGGTCTACGAGGATCTCGCCGTCGATGCCGAAGATCCTGTAGAAGAATTCCTCGTCCCAGAGGCTGCGCTGCGCGATGTCGCCCATGGTGAACAGGCGCGCGTTCATCAGGCGCCGGGCCTTGCCGGGCCCGATCTGCCAGAAATCCGTGAGGGGCTTATGGTCCCAGAGCAGGATCTTGTAGGCGTCTTCGTTCAGTTCCGCGATCCGTACGCCGTCGCGGTCGGCGGGGCGTTTTTTGGCCACGATGTCCATGGCGACTTTCGCCAGATACAGATTGGTCCCGATCCCGACGGTGGCGGTGATGCCGGTGGTCCGCAAGACATCCCGGATCATGGTCATGGCCATCTGGTGCGCGGGGCAGACGCCGGCGCGCGCGGCGTCATCTGCATAAAAATGGAGATACGGGGTGCAGTCGATGAAGCACTCGTCGATGGAATAGATGTGCACGTCCTCGGGCGAGGCATAGCGCAGGTAGATCCCGTAGATCTGTGCGGAGATGCGGATGTACTCCGCCATGCGCGGGACGGCGATGATATAGTCGACCCGGGTGTGCCGGGCTTCTTCATAGGCGCGGATAGCGCGTTTGGCTTCAAACAGGCGCGGCCGGGCCGGGACGCCGATGGCCTTGAGCGGCGGTGAGACGGCGAGGCAGATGGTCTGGTCCGAGCGGGATTCGTCCGCGACCAGCAGATTGGCGGTCAGCGGGTCCAGCCCCCGGTGGACGCATTCCACGGAGGCATAGTACGACTTGAGATCGATGCAGATGTAGGCTCTCTCCATACGCTCATCATCCCAACCCCCATCGGATGCTCCTTCAGGCGCCCCGGCCCAGGCGTTCGCAGCTCATGGGCGGCAGCGCGTTTTTCAGCAGTTCTTCGGGCCTGGCGTCCGGCCGGATCCATTCGCCGACCAGTTCCGCGGGCAGGACGAGCGGCATGCGGTCGTGGATAAAGCGGATCTCTTTGGACGCGCCGCGCGTCAGGATGACGAAGACGGGCAGGCCGTTCTCGATGCGGTAGAGACCGGCCAGCCAGGTCATGTCGCGGCCTTCGGCCTGGATCAGATATTTCGCGCCGGTCTTCCGGCGGCCGGCGCCGTCCGTCAGGTGCTCCCATTCGAAGTACCAGGAGGCGGGGACGGCGCAGCGCTGGTGCGCCCAGGCGTCCTTAAACAGCGGCTTGACCGCGGCGGTCTCCGAGCGGGCGTTGATCAGCAGGGTCTTTTCGCGGAAGCCCCAGCGCATGGGAAAGACGGCGCGTTCGCCGCGCCGGTCCGGCGCGATCACGGCGGTCACGTCGGACGGCAGGATCTCTCCAAAGGTCTTCACGGCCGAGGTCTTCTGCCAGCGGCCGATCAGCGGCGAGCGGTTCATTTCTTCCACGATCTCCCGGATCTCCGGGGATTCGTCGGTCCAGTAGCGGCAGCACACGGATCCGGCCCTTCCTTTCCGGGGAAATCATCCCCGACTAAAGAATAACACGGAAGACGGCATTTGTAAAGAACATTTGTTCGATAAAACGGCAAAGTTTTTCCGGGATCCGAAAAACCGCTTGACGGCGGTCCGCCGGCATGGTGTATGATAAGGCCATCGACGGAGGAAGAGAACATGATCCTGGAGACCGAAAGACTGATCCTGCGCCCGTGGGAGGAATCGGACGCGGAAGAATTATACAGATACGCGAGCCATCCGGACGTGGGGCCGATCACCGGCTGGGCGGTCCATCAGAGCGCGGAGGAGAGCCGTCAGGTCATCCGCACCGTCCTGTCCGCACCCGAAACGTACGCGGCGGTGCTGAAGGAGACGGGCCGGCCGGTCGGCAGCATCAGCCTGATGACCGGCGCCCGGAGCAACATCGGCCTGCCGGATGAGGAAGGGGAGATCGGCTACTGGATCGGTGTCCCGTACTGGGGCCGCGGCCTCATCCCCGAGGCGGTCCGGGAAATAATGCGGCACGGGTTCGAAGACCTGGGCCTTGTGAAACTGTGGTGCGGCTATTTCGAGGGCAACCTGAAATCGAAGCGCGTGCAGGAAAAGTGCGGATTCCGCTATCATCACACCGCGGAGAACGTCCCCTGCGCCATTCCCGGACTGCTGCGGACCGAATACGTCAGCTGCATCCCGAAAGAAGAGTGGGCGGCGGGACAGGCGAAGAAGCCGGTCAAGGCTGCCGGGAACGCAGCCGGCACGACGGTCTGCCGCTTTGCGGAGGAGAAGGATCTTGAGCGGGTCAACGAGCTGCGCCGTCAGGTCAACGATGTGCATGTGAACGGAAAGCCGGAGATCTTCAAACCGGGCTTTTCCGAGGAAATGCGCGGCATCATTTATGAGATCTTCCGGGATCCGCTCAAAAAGATCGCGGTCTGCGAGCGGGACGGCCAGATCAGCGGGTTTGCCGTGCTGCACCGCGTCAGCCGGCCGGAGAGCCATATCCGGCGCGCGTTGGAGTATCTGGACATCGACGAATTCGGCGTGGACGAGGCCTGCCGGCGCGAAGGCATCGGCACCTGCCTGGTCGGTTTCCTCCGCGAATATGCGCGGAGGAACGGCATCGGCCGCATCGAACTGAACATGTGGGAATTCAATCAGGGCGCGCTGGCATTTTACGAAGCCGCCGGTTTTTCCACATACCGCCGGTATCTGGAGATGAAACTCTGACGGATAGTGGCAGCCCGAAAGCGGAAAGGCCGGTCCTCCGGCCTTTTTGATTTGCAAAAAATGTTGATGTCTGCGGAGAAAACTTGCTTTTAAAGGCATGATATGCCATAATGATTATAATATTAAGCGGTGCCGGCAGATCATCGCCGTCGGACCGCATGCAGGAAGGAGGAGACGCCGCATGGCTTATGAAGTGGACAACCGATATCCCGAAGTAGCCGCTCCGTATGAGAAGATCCGCGGCGTCAAAAAACACGGCGGAGTCGGCCTCGGGCGGGCTTCGCAGTTCGGCGCGCTGAGGGCCTTTCTCATGACGCTGGCTGCCGCCCTCGTGATCACCGTGGCAGTCCTTCCCGAAAAAAAGAAAGACCCCGTCCCGGTCGAGGAACCCTTCACGGCGCCGGTCCTGACGATCCGCTCTGCGGAACTGACTGCGGACACGCTCACACCGCTGCGGTATACCTACCAGGTCGAACTGAATTCCGCGGAGAGCCTGCGGGTGAACGCTGCCGTCACGGATCAGAACGGCGCGCAGGTCGGCGCGGACGGCCCGTATGTCCACCGGGAAAGCGGGACCTCCCCGCCGCTCATCACGTCGCTCAGATGGACGGAATACCCGGAGAGCCTGACCCTGACGCTGACCGGGACGTACGAGGAAAAAGGCGAGACGAAGACGCTGTCGGCGTCGCAGACGCTGCCTGTCCCGGAGAGACCCTTCATCGCTCCGACCCTGGCGATCCGCTCCGCGGAACTGACCGCGGACACGGTGACGCCGCTGCGGTACACCTATCAGATCGAACTCAATTCCGCCGAAAACGTTCAGGTGAGGGCTGAGATCACCGACCAGAACGGCCGGGATCTGGGGGCAGACGGCCCGTATGATCACGGCGCGGACGGGACCTCCCCGATGCGCAGCGCGGCACTTTCCTGGACGGAATATCCGGAAACCGTCACATTGACCCTGACCGGGACCTATACCGAAAAGGGCGAGACGAAGAATTTGACGGCCTCGCAGACACTGCCCGTTCCGGAGCAGCCGTTCATCGCCCCGGCGCTGACGATCCGGTCCGCGGCCCTCACGGCGGACAGCGTGTCGCCGCTGGTCTACACCTATCAGGTCGAACTGAATTCCGCGGAAAACCTGCGCGTCAGTGCGGTCCTGACGGACGAGACCGGTGCCCGCCTGGGCGCGGACGGCCCGTTTGACCACGGCGCGGACGGGATCTCCCCGGCGCGCAGCGCCGCCTTCGGCTGGACGGATTATCCCGCCTCCGTGACCCTGACGCTGACCGGGACCTACGAAGAAAAGGGAGAAACGAAGACGCTGACGGCGTCCCGGACCCTGACCGTCCCCGAGCGGCCGTTCACGGCGCCGACGCTCGCCATCGCCTCCGCGGAACTCACGACGGACACCGTGACGCCGCTCGTTTACACTTATCAGATCGAACTGAATTCCGCGGAAAGCCTGCATGTGACCGCAGTCATCACGGACGAGGACGGGACCTGGGTAGGGACCGACGGCCCGTATGATCATACTGCCGGCGGCATGTCGCCGACCCGCAGCGCCGGGCTCAGCTGGGACGAATTTCCGGAGGCCCTGACCCTGACTCTGACCGCGACCTACACCGAAAAAGGCGCAACGAGATCGCTGACGGCGGCCCGGACGCTTTCCGTCCCGCAGCCCGAAGAACCGTTCACGGCGCCGGTCCTTTCGATCGCCTTCGCGGAACTTACGGCGGAGACGGTGACGCCGCTGGTCTACACCTATCAGGTCGTGATGAACTCAGCGGAAGACTTGATGGTGACTGCCGTCATCACGGATGAAAGCGGCAACCGGCTGGGCGCGGACGGCCCGTACGACCACAGCGCGGACGGGACTTCCCCTGCGCGGAGCGCGCCGTTCAGCTGGACGGAGCGCCCTACGGCCGTGACACTGACTCTGACAGGAACGTATGAGGAAAAAGGGGAGACGAAGACGCTGACGGCGTCACAGACTCAGACCGTGCCGGAGCTTCCGTTCTTTGCGCCGACGCTGTCGATCGCGTCTGCGGAGATCACGATGGACACGGTTGCGCCCCTGGTCTACACTTATCAAATCGAACTGAACTCCGCGGAAAGCATGCGGGTGAACGCTGTCATCACGGATGAAAGCGGCAACCGGCTGGGCACGGACGGCCCGTACGACCACAGCGCGGACGGCACTTCCCCTGCGCGGAGCGCGCCGTTCAGCTGGACGGAGCGCCCTACGGCCGTGACACTGACTCTGACAGGAACGTATGAGGAAAAAGGGGAAACGAAGACGCTGACGGCGTCACAGACATTGACCGTGCCGGAGCTTCCGTTCTTTGCGCCGACGCTGTCGATCGCGTCTGCGGAGATCACGGCGGACATGATCACACCGCTGGTCTATACCTATCAAATCGAACTGAATTCCGCGGAAAGCCTGCAGGTGAGTGCCGTCATCACAGATGAAAACGGGACTCAGCTGGGCACGGACGGTCCGTATGACCACAGCGCGGACGGCACTTCCCCTTCGCGAAGCGCGCCATTCGACTGGACGGAGCGCCCGACGGCCGTGACGCTGACGCTGACCGGTACATACACTGAAAAAGGCGAAACAAAGACGCTGACGGCGTCGCAGACCTTAACCGTGCCGGAGCTGCCGTTTGTTGCACCGACGCTGGCGCTCGCATCTGCGGAGATCACGGCAGACACGATCACACCGCTGGTCTATACCTATCAGATCGAACTGAATTCCGCGGAAAGCCTGCAGGTGAGTGCCGTCATCACAGATGAAAACGGGACTCAACTGGGTTTGGACGGTCCGTACGACCACAGCGCGGACGGGACTTCCCCTTCGCGGAACGCACCGTTCAGTTGGACGGATCGTCCGACGGCCGTGACGCTGACTCTGACGGGAACGTATAAAGAAAAAGGTGAAACAAAGGCGTTGACGGCGTCGCAGACACTGGGCGTACCGGAACTGCCGTTCGCCGCGCCGACGCTGGCGATCGCGTCTGCGGAGATCACGGCGGATACGATCACGCCGCTGGTCTATACCTATCAGATCGAACTGAACTCTGCGGAAAGTCTGCAGGTAAGCGCTGTCATCACGGATGAAAACGGGACTCAGCTGGGCACGGACGGCCCATACGACCACAGCGCGGACGGGACTTCCCCTTCACGCAGCGCGCCGTTCAGCTGGACAGACCGTCCGACGGCCGTGACCCTGACGCTGACGGGGACCTATACCGAAAAGGGGGAAACGAAGACGCTGACGGCGTCGCAGACCCTGATCGTCCCGGAACCGCCGTTCGTCGCGCCGACGCTTTCGATCGAATCGGCCGCTTTCACGGCGGACACGGTGACGCCGCTGCTGTATACCTACGGGATCGTCCTCAACTCCGCGGACAGCCTGCAGGTGACTGCCGTCCTTTCGGACGAAAACGGCGTCGAACTGGGGATGGACGGCCCGTACGACCACGATGCCGACGGCACGTCCCCGTCCCGCACCCTGTCGTTTGACTGGGACGTCTATCCGGAAGCCCTGACCCTGACGCTGACTGGCGTTTACACCGAAAAGGGCGAAACGAAGACCGTCTCGGTGTCCCGGGCGCTGCCCGTGCCCGAAAAGCCGTTCGAGGCGCCGCATTTCGAAGACGTGGAAGCGGTGGTCCCGGATTTCGCGGAATGGGCCGACGCCGAGGTGGATTACAGCTACAAGCTCGTCATCGGCGACGCCCTGTCGGTGAGCGTCAAAGCCGAAGTGGTGTCCGACCGGGACGAACTCGTGGGCGAAGACGACGACGCGGTGTTCACCGCCACCGATTCCCGCGAAGCCGGCATCGGCCTGTTCCTGAACGGCGATGAGACCAAAGTGCTGGTGACGTTCACGGGCACGTATGAGGACAAGGACGGCGCGGAGCAGACGATCACTGCTTCCGTGCCGTGCCTCCTGACGATGGAGCCCGACTGGTCCGGCGCCGGCGGCGAGCTGCAGATCTCGGACGATAACCGGCATGCGGACCTGCAGTTCTGGGCGGAATTCTACCCGCGCAGCGAGGACCCGCACGCGGATGCCTATGAATTCGAAGCCGTGGAATTCACCATAGCCTGGTACGATGGAGGCGGGAATCTGCTCGGTTCCCAGGAAGCCGCGCCGCTGTCGGCCCTGGAATATACAAAGGGAGACGGCTATTATTCGTTCAGCTTCGACGGGCAGTTCGAGGTCGACCTCCCGGAGAATGCGCAGACAGCGGTCCTGACGCTGAAGATCAGGGACGTGACGACCGGAAAGATCTATACCCTGGATTCGTACGATTTTGAGCTGGAATGACGAAACGGAAGCGAGCCGGAATGACAAACAGAATACCGGACCGGAACGGCATCTTCAAAGGACCGGCCGGAATGACGAAGACCCGCACGGAAGGAGAAGCATCATGAAGAAAAAGAACACCGCAGCAAAGACTTATATAGGAATCGGCATCGCAGCCGTGATCGCCCTGTTCCTGTCCCATCCACAGTGGCTGCCGATCTCCGAGGAGGCGCGCAGATCCATCCTGGACACCGAGCGCAGCAACATGCTGCTGAGCGGCGACGCGAAAACGACCGCGGCGCAGCTGGTGACGCTGGCACTGGCGATCTGCGTCGTGTGGCTCTGCTATCAGATCGTCAAGCTGATCCTGCGGGCGGCCGGAAAGAAGAGCAACCGGGCGCGCACCATCACGGAGATGATCACCGGGCTGATCAAATACATCGCCGTGATCGCGGGGATCGTCTGGGGACTGACGATCCTGGGGGTCAATGCGGCGGCGGTGCTGGCCGGCGTCGGGATCATCGGCCTGATCATCGGGTTCGGGGCGCAGAGTCTGATCGAGGACATCATCACCGGCGCGTTCATCATTTTCGAGAACCAGTACAACGTGGGCGACATCATCGTGCTGGACGACGTGCGCGGCACCGTGCGGAACATCGGCGTGCGGACGACGGTGATCGAGGACGCAGGCGGGAACCTGAAGGTCGTGAACAACTCCGACATCCGCAACTTCCAGAACCGCTCGCGGAACAAATCGCTGGCGCTGTGCATCTGCGCCGTGTCCTACAAGACCGACCTCCGGCTGCTGGAAAAGACCGTGACGAAGGCGCTGGCCGGCTCGCGGGAGCTTCATCCGGAACTGTACCTGTCGGACATCCGCTACATGGGCGTGGAGGAACTCGCGGACAGCGGCGTGAACCTGAAGTTCAGCGTGGATACCGCGGAGGAAAATTTCTTCCCGGCGCAGCGGATGCTGGCGCGGGACGTCAAGCTGCTGCTGGACGACAACGGCTTCGAGATCCCGTTCCCGCAGGTCGTAGTGCACCGGGAGGACTGACGGCCGGAAACGGCGAAGCACATTAAATGACAAAGGAGATCATCGGGGATGGAACTCAATGAGAAGAGAATGATCAGCCGCCTGGCAGAACTGGGCCGGGTCGGGATCGATGCGGAGGGCAGGCGGATCCGCCTGGCGGCGGACGACGCGGACCGGGCAGGCCGGGATCTGGTCATGGGCTGGATGCGGGAGGCCGGGCTCCGGACGGCCGTGGACCGGATCGGGAATATCTTCGGTATCTGGGAAACGGAAGAAAATCGGGGCCGGGACGCGGTCATGACCGGTTCGCATATCGACACCGTGATCAACGCGGGGCAGTATGACGGGTGCTACGGTGTGATCGCCGGGATCGAGGTCATCGCGTCCCTGCGGGAGGCCGGGCTCCGGACGGAGCGGCCGCTGGCCGTCGCGGCATTCACGAACGAAGAGGGCGTCCGCTATTCGCCGGACATGATGGGGTCGCTGGTGTACGCCGGCGGACTGTCCGCGGAGGCGGCCTGCGCGTCGGTCGGGATCGACGGAACGGTCCTGGGGGAAGAACTGGAGCGCATCGGATATGCGGGGACGGAGGAACCGGGCTTCCTGAAGCCGGCGGCGTTCGTGGAACTGCATATCGAGCAGGGCCCCATCCTGGAGGCGGAAGGATACCGGATCGGGGCGGTCGAAGACCTGCAGGGCATTTCCTGGCAGCGGATCACGATCGAGGGCGAGCAGAACCACGCGGGCACGACGCCGACGTCCTACCGCCATGACGCGGGCGTCGCGGCGGCGAAGGTCATCACCTTTATGCGCGGGCGGTGTCTGCAGCCCGGGAGCCGGACCGTTTCGACGACCGGCTGCATCGAATTTTCCCCGAACGCGATCAACGTGATCCCGGATAAAGCCGTGTTTACGGTCGACGTGCGGAATCCGGACGAAAGCACGCTGCAGGCCGAGGAGAAGGCGCTGGCGGCTTTTCTGGAGGAACTGGAGAAGACCGACGGCGTGCGGATCCGGACGGAACGGCTGTCCCGGTTCAAACCTGTCCTGTTCGACGCCGGGATCGTTAGACTGGTGGAGAAATATGCCGGGAAGCACGGGCTGTCCTGCCGCCGCATCACGTCGGGGGCGGGCCAGGACGCGCAGAATATGGCGCTGCTGTGTCCGACGGCCATGATCTTCGCGCCGAGCCATAAGGGGATCAGCCACAATCCGGCCGAATATACCGCGGATGAAGATCTGATCGCCGGAGCGGAAGTGCTGGCGGACGTGCTGGGAGAACTGGCGGAAGCGCACTGATATGAAGAGAAAAGCGTAACAATTCGAGAGGAAAGCGTAATAAAGGAAAAGAGGGCGTAATGCCCTCTTTTTTGACTGCGTCCGGTTGCGCGGGAAAAATTATTGCTTCGAGGTCCGCTGCACGCCCCAGATCCCGAACAGGATCAGAAAGCAGAAGAGCAGGCTCAGCCAGCTAAACGGCTCCCGCAGGAAGACGGCGCCGGCAAAGACGGAGACCGCGGTGGTCAGATTGCTGAAAACGCTTTCGCGCGCGACCGTCAGATAGGTGAGCGCGTAGCCGGACAGGAAGAAACAGACGACGGACGCCAGGATGCCCAGGAAGAAGACCGCTCCAAGATAGGAAAGATCGCTCAGGGGCGCCAGATACGCGGAGAGGCGGCCCTGCGTCTGCACGAGCCCCAGCGGCGTGAATACGGCGGCGGCGATCCCCATCATGACGTAAGTCCGTTCGAAAGGCGTATAGCGGCCGGAAATGGAACGGGTGATCAGGGAATACGCGGTGGCGGAGGCAACTGAGATCAGCAGTGCCGCCAGACCGATCCAGTCCAGCGTGCCGGTGCTGCTGCTGAGAAGGCCGATCCCGATGACGCCGCTGACGGACACAAGGCTGAACAGGAGCTGTCCGGCAGTCGGTCTTTCATGAATGAACGGCCAGGCGGCCAGTGTGGCCGCGATGGGGATCGTGGCGATCATGACGCCGGAGAAGATGGTGCTCGAATGCAGGATCCCGTACTGTTCGCCGATGAAATAGACCACCGGTTCCATCAGACCCAGCAGCAGGAGCAGACGGATCCCCTTCTTTTTCAGCTCCAGACGGAAGCGGCCCGTGAAAAGGACCAGGTTCATGGCCAGGAACGCCAGGATAAAGCGGTGGCTGAGCAGCTGGAAGACCGGGACCCGGTCCAGCGCCACCCGGGAAAACATAAAACTGAAGCCCCATATGACATGGCAGACGATGGTGGCCAAAAGAGCTTTATAACGCTGAGGATCTTGTTTCATACAGGCGGTCAGACCGCGGCCGCGGCAGAAGAGCAACAGGAACGTTGGTATCATATCACGGCGGAAAGAAAAAAGATAGAGGTTTCGGAGAGGCCGGCCGGGAAAAAGAAAAGCCGGGACCAAAAAACAGGCGGCTTTGAGGGCCGCCTGCCTTGGTGATGCCGCGCTGCGTCAGTGCGCTGCGTGGCCCAGATAAGCCTCCGCGATGGAAGGATCCTTCAGCAGGACTTTGCCGGGACCGCTCATGGTGATGCGGCCCTGCTCCAGCACGTAGGCGTTGTCCGCGACGGAGAGCGCCTTCAGGGCGTTCTGCTCCACCAGCAGGATGGTCTTGCCCATGGCCTTGATCTCCCTGATGGTGTCGAAGATGGTGTTGACCAGCAGGGGCGCCAGGCCCAGGGACGGTTCATCCAGCATGATCAGCTCGGGCGCGGACATGATGCCGCGGCCCATGGCCAGCATCTGCTGTTCGCCGCCGGAGAGCGTGCCGGCGATCTGGTTTCTGCGTTCCTCCAGACGGGGGAAGATCTCGTACACACGCTTTAAGTCCCGGTCGATCCCGGCCTTGTCCGTGCGCAGGTAGGCGCCGAGGATCAGGTTTTCGTACGTGGTCAGGTTGGCGAAGATCAGGCGGCCTTCCGGCACCTGGCAGATGCCCTGCTTCACGATCTTGTTCGCCTGCGCGGGCAGCTTTTCGCCGTTGAAGCGGATCTCGCCGGACTGGTATTTGACGATGCCGGAGATGGCGTTCATCATGGACGATTTGCCGGCGCCGTTGGAACCGATCATGGACACGATCTGGCCTTTTTCCACGTCGAGGGAGATGCCCTTGAGGGCGTGGATACCGCCGTAGTAAACATTCAGGTCACGGATCTCAAGCATTGCCATCGGCGTCTTCCTCCTTCCCCAGATAGGCTTCGATCACGTCGGGGTTCGACTGGATCTCCGCAGGCGTGCCTTCCGCCAGCGGTTTGCCGAAGTTCAGCACGAAGATGCGGTCGGACACGTTCATGACCAGGTCCATGTGGTGTTCGATGATCAGGACGGTCAGGTCGAAGCGGTCGCGGATCTCGCGGATCAGCTGCATCAGCGCCATGGTCTCTTCGGGGTTCATGCCGGCGGCCGGTTCGTCCAGCAGCAGGAGCTGCGGATCGGTGGCCAGCGCGCGGGCAATCTCCAGCTTGCGCTGCTGCCCGTAGGGCAGGTTCACGGCGACCATGTCGCGGTACTGCCAAATGCCCATGATCTTCAGCAGTTCCTCGGTCTTTTGGCGCAGGGCTTCTTCCTGGCGGGCGTACTTGGTCAGCCACTTGGGGCCTTTTTTAAAGCGCCACAGAGACTGGAAGATGTTGTAGTCCGCTTCCGCGTGGCAGGCCGTCAGCACGTTGTTGTAGACGGTCTCGCTCTTGAACAGACGGATGTTCTGGAAGGTGCGGGCGATGCCGCGGGACATGATGTCATACGGCTTTTTCTTGAAGGGCTTGACTTCGGTCTCCCGCATGTCGTCCTTGATGATGTTTTCGCCCTGGGCGATGACCGTCCCGTTGAACAGGATGCGGCCTTCGGTCAGAGAGTACACGCCGGTGATCAGGTTGAAGATGGTGGTCTTGCCGGCGCCGTTGGGGCCGATCAGTGCGTAGATCTCGCCTTTCCGGACCCGGAACGAGACGTCGCCGACGGCGGTCAGGCCGCCGAAGCGCTTGGTGGCGTGCCAGAGGGAGAGCACGACGTCGGGATCATGATGCTTGAAGGTGATGTCTTTCATGCCTGCGCCTCCTCTCCGGGTTTTTCGCCTTCGTCAGGCGGGGGCTGCTGCTCCTTCTTTTTGCCCTTGAAAAGGCGGACGATGGCCTTGAACCACTTCAGGTCCGTGATCTCCTTGCCGCCCATCAGGCCCTTCGGGCGCACGATCATGATGACGATGACGGCGAGGCCGTAGAAGACCAGACGCCAGTCGCCCACGGCGCGCAGCAGTTCGGGCAGCGCGCAGAGCAGCACGGTGCCGAGCACGGAACCGGTGATGGAGCCCATGCCGCCGAAGATGACCATGATGGTGTATTCCGTCGATTTGGTCATCAGGAACATCTTGGGCTGCAGATAGCCGAAATAGTGGGCCAGCATGCCGCCCGCAATGCCGGCGTACAGCGCGGACATACACATGGCCAGCATCTTGGAACGGAAGGTGTTGATGCCGCACATCTGCGCGGCCAGCTCATCTTCGCGGACGGCCAGCATGTTGCGGCCGTGCTTGGACTTCATCAGAAGAGCGGTGGCGGTCAGGAAGAAGACCACGATGACGAGAGCGATCGGGAAGGTGGTGTGCAGCGGGATGCTGGCGATGCCCTTCGCGCCGTCCAGGATGAAGCTCTTGCCGCCGATGTTAAGGTTCAGGTTCAGGTTGTTGAATATCAGGCGTATCGCCTCGCCTACGCCCAGTGTGGCGATGCAGAAATAGTCGCCTTTCAGGCCCAGGGTGATCTTGCCGAGGCCCGCGCCGAACACCATGGCCGTCAGACCCGCGATGAGCAGGGCCAGCCAGTACGGAAGGCCGAAGCCCATGGTGCAGAGAACGGAAACGTAGGCGCCGATGCAGACGAAGCCCGCGTGTCCGAATGAGAACATGCCCGTATAGCCCGTCAGGATGGACAGGCCCAGCACGATCAGCAGCGTATAGCAGGATTGGATCAGAATGCCTTCGATGTAATACCAGCTCATGTCGATCCTCCTTACGCTTTATCTTCCACGACCTTGCCCATCAGGCCGGACGGCTTGATGATCAGGACAAGGATCAGGAGGGCGTACACGAACAGGTCGCGGAGCATGGAGTTCTGCGAAGCCACGAAGATCTCCATGATGCCGAGCAGCAGCGAGCCGATGATGGCGCCGGGCAGGCTGCCCAGACCGCCGAACACGGCCGCGACGAAGGACTTGTTGGTGACCTGGCCGATGGTGGGCTTCACGATGAACCGCATGCCGTACAGCATGCCGGCAAAGCCCGCGAGCACGCCGCCCATCAGGAAGACGACGAAGATGACCAGGCTGCTGTTGATGCCCATCAGCGTGCCGGCCTTTTCATTGTAGGCGCAGGCGCGGATGGCCAGGCCGATCTTGGTTTTCTGGATGATGAACATCAGGATCAGCAGGGAGACCGCGGAAACGACGATCATCAGCAGGGAGTCGACGCCCAGCGAGATGCTTCCGATCGTAATGCTGTTGGAGAACAGCGTAGGGTAGTTGCGGGGCGTGCCGTCGATCGTGGCGATCACGAAGTTTTCCAGGAAGATCGAGGCGCCCATGGCGGAGATGATGAAATACAGCGACGGAGCGCGGCGCTTGCGCAGCGGAGAGTAGACAAGCCGTTCGATGATGATTGCCAGGATGCCGCTGCCGACGCCGCACAGGAGGAACGCGATCCAGAACGGGACGTTCAGGGCCGTCAGCGCAAAATATCCCACATAGGCGCCGACCATGATGACGCCGCCGTGGGCAAAGTTGGAGAAGCTCATAATACTGTAGACCAGCGAATACCCGACCGACATCAGGGCGTACATGCCGCCCAGGCAGATGCCGTTGACGAGCTGCTGGAGATAGTATTGGAGATCCATAAACAGCCTCCTCGTGTTCTTTGTGCATAGGGCGCTCCCTGCGAGAGGGAGCGCCCGGGTGTCAGTTCAGATGCAGCGCCGGTCAGTCGGCGGCAATGTAGGTGATGAACTTGTAGGTCTTGTTCTTGCCGTCGATCTGCTCCACGCAGCCGCTCTTGCCGACGGGGTTGTGGTCTTCCGCGGAGATCTTGATCCTGCCGGCCATACCGGTGACTTCGACTTCGCAGTAAGCTTTCGCGATCGCCTGAGGATCATCGCTGCCGGCCTTCTCGACCGCGGCGCACCACAGCAGGAACGCGTCGTGGGCCATGTAGCCGTTCAGCTCCATCTTGGCGCCGTTCCACTTGGAGGCGTATTTCGCGCGGAAATCATCGCCGGCGGGGTCGACCAGGGAGACGTGGTTGATGACGTAGGAGCCGTCGACCGCATCCGCCGCGTCGAACAGCACTTCGGAGGCGCAGCCGTCGCCGCCCAGCATCGGCAGGTCGATGCCCAGGGTGCGGGCCTGCTTATGGATCATGATGAAATCCTGGTAGAAGATGGGGGTGAAGATGATCTCGGGACCCGCTTCTTTGATCTTGGTCAGCTGCGCGGTGAAATCCGTGTCGCCGCCGGTGTAGGCTTCTTCCGCCACGACGGTGCCGCCCTTGCCGGTGAAGACCTTGATGAAGTTGTCCTTCAGGCCTTTCGCATAGTCGTCGTTGATGTCGAACAGCACGGCGGCCTTGGTGAACTTCAGGTTGTCATACACGAAAGTGCCGGCGATCTTGCCCTGCTGGGGATCCAGGAAGCAGACACGGAAGTTGTACTCTTTCAGCTTGCCGTCCTGGACGGTGACCTTCTCATTGGTGGCCACGGTGGACAGGTCAGAGACTTTGTACTGATCCAGAACCGACTGGATAGCAATGCACTGGCCGGACGCGTTGGGTCCGATGATGGCGCAGACCTTATCCTGCGCGCAGAGACGCTTGGCTACGTTCACGGCTTCCTGAGCGTCGCCCTTGGTGTCGTAGCAGATCAGTTCGATCTGTTTGCCGAGGATGCCGCCCGCGGCGTTCTTTTCTTCCACGAGCATCTTCAGGGTCTGGCTTTCGCAGGTGCCGTATGCCGCCTGGTCGCCGGTCAGGGAGCCCATCCAGCCGAGCTTGATGGTCTCGGACTTCTTGCCGCCGCAGCCGGCGAGCAGAGTCACCAGCATGACGCAGAGCAGAGCCACGGACATGAGTTTCTTTCCGCTTTTACGCATTTGTGAAACCTCCTTCACATAAATGATATTTTAATCCTTCTTTTCGAAGGATCAGGGTACGCCGCAAACACAGGAAAAACCTGTGAAGGTCCATTGTTTTTTCGGTTCGTACTGTGTGTCTTCATTTGCCATTATTTTATCAGCAGGCTGACGCTTTGTCAAGCAGATATAAGACGGGGGAAAAGTTGTAGAGCCGCCGGGGGAAACGGACGGGATTTGTGAGATAATTTCCTCAGGAGGAGGGGCCGGTCTTCTTTTTCAGATGATACAGCATCAGGGCCGTGAGGATGAGGAGGCAGCCGGTGAGCTTGGCAGGACTTAAACTTTCGCCGGCGGCGGCGACCCCCAGGATGCCGGCCGTCAGAGGATTCACGACGGTCAGGACGGCGGCCTCCTCGGCGGGGACGTATTTCTGCCCCAGGGGCTGGAACGCGAAGCCGAAGCAGCTGCACAGAAGGACCAGGAGAAGCATCAGGCCCCACTGGCGGCCGGTCTGCGGCAGAGAAAAACCGCCCGCGGCCAGGGAGGCGGCCAGGCTGAGCACGCCCATGGCGCCGAGCTGCAAGATCCCGACCGTGAGCGGATCCGAACCGCGGCTGACTTCGGCCGTCATCATGATGCAGACGGCGAACGTCATCGCCGCCAGGACGGCGAGCACGATCCCCAGGGCGCCGCTCGGGCTGCGGCTCTGCGTCAGTGAAAGGAAGCCTACGCCGGTCACGGCGAGCAGGGCGCAGAAAAGAGTTTTCCCGGGCGGAAGCGTACGGGTAAGGACCGCCGTAAAAAGCGGGACCAGGACGATGGCCATGTTTTCGATGAGGGAACAGACGCCGCTGTCCACGAGCCGCAGCGCGAACATCTCCAGCACCATCATGACGGTGTTCGCGGCGCCGAGGATCAGCCCCCCGCGCAGGGCGGCCCGGGTGCAGGACCGGAGTTTCCGGAAAAAAACGGCCGCCAGGATCAGAAAGGAAAGGAGAAAACGGACCGCGACGATGTTCATCGGGGCCATTTCCCGCAGAAGCAGCTTGGAGAACAGGAAGGAAGTGCCGCGCGCGGCAAAGACAAAGAGCAGAAGGATGCGCGCGCTTTTCTGATTCATGGTCCGGCCTCCCTTCGGAACGGATCGGACGGAACGTCCGTCAAGCTCATTATGGGACGGAGAGACCGGTTTGTCAAGCCGGACGCCGGCGCCCCGGGAGTGTGCCCGGAAACCTCGGATTTTCTTTGACTATGATCTCCAAACGCGGTATGATCACAGAAGAGTCATACGATACCGGATCACGGAGATGGGATCATGCATAAGGAAAATTTGAAAAGGATCACGGAACTGCGGCACGAGCTGCACCGGCACCCGGAATTGTCCATGCGGGAAGAACGGACGGCGCAGCGGCTGCAGGATTTTCTGAAGGAAAACACGGATTTTGAGATCGTCGGGAGGGACGGCTGGTTTTATGCGGTGAAGACGGGCCGGCCGGGCGGCAGGAAGATCGCGTTCCGCGCGGACATGGATGCGCTGCCGATCCCGGAGTCGCTGCCGCTGCCATATGTTTCCCGCTGCGGCGGCGTGTCGCACAAATGCGGCCACGACGGGCACAGTGCCGCGCTCTGCGGCCTGGCCCTGGAACTGACGGGCCGGACGCTGAAGAATACTGTATACCTGATCTTTCAGCCGGGCGAGGAGACCGGACAGGGCGCCCGCCTCTGCTGCGGCCTGATCCCGCAGGAAGGCATCGGGGAGATCTATGCGTTCCACAACCTGCCCGGGTATCCGGAAGGACATCTGGTGTACCGCGAAGGCCTGACGCAGCCGGCGTCGGAAGGCCTCCGAATCCTGCTCGCGGGGCAGAAGTCCCATGCGAGCGCCCCGGAAGAGGGACGGAACCCGGCGGAGGCGCTGGCCCGCATCGTCCTGCGTTCGCAGGAGCGCTGCCGGCAGCCGGCGGACGGCATGCTGCTATGCACCGTCACGGGCCTTCTGGCCGGGACCGGGGATTTCGGGATCTCCGCCGGCAGCGGCGAAGTCTCGCTGACGCTGCGCGCGGAGCGGGAAGAGGAGATGGACCGCCTGGAAGCGGACCTGCTCGCGTTTGCGGAGGAGCAGGCCGCCGCATACGGCCTGACCGTGTCTCACGAGATCCATGACCGTTTTCCGGAAACGCGGAACCGTCCGGAATGCCTGGCGCGCGTGAGAAAAGCGGCGGAAGCACTCGGGATCCCGCTCCTCGCGATGCCGCGGCTCTGGCGCGCCTCGGAGGATTTCGGCCATTATCTGAAGGAATGCCCGGGGGCGATGTTTTATCTGGGCGCCGGCGAAGGGACGCCCGCGCTCCATACGGATGCTTATGATTTTGACGACCGGCTCCTCGCGCCCGCGGCGGACCTGTTCGCGCGGCTGGCGGAAGACGAAGGAGGGGAAGAATGAACGGAAAACGATCATCGGTCATATGGATGCTTGCCGCGGTCCTGCTAGCGGGCCTGCTCCTGACTTCGTGCGGATCTGCCGGGAAATCGGCGGAGCCGGCGGATCCCGCATCGTCCGCTGCGGCGCAAAGTCCGGCACTTCCGACCGGCGCCGACGGGGAGCCGGTCAGTGATCTTTACCGCCGCGCGCATGAAAAGTTCCTGCCTTATTATGAAAAGGGGCATGCGGAGCACGATCGGGCCGTCGCGCAGGCAACGGACGGCCTGAAGGAAGAGATCGCCCTGCTCCGCAGCGAGATCACCGAACTGCTGCAGGCCTGGCACGGGCGGCTCGCGGGATACGGGTATGCCGGATCCCCGGAGGAATACCGGAAAGAATTCATCGATCCGTTTGAGACGTATTACCGGGACCGGATGGAGAACCTGGAAAAGGCGGAGCACGCGTACGGCGCGGTCTCTGCGCTCATGACGTACGGAGGCAACAGCGGCGGTTCCGCGTCGCTGGAATGGCAGTATGTGCAGGCTGAAATTTTTTACCGGGAACTGCATGAGCTGCGGGAGCATCTCCGCTGAGGACCGTCATGGCGTTTGATTTTACTGTACGGACAAAAGAAGACCTCATCCGGGCCGTGCGCGAATACGGCTTCGTTCCGCTGTTCGCCGGCTCCGTGCCGGGATTTTCCGTGGAAGAGCATGCGGTGCCGGAAGTCTGGTATTCGCCGGGCAGCGACGACTGGAAGGTCTGGGAGTGGAAAGGACCGGTGATCCGGGAGTGCGGCTGCGCGTACGGGAAGTTCTTCGAGAACAAGGCGGTCTTCGTGAGCCGCGAATGGTTCCCCGACCTGGCGAATTACCGGCGGGACGGCTATGACTTCGACGCGCGCTGGGACGACGGCCTGGCCCCGCGGAAGGACAGGGACCTGTACGAACTGCTGGACGCGCACGCGCCGGTGCTGTCCAAGGCGCTGAAGAACCTGGGCGATTACCGCAAGGGCGGACGGACGGGCTTTGAGACCTCCGTCACGCGGCTGCAGGCGCAGGGATACGTGCTGATCAGCGATTTCGTGTACGAACGGAACCGGAACGGCGAGACATACGGCTGGGGCATCGCGCAGTATTCGACGCCGGAGCGCTTCTTCGGACCGGCGTTCCGGGAGACGGTGTACCGGCGGACGCCGGAGGAATCGTACGGCCGGCTGCTGGCTCATCTGCGGCGCCTGCTGCCGGAAGCGGAAGAAGCGGCGCTGCGGCGGATATTGAAATAATCTTCAATAATATTATATAGACAGCTCCACGGCCCGTAGGGTGCGCGGGCGTCCGGCCTGTGCTACGATCGTCCCGGAAGGAGGATCTGCGATGGACAGTTACGTGACCGGGGCCGTGATCCGGCGGCTCCGCGAAGAAAGGAACATGACGCAGGAAGAACTGGCGCAGAAGATCTGTGTCAGCGGAAAAGCGGTCAGCAAGTGGGAGACGGGCCGGGGCCTGCCGGACGTGAGCCTGCTGGAGCCGCTGGCCGCAGCGCTGGGCATCTCCGTGGCGGAACTGTTTTCCGGTGAAACGGTGCGGAACCGCAACCGCAGCGCCAATATGCTGAAGAGCCGCTTCTACCTCTGTCCGGTCTGCGGCAACGTGATCCGGACGATCGGCGAAGCCGCGGTCAGCTGCTGCGGCATCGCGCTGCCCCCGCTGGAAGCGGAGGAGGCGGACGCCGAACACGCCATACAGGCGGAGACCGCGGAAGACGAATACTACGTCCGTGTCGCCCACCCGATGACGAAAGAGCATTACATCACGTTTCTGGCCGCCGTATCGGACCAGGGTATGCAGTTCGTAAAACTGTACCCGGAGGGCGGTGCGGAAGCTTATTTCAGACGGAGCCGGGTGCGCGCGCTGTACGCCTGCTGCAGCCGCCACGGGCTGTTCCGGCTGGACGTGAGGAAGACGGGAGGAAAAGCATGAAGATCCTGGTGCTGAACGGGAGTCCGAAAAAGAAGAGCGATACGTTCCGTCTGACGGAAGCATTTCTGAAAGGGCTGGACCGGAGCGGGGCACACGAGACCGAGATCGTCCACGTGATCGATCAGGAGATCGCACCCTGCCGCGGCTGCTTCGGCTGCTGGGCGCGGGGCGACGGCCGCTGCGTGATCGAAGACGACCAGAATGCGATCCTGAAGCGGTACCGGAGCGCCGACCTGATCATCTGGAGCTTCCCGCTGTACTGCTACGGGATGCCTTCGCATCTCAAGGCGGTGCTGGACCGCACCATCCCGCTGATCAAAATGAAGATGACAGAAGAAAGCGACGGCACCGTTCGCCATGAGGCGCTGGCGGATTTCTCGAAGATCCGCACCCTGGTCATCTGCGGCTGCGGCTTCCCGGACTGGAACGGCAATTTCGAAGCGCTGCGCATCCAGTGCCGGAACTGCTTCCGCGCGCCGGACATGGTGTGCGTGCCGGAGGCGCCCCTGCTGAACGTGCCGGAGGCCGCCCCCGCCGCGGACCCGCTTCTGGCGCGGTTTGAAAGAGCGGGAGAGGAGTACGCCGCTTCGGGGACGCTTTCCGCCGGGACGGTGGCGGAACTGGAACGGCCCATGATCCCGAAGGAGACGTATCTCCGCATCGTGAACGGGGGCTGAAAAAAGCGGCACCGGACGGCACCGCTCTGTTTGTCGTTCATCTCTTCCAGCGCGCTTTCGGCTTCTTGACGGGCGAGAGCGGCATATGCATGTATTCGGTCAGTTTGCGGGTGTTGGCCATGGTGGCCTGCACCCGTATCTGTTTGGCGGCCAGTTCCTTGGGCGTCCCTTCCCGGTAATCCTCATTGCGGTCGCGCAGATAATAGACGGGCTCGCGGAAGCGGATGTCGTATTCGGACACGACCTCCAGGCGGTCGCGCGGGATGAAGAGCTTCCGGTAGCGGGCGCCGTCCGCGTCGATCACGGCGGCCCGGAAGACCATGTCGAAGATGATCCAGCCGATGCCGAGCAGGAGCAGCGGCAGCAGGACGTAGAAGATCTTCACGTGCTGATACCGGATCATCACGTAAAAGGCATAGACCATCACCGGGAAGACGATCAGGGCGGCCAGCAGGGCCGGGACGGAGAAATCGAACAGGCGCACTTTCTTCATAAAGGTACCTCGGGGGGCTTTTTTACATTATAATAGTTAAGGATCGCCGCCCTGTCAATATTCCTTTTTTTCTCCCGAAGGAAGGCAAAAGGTATTGACAAAAAAAGCGCGTTTTCCTATAATTGCACGTATAGTAGCATCGGTATCTATGACTATGCCCGAAAACGGGCGGTACTGATGTAATTTTCTAAGGAGGAAAGACTATGAAAAAGTTGCTGGCTCTGTTGTTAGCCGTTGCGATGGTCATCAGCCTCACCGCCTGCGGCGGCAAGACTGACCCTACCACTGCGGCTCCCACCACGGCAGCTCCCACCGAAGCCCCCACCACGAAGGCTCCGGAACCCGCCACCACGGAAGCTCCCACCGAAGCTCCCACGGAAGCTCCTACCGAAGCTCCCACGGAAGCCCCTACTGAAGCTCCCACCGAAGCTCCTACCGAAGCTCCTACGGAAGAACCCGTACCGGAATTCCCTGAAGAAGTGGAAAACCCCGAATTCGACGTTCTGAAGCTGGCCGGCCTGGAGTATGGCACTGATTATACTTCTCTGTATGAGAAGTACGGCCAGGACATCAAGATCGCTGACGTGATCGAAGATCCCGAGACCGGCTTTGCCTACATCAACGTGGATGGCGAACTGCATCAGCTGGGTCTGGATTTCCTGACCATGGCCATGGTGTACAACATTGATCCCGAAGGTTCCGAATACGAGACCGCGGACGATGTGTACGCCGCCTGGTGGAGACTCTACATCACCCGCTGGAACTACCTGCTGCCCGAAGTTCCCCTGTACTCCAACGAGTACTACAACTTCTTCAACGCCAAGATCGAAGGCGTGGAAGATCACCCCACCAACCCTTACTGGGATCCGTCCAGCGCTCTGATCGACTGGACCTCCAAGGATGGCACCATCATCCTGGGCAAGTCCACCGAGCTGTCCGGCCAGTTCCGTTATCCCACCTTCGGCAAGTCCAGCCCCGGCGCTTCCGACTCTGACGTAGGCGACATGATCACCGGTCTGGAGACCATCTCCACCACCAAGGAAGGCGGCTATGTCTGGAACGAGACCGTTGTGAAGGATCACAGCGAAGAGATCGATGCCGACGGCAACAAGACCTTCACCATCACCATCAACGATGATCTGAAGTTCTCCAACGGCGAAGCCATCACTGCGAAGGATTACCTGGCCTTCAAGCTGGCTCTGGCCTCCAAGGTCGGCGCTCAGGCGTCCGGCCGTGCTTTGTCCCTGAACACCGTCGTCGGCGGCCCTGACTTCACGAAGTACACCGGCCCCGGCAGCGAAGAAGGCACCAAGGAATTAGCTGGCCTGCGTCTGATCGATGAGCACACCTTCTCGATCACCATCCCGGCCGCCTACATCCCTTACTTCTATGATATCACCTATGCCGGCTTCAGCCCTTATTACACTGACATGTTCCTGGACGGCGCCACCATTCAGGATGACGGCAACGGCGTGTATCTGAGCGATGATTTCTATGAGGTGGACGGCGATACCTACAAGCATGCCGCCCGCATCAAGTTCGCCTGCCAGGATACCTCCGAAGAGAACTGGAAGACCTGGCCTTACACCGGCCCTTACATGGTCGACTCCTTCGACACCACCGACAGCACTGCTATCCTGGTGATCAACCCTGAATTCAAGGGCAACTACGAAGGCGTGAAGCCTTCCATCGAGAAGGTGACCTACCGCAAGACCGTCGATGCCACCCAGCTTGAACAGTTCAAGGCCGGCGAGCTCGATGTTCTGGCCGAAGTGACCGGCGGCGCCGCCACTGACGAAGCCATCGAATACGCGACTGCCAACCCCGACAAGGCTGTGTACACTCACTACAGCCGCGCCGGCTACGGCAAGCTTGGCTTCCGTTGCGACTACGGCCCCGCTCAGTTCCACGAAGTCCGTCAGGCTATTGCCTACTGCATGGACCGCGCTGCTTTCGCTAAGGCCTTCACGGGCGGCTACGGCGGCGTTGTGGATGGCCCTTACTACAGCGGTTCCTGGATGTACCAGGCTGCCGTTGAGCAGGGCATGATGCTGGATGCGTATCCCACCTCCTCCGACAGCGCCATCGAAGTGCTGGAGGCCAACGGCTGGGTATACGACAAGGACGGCAACGAGTACACCGAGGGCGTCCGCTATAAGATGATCCCCGGCGATCTGGCCACCGAGAACGACATCAACTACAAGTCCATGGACGGCGCTTACAAGACCGAGAAGGTCGGCGACGACTACTACATGCCTCTGGTCATCAACTGGTTCGGCACCACGCCTAACGAGTTCACCGACCTGCTGCAGACCGGCTTCCGTGAGAACGCCAACGTCGCGGCTTGCGGCATGGTGGTCTACAACCAGCTGGGCGACTTCGGCCCGATGCTTGACGAACTGTATCAGCAGGCCGTGTACGGCTTCTATGCCGGCACTCCTATGTACTGCGCGTTCAACTTCGCGACCGGTTACACCAGCGCGGCTTACGACTACAGCTGGAACATGACCATCGATCCGTCCCAGTATGACGACTACAGCCAGTACTACATCAAGGACTGGGCCGATATCTGCTGGCTGAACGACTGATCAGCTGACTGATTCCGACTTAAGCTAAGCTAAGCCTTTGGGGCCCGCATCGGGGATCTCGATGTCCGGTGCGGGTCCTTTTCGTAAAGAGCACGTGATCCACTGATTTCTTTTTTAAAATGTGAGGACGTAATCTTTTAAAAGAATCAACATACCGCATATTTATATGCAGTAAGGGGAAAAAATGGGAAGATATATTGTAAAAAGATTGCTGTACATGGTTGCAGTTTTTCTTCTTTTAACATTCCTGCTTTTCAGTCTTTACCAGCTGATGCCGGGAAACCGGGCCTACACGGACGCGAAAGCCGAAGTCCAGCAGTTAAAGAATCAGATGACCCCTGAAGAGCGGGAAGCGAAATTCCAGGAGCTGTACTTAAAGTACCAGCGCCAGTACGGTACGGATACCGATGACGTTCTGGTCCTGTACCTGCGCTGGTGGGGCATCATGCCCTTCTACAACGGAAAATGCAGCGGTATTTTCCAGGGGAATTTCGGATTTTCATACGACTACAATTTGCCGGTTGTCGATATGATATGGCCCTTCATGCGGAACTCGATGATCGTCGGCGCCATATCAGAATTCTTTGTCCTGATCATCACCATTCCTTTGGGCATCGTTTGCGCCACAAAGAAAGGCAGCCGGTTTGACAGAGGGACGCAATTGGTTTCACTGATAGGCTTCTCCACGCCAAGCTTCATTATTTACATTATCTTCATTGTGTTCTTCTGCTCGATCCTGCACTGGTTCCCCGTCAGCGGCATGAAGACGCCGGGGACCAACTATACGGGCTGGAAAGCCGTCTGGGATACCATCAGCCACGTGGCGCTGCCCGTCATCTGCCTGGTGTTTTCGTCCCTGGCCGGCGTGACCCGTATCGCCCGTGCATCCATGATCGACGCCCTGAGCCTTGACTGCGTGCGTACCGCGCGGGCCAAGGGCCTTCCCGAAAAGGTCGTGGTTTACTCCCACGCCTGGCGCAACGCTCTGATCCCCATGGTGGCCATCATCGTCGGCGGCTTCTTCGGCATCGTCGGCGGCGCCATGATCATGGAAATCTTCTTCGGGTTCAAGGGCTTAGGCCTCTTGTTCCTGAATGCGACCAAGAACTCCGACTATGACCTGGTCATGTTCCTGCAGGTCATTTACACGTTCCTGGGTCTGTTCAGCAACCTGGTCATCGACCTGTGCTACGGCCTGGTCGACCCTCGTGTGCGTATCAGCAAGTAAAGGAGGCCGAAAGAGATGAGTAAGAAAGAGTCCGGATTCGGCCGCTGGTTCAGACGCACCTTCCTGGGGGCCAAATACGAAGAAAAAAAAGCCGCGGAAAATAACGGCCAGCCCGACGATTCCGAACTGATCGTCAGCCCGGCCCGGCAGATCTTCCAGCGTTTCCTGGAACGCAGATTCGCCGTTTTCTCCGTCTGTCTCGTACTTTTCATGTTCCTGATCGTCAGTATCGTGCCGAAGACCAAGTACATGGAAAAATATTACGATTCCTACACCGAAGTCACGCAGAAGGACCTGCCTCCGAACCTGTCCTACATGAAAGTCCCGGCGGCCATGAAGGACGAGATCAAGTCCATCGACAGCTACGGCAGTTTCTCCGTCGGCCTGTCCAAGAGCGGCAAAGTCTACGTCTGGGGCTCCACCAAACTGGGCGCCACCAGCCTGAACGTGGCTGACATCCCGCAGGAAGTGCAGGATTCCAAGATCGCCTTCGCGGCGGCCGGCATCGACCACATCGTCGTCCTGACGGAAGACGGGCGTCTGCTGGGCTGGGGCTCCAACCAGTTCGGACAGTTCGCTGTGACCGAAGCCGTCCTGAACAACCCCAACCTGGTCCCCGTTCCGGAAGAGATCCGCAACGGCGGCATCGACATTGCCAACGTCAAGAAACTGGTGGCCGGCTATCAGGCTTCCGCCATTCTGATGAACGACGGCAAACTGTACATCTGGGGCAACAAGCAGACCTACACCAACATGGAGAAGTTCCTGAACCGCAAGAACATTGAGGACATCGACTTCACCCTGAACTACGTCGTGGGCCTGGACACTAAGCGGAACTCCATCGTGACCGGCGTCAAGAACCTGTATTCCACCGTACGTGACACCATCGGCGGCAAAGGCGAGAAGATGACCAAGTTCCTGGACGGCCGGAAGATCCAGGCCATCACCGCCACCTCCTCCAGCGTCTGCGCGCTGCTGGAGGACGGCACGATCGCGCTGGCCGGCGACTTCCCGACGGACGTCATCAACACCCCTGTCCTGCCGGAAGGCGAGTACTACACCGAAATTCAGGGCGGCACGTATCATTACACCGCCGTGACCAATGAAGGCCATGTCTTCTCCTTCGGCGGCGACCACTATTATCAGGCGGAAGCCCCCAAGGAACTGGATACCGCTCACGACATCTACGCCGGCGCTTTCCAGAGCTACGCGACGGATGAAAACGGCAAACTGCTCATGACCTGGGGCCTGAAAGGCTACCTGTTCGGTACGGACGACGCGGGCGCCGACATCTTCAAGCGCGTGATCGCCGGCGGTGCCGTGACCATGACCGTCGGTGCCGTGGCCGTCATCATCGAGATCCTGATCGGCGTGACCCTGGGTCTGCTGTCCGGTTATTTCGGCGGCTGGGTCGACATGCTGGTCATGCGTGTGGCGGAAGTGTTCTCAGCCATTCCGCTGCTGCCGTTCATGCTGATTCTGTCCTCCCTGCTTTCGCAGAAGAACCTTTCGCAGGATGAACGACTCCTGATGATCATGGTGATCCTCGGCGTTCTCGGCTGGCCCGGCTTCTGCCGCATCACCCGTGCGCAGATCCTCGTGGCCCGCGAAAGCGAATACGTGACGGCCGCCAAGGCCATGGGCGTGAAGGAAGGCCGCATCGCCTTCAAGCACATCCTGCCGAACATCATCTCCGTTATCCTTGTGAATATCACGCTGTCCTTCGCGGCGTCCATGCAGACGGAAACCTCGCTGTCCTTCTTGGGATTCGGCGTCGTGTATCCGAAACCCAGCTGGGGCAACATGCTGACCCGCGCGTCCAACGCCACGGCGGCCATCAACTTCTGGTGGCAGTGGCTGTTCACCTCGGCGATCCTGATCCTGACCACGGTGTGCATCAACACCATCGGCGACACGCTCCGCGACGTGATGGATCCCAAGTCCAGCAATGATAAATAAGGAGGAATGAGAGATGCCGTTATTAGAGGTCAAAAATCTTCATACCTTCTTTAAGACGAAGAAGGGTATCGTAAAGGCCGTCAACGACGTGTCCTATACGCTGGAAGCCGGCAAGACCATCGGTATCGTGGGCGAGTCCGGTTCCGGCAAATCCGTTTCCGCCATGAGCATTCTGCAGCTGCTGGACGGCAACGGTTATATCGACAGCGGCGAGATCCTGATGGAAGGCCACGGAGACCTGACCAAGAAGCCCCTGAAGGAGATGTACCACATCCGCGGCAACGATATCTCCGTCATCTTCCAGGAACCCATGACGAGCCTGAACCCCGTGTTCTCCGTGGACCGTCAGCTGTCCGAGCCCTTCCGCATCCACCAGAACATGAGCAAGAAGGAAGCTCACGAGCATGCCCTGAAGATGCTTGAGGACGTTCAGATCCCGAACCCGGAGGTGGTGATCAAGCAGTATCCCCACCAGCTGTCCGGCGGTATGCGGCAGCGTGTCATGATCGCCATGGCCCTGGCCTGCAAACCGAAGATCCTGATCGCCGACGAGCCCACCACGGCTCTGGACGTGACCATCCAGGCGCAGATCCTGCGTCTGATGAACGACCTGAAGCGCTCCACCGGCACCGCCATCATCTTCATCACCCATGACCTGGGCGTCATCAATGAAATGGCGGACGACGTGGCCGTCATGTACTGCGGCCAGGTCGTGGAGCACGCGCCTACGGACGTCATTTTCCAGGAGAAGGGCAGTTACAGCCATCCGTACACGGAAGGCCTGATGGTGTCCATCCCGCGTCTGGAGACGGAGAGCGACCGCCTGGATCCCATCCCCGGCGTCGTGCCGCACCCGCTGGCGCTGCCCAAGGGCTGCAAATTCGCGCCGCGCTGCAAATACGCCACGCAGCGCTGCTTAGAAGAGGAGCCGAAGCTGGAGAAGATCAGCGACGTCCAGCAGATCAGATGCTTCTATCCCAACAAGGAGGAACGGTCAAGTGCAAAACACCAAGAAATTACTGTCAATCACTAATTTGAAAAAGTACTTCCCAGTCGCGAAGACCTCCATCTTCCAGAAGAAGCAGCTGTATGTGCGCGCCAACGAAGACATCTCCCTGGACATCTATGAAGGCGAGACCCTGGGTATCGTGGGTGAATCCGGATGCGGCAAATCCACCCTGGGCCGCGTGCTGCTGCAGTTATACCCCCAGACGGCGGGCTGCACGCTGTACTACGGCACCACGCTGGACCGCATGACTCCGGAATACGTCGAAGACACCATCAAGAACGATGAAAAATATCGCTCCAAGCTGAAAAAGTCCCTGGCCAAGGCGGCTGAACTCGCCAAGAAGGTGGAAGAAGCCGGCGGTGAAGACCACGCGGACTTCTATCTGCTGCAGGACGCGAACATCGCCCGCTGCGAATCCGAGACCGACATGAGCAACCTCGTGAAGATCATCGGCGGCTTCTACGTCCATGACGACAAAGAAGGCATGAAGCTCCTGGCCGAGATCTACGAAGAGCACAAGAAGCAGAACGTCGTCTTTGACGAGCAGCAGGAAGCCAAACTGGAATCCGACTCCTTCCAGGATATCATCAATGAGTCCGAAGGCAGCAAGGCGGACAAGGCCAAGAACAAGAAGGCCGAAGCCGACGCCAAAGTCGCCGAACTCCAGAAGAAGATCGACGAGCATCAGAAGAAGATCGACGCGCTGGAAGAGAAGCTGGCCGCCGTCCGCGCCAAATATGCGAACGACGAGGAATTCCAGAAGTACGAAGCCATGCGCGACAACGGCATCGACCTGGCCCGTCTGAAATACACCGAGATGCGGAAGCTGCGCAAGGATCTGCAGATCATCTTCCAGGACCCTTACTCCAGCCTGAACCCCCGTTTCACGGTCGGCCAGATCATCGAGGAAGGCCTGACGACGCACAAGATGTTCCGTCACGGCTCCAGCAAGCTGAGAGCGCACATCGTGAAGACCATGGAAGAATGCGGCCTGCAGGAATATATGCTGCACCGCTATCCGCACCAGTTCTCCGGCGGCCAGCGGCAGCGTATCTGTATCGCCCGTGCCCTGGCGGTGCGTCCGAAGTTCGTGGTCTGCGACGAATGCGTATCCGCTCTGGACGTGTCCATCCAGTCCCAGATCATCAACCTGCTGCAGGAGCTGCAGGATAAGCAGCACCTGACCTACATGTTCATTTCCCACGACCTGTCGGTGGTCAAGTTCATTTCGGACCGCATCGCCGTCATGTACCTGGGCAACATCGTGGAGCTGGCCGATAAGAAGACGCTGTTCGACGACCCCCGTCATCCGTACACCGTCGCTCTGCTGAGCTCCATTCCCACCACGGATCCGGGTTCTAAGAACAAGGAGCGCATCGTGCTGGAAGGCAACGTGCCCAGCCCGGTCAACCCGCCGCCCGGATGCAAGTTCTCCACCCGCTGCTATATGTGCACGGAGAAGTGCAAGCGCGTGACGCCGCCGCTGGTGGAGATCGAACCCAATCATTTCCTGGCCTGCCACTTCCCGGAGCGGAAGCTGGGCGAGAACAGAGAATATCTGTTTGACGTCAAGACCACAAGAGATAACTGATCCGGAGGTCACAATATGGCGGAAGAAAAGCGGGATCCTGAAACGCCTCAGGATCCGGAATACTGGGATCCGAAAGCGGAAGCGGACGATGAAATGCACCTCGAAAGAGGCGACCGCTTCGCGATGCTGGTGGCCGGCTGTCTCACGGTCGCTCTTCCCATTACCCTGCTGATAGTCTTCATCTGCGTCGTAACGATCCTGCTTTTCACCCGCTGACCGGGGGCGCCTCACTCCCCCGGGACAGTGCTCAGAACAAAACGAGGGACGGCCCGAAAGCCGTCCCTTTTGTATTGTGGAAAATGTATGACAGTCAGCACCTGACAGGCGGCGCGGATACGGGATAAGCATGCGGTAAGGAGGCACGATGGTCCGGTTGTATTTGCCGCATCCCCGCCGAGCCCGGTCCCGCCTGATCAGCTTTGCCGGATCAGCTTTGCCGGATCAGATCCTCCACGACCTTCCGCGCCAGCAGCAGGCCGGCGGCCGCCGGAACGAAGACCATGGATCCGGGAATGTCCTTCCGCGCGATCCCCTGCTCCTTACGCCGTTTCACTTCCTCCGCAATGACTTCCCGCTCCTCGTCCCGGATCGACCGCGGTTCCTCCAGGGAGAAAACCACCGGAAACGGGGCCAGACCGCGTTTTTTGTATTCGCGCCGCATGACGCGCGCCAGCGGATCGACGGAGGTCTTTTCGATATCGGCCACCCGAAGCTGCGTGGGGTCCGTCTTATTCCCGGTCCCCATGCAGGAGATGACCGGGACGCCGGCTTCCTGCGCCGCCCCGATCAGGCAGAGCTTGCCGGCGACGGTATCGATGGCGTCGATCACGTAATCGAACGCGGAGAAATCAAATTCGTTCTTTGTCTCAGGCAGGAAGAAACAGTCGCGGATCTCCGCCTCGCAGTCCGGGTTGATCGAAAGCGCGCGTTCCCGCGCCGTTTCCGTCTTCCTGCGTCCCAGGCTGTCCCGGGTGGCCAGCAGCTGGCGGTTGAGGTTGCTCAGCGAGAAGCGGTCGTTGTCCACCAGCAGGAGATGACCCACGCCGGAACGCACCAGCGCCTCCAGGGCGTACCCGCCCACCCCGCCGAGCCCGAACAGGGCCACGCGGGCATCGGCCAGCTTCTGCAGGGCTTCACGGCCCAGGAATAACTGCGTGCGTGCGGTAAAATCAGCCATTCTGCATGTCACCTGCGGCGGGAGAGGGCTTCAGTCCTCGTCCTCCGTCTTATCCACGCGGATCTGCACCTGCGACACCAGCGGCCCCTCCACGGCCAGCA
Organism: Lachnospiraceae bacterium; assembly: GCA_017428105.1. Lineage (GTDB taxonomy): Bacteria > Bacillota > Clostridia > Lachnospirales > Lachnospiraceae > UBA6987. The sequence continues at coordinate 52,662 of JAFRRM010000019.1, read as the reverse complement.
CCTTGCCGGAAATGGCTTCATACGTGAACTCGTTGCCCACTTCGGGGAAATGGTCCAGCAGTTCGGTGATCCAGCCGCTCAGGGTGGTGTATTCGCTGTTGAAATCCTTGGGTTCGTAGTCGATCTCCTCGAAGGCGTCATAGATGTTCATGCTGCCGTCCAGCAGGTACGTGCCGTCGGCCACCTCGGTGACGTCCTCCTCCTCGGGCTCGTCGGTCTCGTCGTAGATCTCGCCGACGATCTCCTCCAGGATGTCTTCAATGGTCAGGATCCCCATCGTTCCGCCGTATTCGTCCAGTACGACCGCCATGTTGGTCTTCTGGGCGCGGAACTCCTTCAGGATCTCGTTGATGTTCTTGGTCATGTGGACGAAGAGCGGCTCCACCAGCATTTCCTCTACGCTGACGTTTTCGGCGCCGCGCGTGAGCACTTCCTTGACGAATTTCTTCATGGGCAGGATGCCGATGATGTGGTCGATGCTTTCGCGGTAGACCGGCAGGCGCGAGTAGCTCATCGCGTCGCTGTTCGTGAGCAGCTCCTCCAGCGGTTCTTCGATGTCATAGGCGGAGACGTCCACGCGCGGGATCAGGATGTCGTGCGCGGTCACCTCGCTGAATTCAATGGCGGATTTGATCAGTTCGCCCTCGGATTCGGTGAAAACGCCTTCCTCCTGGATGCTGTCCACCACCATGGCCAGCTCCTCGTCGGTCATGGAGACTTCCCCTTCCTCGGGCGTCCACAGGCGGCTCAGCGCATCCACCATGCGGGTCACCAGCCGGACGACGGGCTTAAAGAACGCCATGGCGCCGGTCAGAGGCCGCGCAAAGGTCAGCGCCAGCCGGTTGGCGTGCTCGGCGCACAGGATCTTGGGCAGGATCTCGCCGAAGATCAGCAGCGCCAGCGTGGCGATGATCTCCGCGTACAGTTCCGCCTTCGGGTTCCCCGGGAACAGGTTGCTGACGCAGAGCAGCGTGACCAGCGACGCCGTGGCGATGTTCACCAGGTTGTTCCCCACCAGGATGGTGGCGATGGCGCGCACGTAGTCCTCCACGATGCACAGCGCTTTTTTCGCGCGGCTGCTGCCTTCGTCCGCTTCATGATGCAGACGGGGCTTGCTGGCCGCGGCATAAACGATCTCCGAGCCGGAGAAGAACGCGGAGAGGCAGATCAGGAAAACGACCAGGGTGATGATCAGGCCGGTGCTCATGCGCTCACCTCCTGTTCCTCATCCTCGTCCCAGATGTCGCCGACGAGTTCCTCCAGCAGGTCCTCCATCGTGACCATGCCTTCCGTGCCGCCCCATTCGTCCTGAATAATGGCCATGTGCGTCTGGCGGCGGCGCATTTCCTCCACCACCGCGTGCAGGCTCATGTCCGGCCGGATGAAGAACGGCTCGGACATCAGGGCGCGCACGTCCGGATAGCCGTCCGGCGCGGCCAGTTTCATCTGCAGGTACAGTTTCGTGTTCAGGATGCCGTTGATATGGTCCATGTCGTCCGTATAGACCGGCAGACGGCTGTATTTTTCGTCCAGGATGGTCTGGTACTGCTCCTCGGGCGTGTCCTCCAGGTCCAGACCGGTCACGTGCACGCGGGGCGTCATGACCTCTCGCACGGAGCGCGTCTTGAATTCGACCGCGGACTGGATCAGTTCGCTTTCCTCCGCTTCCAGGCCGCCTTCGCTCTCGATGGTCTCCACCATGCTGTTGAATTCGTCCTCGGTCATGCTGGGACCGTCGTTCTCGTTTTTGAACAGTTTTTTGAAGACGAAGCTCATGCCCATGAAGATCCAGTCGACGGGCGTCAGGATCATCATGATCAGGCGGAGCGGGAGACTGACCGCGCAGGTCCATTCGTCGGCCCGCACCTTGGCGATGTTTTTCGGCAGCGTCTCCGCAAAAATAAAGACCAGCAGCGTGATGATGACGGTCGCGAAGATCGGGCCGGAGATCTCCCCGGCGAAATGGATCGCCAAAACCGTTGCCAGAGCGGTGATGATAACGTGCGCCACGTTATAGCCGATCAGCAGCGTGATGAGGGTCTTGTCAAATTTTTCTAAGATCTTGAGGGCGCGGCGGGCGCTTTTCTTCCCGTCCTCAGCCCACGCCATCAGCCTTACGCGGCTGCAGTTGGTGTAGGCCGTTTCAGTACCGGAGAAAAAGGCGCCGACGAATAAGAGCACCGCAATGATGAGAATAGATCGTGGAATACTGTCAGGGTCCATTACGGACAAAACCTCCTTGCCCTGAAGGGCTGTATAATACAATTAGCAAATATTATATACGGATGCGCCGTTTTTGTCAATTATTTGTTGTTCCGGATCAGCGCCTGATAGTAATCCACCGCCCCGGGCAGGCTGTACGCGTCCACATACTCGTTCAGCCCGTGCATCCCTTTCATCTGGTCCGGCCCGTACACGATGGGGCAGAAGCGCACGCAGGTGCCGCAGATCCGCTGGTAATGCCGCGCGTCCGTGCCGCCGGTCATGACATAGGGCACGAGGGGAAGACCGGGGAAGACTTCGCGGACGGTGTCCGTCAGCAGGCGAAAGGCGGGCGTGTCCGTGCGGACCGGTTCGCAGGCGTCATACTCATCAATGATTTTTACTTCCAGATCGTACTTTTGCGCCAGCTTTCTGATGATCGCGTTGCTTTCCTCCCGGTTCTGGTGCGGCATGTAGCGCAGATTCAGGGTCAGCGTGGCTTCCTGCGGCAGGACGTTGCAGCCGTCGGAGCCGCTCTGCATGGTGAACGCGACGGTGGTGCGCAGCAGCGCGGCCGCCTGCGGCGAAAGGGAGGGCATGAGTCTGATGAGCAGCGGTCCGAAAAGCCACAGATTGCCGAAGAGGAGGCGGAAGTGGAACGGGCCGTAGGCCCCCATGTTTTCCAGCATCGTCTTCAGCTGCGGCGTGATCACGGAGCGCATCGGGTTGTGCTTCTCGATATCGCAGACGAAGCGGGAGAGCCGCGCGATGGGCGAGTTTTTGGCCGGATAACTGGAGTGGCCGCCGCGGGAACGCGCGGAGATCAGCAGGTTCCCCTGGCCTTTTTCCAGGATGCCGAGCATGGCAAAATGACCATGGATGCCGGCCATCGGATCCGCCGTGACGGCGCCGCCCTCGTCGTTGACCAGATAGGGCTTCACGCCCCGTTTTTCGAGCTCCGCCACAAGTTTCGGACATCCGTCGCCGCCCACTTCTTCGGTGTTGGACGAGCTGATGTACACGTCCTGCGGCGGAATGAAGCCGTCCGCCAGCAGTTCCTCGACCGCCTGGAAGATGGTCATGAGCGAAGATTTGTCGTCCGCGCTGCCGCGGCCCCAGATGCGTCCTTCCTCATCGATGTCGCCGGAGAAATGCCCGTGCGTCCATTCCCCCTCCGCCGGCACGACGTCCTGATGCGCCATCAGCACCAGCGGCCGCTCGGCGGAAGCGCCCGGCCAGCGGTAAAGCAGCGCGCCGTCGATCTCGGTCTTTTCCAGCTTTTCATGCACCAGCGGGAACAGTTCCGCCAGCACCCCGTGAAATGCCAGGAACTTCTCCCGCCGGATCTCGCCTTTCGCGGATACGGTCTCGCAGCGCACCATCCGCGCCAGCTTTTCCGCATATGCCGCTTCCCTCTCCGGATCGCGCCGGGGCGTCCATTCCGACCGGCGGGCGGGCGTGAGGAGCGTGCGGATCACGGCGGCGAGAAGAAGCAGCAGACAGAGGGCAAGGAGTCCCAAAACAATATACAGCACGATCTTCATGGCGTCACTTCCTCTGTTCCTTCCGGAAATAATACCAGGCCAGGCCGATGGCCAGCGCGCCGCCCGGGATGATCATCATGCTCGCAGAGGAGATGAGCCCCGGCAGCAGCACGAACAGCAGCGACATGGCGGCGAGCGGCGGCAGCGCGATCTTCAGATGGCCGCGGAAATACTTGAAGGCCATCGCGCCGAACAGAGCCGGCACCACGTTGTCGAATGCGGGCTGCAGCGCCGGAGCCTGCAGCAGCGGCTGCAGCGGGATCAGCAGCATCACGCCCGCGGCCAGGACCAGGATCGTCACCAGCGAGCTCGTCGCGATGGACAGCGTGGAAATGATCTCGTTCTCCGTCGTCCCGCTTTTGGCGCCGACGATGTCCCGCGCCGTGATCGCGCACGGCACCTTCATATTGATCAGGTTTCCCGTGATGAACGCCAGATACGTCCCGCCGGCGCCCAGCATGGGAACGTAGATGATGTATTCCGCGATGCAGCTCACCAGGTACACGATCCCGATGCTCAGGAAGGCTTTTCCGGCCGCCCCCAGATTCGGCCGGGTCCCCAGGACGGCGCCCATCATGAACGGCGCGCCCAGCAGCAGGATCAGGACCAGGATGCAGAAGAGACGGCCCAGCGTGTGAGTCGTGCGGATATACTGCTGATAAACGGCCTGCTTTCCGGCATCCTTCATCATTTCCCCGTTCTTGTTTTCCATGTCACGCCTCCTTCCTTACAGGACCTTCCCCAGGAAGATCGCCGCGGTCATGGCGATCAGCATGCTGCCCGCCACGGAGAACCCGTCGATCCATTCCGCCTTTTTCTTCTCCCGGAACCAGGTGAACGCCCCCATCGCCAGCGCGCCGACGAGCGCCACCGCAAGCGGCAGCAGAGAGCCGGTGAAGCGGAAGCGGCCGCCTTCCCCGCCGGACACGAACCCGCCGATGTAGCTTCCGATATAGGTGGACACCAGCCCGATGAACATCGCCGTCATGGCGGTGTCCCCGAAGGCCATCATGTCCAGCCCGCCTTCCTTCTTTTTCTTCTGCGGCTTCCGCTCCAGCAGTTTTTTCGAATAGGCCTTGCAGCTGACGACCGAGAACACCATGCCCCACATGATGCAGACGCTCATGACCAGCGCGATGGTGGAGAACGCCTCCGCCGTCATGCCGCTGGCGGACAGCGGGCCGGCACCGACCGCTTCGGACGCCGCCTCGGCCACCTGCGTTTCATAGTGCAGCGCGCCGATCACCGACAGCCGCAGCCACGGCCAGGGCGTTCCCAGGGAACCGGAGAGGGCGATGACCCCCAGCAGGATCCCCACGCTGGGCAGCACCGCGAACGTGGCGCTCGCGACGATGGCCCGCTTCATTTTGGAGACGTCCATCCCGATGGCCTTGCCCGCCCTGTAGGCCCGGACCGCGAAGATCACGCAGATGACCGCGACAAAAAAGACGATCCCGCCGCAGATCAGATAAAAGACCGGACGGTTCAGTTCCGAGATCACAGACATGATGATTTCCCCCTTTCCCGAGAAGAACCGGAAGCAAACGCATTCTTTCTGTAAGGATAAGCGTTAAAATCATAAAAAGCAAGGGGACATTTCTTGAAAAAGGAAAGCTGATATGATAAAGTTACATTTTAGAACGGACCCGCGGGGGATTGAATGATGAACACACATGCCATGCAAACGATCTGGAAGATCACGGAAGTGCTGCAGCAGGCGGAACAGCTGGAAGCGGCCCTGTCCGAAAGCCTTGATCTGATCACCGAAGAAGTGGGCTGCGAAGAAGGCTCCGTCTGGATGCTGCATAAGAAAGACGGCCGCGTCTACGCCATGCTGAACGTCGGCAAGACCGACATCACGGGCTACAGCGTGGCCCTGGGCGAAGGCATCGCGGGCACCGTGACTCAGACCGGAAAGTCCGAACTGGTGAAGGATACCCGCACGGATCCGCGCTTCTCATCCAAAGTGGATGAGGAGACCGGCTTTGTGACCCGCAACCTGATCTGCGTGCCGCTGCTCAACGAGCATGGCTGCCTGGGCTGCATCCAGCTCATCAACAAGAAAGAGGAACTGACGGAGGAGGACCGCGACATCTGCGAGAACCTGGCCTCCCTGATCGCCATCGCCGTCGAGGAAAAAGGCTTCTCCGTGGAGCCCAACGAAGACCGGCGGCCCATCATCATGCTCCGCAACGTGATCAAGGAGTACGGCTCCGGCGAAACGACGAACCGGGTCCTGAAAGGCATCGACCTTGACATCTACGAAGGCGAGCTGCTGGTGGTCCTGGGCGAAAGCGGCTGCGGCAAGAGCACCATGCTGAACATCATCGGCGGCATGGACACCATGACGCACGGCGAACTGACCGTGGACGGCAAGGACATGTCGCGCCCGACCGAGGAGGAACTGACCAATTACCGCCGGAACTTCGTTGGCTTCATTTTCCAGAACTACAACCTGATGCCGAACCTGACGGCGCAGGAGAACATCGATTTCATCGCGGAGATCGCGCAGGATCCCATGGATTCCGCCGAAGCCCTGGAAATGGTGGGCTTAAAGGGCCGGGAAGGCAATTTCCCGTCTCAGATGAGCGGCGGCCAGCAGCAGCGCGTCTCCATCGCCCGCGCCTTCGCGAAGCGTCCGCGCCTGATCCTGGCGGACGAGCCCACCGCGGCCCTGGATTTCCAGACCGGCCAGGAAGTCCTGATGGTCATGGAAAACGCCATCAGGCAGACCGGGACCACCATCGTGATGATCACCCACAACGTGGAGATCGCCAAGATGGCCAACCGCGTGGTGAAATTAAAGAGCGGCAAAGTGCACAGCGTGCGCGTGAACATGCATCCGCTGGCGGCCGCGGACCTGATCTGGTAAGGAGGCCGGGCCATGAAACCCACACAGCTGAAGGACTCCCTGCGCAACGTGCGCCGGAAGATCGTTTCATTCCTGTCCCTGATCCTGATCGTTTTTCTGGGAGTCATGGGCTTCCTGGGGACCCATTACATGGGCCGGGAACTGAAGGAATCCACGGAAGAATACTATAAACAGCAGAACTTCAAGGACATCATCATGACGTCCTCGCTCGGCGTTGGCAATTCGGAAGTCGAACGCATCCGCGAACTGCCGGGCGTGGCGGACGCGGAAGGCGTCACCCTGCTGAGTGCGCTGCTCCAGAAAGGAAGCGCCGGCATGACCGTAAGCATGCTGACGAAGACCGAACGGATCAGCAAGGCGGAGGTGGTGGAAGGCGCCCTGCCGGCCGGACCGGACCAGGTCGCTCTCGGCCATGAAGCCATGACGCGCCTGAAGGTGAAGATCGGGGACAAAGTCATAATGAACGTGACCGATCCCCTGATGCCCGACTGCCTCAAGGAGAAGGAATTCACGGTGGTCGGCCGCGTCAGCCAGCCCGAGTACCTGCGGAAGAGCCGGACGACCATCGCGATGGTCGACCCCTCCGCCCTGGACCAGAACGTGACCATGGAATCCTTCACCCGTGTCTATGTGAAGGCGGACCTGCCGGCGGATGTCGAAGTGTATTCTTCGAACTATCTGGACGAAGTCGCCAAGCTGATCCCGCCCCTGCGGGAACTTTCCGATTCGCTGGGCATTACCCGCCTGGACACCATCAAGAATCTTGCTCTGGATAAGATCGACATCCTGAAACTCCCTTCGCTGGCCCGGCTCGATCAGATGCTGCGGTCGATGCGGCTCGACGAGGTCATCGCCAGGATCGCTCCCGAATCGGGAGACCTGACCGGGGAACTGAACAAGCTCATCCAGTCGCTCCGCAGCGCCGATACCGCCCAGATCGATTCCCTGGTCGGTATGCTTCCGGAGCAGGTCGTGAACGAGCTTCGCGAACTCCTCAAGATCCCGGAAGGAGATCCCAAGGCCCTGGTCAACGACCTTCTGGACAGGCTCGCCGAACTGATCGAGAAAAACTCCGGTATCATCGAAAAAGTGGTGAAGGGCACCAACTGGGTCATCCTGGACAACCGCTCCGACGAAGGTTATATCGACATGCGCTCCAACATCAACTCCTGCCGCAACATCTCGCTGGCATACGGCGGGCTGTTCGCTGTGGTGAGCATGCTGGTGTGCTTCTCCACGCTGACGATCATCATCGGCGAGCAGAAGAAGATGATCGGCGCCACCAAGGCATTCGGCTTCTTCAGCCGGGAAGTGTTCGGCAAATACCTGATCTTCGGGGAAGGCGCGGCGGTAGCCGGCGGCCTTCTCGGAGCCGCGGGCGGAAGCCTGGTGGCGGCTGCGGTGGTGGACAGTTACATGCAGGCGTACACCATCAAAAACATCATCCGGAACCGGCCGGCCGGGCTGATCCTTCTGATCCTGGCGGCGGTGATCCTCCTGATCGCGGCGGCGTGCCTGATCGCGTGCCGGAGCGTCTTAAAGAGCCCGGCCGCCTCCCTGATCAACGGTACGGACCAGCTGATCAAGAAGAAAGGCCACGGGAAGGCGAAAGCCAAGGGTGAGAAGGCGGGATCCCTGTATTCGCGCCTCATCGTCCGCAACATGGTCTCCGACCTGCCGCGCGTCATCATCTCCGTGATCATCATCGCCGGCAGCCTGATCATCATGGGCGTCGGCTTCAACCTGAAATTCGCCACCAGTGACATGATCGAACGGCAGCAGACGGAGATCCATCTGTACGACACGAAGATCAGCTACGACACGAAGACGAGCGAGGAAGAACTGACCGGCCTGAAAGAACGGCTGGCTCAGGCCGGCTACGAATGCATCGATGCGCTGTCCGAGATGCACATCTTTGAAGCGAAGACCGGCCAGGAAGCGCTCAGCCTGCTCGCCGTGCCGGGAGATGAATTCACCGATTATTTCGCCGTGCGCGATCCGAAAACGAAGAAGATGATGTCTCTTCCCGAGGACGGCGTCCTGGTGCAGATCCGCATGAGCGAAGTCTATGATCTGAAGCAGGGGGACAGCATCGGCCTGCGTGACAACACGCTGGGCGAGCATTCCGCGGTCATCCGCGGTATTTTCGACAACTACCAGGGCCGCCTCATGATCACTACGTTCGACGGCTACAGTGCCATCTTCGGCGAAAAGCCGGTCCCCAACTGCCTGTACGTCCGGAAGGTGTCGGCGGATGCGGATGCAAGCGTGATGAAAAAGCTGCCGGACGGCATGATCCCTGAAAAAGCGGATGCCTTTACGTCGCGCTTCGGCACGTTCATGAAACTGTACAACGCCGTGGTCATCGGCCTGACCCTGATGAGCATCCTGCTGTCCTTCCTGATCCTGACGAACCTGACCAACATCTTCGTCAGCCGAAAGAAGAAGGAACTGATCATCATGCGGGTCAACGGGTTCAGTCTGAAAGAGGATATCGGGTACCTGATGCGGGAGACCGTCGTGATCACCGCCCTGGGCCTGATCGTCGGCGTTCTGGGCGGATTCCTGGTGGCGCGGCTCGTGATCGCCATGATGGAGCAGCCGGACGTGCAGCTGATCCGGACCCCCATTTTCCGGGCCTGGGTCATCGCCGCGGCGCTGGAACTGCTTTTCGCCGCCGTGATCGATTTCCTGGCGTTCAGGAAAGTGAAGCATTACAGGCTCAGCGAGATCGCGGAGTCTTAACGGGAACGGGAAGATGGAGCAGAAGAACGATACCAGGCTCATGCAGAAGCATATCATGCGCGACATGTCCGAGGGCATGCTGATCGTGGATTTCAGCGGGACCATCCGCGCGGTCAATCCGGCAGCCCTGGCCATTTTCGGCTGTGCGGAAGAGGACCTGGTGGGTCTGCCGTTCGCCGCCTGCTTCTTCGAATATCCGGAGAACGACGAGTTCAACCAGACCATTCTGGACGCGGTCTATTCTTCCGGGGAGCGGCAGGAGAGGATCGTTCCCTTCAAGCGCGCGGACCGGACGCTGACGCTGCATGTGCGCGCGTCGTTCCTGAAAGAGGAGGGGCGGCGGCTGGGGCTGATCGCGGTCATCAGCGACATCTCCGAACTGGCGGAACTGCGGGACGCCGTCAAGGCCATGGAAAAGATCCAGACCCTGAACCGGAAGCTGGAACTCAAGAATGAATTCCTGGAGAAGACGTTCGGCCGCTATATCTCGGACGACGTGGTCCGCACCATCCTGGAGACCCCGGACGGCCTGGTCATGGGCGGACGGAAACGCGAAGTCACCGTGATGATCAGCGACCTGCGGGATTTCACCGCCCTGAGCACCCGGATGGACCCCGCGCCGTTCCTGGAGATGCTCAACCACTATTTTGAAGAAGTCTACGAAGTGATCGAGTCCTACCACGGGACCCTGCTGGAGTTCCTGGGCGACGGTCTCTTCGTGGTTTTCGGCGCGCCCATCGCGTCTTCGGACCATGCGGCGGAAGCGGCCGCGGCCGCCGTCTCCATGCAGCTGCGGATGGAACGCGTCAACGCGTGGAACCGTGAGCACGGCTTTGAAGAACTGCGGATGGGCATCGGACTGAGCACCGGCGAGGTCATCGCGGGCAACATCGGTTCGGAAAAACGCACCAAATACGGCGTGATGGGCCAGGTCGTGAACCTGGCCGGGCGCCTGGAAAGCTATACCGCCGGCGGGGACATCATCATTTCCCAGGCCACGCGCGACGCCGTGAAGGAGCCGCTGGAACTGGCCGCCTCCCGCCGCATCCATTTCAAGGGCCTGACGGAAGAACTCACCGTCTACCGCCTGCTGGGGATCGGCGGCCGCCACGGCCTGCATCTGCCCGAGGACAGCAGGATCTTCCGCTCGCTCGATAGACCCATGGTCCTGTCGATGAGCCCCATGGAAGGCAAAACGGTCCTGCCCGAGCGGTACGAGGTCCGGCTGACCGAAGTCTCCCTCCGGGAGGCCTGGGCCGAGACCGACGCTCCGCTGCAGAACTTCGACAGTCTGTATCTGGACTGGGAGGAAGGCGTCTACGCCCGGGTCGCGGAAACGCAGGGCGAGCGTTACCGCCTGCGCTTCACGTCCTGCCCGCCGTCCTTCGCCGCCCGTCTCCGGCTTGCTTTTTCCGGCTGAATGGGTTATGATGGGAGCGCAGTATAAGGGAGGATCACCATGCTGATCTTTGAAGATGAATTGGCCAAATTCCAGCCGAGCACGGAAGTGGAGAAGGCGGAAGATATCATAAGGACCGACACCCGCGACCTGACGGACCTCCTGATGGAACTGATCCGGGAGAAGGAGTCGTAGGATGATCTGTTACCGATGCGGGAACACGCTGGGATCGGGGCAGTTCTGTCTGCACTGCGGCGCAGACGTCAGACTTTACCGGAAGATCGTGAGGCTTTCTCTCCGGTATTACAATTACGGACTGGAAAAGGCCCGCGTGCGGGACCTGACCGGCGCTGCGGAGGACCTGTCCTTTGCCCTTCAGATCGATAAGAAGAACACCCTGGCACGCAATCTGCTGGGGCTGGTTTTGTATGAGATGGGGGAGACGGTCCGGGCGCTCTGCGAATGGGTCGTGAGCACGCACTATCAGCCGGAGAACAATCCGGCGGCGGGTTATGTCAAATATCTGCAGGACGACCGGGTCCAGATGGACACGGCCGCCCAGGGCATCCGGAAATTCAATTTCGCCCTGGACTACGCGCAGAAAGGCAGCGAAGACCTGGCCATCCTGCAGCTCGAATGGGTCACCGCGCACCATCCGAAAATGCTGAAGGCGCACAGCCTTCTGGCGCTCCTGTACTACTCTGAAGGAAAGTACGGCAAGGCGGAACGCGAACTCCGCACGGTCCTCCGCGCGGACACCGGAAACACTTTCTGCCTGCACATGCTGAAGGAAATGACGGAGGACATCCGCACGCCGCAGATCGGCCGCAAAAAGACGCTGCGCGAAACGGCCTCCTCGCTCCGGGATGAAGCGGACCGGAAAACGGAAAAAGTCCGCCTGGCCTTAAACGGCCGCCCGGCTTTCTGGCTGAGGATCCTGCTCACGGCAGCGATCCTGCTCAGCGTGGGGGCCGGCATCCTGATCCCTTCGCTGGAACGGCGCCGCAGCAAGGCGGTGAGCGATGCGGTGGCGCGCTACAGCATCGAACTGGAGGCCGTCCGCAGCGATCTGGACACGGACCGCGAACTGCGGGAGGCTTACGGCGTCTTCCTGGAAATGTACCGCCTGGATCCGGTCCGGGAAGACGGTCTGGCGCAGATCCACAATCTGTTCGACAGCCTGAGCACCAGACATTTCGACGACGCATTATACAACGATCTTTACACCAGCTGGAAAGCCTATCTGCCGCAGCTGGACCGGGAAGCGGAATCCCGGGCCGCGGCGCCTACCAAGGTCCCGCGCCCGCATGAAGCGGAGTGAGGACCGCGGCGAAACGGCCGGAAAAGACCGAAAGGAGACTCAAATGAAAGGAATCGTTCTGGCAGGCGGCGCCGGCACCCGGCTCTATCCGCTGACGATGGTGACGTCCAAGCAGCTGCTGCCGGTCTATGATAAACCCATGATCTATTACCCCTTATCCACGCTGATGCTGGCGGGGATCCGGGAGATCCTGATCATCTCCACGCCGTCGGACCTGCCGAACTTCGAGCGCCTGCTCGGCGACGGCAGCGAATTCGGCCTGCAGCTCAGCTACAGGGAGCAGCCCAGCCCCGACGGTCTCGCGCAGGCCTTCCTGATCGGCGAGGAATTCATCGGGGACGACTGCTGCGCGATGGTCCTGGGGGACAACATCTTTTACGGCGCCGGTCTGGGCGAGCGCCTGCGCCGGGCCAAGGCCGACGCGGAAGCCGGCCGGGCCTCGATCTTCGGCTACTACGTCTCGGATCCGGAACGCTTCGGCATCGTGGAATTCGACGACGAAGGACGCGTGATCTCCGTGGAGGAGAAGCCCGAGCATCCGAAGAGCAATTACTGCATCACCGGCCTGTATTTCTACGACCGCCGCGTCGTGGAGATGGCCAGGCGGGTGCGGCCCAGCAAACGCGGGGAACTGGAGATCACGGACCTCAACCGTTTTTACCTGGAGGACGGGACGCTGAACGTCCAGCTCCTGGGCCGGGGCTACGCCTGGCTGGATACCGGAACCATGGATTCCCTGGCGGAGGCGACGAACTTCGTGCGGACGATCGAAACGCGCCAGAGCTCGCAGATCGCGGCCCTGGAGGAGATCGCTTATCTGCAGGGCTGGATCGATAAGGAAAGTCTGCTGGCCGCCGCGGAACGCTACGGAAAATCGCCTTACGGGCAGCATCTGAAGCAGGCGGCGGAAGGAAAGATCCGCTATTAAAAATGATCTGACCCGGCTGCGCTGCCGTGCGGCCGGATCATACAATACCGCGGGGACCGTCAGAAAAGCGGCCCGCATACGGGAGGGCTTATGAACATACTCATTACCGGCGGCGCCGGCTTCATCGGCAGCAACTTCATCTTTTACGAACTTGAACATCACCCGGAAGACCGGCTGATCTGTCTGGATAAACTGACCTATGCGGGCAACCTGAGCACGCTGAAGGACGTACTGGACCGTCCGAATTTCCGCTTCGTCAAGGAAGACATCTGCGACCGGGAGGCCGTTTACAGATTGTTTGAGGAGGAGCATCCGGACATCGTGGTGCATTTTGCGGCGGAGAGCCACGTGGACCGCTCCATCGAAAACCCCGGCGTTTTCCTGGAGACCAACATCATGGGCACGGCCGTTCTCATGGACGCCGGCCGCAAGTACGGAGTCAGGCGCTTCCACCAGGTCTCCACGGACGAAGTTTACGGCGACCTGCCGCTGGACCGCCCGGACCTGCTCTTCACGGAAGAAACGCCTCTCCATACCAGCTCTCCGTACTCCAGCTCCAAAGCAGCGGCGGACCTGCTGGCCATGGCGTATCACCGGACCTACGGCCTGCCGGTCACCATTTCCCGCTGCTCCAACAACTACGGGCCTTACCAGTTCCCGGAGAAGCTGATCCCGCTGATGATCGCCAACTGCCTGGCGGACAAGCCGCTGCCGGTCTACGGACAGGGCCTGAACGTGCGCGACTGGCTGTACGTGGAGGATCACTGCAAGGCCATCGACCTGATCATCCGGAACGGCCGGGCGGGCGAAGTGTACAACATCGGCGGTCACAACGAGATGGCGAACATCGACATCGTGAAGCTGATCCTCCGTGAACTCGGCAAGTCCGAGGATCTGATCACGTACGTGACGGACCGCAAGGGCCACGACATGCGCTACGCGATCGATCCCTCCAAGATCCACGCGGAACTCGGCTGGCTGCCGGAGACCATGTTCGCGGACGGCATCAAGAAGACCATCCGCTGGTATCTGGACAACAAGGAATGGTGGGAGACCATCATTTCCGGCGATTACAAAGATTATTACCGAAAGATGTACGAAAACCGATGAGCGATAAGACGATGCGCATCCTGGTGACCGGCGTCAACGGCCAGCTGGGACATGATGTGATGAACGAACTGGACCGCCGCGGCCATGTGGCGGTAGGCAGCGACATAACGGAAGCCTATGCGGGCCTTCCGGACGGGACCGCTGTCTGCGAAGCGCCGTACGTGAGCCTGGACCTGACGGATGAGCGCGCGGTGCGCCGCGTGATGCGCATGATCCGTCCCCAGGCCGTGATCCACTGCGCCGCCTGGACGGCCGTGGATAAGGCAGAGGATCCTGCCCTCCGCGACAAAGTCATGGCCATCAACGGTGCCGCGACGTCCTATCTGGCAAAAGCCGCCGCGAAGACCGGCGCGAAAATGCTGTACATCAGCACGGATTACGTGTTCGACGGCCAGGGAGAGACGCCCTGGGATCCGGACTGCAAGTCCTACGCGCCGCTCAACGTTTACGGGGAATCCAAACTGGCCGGGGAACTGGCCGTGGCGGAGAACCTGGAGAAATTCTTCATCGTCCGCATCGCCTGGGTCTTCGGCAAAAACGGCCAGAATTTCGTAAAGACCATGCTGCATCTGGCGGAGACCCATCCGGAGCTCCGCGTGGTCAGCGATCAGATCGGGACACCGACCTATACCCTCGATCTGGCCCGCCTGCTGGCGGACATGATCGAAACGGAGGAATACGGCTATTATCACGCCACCAACGAGGGCGGCTACATTTCCTGGTGCGATTTCGCCCGGGAGATCTTCCGCCAGGCCGGCAGGGAAGTGAAGGTGACGCCCGTCACCACGGCGGAGTACGGCGCTTCTGCGGCGGCCCGCCCCTTCAACAGCCGCCTGGATAGATCCAAACTGGTCGAAAAAGGCTTTATTCCCCTGCCCGACTGGCAGGACGCCCTGCATCGGTATTTGCAGGAGATCGAGGTGATCCGGTGAGTCAGATCACGATAAGAAAAACAGGGATCGAAGGGCTGCTGGTGGTGGAACCCACTGTGCACCGGGACGCCCGGGGCTATTTTGTGGAGTTCTACAATGAGCGGGACTTTGCGGAAGCTGGCATCACGACGCGTTTCGTGCAGGACAACGTGAGCCGCTCCGTCCGGGGCGTGCTCCGCGGCCTCCATTTCCAGAAGCATTATCCGCAGGCAAAGCTGGTGCGTGCCGGCCGCGGCCGCGTTTTTGACGTGGCGGTGGACCTGCGGCAGGGCAGCCCCACCTTCGGAAAATGGCACGGAGAGATCCTGAGCGAGGACAATTTCCGCCAGATGTACCTGCCCGAGGGCTTTGCCCACGGTTATCTGGTCCTCAGTCCGGAAGCGGAATTCTGCTATAAAGTCAACGATTTTTACCATCCGGGCGACGAAGGCGGCATCGCGTTCAACGACCCCGCCGTAGGCGTCGAATGGCCGGAACTGGAGCCCGTCGGGGAATATCCCGGCGCGCCGCTGGCCTGTGCCTACCGCATGTCGGACGGCCTGCCCCTGATCCTGAGCGAAAAAGACGAAAAACATCCGCTGCTGAAAGACAGCTGGATCTTCTCATGATGCACGATAAGAAAGTCACGATTTTGCTGGCGGCCTATAAAGGCGCCGCCTATGTGGGCGCGCAGATCGAGTCCATCCTGAACCAGGACTGCGATGACTGGTTCCTGATCCTGTCCGACGACGGGGAGGACACGGCCGACGTGCTGGATTTCTATGCCCGCTCGCACCCCGAAAAGATCAGCCATCACCGCTCCGGCCGGCGTTTCGGCAGCGCCCAGAAACATTTCATGTATCTGATCGCCCGTTTCGGCGGCGAAGCGCCCTATACCATGTGCGCGGATCAGGATGACGTCTGGCATCCGGACAAGGTGCGCCGGACTCTGGAGACCATGGAGGCGGCGGAAAAAGAAGCCGGCGGCCAGATCCCCCTGCTGGTGCATACGGATCTGCGCGTGGTGGACGGTCAGCTCCGGGAGATCGATCCGAGCTTCCTGCATTTTTCGAAACTGGACGGCGCCCGCCTGGCGTTTCACCAGCTGCTGGTCCAGAACGTCGTCACCGGCTGCACCATGATGCTCAACCGCCCGCTGGCCGCCCTGGCCGCCCGCGCGGAGGAGGAACCGCACATGCTGATGCACGACTGGTGGATCGCCCTCATCGCTTCGGCACTGGGCCGGGCGGTCTTTCTGCCGGAAGCCACCATGGACTACCGACAGCACGGAAGCAACGTCGTAGGCGCAAAAAACGCCGGCTCCCTTTCCTACATGGCAAGCCGCCTGAAAGGCGGTTACGCCCGGAAGATGCGGGATGACGGCATTGCCCAGGCCAAAGCCTTTCTGCGGTGCTATGATGCGGAATTGAGCGGGAAACAGAAGGAGACCTGCCGGGCTTTCGCCTCTCTGGCGGAGCAGGGCAAATGGGGCCGCCTGTTCACGCTTCAGAAATATCACTTATGGAAAAATACCCTGCCCCGCCAGCTGGGCCAGGGGTTAAAATGGTAGAGATGACACGCGGCCGGACGGTTTTTCCGCCCGGATGAAGGAGCGCCCATGACCATCCACGGCATCGGTGTCGACGTCTGCCGGATTTCCCGGATGAGGTCCCATGCGCCGGACAGCAGTTTTGCCCTCCGGTTCTTTTCGGATGAAGAAAGAGCGTACCTGGAGCGGAAAGGCGCCGGACTGGCACAGAGCATGGCCGGGATGTATGCGGCGAAAGAAGCATTTGCCAAAGCCGTCGGGACCGGCGTGCGCGGCTTTTCCCTGCGCGAGGTGGAGGTGCTGCACCGGCCTGACGGCAGGCCATTTTACCGGATCTCCGGGGAGGCGCTCAAGATCATGAATTCCGGGGGCATGGACGAGATGCTCCTGTCAATATCACACGACGGCAGCCTGGCCATCGCGTTCGCGGTGGGTCAGGGACCGGACAATACCGGGGAGGACGCTTTCGCCCGCCCCGTATCAGGAGGAGATGATGAGTGAGATGAATGACGGCATGATGTGGGCTCTGGTGAAGGACAAGCCCGAGGAAGGTCTGTGGATGAAGCGGGTCCCCATCCCGCCGGTCGGTCCGAATGACGTGAAGATCCGGATCAAGAAGACCGCCATCTGCGGAACGGACGTGCACATCTGGCAGTGGAACGACTGGGCGCAGCACACGATCCCGATCGGCCTGACCGCCGGCCACGAATATGTAGGTGAAGTCGTGGAAGTCGGCGCCGGCGTGGAGGGCTTCCATCCGGGCGACCGGGTCTCCGGGGAAGGCCACATCACCTGCGGGAAGTGCCGCAACTGCCTGGAAGGCCACAAGGAGAACTGCAAGGACGCCAAAGGCGTGGGCGTGAACCGCAACGGCGCGTTTGCGGAGTACCTGGTGATCCCGTCCTCCAACGTCTGGCCGTGCAAGCCGGCCATCTCCGACGACATGTACGCCATTTTCGATCCTTTCGGCAACGCCACGCACACGGCGCTGACCTATGACGTGCTGGGCGAGGACGTGCTGATCGCCGGCGCCGGCCCCATCGGGATCATGGCCGCCGCCATCGTCCGTTTTGCCGGCGCGCGCCACGTCGTGGTGACGGATTTCAACGATTACCGCCTGGATCTGGCGAAAAAACTCGGAGCCACCCGTCCCGTGAACCTGGGCTGCGAACGGCTGCAGGACGTCATGAAGGAGATCGGCATGACGGAAGGCTTCGACGTGGGCCTGGAAATGTCCGGCGCCCCTTCCGCGCTGCACAGCATGATCCATTCCATGAAGCACGGCGGCAAGATCGCGCTGCTGGGCCTGCAGGGCACTTCCACGCCGGTGGATCTGGAGACCGTGATCTTCAACGGCCTGTCCCTGAAGGGCATCTACGGCCGGAAGGTCTGGGATACCTGGTATTCCATGACCACCATGCTGCAGGCGGGCCTGGATATTTCGGGCATCATCACGCATCACTTTGACGTCAAGGATTTTGAAAAAGGATTTGCCGCCATGATCTCGGGCAATTCCGGCAAGGTCATCCTGGACTGGCAGAACATCTGACGATTCAAATAAAGGAGAAGGTCATGAACAAACAAGAAGCGTTATCTTTCTACAAATCCGAGGTGGACGGCATCCGCGAAGCGGGCCTCTTCAAGGGCGAAGCGCCTTTCAAGTCCCCGCAGGGCTCGCACCTGATCCTGGAGGACGGCCGCGAACTGCTTTGCATGTGCGCCAACAACTATCTGGGCATGGGCGATAATCCCCGCCTGATCGAGGCCGCCAAGCGGACCTACGACGAGCGCGGCTACGGCGTCGCCTCCGTGCGTTTCATCTGCGGCACGCAGGACATCCACAAACAGCTGGAGCGGAAGATCAGCCACTTCCTGGAGACCGACGACACGATCCTGTATTCCTCCTGCTTCGACGCCAACGGCGGTCTGTTCGAGACCCTGCTGGGCGAAAACGACGCGGTGATCTCCGATGAGCTGAACCACGCCTCCATCATCGACGGCGTTCGCCTCTGCAAGGCGAAACGCTACCGCTATAAGAACAACGACATGGCCGACCTGGAAGAGCAGTTAAAGGCCGCGGACGCCGCTGGCGCCCGGATCAAGCTGATCGCCACGGACGGCGTATTCTCCATGGACGGCATCATCGCCAACCTGAAGGGCATCTGCGACCTGGCGGACAAGTACGGCGCCATGGTCATGGTGGACGATTCCCACGCCGTCGGCTTCGTCGGCGCGCACGGCAAGGGCACGCCCGAATACAACGGCGTGATGGGCCGCGTGGACATCATCACCGGAACCCTGGGCAAAGCGCTCGGCGGCGCCTCCGGCGGCTACACCAGCGGCCGGCAGGAGATCATCGACCTCCTGCGTCAGCGCAGCCGTCCGTACCTCTTCTCCAACTCCCTGGCCCCCGCCATCGCCGGCGCCAGCATGGAAATGATCGACATGCTGGAGGAAAGCACCGCCCTGCGCGACCACCTGGAGGAGATCACGGTCTACTACCGCAAACTGCTGGAAGACAACGGCTTTGACATCATCCCCGGCACGCACCCCTGCGTCCCCGTGATGCTCTATGACGAGCGCACCGCCGCGGAATTCGCGAAGCGCATGATGGCCAAGGGCATTTACGTGGTCGCCTTCTCGTACCCCGTGGTGCCGAAGGGCAAAGCCCGCATCCGCACGCAGCTCTCCGCCGCGCATACGAAGGAGGACCTGGACTTCGCGGTGAAATGCTTCATCGAAGTCCGGGAGGAGATGGGACTGAAGTAAGAAACCGGTACGGGGCGGACAGTCATGTCCGCCCTTTTGCGTGTCCGCGGCAGAAATCGCTGCCGTGCAAAAGAAGCCAGAGGCCGCCGTCTCTGCACGGCGGGGAAAAAAACTCATGAAGCCATACAAAGGATCGGAACCGTACATCTTCATCAGCTATGCCCACAGGGACTTTGACCGCGTCGAAGACATCATCCGCCGTCTGTCCGAACAGCATTACCGCGTCTGGTACGACGAGGGCATCGACCCCGGCACGGAATGGGACGAGAACATCGCGAGCCACGTCCTCGGGTGTCATTTTTTCATTGCGATGATGTCGGCGAATTATCTGCAGTCCGAAAACTGCAAGGATGAACTGAATTTTGCCCGGGAAAACAGCAAAAACCGCATCCTGGTCTATCTGGAAGACGTGACGCTGCCCGCCGGCATGGCCATGCGCCTGAACCGTATCCAGAGCATTTACCGATGCCGCTACGCCGACCCGGATGAATTTTATGAAAAACTGTATTCCGCCCCGGAGATCGGCACCTGCCGGGACGCGGCCGCCGGGACGAAACGGGACGAAAGAACGGCCGTCCCGCAAACGGAAGACTCCGCAGCACCCTCCGATGAGAAGCCTGCAGCCGCACCCGGCGAAAAGTCTGCCGGCGCTGAATACAGACCCATCCCTTACAAAAACGGTTCCTACTATGTCGGCCCGGCTGAAAACAGACTCCCCGAAGGGATCGGCACGATGTACTATCCCGACGGCCGCGTTAAATACTCCGGGCCATTCAAAGCCGGAAAATACGACGGCCCGGACGGGACTTACTATTTCGAAGACGGCTCCCGCTACGAAGGAGACTGGAAAAACGGCCGGAAACACGGACAGGGCATCCAGTATTTCCCGGACGGGAAGAAACAGTATGAAGGCCCTTATGCCGACGGGAAACGGAACGGCGAGAAGGGGATCTGCTATTTTTCCGACGGCTCCCGGTATGAAGGCCCCTGGAAGGAAGGGAGCCGCGAAGGGACCGGCACCATCTATTACCCGGACGGCGCCAAGAAATACGAAGGCCCTTTCACAGGCGGGAAAAGGCACGGAGAGAAGGGAACTTATTATTTCAGGGACGGCACCTGGTACGTCGGCGCCTGGAAGAATGATTTCCGGGAAGGCTTCGGCACCATCTACTATCCGGACGGAAGCATCAAATACGAGGGCCCTTTCGCAGGCGGCAAGAAGAACGGAGAAAAGGGGATCTATCATTACAAAGACGGTTCCTGGTACGAAGGCCCCTGGAAGGACGATCTCCGGAACGGGGAAGGCGTTCTTTATCATGCCGACGGAAGCATCAAGTACAAAGGGATGTTTACCGAAGGCAGTTATGGCAAGCAGAAATGAAAGGTGCGGTCATGAAACTGATCCGTCCCCATTTTTATACGGTCGAGGTTCCCTGCTGGCAGCGGCCTGCGCGCATCCGCCTGGCCGTCCTGTCCGACCTGCATAACAACGTCTATCCCGGGCTCGCCGGGATGATGGAGCAGGAAGCGCCGGACATGATCCTGATCGCCGGCGACATGGTGAACCGGCCTACGGATCTGACCCCGCCGCGCTTTACCCGCGGTTACGGATGCACCGCGAAACTGGCGGAACGCTGGCCGGTGTATTATGCGCCGGGCAATCATGAATCCACGTGGGAAAATGACGAGGGACACCGGGGCGCGTACCGGCAGTACCGCCGGGCGCTGGAGAGGAAGGGCGTCGTGTTTTTGGACAATGCTTCCGTCAGTCTGGGCGACGCGGAGGATCCGCTGACGATCTCGGGCCTGGCGCTGGGCAAAGAGCAGTTCACGCACCACCGCAGGAAACGGAAGCCTCCGACACGCGAGGACCTGCAGGAACTGCTCGGGCCGCCCCGTCCTTTTCAGATTCTGCTGGCGCATCATCCCGCTTACCTGAAAGAGTACGCGGCCTGGGGCGCGGACCTGGTCCTGGCCGGCCACTATCACGGCGGCCAGGGAAGACTGCCCGGCGTGGGCGGGCTCATCGGACCGGGCTTCCAGCTGTTTCCGCCGTACACAAAGGGACTGTACGGAGCCGGAGATACGAAAATGATCGTTTCTGCCGGTCTGGGAACGCATACGATCCCTGCCCGGGTATTCAATCCCCGGGAAGTCCTGATCGTGGACCTCGTCAGAAAGTAAGAGAGAAGTTTTTGTTGCTTCTCTCTCTTTTTTTTGCTAAAATATCAAGATGTGGTAGTGCGTCTGTCTTTTGCCTGCCACAAAATGTAGCAAAACAGGTTTTGACACATGGAATATTCCCTGAAACTGGACAGCTTCGAAGGCCCGCTGGACCTCCTGCTCCATCTGATCGATAAGAATAAGGTCAACATCTACGACATCCCGATCTCCCTGATCACGGAGCAGTATCTGGAGTACCTGGAACTGATGCGCGAGGAGCGGCTGGACGATCTGAGCGAATTCCTCGTGATGGCGGCGACGCTTCTGGACATCAAGGCCCGCATGCTCCTCCCGAAGCCGGAGACCGGCGACGGCGGGGATGAGGACCCCCGGGCCGAACTGGTGGCGCGCCTGCTGGAACACAGAAAATTTAAACTGCTGTCCGGCGACCTCAACGAGATGCAGGAGGGCAGCGATCGATACTATTACCGGGAGCGGTCGCTTCCCCGCGAAGTGGAGAAATACCGGCCGCCCGTGGATCTGGACCGCCTGCTGGAGGACGTGACGGAAGAGCGGCTGTACCGGATCTGCCGGGAGATCCTGAAACGCCTGCAGGACAAGCAGGACAACGTCCACAGCCATTTCGGGGAGATCGAACGCGAAGCCGTCCGCATCGGCGACCGCCTGGACCACGTGCGGACGCTCGTGAAAAGACCCGGCCGCCATACGTTTCGCAGCCTGCTCGGGAGAGCGGCGTCAAAGCTGGAGGTGGTGGTCACGTTCCTCGCCGTTCTGGAGCTGATCAAGACCGGGGAGATCTGTCTGACGGAAGACAGCACCCGCGATGACTTTATACTGGTAGGTGCCGCATGAAGCGCGAATATATTCTGGAAGGCGTCCTGTTCGCCATGGGAAACGCCGTGGACAAGGACATCCTGGCTGAAACGATGGGCGTCAGCCGCGAAGAACTCGAAGAACTGGCGAAGTCCCTGTCGGAAGAATACCAAAGCAGCGGACGCGGCTTCCGCCTGCTGACGCTGGAGAACAAACTGCAGCTTTCCACCGCGGAAGGCTGCTACGAGACCCTGATCAGACTGGTGAAGAAGCCCAGCCAGCCCGTGCTGACGGAGGTGGTGCTGGAGACACTGTCCATCATTGCATACAAGCAGCCGGTGACGAAGGCGGACATCGAGCGGATCCGCGGCGTTTCCAGCGACCACGCGGTCAATAAGCTGGTGGAATACGGGCTGGTGGAGGAAGCCGGGCGCCTGAACGCGCCGGGCCGGCCGATCCTGTTCAGGACCAGCGAGGAGTTCCTGCGCCGCTTCAACATCTCGTCCGTGGACGAACTGCCCGAAATGGATCCGGTGCAGTACGAGGAGATCGTCGCCTCCGTGGAGAGCGAGATCGCCGCGGCCGAAGCGAAGGAAAGTCTGGCGCAGGCCGAGAGTATAAAGGTGGAGATCTGAGTGGCGCTTTCCCGACGTTTGGAAACTATCATCGGTCTGGTGCCGCCCGGAAAAACAGCGGCGGACATCGGCACGGACCACGGCCTGGTCCCGGCGGCCCTGGCGGAAAGAGGCATCTGCTCGCGCGTGATCGCGACGGATCTGCGCTCCGGTCCGCTTGAGGCGGCCCGCAGGCTGGTAACGGCGCGCGGACTGGCGGAGCGGATCGATCTGCGGCTCGGGGACGGTCTGACGCCGCTGGTTCCCGGCGAGGCGGACGTCCTCATCATCGCCGGTATGGGCGGCGCGCTGATGCAGCGCATCCTGCGGGAAGGAGAAGCGGCAGCCCGCGCGGCCGTGCGCCTCATTCTGTCCCCGCAGTCGGAACTGGAGCAATTCCGCCGGTTCCTGCGGGACGAGAACTATTTCATTGAACGCGAGCGGCTTGTAGAGGAAGACGGAAAGTACTATTACATCCTGTCCGTGCATCCCGGCGAAGCGCAGACCCTTGCGCCGGAGGAACTGGCCTTCGGGAAGAGTCCGTCGCCGGAGGACCGGGAGGTCTTTCAGCAGTACCTGCGGAAAGAACGGGAGAAGACGGAACATATATTAAAACAGCTGGCGGGTCGCCCCGGAGAAGAAGAACGGAGACGGGAGCTTTCGGTCAGACGGGATCTGATCATCCAAATGCAGTGTCACGGAGGATCTGTTGACAGGATCCGGAAAGAGAGGAAAACAATGAGCAGCAGACTCGGATTCGGCCTGATGCGCCTGCCCCGCCGGGAAGACGGAAGCATCGACATCGCGCAGTGTTCGGAAATGGTGGACCATTTCCTGGAGAACGGCGGCACTTATTTCGACACCGCTTTCGTATATGAAGGCTCGGAAGAAGCCGCGAAGAAATTCCTGGTGGACCGGCACCCCCGCGAAAGCTATACGCTGGCGACCAAGATGAACACCGGGGTGCAGCCGCGCACCGCGGAGAGCACCAGACAGCAGTTTTACACCAGCCTGGAACGCACGGGGGCGGGGTATTTCGACTATTACCTGCTTCATGCCCTGGGCACGGGCAATATCGGACTGCACGATGAGTTCGATACGTGGCAGTTCATTGCGGACCGCAAGGCGGAAGGCCTCATCAGACACTGCGGCTTCTCCTTCCATGATACGCCCGAAGTGCTGGATGCCCTTCTGACCGCGCATCCCTGGGTGGAGTTCGTCCAGCTGCAGATCAATTACGCGGACTGGGAGAACCCGGATGTGCAGTCCCGTGCGGTCTATGAGACGGCGCGCCGGCACGGCAAGCAGGTCGTGATCATGGAGCCGGTCAAGGGCGGGACGCTCGCGATGCTGCCCGATGCGGCTGCCGCGATCCTGAAGAAGGAAGCGCCCGGCATGTCCCTGGCTTCCTGGGGGATCCGCTTTGCCGCCTCCCTGGACGGCGTCCTGGCGGTCCTGTCCGGCATGTCCACGATCGACCAGGTGCGGGACAATATGTCCTACATGGGGATGGACCGCTTCCGGCCGCTGAACGAAGCGGAGCGGGCCGCGATCGAAGCGGTGCGGAACGTCCTGGCTTCCCAGCGGCAGATCGGCTGCACGGCCTGCAAATACTGCGTGGAAGGCTGCCCGATGCAGATCCGGATCCCCGGCATTTTCTCGGCATACAACCAGTACCTGCGGTTCGGCAATCAGGAGACCGCGGCCAGAAGCTATAAAATGAGGACCCGCGAAAGCGGCAAGGCGTCCGACTGCATCCGCTGCGGCGCCTGCGAAGAGGCCTGCCCGCAGCATCTGCCGATCCGCGACCTGCTGGAAGAGGCCGCCGGCGTGCTGGAAGCATAAAGACTGATCCTGCGGACCGGAGACGACTGTCCGCACACCATCCGTAGCCGAGGAGTTTTATCATGGGCGGAAGAATGGGAGGAGGCCTGGGCCCGCGCGGGTTCCTGACCGAAGAAGAAAAGAAAAACAGACCGAAGGTGACCAAAGGCCTGCTGAAGCGGATCCTGGGTTATCTGAAGCCGTATAAATGGCAGTTCATCCTGGTGTTTGTCACGATCCTCGTTTCGGCAGTGGTCGGCCTGCTGCCGTCCATCATCACCGGGAAGATCGTCGATGAGGCACTGGTGGGCCGCGACATGGCCATGCTGGTCAAACTGCTGATCCTGGCGTTCCTGACGCTGACGCTGTCCCGGGTGATCGGCGTCGCGGAAAGCTACATCAATTCCTGGATCAGCCAGCGCATCATCTTCGACATGCGGGGCCAGATGTACGACCATCTGCAGCACATGCCGCACGCGTTCTTCACCACGGAGAAGCAGGGCGACATCATCACCCGCATGAACACGGACATCAGCGGCGTGAGCAGCGTGATCTCCGGGACGCTTTCCAGCATCGTCAGCAATGTCGCGACGGTCGTCACCACGATGGTGGCCCTGTTCACGATGAGCTGGCAGCTGGCCCTGGTCGGCATCCTGGTCATCCCCCTGCTGATCCTTCCGACGCGGCGTGTGGGCGAGACCCGCTATAAGCTGCTTTCGGAAGGCCAGGAAAAGCGCGACGAGATGAACCAGCTGATCAACGAGAATCTCTCCGTGAGCGGCTCCCTGCTGATCAAACTTTTCACGCGCGAACAGAAAGAATACGAGCGCTTCCAGCAGGTGAACGAGGAAGTGACGCAGGTCTCCCTGAAAGAAGCGCGCAGCGGCCGGTGGTTCAGCGTCGTGATGGGCATGTTCACCCAGCTCGGCCCGCTGCTGATCTATTTCGCCGGCGGCCTGTTCATCATCCGGAACTGGGATCCGGCGCTGACGGTCGGTACCATCACCGCCACGGTCTCCCTGATCAACCGCCTGTACCGGCCGGTGGAATCCCTGCTGAACCTGCAGGTGGACTTCACCCGTTCGCTGGCGCTGTTCTCCCGGATCTTCGATTATTTCGACCGCGAGATCACGATCCAGTCGCCGGAAAACGGCAAAAAGCCGGACATGAAGAACCGCGACATCCGCTTCGAGGGCGTCGCCTTTTCCTATCTGCCGGACAAGCCGCTGCTGACGGACGTGAATTTTACCGTTCCGGGCGGCAAAATGTACGCGATCGTGGGTCCTTCCGGCTCCGGCAAATCCACGCTGGTGAACCTGATCCCGCGTCTGTATGACGTGCAGAAGGGCCGCGTCACGATCGACGGCACGGACGTGCGCGACATGGATCTGACCTGGCTGCGCGGCCACATCGGCGTGGTCACGCAGGATACCTACCTGTTCAACGGCACGATCCGCGAAAACCTGATGTACGCGAAGGAAAACGCGACGCAGGAGGAGATCGAGGCGGCGTGCCGGGCGGCCAGCATCCATGACTTCATCGTGAACCAGCCGGAGGGCTATGACACGGTGGTGGGCAACCGCGGCCTCAAGCTGTCCGGCGGCGAAAAGCAGCGCATTTCCATCGCCCGCGTGATCCTCAAGGATCCGCAGATCCTGATCCTGGACGAAGCCACGTCAGCGCTGGATTCCATCTCCGAGGCAGCCATCCAGAACGCGCTGGAACTGCTGATGCAGGGCCGCACGAGCCTGGTCATCGCGCACCGCCTGTCCACGATCCTGAAAGCGGACCGCATCCTGGTGGTGCAGGGCGGCGTCATCGCGGAATCCGGCACGCACGACGAACTGCTGGCGAAGGACGGCGTGTACCGCGAACTGTATGAAACGCAGTTCCGCCTGGTGCTGGACCATGAGCAGGCAGGCGCGCAGGAGAAAGCGAAGGAAGCGTGATCCGCCGGGACGGCGCGCGGCGGGAACGTCCCGCTTGCGAAACGGACCGAAAAGGAGTATAATATTTCCCCGGCGGACGACACATCCGGGAAAAACACCCAAAGGGAACGGCCATGGGAAAACTTTTTTATCTGATAGGCCCCAGCGCTTCCGGCAAGGACAGCCTGGAAAAAGAACTGCTGGAACGGTTTTCGGGCATCCTGAAACCGGTCCTGATGACCACGACCCGCCCGCTCCGCAGCGGCGAGACGGACGGAGTCGAGTATCATTTCATAACCGCGGAACAGTTCGCGGAACTGGAACGGTCGGGAAAAGTCATCGAGTCCCGCCTTTATACAACGGTCTACGGTCCGTGGATCTACGCCACGATCGCGGACAGCCATCTGGATCTGGATTCGTTTTCCTACCTGGTGACGGGCACGCTGGAGTCGTATGCCAAAACGAGGGATTATTTCGGCGCGGATAAAGTCGTCCCTCTGTACATCGAAGTGGACAAAGGCACGCGGCTTGCCCGGGCGCTGGCCCGGGAACGCCGGCAGGCCGAACCGAAATACGCGGAGATGTGCCGCCGCTTCCTGGCGGACGAGCAGGATTTCTCCGATGAAAAGATCGCCGCCTGCGCTTTCCCGCGCGTATACCGGAACGATGATTTCGATATATGCCTGCGGGAGCTGGAGGACGTCATCAGAAAGGAACTGTCATGACGAGGGCGGAGATTTATCTCCGGGAAGTGCTGGCCAGGCATGAGCTCGGCCACGCCTATTTCCTCGAAGCGGCGGGGCCCGGCCAGGCGGAGCGGGTCATGAATACCGCCGCGCGCCTCATCGCCTGTGAAAAGGGCACCGGCTGCGGCGTCTGTGCCTCCTGCCGCGCGTTCGACAGCGGCAATCATCCGGACGTCATCCGGCTGACGAAAGCCAAAGCCGCCTACAGCGCCAGGGAGATCCGCGAACAGCTGGTGAGCGACATCGGCATCCGCCCCTACCGTTTCGCGCGCAAGATCTACCTGATCCCGGAAGCGGACACGCTGACGCCGCTGTGCCAGAACATCATGCTCAAGACCATGGAAGAACCGCCCGCCTACGGCGTGGTCCTGCTGGCCGGCTTCAACCGCAGCGCTTTTCTGCCCACACTGCTGTCCCGCATGGTATGCCTGTCGGCGGAAGAGACGGACCTGTCCGCGGAGCCTCAGTACACGGGCGCGGGGACGGAGGAACTGCTCCGCGTGGTCTCCGAACTGGACGGGATGTCCGCGGGCGGCTGCCTGGACGTCAGTTCCCGGCTGAAAAAGGCGGGGCTTGAACCGGAGGTCCAGGTACGGAGATTCGAGGAAGTGCTGCGGGATATTTACGTCCTGAAGGGCGGCGCGGACGGCGGCCTGCACTTTCCGGAGCAGAAAGGCCTTCTCCGGGATCATGCGGACCGTCTGTCGGACCGGAGCCTGAAAGAACTGTGGAACATCATACAGCAGGCGAAGACACAGCTGCGCCTGAATATCAAAGCAGATAACGTGACGGGCGCGTTCTGCCTGTCATTTCGGGAAGCACTTGAAGAAAGTGAGGAGATATAGATGCAGAAGGTCAGTGTAGGATTGAGACATCCCGGCAAACATCATTATTATGCCGCGAACGGTCTGGAACTGAACCGCAACATGAAGGTCATCGTGGAAACGGCCCGCGGCCTGGAGATGGGCACGGTGCTGGCCGTGTACGAGACCGAGGAAACGGACCTCAAGCCCGTCCTGCGCATCGCCACGGCGGCGGATCTGGAACAGGACGGCAAGAACCGCGTCCTGGAAGCCCGGGCGTTCCAGATCGGCCGGGAAAAGATCGCCAAGCACAAACTGCTGATGAAGCTGGTCTCCGTGGAATATACGTTTGACGGGGGCAAGATCCTGTTTTATTTCACGGCGGACAACCGTGTGGACTTCCGCGAGCTGGTCAAGGATCTGGCGTCCGTGTTCCACACCCGCATCGAACTGCGGCAGATCGGCGTGCGCGACGAGACCAAGCTGCTGGGCGGCGTAGGCGTCTGCGGCCGCGAACTGTGCTGCCACAGCTACTTAAGCGAATTCCAGACGGTCTCCATCCGGATGGCGAAGGAGCAGAACCTTTCCCTGAATCCGACCAAGATCTCCGGGATCTGCGGCCGTCTGATGTGCTGTCTGAACAATGAACAGGCCACCTACGAATACCTGAACGGCAAACTGCCGCAGGTCGGCGAGCGCGTCACGGTCCGAGAAGAGGGGACCAAGGGCGTGGTGCAGAGCGTCAACGTGCTGCGCCAGACCGTGAAAGTGCTGATCAACCCCGACGGGGACGATTCCGACGTCGCGGAATACCCGGCGGAAGAATTGCTCTTCAGCCAGCGCCACCGCAAAGGCCGTGTGAAACTCAGCGAAGAAGAACTGGAAGAGGCGCGCGCGCTGGAAGCCCTGGAGGGCAGGGACGGCGCCGGGGCAAAAAGCTCCGTGGAATCATGACGGTGTCGCTGAAAAAAGACGAGAGGACAGACGATCTGGGACGGAAGGGATTTCGTATCATTCAGCATACGGGATCCTTCTGTTTTGGCATAGACGCGGTGCTGCTCGCGGAATTCGCGGACCTTTCCCCGCAGGCGAGGACGGTGGATCTGGGCTGCGGCAACGGGATCCTTCCGCTGCTGCTCAAGGCGCGGGACAAAGGCGGACACTTCACGGCCGTGGAGATCCAGCCGGAACTGGCTAAGCTCGCGCGGCGCAACATGGAACTCAACGGACTGTCGGATGAGGTGGATGTGCTGGAGGCGGATCTGCGCTGTGCGTCGGAGTATCTGGGAAAGAACGGATTCGATGCGGTGGTCGCCAATCCGCCGTATTTCAAAGTCGGCACTGGCTTACTGAACCCGGCGTCCGTCAAGGCCATCGCCCGCCATGAGGTAGCCTGCACGCTGGAAGACGTGCTGCGGGAAAGCGCGGCGCTGCTTCGGGAAGGCGGCAGCCTTTTCCTGGTGTTCCGCTGCTGGCGGATGGGAGAGGCGCTGGCTTTGCTGCCCGGGACGGGCCTGAAGGCGAGACGGCTCCGGATCGTGCATTCGTTCCGGGGAGACAGCGGGGAACTGTTCCTGCTGGAGGCAAAAAAAGGCGCGCGCGACGGGCTGGTCGTGGAAGCGCCGTGTCTGATCTACGAGGCGCCGGGCGTGTTTTCGGAAGAAGTCCGGAAAGCCTGCGGCGCGGGAGCCGAAGAGGAGAACGGGAAATGAGCTGCGGTACGCTGTACATCTGCGCCACGCCGATTGGAAACCGGGAGGACATTTCCGCCCGGGCCGTGCGCATCCTGAAGGAAGTCGATCTGATCGCGGCCGAGGATACGCGGCACAGCCGGGGACTGCTGGACTTTTACGGCATCAGCAAGCCGCTGGTCAGTTATCATGAACATAATAAATACGAACGGGCGGAAGAACTGGTCGGGCGAATGCTGCAGGGAAAGAACGTCGCCCTGATCAGCGACGCGGGCACGCCGGTCATTTCGGATCCCGGCGAGGTCCTGGTGATCATGGCCCGGGAAGCGGGCATCCCGGTGACGTCCCTGCCCGGTCCCTGCGCGCTGATCACGGCGCTGACCCTGTCCGGGATCTCCGCCCGGCGGTTCGTTTTCGAGGGTTTTCTGCCCATGGAAAACAAGGACCGGAAAGCCGTGCTGGACGCGCTGCGGGATGAGCCGCGGACCATCGTTCTTTACGAAGCGCCGCACCGCCTGCGGAAAACGCTCCAGGAACTGAAGGAGTGCCTGGGCGGCGGCCGCGCCGTCTGCCTGTGCCGCGAGCTGACGAAGATCCATGAAGAGGCGCTGCCGGCGACGCTGGAAGAAGCGGAAGCCCTGTACCGGGAAAAAGAACCGCGCGGCGAGTACGTGCTGGTCATCGCCGGCAGGAGCCCGGAAGAAAAACAGGAAGAGATGCGCAGCAGCTGGGAGAGCCGTTCGCCGGAAGAGCATCTGCAGGCGTATATGAGCCGGGGAATGACAAAAAAAGAAGCCATCAAAGCGATGGCGGAGGATTTTGCGATCAGCCGCAATACGCTGTACGCACTGCTGATGAAATGACCGGCCGGGCCGTATGGCCCGCCGGCAGAAGACCGCAAAAAAAGACGCAGGTCCGGGAGAGATCCCGTTGCCTGCGTCTTTTCATATCGTGCCGCGGATCACAGCTTCCGGTACACCGCTGTGCCGTATGCCGCCAGCGGGAAGGACAGGCGGTTCGGCCGTCCGTCGCATTCGGAGGCTTCCGTTTCCAGGACCGGGCGGTCTTCCGCGTCTTCATAGAACCCGTGGGTCTGATCCAGCAGCAGTTCATAGCGGCCTTCCGCCGGAGCGCCGACCGCGTAATCATCGCGCGGCACGGGTGCGAAATTCACGACGAATACGAGCGGGTGTTCCTTCTTGCTGTCGCCCCGTGTGAAACTGAAGATGCAGCGGTCCGCGTCCCAGGAGTTGATCCATTCGAAGCCTTCGCCGCCGAAATCCGTGGTATACAGGATCGGATAGCGGCGGTAGAGCTCCAGAAGGCTGCGGTAATAGGCCTGGAGGTCGCGGTTCCGTTCATCGCCCAGCATGAACCAGTCGAGTTCACGGTCTTCGTTCCATTCACGGCGCTGGCCGAACTCCCCGCCCATGAAGAGCAGCTTCTTGCCGGGGTGGCCCGTCATGAAGGTGTACGCGGCTTTCAGACCGGCGTATTTCTGCCACTCATCGCCGGGCATCTTTTCGAACATGGAGCGTTTCATGTGGACCACTTCGTCGTGGGAGAGGACCAGGATATAGTGCTCCGCGCCGGAATAGGTCATGGGCAGGGTCATCTTGCCGTGGTGATAGCGGCGGAAGATGGGGTCCTTTTCCATGTATTCCAGGAAGTCGTGCATCCAGCCCATATTCCACTTGAACGTGAAGCCGAGGCCGCCGTCCTCCGGGTCCGCCGTGACGCCGGGCCAGGCGGTGCTTTCCTCCGCCACGGTGAACGTGCCGGGGCATTCCCGGCGGATGACGCTGTTCAGATGCTTGAAGAATTCGATGGATTCCAGATTTTCGTTGCCGCCGTAAATGTTGGTGGCGCAGTTGCCGCCCTGCTTGCCGTAATCCAGGTACAGCATGGAGGCGACCGCGTCCACGCGCAGGCCGTCGATGTGAAATTCGCGCAGCCAGTACAGGGCGTTGGCGATCAGGAAATTGGAGACCTGCGGACGGCCCAGATCGAAGACCTTCGTGCCCCATTCCGCGTGCTCGCCGCGGCGCGGGTCCGCGTATTCAAACAGCGGTTCGCCGTCAAAATTCGCCAGGGCGTGCGCGTCGCGCGGGAAGTGCGCCGGGACCCAGTCCATGATCACGCCGATGCCCTGTTTGTGCATCTCATCCACGAAATACTTGAAATCATCCGGCGAGCCGTGTCGGGAAGTGGGGGAATAGTACCCGGTGACCTGATAGCCCCAGGAGGCGTCCAGCGGATATTCGGAGATCCCGATCAGCTCCACGTGCGTGTAGCCCATATATTTGACGTAGCCGCCCAGACGCTCCGCGAGTTTGCGGTAGGAATAAAAGCTGGGGTCGGCGCCGGGGTGGCGCATCCAGGAGGCCAGCTGGCATTCATAGATGGCGAGCGGCGCCCGGCGGATCTCCGCCTGCGAGGCGGGACGGGCCGCGATCCATTCATCGTCGTGGAATTCATAGGACGGCGCATACAGACGGGACGCGGTGCCCGGCCGGAATTCCGTGGAAAACGCGAACGGATCGGCCTTGAGCAGGTGCTGGTGGTTCTGCGTCAGGATGTCATACTTGTACAGCTGACCGGCCTGCGCTTCCGGAATGAAACAGGCAAAGATGCCGGAACCTTCCAGCAGCATCATGGGATTGCGCGTATTGTTCCACCCGTTGAAATCCCCCACGACGGAGACCGAAACGGCGTGCGGCGCCCAGACGGCAAAGGAAAAACCCGCTACGCCGCCTACTTCACAGGGATGCGCTCCCAGCTTTTTGTAGATCTCGTAATGGGTGCCCTGACCGAATAAATACATATCGACATCAGAAATCATATCGTTCACCTCACTTGCAAGATCATTCTATCAAAAGATCGGGAAAAGGTAAAGGTGTCTCCCGGAAAAAATGATGAACAAATCGTGAAAACCGCCTGACGGCCCGGCGCGATAAGCGTCGGCGGCCGCGGTCAATTCACTTGACCCGGGGCCGGAGCTGGCTCATAATCAAATTGCATTCCGAATTTCGACCGCATTCCGCCCAAACTGGCAGAAACTGAAAATGACCGGCAGGAAGCCGGAAAAAGGAGTCTTATGTCTGAAAAGAGACTTGTTCTATACCATACCGATCCCGTGTTCCTGAGACGGTTTTCGGACTATCTGGAGAGAAAAAGCAATCTGGAGATCCGCTGCACGGTCTTCACGGAGGAGGCGCCGTTCCTGAAATACGTCCGCGAAGGCTCCGCGTCGCTGGTCATCGGACAGGAAGGCTTCGACACGCGGCCGGCCGAGGAGCGGGGGATCCCCTTCCTCGTCTTCACGGACCGGAGCGAAGCGGCGGACGAGCGGCAGCTGCCGGTATACCGGCCGATGGACCGGCAGATCAGCCGGATCCGGAAGAGCTGGAGGACCGGGGAACCGGAAACGGTCATGCATGCGCCATGCCGTCTGATCGGATTCTATTCGCCGGTCCACGGGGCCGGACAGAGCGTCAGCGCCATCCTGATGGGCCTGCATCTGGCGGAAACGGCGTCCGCGCTGCTGCTGAACCTGGAACGGTATTCCGGTCTGCGGCAGATACTGCCGGGCAGCGGAGGCGGGCTGTCGGACCTGCTGTATTACGCCCGTGTGCAGGGGGATCCGCTGGAGCATCTGGAGGAACTGACCGAATATTACGGACCGCTGGCGGTGATCCCGCCGGTCCGGGAGGCGGACGACCTGCTGGAAATGAACAGCCGGGACTGGGAATTCCTGCTGGCGCAGCTCAGGACCGGGAGCGGAGCGCGGTACGTCCTGATCGACGTGGGGGACGGGATCGTTCACCCGGAGGAGATCCTGAAGTGCTGCGACCGGATCTATGTTCCGCTCCGGGAAGACCGCCTGGCCATCGCCAAATGGGAAGAATGGCGGGAGCAGATGGAACGTGCGCGCGGAGAGGCGTTTCTGTCCAAACTCCGTCCGTACCGACTTCCGCCGGAACCGCTTCCCGAATGGGTGGACCACCGGGAACTGAAACTCATGTCCTGGGGCCGCTGCCTGAAAGCGCTGGCGGAGGCGGAACCGTGAGGGAGGAACTCAAACGGATCCGCCGCCGGATCGCGCTCGATCTGAAGGAGACCGATTATTCCGAAGCCGCCCTGCTCGAGGAGATCGACCGCGCTCTGACGGAATGGGGACGCGATCAGGGGCTCAGCCTGAAGGCGAAGGAGACTTACCGCAAACAGCTGCTGGATTCGTTCCGGGGCATGGACATCCTCCAGCCGCTGCTGGAAGACGACGCCGTGACGGAGATCATGGTCAACGGAACGAAGAACATCTTTGTGGAGAGAGGCAATGAGATCCGGCTGTGGAACAGGAATTTTTCGGGGCGGGAGGCACTGGACGACGTGATCCAGGTCATGGCGGCCCGGGTCAACCGCATGGTGAATACGGCTTCGCCGATCGCGGACCTGCGTCTGCCGGACGGCTCGCGCGTCAACATCGTGCTTCCGCCCGCCGCCCCGGACGGGCCCGTCGTCACCATCCGGAAGTTCTTCAAAGATCCGCTGACGATGGAAAAGCTGATCGCGCTGGAAGCCCTGACGCCGGCCTGCGCCGCATTTCTGGAATCCGCCGTGAAGTGCGGCTGCAACATTTTCATCAGCGGAGGCACCGGATCGGGAAAGACCACGTTCCTGAATGCGCTCTCGGCGTTTATTCCGGCGGAGGAGCGCGTGATCACGATCGAGGATTCGCTGGAACTGCAGCTGCAGGGCCTTCCGAACCTGGTGCGGATGGAGACACGCGATCCCAACCTGGAAGGGCTCGGACGGATCTCGATCCGGGACCTGATCCGCACCGCGCTGCGCATGAGGCCGGACCGCATCGTGGTAGGCGAGGTCCGCGGGGAGGAAACGCTGGACATGCTGCAGGCCATGAACACCGGCTGCCGCGGCTCGCTTTCCACCGGCCACGCCAACAGCGCAGCCCATATGCTGTCGCGCCTGGAAACGATGGCCCTGATGGGAGGAGAACTGCCGCTGGGGGCGATCCGCGGCCAGATCGCCTCCGCGCTGGATCTGATGATCCATCTGGGCCGCCAGAAAGACCGGAAACGGCGCGTCCTGTCCGTCTGCGAGGTGCTAGGCCTGGAGAAAGGAGAGATCCGGATTGAAACGATCCTGGAATATACGGAAAAAAACGGGCTGCGTTTTATCGGAGAGCAGCCGCGGAAAACAAAGAAATGGAGAGAGATCTTCGGTGCCGTCCCCGTATTCGGGGAAGACGGAACCTTTTGTCTCAAGAATGATGAAGGCGCTGCTGCCCCGCTCTGATTATCCGCCGTTCCGGAGCCGGAAGCGGGAAGACATGACGGTTTTGGCGGCAGGCGCCGCACTGGGAGCCGCGCTCGGGTACCTGTTCTTCCGGTCGGGTGCCGCCCTGCTGCTGATGATCCCCGGCGCGTACGGGGCGCTGCGGCTGGGAAGGCATAAGACGGAGATCCGCAGGCGCGGACAGATGACAGACCAGATGCGGGATTATCTGCTCTCCGTGATCTCGTTCCTGCGCGCCGGTCTGGCCCTGGAAAACGCCATGACGGGAGCGGGCCGGGAGATCGCCACCATGTACGGCGCGGACAGCATGATGGGGCGGGAAGCGGCCCGGATGAGCCGGGAACTGATCCTGAAAACGCCCCCGGAGCGCATCTGGCGCTCGTTCGGGGAACGGACCGGATTGGAGGACGGCGCGCAGCTGGCGCGGATCTTCGTCATTGCGAAACGGCAGGGCGGGGATTATCTGCCGGTCCTGAAAGCCTTCGTCCGACTGATGGACGCGCGCGGCGAAGTGCGCCGGGAGATCGGCACCCTGCTGGCCGGGCAGCGGCTGGAGTACTTCATCATGTGCCTGGTCCCGGCCGGAATGCTGCTGTTTCTCAACGTCACGTCGCCGGATATGACGCGGGTACTGTACGAAGGCGCCGGACATCTGATCATGGCGGGCGTTCTCCTTTTATACGGCCTGGCTTTCTGGTGGGGCGACAGGATCCTGGAGAAGAGTTATGAACCGTGAAAAGAGCCGTGTATACGCGGCAGCCGCTTTCCTGAGCGGAACGCTTGCCTTTGCCGTACTGTTCCGGCGGGGCAAGGCGGCGGACGCGACGGCCATGCTGCTGGCCGGCTTCGTCTGTGCCGCTGTCCTGCTGTATCTGCCTCTGCAGCGTCAGAAAGAAGCGGCGCAGAGAAGGCGGGAGGAACTGGTCCGGGATTACAGCCCGCTGCTGACGATGCTGAGCCTGTACATGACCGCAGGCCTCTCGCTCCGCAGCAGCTGGGAGAAGATGGTCCGCAATTATGAAGAGGAATGCCGGAAAGGCGCCGCGCCGCGTCCCGCGTACGAGGAAATGCGGACGGCCTGGCAGGAGATCCGGGGCGGCGAATATGAGGACCGGGCCTACGGTTCGTTCGGACGCCGCTGCGGTACGACCGAATACCTGCGTCTGGGCGGTCTGCTGGAGACCTACGTGCAGCACGGCAATAAGGAACTGCTGAAACAGCTGGAGCAGGAGGCTGGCGCCAGTCTGACCGTTTCGCTGCAGACGGTCAGGGAAAAAGGAGAGCGGACCGGGACAAAACTGCTGCTGCCGATCCTGCTCCTGTTCGGGTTATCGCTCATCATCGTAATGGTCCCGGCACTGATGAGCATGCAGTCGCAGCTGTAGAAAAGGCCGGGAGCTCTCGGCGCCCGGCTGCGCGGATCCCCGATCCGATCAAATCAATACGGAGGAAAATGATATGAAAAAACGTAAAGAACCCGGCAGGCTGGCGGGCCTGCTGCAGGACGACAGCGGCGTGGGCGTCGTGGAGGTCGTCCTGATCCTGGTCGTCATCGTGGCCCTGGTCATCATTTTCCGGGACCAGATCACCGGACTGATCAACCGCATCTTCGGCGGCGTCAACTCCGGTGTGGATACCCTGATGCCATGAAGCGTTTCACGGGACAGGTGACGGTCTTTCTGTCCCTGACCGCCCTGTCCCTTTTTGCCCTGTTCGGCACTTGCCTGGAAGGCTCCCGCTGCGCCTGTCTAGATTATCTGTGCGCGCAGGCGGCAAATTCCTCCCTCCGCTCCGTTTTCGCGGGATTTCAGGGGGAAACGATGCGGGAATACGGCCTGCTGCTTTGCCCGGGCAGGGAAGGAGGGACGGAGGTCTGGCAGGACGTCATGCTGACGCATGCCGAAAAATACCTGCGGCCCGGTACGGGGACTCTTCACGCCGACGGGGACCGGATCGGTCTCCTCGGCCTGGAACTCGAATCGCAGAACGCCGTCTATATCACGGAAGACAACGGAGCCGTCTTCACGGAGGCCGCCCTGACCTATATGAAGTCCGCGGGGCTGGCACAGCTGCTGCAGGAAGTCCTGGGCAGACTGGGCTTATACAGCGAGGAAGACGGCGCCGGTTTCCTGGAGACCATCGGCAATATGATCGGGGACAAGGACAGCAGCCTGGAAGGAATCGTCAGCAACCTGGACGACATAAGGGAACAGGCGGCAGCCCTGCAGGAGGAGGCGCGGCAGAAGGCGGAGGAGTCCGATATGGAATACGAGCCGCCGGCCGGGACCAGCGAAGATGTCAGCACCGACCTGCTGGAGCAGATCCGCGCCATCCGGAAAAACGGCCTGATCGCGATCATCACGGGAACGGAAGAGCTTTCCGGCCATTCCTGGGAAAGCCCCGCCCTGCCGTCCCGTCTGTCCGAGGCGGAGAAAATGCGGCATTTCGGCTTCGGGAACGAACCGGACACCATGCTGAACCACCTGCTGCTGGGGGAATACATGCAGCACAAAATGACCTCGTATGCCGCCGGGGACGGCGGGGATGCGCGGTATGAGGCGGAGTACGTCCTGACCGGCCGAAAAACGGATAAAGCCTCTTTTGAGACGACGGTCGGCGAGATCCTGCTGATCCGCATGGGGTTCAATCTGGCCTATCTGGCGACCGACGCCGAAAAAGTGGCTCTGGCGGAAGCGACCGCCGCCGCGATCATGACGCTGCTGGCGCTGCCCCAGCTGATCCTGCTTCTGAAATGGCTGCTGCTGTCGGCCTGGGCCCTTGCGGAAAGCATAGTGGATGTACGGGGACTTGTACGGGGCAGGAAGATCCCGCTCTGGAAGAACGCCGCGACCTGGAAACTGTCCGCCATGAAACTGGACCTGTCCGCGGAAGGCGGCGGGACCGCCGGTCTCTCGTACGAAGACTACCTGCGCGTGCTGTTTTTCCTGGGAGACACGAATAAACAATCCTACCGGATGATGGACGTCATCCAGGAACGGATCGGCCAGCAGGTCCCGGGGTTCCGGATGCGGGACTGCCTGGTCTGGGCGTCCGTCACGCTTCGTGCCGACGTGTCTTATCTTTATTTGAATGCACCTTTCCTCCGGACGGAGGCCGGTCCCCGCTCCGGAAGAAGGTTCAGAAAAGAAGCCGTCTACGGCTACGGAAGGAGGTGATCTTTATGCAGACGATGCCCCGGAGACAAATCATCAATCTTTTCTTGAACACTTTTTCTTGTTTTTATCATTTCAAAAAATCTATACCATCTTTTCGTCAATGCCATGACAGGAAAAGATATCGCGCTTTCCTAAACAACTTTACAAACAACAGTCTCCCCAAAGACTCCGTCTCCGGGGCATTTTTGCAGAAGGATGCAGCCCCGGCGGCGAGCCTGACGGTGGAAGCGGCGCTGGCCTTGCCCGTTTTCCTGCTGGCAGCCGGCCTTTTCTTCAGCTTTTTCTCCGCGCAGCTGCTGCAGCTGCGCTTCCAGAAAGCGCTGGATGAGATCGGCGAAGACGTCGCGGTCTGGTCCTACGCCCTGGACTTTGCCGACGACTACACCGGAACGGATCTGCTGACGCTCGCGGACGGCGGCGCGTTAAGCGGCGCGCTGGCCGGGAACGGGGAAGATATCTCTTATCTGTTGTCGCAGGAGGCCGATCTTGTGGAAGAGATGAAACTTTTCCTGCTGGAAAAAGGATCGGCGCTGGTCTGGCAGCAGCTCGTGAAACAATGGCTCATTGCCAAAGTGGGGCGGGAGAGGCTGGACCGTTCCGTTCTGAAGGACGGTGCGGACGGCGTTTCCTTAAGCGGAAGCACCCTGCATGACCGGGAACTGGACCTTGTCCTGAGCTACCGCATCGCGCCGCTCTTCGGCCGTGTCTTCGGCGTTTCCGCCCCCGTCGTGCAGCGAAGCTGCCGCAGGCTCTGGATCGGCACGAAAGTGGTGAAGGAAGAAGAGGAACCCCAGGAAGAAGAACAGGAGGAGACCGTATACGTGACGGAAAGAGGAACTGTCTACCATAAAGACCTGAACTGCCGCGTATTCCACGTCGATCCGGTCTCGGTCCCGCTGGATGAAGTCCCGTCCCTGAGAAATGAAGAAGGGAAGATCTATTACCCGTGCGACCGCTGCGTCGTGGGGCGTCCGGAACCTCTGATCGCATGGATCACGGATTTTGGGACCCGGTATCATTACGAAAAAAACTGTCCGGGAATGAAACGGACGGTCATTGAGATGGCCATCAGCGAGGCGCGGGAAAAATACCGGCCCTGCGGCTTCTGCGGAGGGGAACCGTGAAAGCGGCTGCGGAGATCTGTTTTCTGATCTATGCCGGACTACTGGCCCGGGAGGACTTCCGCACCGGCCGCATCAGCCTGGTGACGGCGGCGGGCGGGTCGGTCTTCGGCATGCTGATGACCGTTTGCCGGATCGTGACCGGTCCGGAAGAAGCGGGAACGGTCCTGCTGTCCCACCTGGCCGCTCTGGTGTGGGGCCTGGGACTTTTGCTGCTGTCGCGCCTGAGCCGCGGCGCGATGGGGAAAGGAGACGGAATATGCTTTTGTTCATTTGCCTGCTGGCGGAACGTTTCGGAACTGTTCCTCCTGCTGCTGGTTTCCCTGTTTCTGTCCGCCGTCTTCGGATCGGCCCTGCTTCTGCTGAAGAAAAAGGGGCTGAAGGAAAGCCTGCCGTTCCTGCCGTTTGTGTTCGCAGGCGCCCTGATCCTCGCAGCGGTCTCACTGCTGCGGCCAGTCTGACGGTGGAGGCGGCCCTGATCTACAGCCTGATCCTGATCATGATGGCGGGACTGATGCTGAAGTCGGTGGAACTGATGAGGAAAGTGGAAACGGCGGCGGACACTTACGCCGGCGAGGGGCTTCGTTATACGAACGGGCTGAGACCGGAGGACCTGATCCATATCGGTTCATTCATCCGGGAGTGGATCCCCCGGAAGCCATAGAGCGGGAGGAGATCGATGAATATCGAATTTATCAAGGAACTGGACGGCAATTACCTGGTCCTGCAGGGAGAACCGGACGGCAATGCATTTGAGAGGAACATGCTGCTGCACACGCGGCCCGCCGGCCTGCTGCCTTTCCGGCTGTTCCGGACGGGAGAAGAGCCCGCTTACAGTTATGAGATCAGCGGAAGACAGTCGCTGAGTTCCCTGACGCAGACCAGCGAGATCGATGAGAAAATGATGCGGGACGTCCTGTACAGCATCCATCGGAGCTGCGAGGAGGCGGCATCGTATCTGCTGCGGCCGTCCGGCCTGGTCCTGGAACCCGGCCTGATCTTCCGCGGACGGGAGGGCTGGTCCTTCGTGTACCATCCGGACCGGGACGAGGACCTCTTCGCACAGCTGCAGAAACTGTCCCGGTTCTTCCTTAAAAAATGCAATCATGAAGATGAAAAAACGGCCCGCGTCGCCTATGAGCTCCTGCGCGTATGTCATGAGGAGAACACGACGTTTTCGCAGATCTTCGAACTGTGGGACGAGATCGCGCCGGAGCCCCGGCCGGTTCCGAAAACAGCCGGACCGCAGCCTGCCAGACAGAAACGGGGCCTGTTCCGGCGCGCCAGGACCGGACGGGCAGAATAAGGGGCGGCGGCAGGGACCGGGATCATCTCCGGGGGACCGTTCCCGCGCCGCCGCGACAAAATGACTTCCGGGCACTTGTAATTGCAGCGATCTTTCGCTATAATCTTGTACCATGGAAACTAAGATCAAAACGCTGGACGGCAGCGGAAATGATGATATCATCCTGCGGGAAGCGGCGGACCTGATCCGCCGGGGAGACCTCGTGGCTTTTCCCACCGAGACGGTGTACGGGCTGGGCGGCAACGGCCTGGACCCGTCTTCTTCACGTGCCATCTACGCCGCCAAGGGCCGCCCTTCGGACAACCCGCTGATCCTTCATATCGCCGACCGGGAAGCGCTCCGCCCGCTGGTGCGGGAGATCCCGCCGGCTGCCGAAAAACTGATGGACGCCTTCTGGCCGGGTCCGCTGACCATTATATTCAGGAAGACCGGCCTGGTGCCCCCGGAGACCACCGGCGGTCTGGATACCGTGGCCGTCAGAATGCCTTCACATCCCGGAGCGGCAGCCCTGATCCGGGCGGCCGGCGTTCCGATCGCGGCGCCGAGCGCCAATGCCTCCGGACGGCCGAGCCCCACCTGTGCGCGCCACGTTTACGAGGACTTAAACGGCCGGATCCCGCTCATCCTGGACGGCGGCGAATCCGAGATCGGGCTGGAATCCACCATCGTGGACGTCAGCCGGTCTGTTCCGGAGATCCTCCGTCCCGGCTATATCGGCCTGCAGGCCCTCAGGGACCTGCTGGGGACCGTCTCCGTGGATCCCGCCGTCCTGGGACGGCCGGACGAGAAAACGGCTCCGCGCGCCCCCGGCATGAAATACCGTCATTACGCGCCGCAGGTCCCGCTCACCCTGGTGGCCGGACCTGATGAAAAGCGAGCCGCCTACATCCTTGAGAAAGCCCAGGAAGCCGCCCAGAACGGCGAACGGACCGGCGCGATGGTCTGCCGCGAGACCCTGCCTCTCTACCAAGCGGATGAGGGAGACCACCTTCTACTGATCCCGCTGGGCGCCCGCGCCTGCGGAGAAGA
This sequence comes from Lachnospiraceae bacterium, assembly GCA_017428105.1. Classification (GTDB taxonomy): domain Bacteria; phylum Bacillota; class Clostridia; order Lachnospirales; family Lachnospiraceae; genus UBA6987. The sequence continues at coordinate 10,761 of JAFRRM010000019.1, read as the reverse complement.
GATCGCCCACGGCCTGTTCGCGGCGCTGCGCCATCTGGACGAATGCGGGCTGTCGCACGTATACAGCGAGACCTTTGAAGAAGGCCCTCTCGGCGTTGCCATCATGAACCGGCTGCGCAAGGCGGCGGCCTTCGACCTGACGGACCTTGCCTAGCACCAACAGTTAAGGGGGAAACAATGGAAAAACGCAAAGACTACATCAGCTGGGACGAGTATTTCATGGGAGTGGCCATGCTCAGCGCGGCCCGCTCCAAAGATCCCAACACGCAGGTCGGCGCCTGCATCGTCAGCCAGGACAACAAGATCCTGTCCATGGGTTACAACGGATTCCCCATCGGCTGCTCCGATGATGAATTCCCCTGGTGCCGCGAAGGCGATCCCTACGACAGCAAATATTTCTATACGACCCACAGCGAACTGAACGCCATCCTGAATTACCGCGGCGGCAGCCTGGAGGGCAGCAAGCTTTATGTCACGCTGTTCCCCTGCAACGAATGCGCCAAGGCCATCATCCAGAGCGGCATCAAGACGCTGATCTACGCAGATGACAAATATGCGGACACCCCGGCGGTCCGGGCTTCCAAACGGATGCTGACGGCCGCGGGCGTTACGTTCATCCCCTACGTCCATACGGGCCGGAAGATCGAACTGACGTTATAAATCACGGAGCCCCGGGTGAAAAAAAGCAGACTGAAGATCCTGATACTGTCCCTCCTTTTCCTCCTGACCACGGTCCTGGCCCTGGTGGGAGGCAAGGAAGCGGGGGAGAGCGGAAGCAGAGGCAGCGCCTTTAAGGCTGCCTCTCTTCCCGTACTCTGTTTTTCCTGGCAGGACCGGCTGATCAACCCGCTGTACGGCTATACGGAACTATCCATGGACCAGACCGGCGCGGAACGCCCCAGCGTCTACCCGTTCACGGAAGAAGAGCAGCAGATGGAGATCCATATGCTCGATCTGCGGGAACGACCCCGGAACGTCTCCTACGAGCTCCGCGACGAAGAAGACGGCCGCCTGATGGCCCAGGGCCGGATCGATGGATTCGCCGCCCAGGAAGATGACTGGGCTTTCTCCGTCGGGTTCCAGGACATCCTCACGCCCGACCGCTATTATCTGCTGAACATCACCGTCGCCCTGACCGGGCGGAGCGCGTCCTATCACACCCGTGTCATGAAAGTGACCGACCGCGAGACCGTCATGATGCTGACGGATTACGCCCGGAACCTGCATCAGGACCTGTTCCGCCGCGATACGGCCCGGGCTTACATGGCACAGCTCGAGACCGACACCAATTCGGACAAAGACACGCTCGCCTCCGTCACGCTGAAAAGCAGCTTCGATCAGTTCTGCTGGGGCGGAAACGACGTCTATCAGGAAAAAGGCGGCTCCTGGATGACCATCCGCGGCATTCAGGGCAATTACCTCTATGCGGATTTTGCTTTTCTGGCGGAACTGGCCCAGGAGGAAGAGACCGCCCGGGAATTCCGCGTGACGGAATCCATATCGCTCCAGCGCTACGGGATGGCCGTCTATCTGCTGGATTACGAACGTAACATGAACCAGCTCTGGTCCTTTACGGAAAATTCCGTCGTCACGCAGGGCATCCTGCTGGGCATCCAGGACGAGGAAGATCTCCAGTGCATGCTCAGCCCGGACCGGCGTTTCTGCTGCTTTGCCGTGGACGGCGAATTATATCTGTACGATACCGGTGATACCCGCCTGACAAAAGTGTTCAGCTTCCGCCAGAGCGGCGAGCACGCCCTGCGGATGCTCCGGAAGGATCACGACATCCGGATCATGGAAGTCAGCGATGCCGGCCAGGTGGAATTTGCCGTGTTCGGCTGCATGAATGGCGGCACCCGCGAGGGCAGCTGCGGCATTTCCTACTGCCGCTACGACCGGGAGGCCAACGAAGTCCGGGAGCAGGTGTTTCTGGCTTCCGGCCAGGCGCCTTCCTCGCTGATGCTGGAAGTCCGCCGTCTGTTCAGAAAAGGCAACGATAACTTCCTGTATTTCATTCTGGACGAAGAACTGCTGGTCATGGACATCGATACCGGGGAAACGGCCGTGCTGGTCTCGCGGCAGGAATACCCCGGCCTGGTCGTGAGCGACTCGGGATCCATCTTTGCCTGGGCTTCCGAAACGGACCAGGAACAGCCGGGCGCCCTCCGCATCATCGACCTAAGCAGCGGCGACCGCCGGACACTCACGGCCGGGGACGACGAATTCGTCAGACCGCTGGGCTTCCTGCGCGAAGACCTGGCCGTAGGGTACGGCCCGCGCGATGCCGGGATGCTGCATGACGGCGTCGGCCCGCGCCATCCTTACGAGCGGATCGTGATCCTGGATACCGCCCTCGCTCCTCTCTACGCGTACCGCGACGCGAACGTCTGGATCGATCATGTGACCGTTCTCCGCGACAAGATGGAGATCCACCGGTTCTCATACGCGGACGGCAGATACTCGTATCTGTCCCCCGACATCATGCTGCGCAGCGACGCGGCCGAACAGGCGCCGCAGTACTTTACCGCCGTGACCTCCGGCGCGCTGAAAAAAGCGCAGGTGCTGAGATTCGACCGCCTTCCTTCCTCCCTCCGCATCGAGCAGGATGCGACCCGGCTCTTCGCCGAAGGGCAGCGGCTGGAACTGCCGGCCGCCCATGCGGACGATCCCTACTGTTTCCGCTGCTTTGCGTGCGGTTCGGCCGGCGTGACGGGCGCGTATGCCTCCCTGGGCGAAGCCGTCGCGGCGGCACGGGAGACTTACGGCTTCGTCCTGTACCGGGACGGTTCGCTGGCCTGGTACTGGGCTGGAAAACAGGACGAGAAGATCCTGGAGATCAGCGGCGGGATCCTGGACCCCGGCCCGGACTGGGAAGAAGTCAGCGGCATTTCCCTCCGGGAACTGATCACGTTTCTTAACCGGGAAAGACCCGTCCGGTGGGTCTCGCCGGATCAGGATGACCTGTGGCTGATCGGCTATGAATGGAAGAACGTGGTGCTTTACAATCCGAAGAATGCCAACGTTTTCCGGATGCTTCAGACGGATTTTGACGAGGCGATCGCCCGGGACAACAATTATTTGTGGGTCCAGGCGCCGTGAAAACTTGACATCGGCCGGGCACCGCATTATAATATCCGCTGTACCTCAGATTTTTCTTTCCGCGCAGCCGGGGCTCTGGCAAGCCTTGTACCTGATGCCTGCAGGGGTGATATGCCTTCCGAGGATCGGGGAGAAATGCGCCGATGAATGCATTTCGGTCTTACGCAACAGAAGTTGTGAACCGTGTCAGGTCGGGAACGAAGCAGCACTAAGCAATCCCTCTGTGTGCCGTAAGGGAGCCGGAATGTACGGCCGTTCTCTCTGCATTCGAAGGGGCATGCGCGGATTTTTTATTGCCTTTTCGAATCTCTTATGATAAGATAATTCCAAAGGCGCAAAAGGCGTCTTTTTGGGGAACATATGGCATACGTCGCACTGTACCGCAAGTGGCGTCCGACCGCCTTCCGGGATGTGAAGGGACAGGACGCCATCGTCAAAACCTTACAGAATCAGATCGCAGGCAACCGCATCGGGCATGCCTATTTGTTCTGCGGTTCCCGCGGCACGGGCAAGACGACCATGGCCAAGATCTTCGCGAAAGCCGTCAACTGCGAAAATCCGCAGAACGGCTGCGCCTGCGGCGTCTGCGAGACCTGCCGCAGCATCGAGGAGGGCCGGTCCACCAACGTGATCGAGATCGACGCGGCCTCCAACAACGGTGTGGACAACATCCGCGAGATCCGCGACGAGGTGCAGTACCGTCCCGCTTCGGGCAAATACCGCGTCTACATCATCGACGAAGTCCACAACATCTCCAACGTGGCCTTCAACGCCATGCTGAAGACGCTGGAGGAGCCGCCGGAATACGTGATCTTCATACTGGCCACCACCGAGCCCCACGCGATCCCGGTGACGGTCCTGTCCCGCTGCCAGCGCTTCGATTTCCACCGGATCACTCCGGCGGACATGGTGGAGCGCCTCCACGAACTGATGGAGGGCGAAGGGATCAAAGCCGAGGAATCCGCCCTCAACTACATCGCCCGCAAAGCGGACGGCGCCATGCGCGACGCCATCAGCCTGTTTGACCAGAGCGTCTCCGCCATGCCCGGCGAAGTGCTCCGCTTTGAGGACGTCCTGAAGACCCTCGGAACGGTCAACAGCGCCGTGCTGAGCCGCTATTTCCGCGCCGTGCTGAACGGCGACGTGGACGACGCCCTGTCGCTGATCGAGCAGCTCCGGAACGAAGGCCGCGACTTGGGCCAGTTCGTGGTGGACTTCATCTGGTACCTTCGGAACCTGCTGGTCCTGATGACCTCCGAAGCCTCTGCGGAAGAACTGGAACTGTCCCGCGAAGACTGGATCCGCCTGGCCGAGGAAGGCCAGATGACGGGCCCGGAAGAACTGATGGCGCTCATCCGCCTTTACTCCGCGCTGTCCGGCGACCTCAGGGGCACGGTGGATAAGCGCGTGCTGCTGGAAGTCGGCACCATCCAGGCGGCCCGTCCGCGCACGGAAGAAACGAACGGCGCGGTGGAAGCCCGCCTGACCGCCCTGGAACGCAAAGTGGACCGTCTTCAGAAGAACGGCGTCCCCTCGGCGGCTCCCGCCGGACAGACGGCACTGCAGCCGCAGATGGAAGAGCAGCCCGCTGCTCCCGCAGACGATCGGGAAGTAATCAAACTCTCCCCGGCCCAGTGGGAAGATCTGCAGCTGATCCGCTCGCACTGGCAGGAACTCCTGGGCGAAATGGATTACCCCTCCGCCCAGCTGCTGAAGCGGAGCCGTCTGGAACCACTGGACGGCGGCATCCTGCGCGTGGTCTTTCCGGACATCTTTACAGCCAACATGATCAAGAGCTTCGGCGCCCTTGCCCGGCTGGAGGAACTGGTCGCCGCCAAATATCAGAAGGAGATCCGCTTCGACCTGCGCACGGCGCGCAAGTCGGAGCCGGAACCGGTATATATCACAGACGAAGAATTATCGCACATCCATATGAAGATCGAAACGGATACGGAGGACTGACATGGCAAAACGCGGCGGATTTCCGGGCGGCATGCCCGGCAACATGGGAAATCTGATGAAGCAGGCACAGCGGATGCAGCGCCAGATGGAGGAAATGAACCAGGCGCTGGAACTGAAGGAATATAAAGCCAGCACCGGCGGCGGCGCCGTGGAAGTGGTAATGAGCGGCCGGATGGAAGTGCTCGCCACCCATATCAAGCCCGAGGTCGTGGACCCCGATGACGTTGAAATGCTGGAAGATCTGGTCACCGCGGCCGTCAACGAAGCGCTGCGCCAGGTCCAGACCGACAAGCAGAACGCGATGGGCGGCCTGACCGGCGGCCTGGGAGGCTTCGGTCTGTAATGGAAACCAGCAACGGACTTCAGCTGCTGTCCCAGGAACTGTCCAAACTGCCGGGCATCGGCCAGAAAACGGCCACCCGGCTGGCCTACTATCTGCTGAACCAGCCGGAGCAGACGGCGGAGAACCTGGCCGGCGCCATCGTGAGCGCCCGGAAGAGTGTCAGATTCTGCCGCGTCTGCCAGACCCTGACGGACCGCGAGGTCTGCCCGATCTGCTCGGACGACCGGCGGGACCGCACGCAGATCATGGTCGTGGAGACGCCGCAGGACCTGGAAGCGTACGAACGCACCGGCTCCTACAAAGGCGTCTATCACGTGCTCCACGGCGTCTTCTCGCCGATGCGGGGCATCAACTTATCGGAGATCCGCTACAAGGAACTGCTGGAGCGGGTCGCGGAGGGACCGGTCTCCGAAGTGATCGTCGCCACCGGCTCGTCCCTGGAGGGCGAGACCACGGCGGTGGTCATCAACAATGAAATGAGCAAACGAGGGATCAGGACCACCCGGATCGCCAGCGGCATCCCGGTGGGCGTTGATCTGGAAAATACGGATTCAATGACTTTATCCCGGGCGCTGGAAGATCGCCGGGCAATGTAGCGGGGGGACGACATGGATAAATACACCTACAGTATGAAAGCGGAAAAGATCCAGAAACTGGTCAAGAAGGGCGACTATGAAGCGGCCGTCAAGATCGCCGACACCGTGGACTGGGAAGAAGTCCACTCGGTGCGTCTGCTGACCATCACGGCGGCGGCCTACGAAAACACCCGGGATTACCGCTCGGCCATCGAACTGCTGCAGATGGCATACGAGGAATCCGCGGTCGGCAAACGCATCCTGTACAAACTGACCGGCCTTGCCATCGCGGAAAAAGACGTGGATCTGGCCCAGCATTATTATGAGATGTATCTGCAGGAAGCCTCCGACGACAACGGCCGCTACCTGCTCCGCTACCTGCTGGCGGAACTCAAGAAAGAGCCGCTGGACAAGCGCATCGCCATCCTGGAGACCTACCGCAAATACGAATTTGAAGAGGAATGGGCGCTCCGCCTGGCCCAGATGTACGACGAAGCCGGCATGGGTGAGCAGTGCGTCAAGCTCTGCGACGAGATCATCCTCTGGTTCGGCGTCGGCGAATACGTGGACGAGGCGATGGCCCTGAAGGAAAAATACGCCCCCCTGAGCGCCGAACAGCAGGATCACCGCGACAACCGCGAATACTATGCCGCGCGCTATCAGGAAGTGGTGGACGAATACACCGAGCGCGAAGCCGTCCCTGAAGAGCAGGAGGAAGAGGAAGCGCCGGAAGAGCCTCAGGAACAGCCGGAAGTCTGGCCCGAGCAGATCATGCTGATCGATGCGGACGGCCTGGACGACGCGGTCCCGAAGGCCCTGGAACGTCTGGCCCGCTATTACCGCATGCACAACAAACCGATGGGCAAGCTGACCCGCATTTCAGCGGAGCGCTTCAACCGCGTCGGCTTCGAGGCGGCCCGCGAGCACACCAAAGGCAAGGACCTGCTCATCGACAGCGCCTCCTCCCTGTCCGAGGAACTGCTGGCCGACATCGTCCACAGTGTCAAATACGAACAGTCCGAACAGATCTTCGTCCTGGCGGACAAAGCGGATCAGCTTCCCTATCTGGATACCAGGCTGGGTGAATTCCTGCACCAGGAGGAGATCGTCCCGAAGATCAAAGTCTCCGAAGTCCGGGCCGAAGACGTCCTGGCCAACCTGGCCGAGACTGTGGAAGACGAACTGACCGGTACGGACAAGACGGGATCTGCCCCCGAACCCGCCGAAGCCCCCGAAGCGGCCCCTGCCGAGCCCGCAGTTCCGAAAGCCCCGAACCTTCTGGAAGACGAAGTCGAACAGCTTTCCTTTAATTTTGACAAGACCGATGAACCGCAGACCCCGAACTGGGATGCCGCCGCCGGCGCGATCCTCACCCAGGAGCTGCCCGATCTGAGATCAGCGGCCGCGGAACCCGCCAAAGCGCAGGAAGCTGCTCCTCAGAAACCCGCCGAAGAGGTGAAGCCTGCGGAAGAGCACGCCGTACAGCCGGTAGAAAAGAAGGAAGCGAGACCGGAAGAAAAGAAAGAAGAACCGGAAGCCGTCGCCTCCGAAGGCCATTTCAGCTTTACCGACTTCCTGGGCGATCAGAGCGCCGCTCTGAAAGCCACCGCAGTGGCCGGCACCGCAGCCGCGGCGGAGAAAGCCGCCGAGATCTTTGAAGACGTTGCGGGGCCTGCGGAAGAGGAGATCAAAGCGGCCGGCGCCGGGATCGATGAAACGGCGGAGAAAGCCGTTCAGAACATCGTTCCTGAACCGGCAGCGCCCAAAGCGGAAGAGAAAGAGGAAGGCCGCAAACCTGCGGAGATCCCCGCTCCGGAAGACAAGCCTTCCACCAGGGAACTCCCGATCGCCGAGATCCGCGAGAACGTGGAGCACCCTGCCGAGAAGCCGGTCACCGATGCCAAGACCACCGTGATGCCTGACGTCAAGAAACCGCTTGAGGAAGCCGCCGGCAAGAATCTGGAAGGCCCCACCAAGGTCGTCGGCAAGATCGGCACCGCCACCGGATCCATCGGCGCCATCGGCATGAGCGAAGAAGGCTTCATCACCTATGCCAAGAACTATCTGACTTCCATCGACTGCATCCTGGACGACGCCGGTGAGCTGGCCCTGCAGAACGCCGCGGAGAGCCGCAAGGAAAAAGGCGTTCTCCTGACCAAGGAAGAAGCCGAGAACATGATCGAGGAAGCGGCGGACATGTCCGAACGCAAGGGCGGCCTCTTCTCCAAACGCTACAATAAAGAAGGCCTCCTGATCCTGAAAGGAAAATTCATCAAATAATACGGCCGGGGGATCGAGTTGTATACAAACCGTCTGCGTGAAAAACTGATCGAATCCCTGCAGGCCATCGGCCCCATCCTGCTGATCGTCCTGACTCTGAGCCTGACGGTCGCCCCCCTTCCCAGCGGGATACTGCTGACGTTTCTGCTCGGCAGTGTCCTGCTGATCATCGGCGAAATGTTCTTCTCCCTGGGGGCCGAACTGGCGATGGGCCCGATGGGCGAACGCATGGGCGCCGGGGTCACCAGGACCAGAAAGCTCCCCCTCATACTGGGGGTGGGCTTTTTTTTGGGTTTTCTGATCACCATCTCCGAACCGGACCTGCAGGTCCTGGCGCAGCAGGTGCAGTCGATCCCCAATCCGGTCCTGATCATTTCCGTGGCCGTCGGCGTCGGTATCTTCCTGGTCTTTGCCTTTCTCCGCATGATCTTCCGCGTGCCGCTGCGGACGCTGCTGCTGGGCTTTTACCTGCTGGTGTTCGTGCTGCTGCTGTTTGTCCCGCCGGATTTCCTTGCCGTGGCGTTTGATGCGGGCGGTGTGACGACCGGTCCCATGACCGTTCCTTTCATCATGGCGTTCGGTGTCGGCATCTCCGCGATCCGCAGCGATAAAGCGGCGGCGGACGACAGCATGGGCCTCGTGGCGCTTTGCTCGGTCGGCCCCATCCTGACCGTCCTCATCCTGGGGATGATCTATCATCCCGGGAACGCTTCCTATACGCCTGCCGTCATCCGGGACGTTTCACAGTCCGTCGCGCTTGGCCGCATGTTCGTGGAGGGCTTCCCGGAATACATGGGGGAGATGGCGCGGTCCCTGCTGCCCATGGTGCTGTTCTTCGGCGTCTTCCAGCTGGTGTTCGTCCGGACGGGCAGGCATTATCTGCGCAGGATCGGCGTGGGCATCCTGTATACCTATATCGGCCTTGTCCTGTTCCTGACCGGCGCCAACGTGGGCTTCATGCCGGCCGGCCTGTATCTGGGGCAGACGATGGCGGGATCGCCGCATTACCGTCTCCTGATCCCGGTGGGTGTGGTGATCGGATATTTCATCGTGAAGGCGGAGCCTGCCGTTTACGTGCTGATGCGCCAGGTCGAGGAACTGACCGACGGCGCCGTCCCCGGCAGAACGCTGCAGCGGTGCCTGGGCTTCGGGGTGGCCGTATCGGTAGGTCTTTCCATGTTCCGCGTCCTGACCGGCATTTCCATCCTGTGGATCGTGATCCCCGGCTATGCGCTGGCGCTGGGCATGACCTTCCTGGTCCCGAAAATGTTCACGGCCATTGCTTTCGACTCCGGCGGCGTGGCTTCCGGCCCTATGACGGCCACCTTCCTGCTGCCGCTGGCGACCGGCGTATGCTTTGCCGTCGGAGGCAATGTGATCACGGACGCGTTCGGCGTCGTGGCGCTGGTCGCGATGACGCCCCTGATCACGATCCAGATCCTCGGCCTGATCTGCGTGCGGCGCAGCCGCAGCCGCAAACCGATGCCGGCCCTGTCCGTTTCTCACTTTGAGGAACTGGACGATCATGCCATCATTGAACTGTAAAGGAGGGGCTCGGTGAGCAGCGTCAGCTTATTAACATCCATTGTGGCGAGGAACCGGCTGCCGGCTCTTCTGAAGATCTATAAGGAACAGCAGCTGGAAATCAACCTGATCGCCCTGGGCCACGGAACGGCCACCCACGCCGTCCTGGACATGCTGGGGCTGGACAGCACGGAAAAGGCAGTGTGCTTCTCTTTCGTGACGGAGCGGAAATGGCCCGCCGTGAAAAAAGATCTGAGAACCAGGCTTCGGATCGACGTCCCCGGGACCGGGATCGCGTTCACGATCCCTCTCAGCAGTATCGGCGGGAAGCGCGAACTGGCCTTCCTGACGCAGAAACAGGAGTTTATCAGAAAGGAAGAAGGAGAGATGAAAGGGACTAAGCGCGAACTGATCATGGCCGTCTGCAACCAGGGCTATAGCGAGCAGGTCATGGATGCGGCGCGCGAAGCCGGCGCGGCCGGCGGGACCGTGATCCATGCCCGGGGGACCGGCATGCAGAGCGCAGAACAGTTTTTCGGCGTCTCCCTGGCTTCCGAAAAAGATATCGTCTATATCGTGTCCAATACGTCCGCCAAAAACCGCATCATGCAGTCCGTCATGGAAAAAGCCGGCCTGCAGACCCCTGCGAAAGCCGTCGTCTTTTCCCTCCCCGTGACCGATACGGCGGGCCTCCGCCTGCTGGAAGAGGACGAGGCGGATCCCGCTCAGATTGAGAAATAACGGCCCGGAAAAAAATCTTAAAAATTTTTTCAAAAAGTTGTTGACAAATGTCTGCCGAAGTGGTAGATTACCACTTGCGCCTTGAGAAAGACGCCCGGCACCTTGACAATTAAATGATGCATTCCAACCCTGAAAATTCCTGAAAGAACAGCGGGGCTGCGGACCGGGCTCACACCGGAACGAAGCCGAAACCGCGGCGCATTACGTACAGATGCGCGAGGAATTAACAGAGGTCAT
>JAFRRM010000018.1 GCA_017428105.1 Lachnospiraceae bacterium | reverse complement strand
CGCATATCTTGTGTTATACTAGTCACGATGGAAGTCCTCCTGTTTTGGATTTGGTTGTGGTGACTTTATTCTAACACAAGATGGTACCTTCCATCTTTTATTTCTTGGAAGCGATGTAACACATGTATTGTAATCCTACACACCTCATCTCCGCGCCGCCGCAAATAGTTCTTGCCAAGAGATTTCATGTCCTGTATAATATTTCACCGTGAGCCGCGAAAGGCTGCACACGGAAACGAAAGGAAACGGACATGGCAAACGTTGTGATCACGGCCGACAGCACGGTGGATCTTTCCCCGGAGCTGATCCGGCGGTTTCAGATCCATATCATCCCGCTGACCATCATCCTGGGCAGCGAGACATTTCTGGACGGACAGGGCTTCACTCCCCTGGAGATGTATGCGCGCTACCGGGCGGACGGCATCCTGCCGCAGACGGCGGCGCCGGGCGAAGCCGAATTCCACGACTTTTTCAGGCAGTTTACGGAGCAGGGGCTGGAAGTGGTGCATATCGACATCAGTTCCGAACTGTCCGCCACCTACAATACCGCGTGCCTGGCGGCCCAGCGCCTGCCCGGCATCCACGTGGTGGACAGCCGCATGCTCTCCACCGGCGGCGGCCTGCTGGCCATTGAAGCCGCGGAATGCCGCGACCGGGGCATGGGCGCCGCGGAGATCGCCGAGCACCTGCGCGGCCTGACGGGCAAAGTCTCCACCAGTTTCGTACTGGACACCCTCACCTTCATGTGGAAAGGCGGCCGCTGCTCCGGCGTCACCGCCCTAGGCGCCAACCTGCTGCGCTTAAAGCCCGCCCTGCGCATGAAGGACGGCAAGCTGGAAGTCTTCAAGAAATACCGCGGCAGGATCGAGACCGTTTACCGTCAGTACATCACGGAAATGCTGGACGGCAGGAAGATCCGTCCCGCCCACATCTTCATCACCGAGTCCGGCGAAGTGGATCCCGCCGTCATCGACGACCTGTCAAAACTCGTCCTTGACCTCTCCGGCTGCCGCGAACTCCACCACACCCTCGCCGGCTGCACCGTCTCCACCCACTGCGGCCCGGGCACCCTGGGCGTCCTCTTTATCGAAGAATAAAACCATCCGGAACCCAAAAACGGAAGCCCCGCAGGGCTTCCGTTTTTGTTTGCCGCCATTCTGACAGGGGGACGGTTCCTTTGTCAGCTTTTTCCTGACAGGGGACACCCGCGCCTTCTCCCTTTTACCTCCGCTTCACCAGCCGCCACAGCGGCAGCAGATACAGATAGCACGCCGCCAGGATGGCCGCCGAAGGCGCGCCGACGGTAGTCAGCGGCACGTTTCCGGCGATGCACCAGGGGATCAGGGGCGCCACGATCACGGCGGTGTCTTCCAGGTCCAGCGCGAAATCTTCCTTCTTCTCCTTCAGGCCGCCGCAGAGCTGGTTCGTCAGCATGATGGCCAGGGTCTGGTTGCAGGCGATCATGGCGGAGACCGCCGAGGTCAGCAGCATGGCCGGATAGCGGCCGGTCCGCGCCGCCAGTTTCTCCACCCGGCCGATCGCGCCGTCGAGCAGCCCCGTCTGTCGGAAGATGTCCGAATACGCCGCGGAGATCAGGATGATCCCGCCCGTCTTCAGCATCGAAACGATGCCGCCGCCGTCGATCATGCCGGCCAGCGCCGGATCGGCCGCACGGTACCCGGACCAGAGCGTCCTTGCCAGCGTGCCGCCGTCCATTCCCTGCAGCAGCAGGCACAGCGGAACGGCGCTGAGCACGCTGGCGGACATGGCCCATTTCACATTGACTTTCAGCAGGGACAGCAGCAGGATCACGCCGGCGGGGATCAGAGCCAGCGGCGAGATCCGGAACTCTCCGGCGAACAGCCCCTGCATGTCCGTCACGGCCCCGCCCCCGGGCAGCAGGAGCCCCGCCGCCGCGTACGCCGCGCAGGACGCCAGAAACGGCACCAGCGCTGACCGCAGCATGTTCCGGATGTTGTCGAAAATGCTCGTTTCCGTCAGTTCCGCCACCAGCAGCGCACTGGTGGAGACCGGGCTGCAGCGGTCACCGACGAACACGCCGGACAGCACCGCGCCGCCCACGAGCCAGAGCGGGACGCCCAGCGGCCCCGCCATCGTCGCGCAGATCACGCCGATGGTCGCCGCGGCCCCGAACGCGGTCCCCGTCAGCACGGAGATCAGGCTGTTCAGCAGAAACGTCATCAGCACGAAGATCCCCGGGCTGATGAGCGAAGACGCGTACGAAATGACGGTCGGGATCGTCCCCGCCGCCCGCCACGTCGCAGTCAGCATGCCGATCAGGACGAACGAGATCAGGATGTTCCGCACCCGCCGGATCCCGTTCCACGCCATGCGAAAAAGCTCCCGCCAGGGGAAGCCTTTTTTCCGCCCGTACAGGCAGAAAAGCAGGAAACCGAAGGCGAGAGCGTACAGGATGGACCGATCCAGCACCAGGCAGAGGATCAGCCCCCCGCAGAAAAGAAGGATGACGGCGAGTCCCATCGATCCTTAAGGGTTTCAGCCCTTCACTTCCGCAATGTGAGCCAGCAGGCGCATCATGTTGCAGGTGAAGCCGTACTCGTTGTCATACCAGGCAATGAGCTTCATGAAGTGGCCGTTCAGGGCGATGCCGGCCTGCGCGTCGAACACGCTGGCGTTGGTCTCGCCGATCACGTCGGAGGAGACGATGGGCAGATCCTCATAGCGCATCACGCCCTTCAGTTCGCCTTCGCACGCGGCCTTGACGGCGGCGCAGACTTCTTCATAAGTGGTCTCCTTGGCCAGGCTGACGGTCAGGTCGACGACGGATCCGTCGGGAGCCGGGATACGCATGGACATACCGGTCAGTTTGCCCTTCAGTTCGGGGATGACTTTGCCCACGGCCTTGGCGGCGCCGGTGGTGGAGGGGATGATGTTGTCATAGGTGCTGCGGCCCAGGCGCCAGTTCTTCTTGGAGTAGTCGTCCACGATGTTCTGGGTGGCGGTGGCGGCGTGCACGGTGGTCATCAGACCTTCCACGATGCCGAAGTTGTCCTGCAGGACCTTGGCCAGAGGGGCCAGGCAGTTGGTGGTGCAGGAAGCGGCGGACGCGGTCTGCAGGGAGGCGTCGAACTTCTCATGGTTCACGCCGTAAACGAACATGGGGGTGTCGTCCTTCGCGGGAGCGCTCATCAGCACGAACTTGGCGCCGGCGTCCAGGTGAGGCTGTACGCTTTCCTTGGTCAGGAACTTGCCGGTGCATTCCACTACGTATTCGGCGCCCAGCTTGCCCCAGCCCAGGTTGGCGGGATTGCGGTCGTTCAGCAGCGGGATGGCCTTGCCGTCGATGATGAGGTGGCTGTCGTCGTAGGAGACGGTGCCTTCCCATTTGCCGTGCACGGTGTCATGCGCGAACACGTAAGCGAGCTGTTCGGGCGTCTTGTCAGGGGCGTTGATCGCCACGATGTCCATATCTCCCCGGCGGATCGCCACGCGGGCGGTCAGACGGCCGATGCGGCCGAAGCCGCTGATACCAATTTTGATCATTGATGTGACCTCCTTAAGTATTGCTTTGTCAAACGACTGGATAATACACCATTTTCCCGCCGCAGACAAGTCTTTTCGCAAAGTTTTTACAATTAGAACGCGCAGAAAGCGGGGAGAAGACGGAAACGGCGTATTTTGTGACGGGGGACAGTTGTTTTGCCGGGTCTTCACGCAGGATCTGACAGGGGGACGGTTCTTTTGTCAGATCCTGTATCTGACAAAAGAACCGTCCCCCTGTCAGGATCAGAATCCCTGCAGTTTGTCCAGGATCGCGAAGAGTTCGCGGTACGGGATCTCCCGCATCGCGGTCTCATCGCCCCATTGCAGGACGCGAAGGCCGGCCGGGTCCGTTTCCCAGAGAGGGAGGGCGGTGCCGGCGGGGTCCGTCCCGTTGGGGTCGCCCGTCTTCACGAAATTCAGCAGACAGGAGAACATCTCGCGGCTCAGGGCGCGGTCGCGGGCATCGTAAAGACGGGAATCCTCCGGGACATTGCCGTAGAGGTAGATCATTTCGCCGCTGTGCCAGCTGCTTAAGGAGCCGTTGGCGCGGGTGAAATAATAGGTCCAGGCGGGGATCCCCCGCTCTCCGGCCAGGCGGCTCAGGCAGTAATGCGGGTAGTCGAAATAGACGACGCTGAAGATGTCCGCCCAGGCCTGCCTCGCCTCCGCACCGGTCTGCACCGGGTACAGGGCCAGGACTTCGTCCGCGTATTCCCGGAAGAGTTTGCGCACTCTGCTTTCAAAATTGCGCTTATTGGCGTGGGCGAACATGATGAACGGCGCGCTTTCGTCCTGATTGAAGCCCTGCAGGATGGCGGTCTCGTTCATGCGGCCGGCGCGGTAGGTTTCGTAAGGGAGTTCCGTCAGGGCATAGCCGTCCACGGTCATGTGATGCTCCGTTTCGGCGGAGCCGACCAGTTTGTCCTCCGGCAGAGCCCGGAGAGCGGCCGCGTTCGCCGCGCCGTATTTCGTTTTGAGCTTCTCTCCCGCTTCCAGGGCTTCGTCCATCAGCCGGAAGGAGTGAGGCGGTTCGGGAGAGACGACCGTGGAACTTTCCAGGACGGCGCGCTGAAAGAGCCCCTTCGCCAGCGGGGAGGCGCAGATGGCGCTGACGCTGGCGGCGCCGGCGGATTCGCCCGCCAGGGTCACCCGTCCCGGGTCGCCCCCGAAGGCGGCGATGTTGTCCCGCACCCATTCCAGCGCCTTGATCTGGTCCAGCAGGCCGTAATTGCCGGTCGTTCCGTACGGCGATTCCGCCGCCAGCTCCTCCAGGGCCAGATACCCGAAAACGCCCAGGCGGTAGCCCATGTTGACGACGATCACGCCCTCCTTCGCCAGGCTCTCCCCGTTGTAGTCCCGATACCAGGGCTGGCCGGTCTGCAGTGAGCCGCCGTGGATGAAGACGAGCACCGGCAGCGCGTCTCCCGCCTTCGCGCCGGCGGGCTGCCAGACGTTCACGTAAAGGGAATCCTCGCTCACCGGCGGGCGCCACTCGTCGCCGAAGCGGATCTTATAGTCGTGGTAGCCGATCAGGCGGGTCAGGGAATCGTAGATCGGCAGATGCCTGGGCTGCATGCTCATCGGGGCGAAATGATCCGCCTGCAGGACGCCTTCCCAGGGGGCGGGATCCTGCGGTTCCTTCCAGCGCAGGGTCCACACCGGCGGCGCCGCGTACGGAATGCCCGCATAGACGGCCACGGAGCCGTCTTCGTTATAGACGCCCCGCACCTGCCCCTTTTCCAGCGTCACGATCCCGGTCGGGACCGGATCCTTCGCCGTCACGGCCGGCACGCGCCTTTCCGGCGGCCACGACATGATCACGACCGCGGCAAAAACGCCCAGCCACAGCAGAAACGCCCCCGCGCGGGGCAGGAACGCCGCGCCCTTCAGCGCCGTTTCCCGCCATATGACGTACAGGACGGTGAGCAGCAGAAAGACGGCAAAACTCCAGAGGCGGTTCTTGTTCAGTTCCAGCGCCGCCAGAAGAAGGAGGAAGAAGAAAGCCAGAAAAATCCGTCGCAGCATGTTGATTTATGCCCTCCGATCATGTTCCGGGAGCCTCCGGCCCGCTCCGCGCGTTCAGACCGGCCCGTTGTGTCAGGGCTCCCATGCAAAAATCTGACAAAGTACGCGTCCCTTTGTCAGATTTCGAAGATCACTGCGCCTGCAGTTCGTAAAGTTTTTTGTAAATGCCGTTTAAGGCCAGAAGCTCCTGGTGGCTGCCGCGTTCGCGGATGCGGCCTTTGTGCATGACGAGGATCTCGTCCGCGTGCTGGATGGTGGAGAGACGGTGGGCGACCATGATGGAGGTGCGGCCCCGCATCAGGGTCTCCAGGGCGCCCTGGATCAGCTGCTCGGTCTCCGTGTCGATGTTGGCGGTGGCCTCGTCCAGCACCAGGATCTTCGGGTCGAAGGCCAGTGTGCGCGCGAAGCTTAAGAGCTGGCGCTCGCCGGCGGAGAGGGTCGAGCCGCGCTCCGTGACCGGCTCATCGTAGCCGCCGGGCAGTTTGGCGATGAAGTGGTCCGCGTTGGAGGCGTGCGCCGCCGCGCGGATCTCCTCATCCGTGATCTCGTCGCTCAGCAGGCGGATATTGCTCTTGATGTCGCCCGTGAAGACGAACACGTCCTGCTGCACCTGGCCGATGGCCCGCCGCAGGTCCGCCAGCGAGAGGTCTTTGATATTCACGTCGTCGATCAGGATCTCGCCCTTCTGGATGTCGTAATACCGGCCGATCAGGTTCAGGATGGAGCTCTTGCCCGCGCCGGTGGCGCCCACGAACGCGACGCGCTCGCCGGGCCGGATCAGGAAGCTCACGTCCTTCAGCACCCAGTCCTCGTTCTCATACGCGAACCAGACGTGACGGAACTCGATCTTGCCCCTGAATTCCGGCATCCGCACCGGTTCCTCCGCCTCCAGGATCGTATTCTTCTCGTCCAGGATGGTGAAGATCTTCTCCGCGGACGCCATGGCGTTCTGCAGCGTGGAGAACTGCTCCGCCAGCTCCTGAATGGGTTCGAAGAACGAGCGGATGTAGTTGGTGAAGATGTACAGCGTGCCCAGGGTCAGGGCGCCTTCCAGCACGGAGACGCCGCTGCGGTAGATGATCAGGGCGTACGCGAAGTTGGCGATGAAGGACAGGCCCGGCCGGAACAGGCCGAAGATCGCCATCTCCTTCATCTGCGTATTGTACAGGTCCGTCGTGCGCTTCCCGAAATCCTCCGCTTTCTTCTCCTCCCGCGCGAACAGCTGGATCAGCTTCATGCCGGAGATGTTTTCGGACAGGAACGTATTCAGCGCGGAGATCTTGGTCCGCACGATGCGGTAGATCTTGCGGATCAGGATGCGGAAGGTCAGCGTGAACGCGAAGACCACGGGCAGGAACAGGAAGGAGATCAGGGCCAGCCGGGGATTGATGGAGATCATCACCACGGCGTAGCCGATGATCAGCACCGTATTGCTGATCAGCCGCACCAGCACCTGCGTGTACATCTGGTTGAGCGATTCCACGTCGTTGGTCACGCGCGTGACGATGCGCCCCACCGGGTTGGTGTCGAAGAAGCGCAGCGGCAGGCTGTGCACGTGGGCGAAGACTTCTTCCCGGATGGTGAAGATGATGCTCTGCCCCGTCTTCTGCAGCAGCCAGGTCTGGGACAGCTGCAGGAAGAAGCCCGCGATCAGCAGGCCCGCGTACAGCAGCGCGATGCGGATGATGCCGCCCCGGTCCGCCGCGCGCAGCTGCGCCAGTTCATCCTTATCCATCGGCGACGCCTGCAGGCGCCTGCCGTTCAGTTCAAATTCCCAGCTTTGCGGATTCGTTGAGCTCAGCCCGTTCACGCGGAAACCGGGCGAGCCGCTCTTCTCCCACTCCGCGAGCGGTTCCAGGTCCGCTTCCTTCAGGTCCCAGACCAGATAATATTTTTCGCCGTAGTAGATCAGCCGGACGAGTTCCGCGTCCGTCCCGGCCGGAACGTCCGCCGTCAGGTACAGGTCTTCGCCCAGCTGCACCTGCGCCTTCTCCGGCGCGGTGACGGCGTAGGGTTTGCCGTATCCTTCGATGTATTTGTCGATCGCGGTGCCGATCAGCACGGGCTTGACCAGGTTGATCCCCGTCACCGTCAGCACCAGGATCAGGGCCAGCACCATCGTTTTGACGTGCGGCTTCACGTAAGCCAGCAGGCGGGTGAATACGTTGCCTTCGTATTTGGTCTCGAGGGCTTCTTCATGCATCTGTGCCATTCCGTCACCCCCTTTATTCCGCCGCCAGGAGCTGCTGCTCCAGCTGCTGCTTGCGCGCCATGGAGGCAAAAATGCCGTCCCGCGCCATGAGTTCCTCGTGCGTCCCGTATTCCGCGGGCACGCCCTCGTCCAGGACCAGGATTCGGTCCGCGTTCTGGACCGTGGAGACGCGGTGCGCGATGATGATGTTGGTCTTTCCCTTCCGGTATTCCTTCAGGTTCTGCAGGATCCGCTCCTCCGTGTCCGTGTCCACGGCGGACAGGGAATCGTCCAGGATCAGGATCGGGCTGTCCTTGAGCAGGGCGCGGGCGATGGAGCTGCGCTGCTTCTGCCCGCCGGACAGGGTCACGCCGCGTTCCCCCACCATGGTCTCATACTTCTCCGGGAAGTCCATGATGTTGTCGTGGATGTCGGCCGCCTTCGCCGCCGCCTCGATCTCCTCCTGCGAAGCGTCCAGCCGGCCGAAGGAGATGTTCTCCGCCAGCGTCTGCGAGAACAGGAAGTTGTCCTGCGGCACGTATGCGATGTTCTCCCGCAGCACGTGCAGCGGGATCTGTTTGATGTCGTGGCCGTCGTAGGTGATGCGGCCGTTCTCCACGTCATAAAGACGGCAGAGCAGGTTGACCAGCGTGGTCTTGCCGGAGCCCGTGCGGCCCATGACGGCCAGCGTCTCGCCGGGCTTCACTTCCACGGAGACGTGCGTCAGTTTTTCCGGCAGATGCGGCGCGTAGGTGAAGCTCACGTCCTCCAGGCGGAGCTCCCCGGTCAGGGCGGTCACGTCGTCCGGATGCTCCGCGTCGCGGATCTCGGGTCTTTCATCCATCACTTCGTGGATGCGGCGCACGCCGGCGATGCCCTGGGAGATGGTGGTGATCGCGTCGCCCAGCGCCAGCATCGGCCAGATCAGCGAGCCGATGTATGCGTTGAACGTCACGAACTTGCCCAGCGTCAGTTCCCCGGTCATCGTGAAATAGCCGCCGATCAGGATGGCGATCACGTAGGTGACGCCGACCAGGAACTGCAGCATGGGCAGGAAGAACGCGCTCAGCTTCACCACGTGCAGCGAGGCGCGGCGCTTCCTGTCGTTGACTTCGCGGAACGCCGCTTTCTGCTTTTCTTCCTGCACGAAGGCCTTCACCACTCGTTCGCCGGACACGCTTTCCTGTACGTAGTCCTGCAGGTCCGCAAAAGCTTTCTGCATCTTCCGGTAGCGGTTTTCGATGGTCTTGCCGTAGAAATAGCCGAACACCGCCAGCACCGCCATCGGGATCAGCGCGTACAGCGTCAGGGTCAGGCTGATGTGGGTGATCATGCGGACCAGCACCATGACCGTCATCACCGTCGCGTCGAAGGCCGTCACGATGGCAGGGCCCACCGCCATGCGCACCGCTTCCAGGTCGTTGGTGAAGTAGCTCATCAGGTCGCCGGTCTTGTGCTCATGGTAATACCGCTGGGACAGCGTCTCCAGGTGCGCGAACAGCTCGTTCCGCATCTTCCTCTCCACCTTGCGGGCCGTGCCGAAAATGCAGTAGCGCCACACGAAGCGCCCCAGCAGATGCAGGGCGCCGCAGAGGATGATCTTCAGGCACAGGTCCCAGATGCCGGGGCCGTCGATGGTGTGGGAGGCCAGACCGTCCGTCACTTCCCCCATGAACTGCGGGATGAACAGCTGAACGTAGTCCACCATAAATAAAGCGGCCAGCCCGATGAGATACACCGGGCTGTACCGTATCAGATGCGGGAGCAGGACTCCCTTGCTTTTGGTTTTCGGTTTCATGCCGTCTCCTGTAAAAATGCCGCCGGAAAAAGCTCCTTTTTTACGAAGTCTTCAGTTTGTTCGAGATCTTCTCGTCCGGGCTGATGAAGCGCTCCAGGGACATGTTGTGGTTGACGGTGTCCACCACGCTGGCCAGGTATTCGCTCATGTCCACGCTTTCGTAGTACGGGCGCTTCAGGGTCTCGGGATTCTGATAGATCAGGTTCGTGGTAAGGACCTTGTCCAGCAGGCCCTCTTCCACGGCTTTGTCAAAGTGCTCCATGCCGCTGGTGAAGAGGCCGAAGCTGGCGCAGGCGATGACGTTTTTGGCGCCGCGCTCCTTGAGCTGCTTGGCCACGTCGATGATGCTGTCGCCGGAGGCGATCATGTCGTCCACCACGATGGCGGTCTTGCCCGCCAGCGACTCGCCCAGGTACTCGTGCGCCACGATGGGGTTCCGGCCGTCCACGATCCTCGTGTAGTCCCGGCGCTTGTAGAACATGCTCACGTTCACGCCCAGGATGTTGGCGAAGTACACGGCCCGCTCCACCGCGCCTTCGTCCGGGGCGATGATCAGCACGCTGTCCTTGTCGAACTTTTCGTGGATGTTGAGGTTGATCAGGGTCTTGACGAACTGGTAGGAGGTGGGCAGGTTTTCAAAGCCCGCCAGCGGGATGGCGTTGCAGATCCGGGGGTCGTGCGCGTCAAAGGTGAAGATGTTGTCCACGCCCATGCCCACGAGCTCCTGGAGCATCATGGCGCAGTCCAGGGATTCCCGGGCGGTGCGGCGGTGCTGGCGGCTCTCGTACAGGAAGGGCATCACCACGTTGATGCGGTTGGGCTTGCCGGTGCAGGCGGAGATCACGCGCTTCAGGTTCATGTAGTGATCGTCCGGAGACATGGGATTCATGTGGCCGTTCAGTTCATATTCCAGGCTGTAGTTGCACACGTCGACCATGATGAACAGGTCGTAGCCGCGCACCGTCTGGTTGAGGATGGCCTTGGCCTCCCCGCCGCCGTAGCGGTTCAGTTGCACGTCGATCAGATAGTTGTCTTCCGTGTAGCCGGCCTGCAGGGTCTCCCGGCCGGCGCGCCAGGCCACCAGATACGCGTTCACCTGCTTGGCCAGCTTTTCGCAGCCGGGCAGGGCGATGATCCCCAGCGGTCCGAAATGGGTCCGAATCTCCATGATTTTCTCCTTTTCTCTTCCTTTATCCCCGGGCGGATGCGGTTCCCGCCGTGACGTTCTTTACCGGAGGCGCTGCGCCAGGCGGATGTCCTGGCCGGTGAAGCGCATGATGCGGAATTCCCCGATCACCCGGGAGACCACCGGCTCGGAATAGCGTTCCGCCAGGGCGTCCAGGTCCAGATTGGTGGAGATCAGGGTACCGCGGTTCTGAATGATCCGTTCGTTCAGGATCGTGAACAGGGCGTTGGCCGCCAGTTTTCTGCTGGTGAATTCCGTGCCCAGGTCGTCGATGATCAGCAGGTCCGCCTCGGCGAACTGCTCCGTGACCGCCTCGTCGCTGTCTTCCCGGTCGAACGTGACCGCTTCGATGCGGTCAAACAGTTCCTGGGCGGAGACGTACAGGACGGACCAGCCCCCGTTCAGCAGGGCGCCCGCGATGCAGTTGCACAGGAAAGTCTTGCCGGTGCCGACCGGGCCGGTCAGCAGGACGCCTTCGCGGCGGGTGCCGAAGTTCGTGACGTAGTCCTTCGCGGCGCGGAGGTTTTCCTCCATGACTTCGCGGCCGGTGCGGCCCTGGAAGGCTTTGAGTTTTTTCTCGCCGTCGTACCAGTCCAGGGAGAACGTGTCAAAGTTTTCGCGGGCCGCGCGCTTCCAGAGGACGGAATCGCTGTAGAACTGCTCGATCACGAGCCGGCGGCGGCAGCTGCATTCGCCCTCTTCCGTCCAGCCGGTGTCCCGGCAGAGCGGGCAGACGAAGCGGGGCTCCAGGTATTTTTCCGTGAGGCCGGCGGCCGCGAAGGTCTCCTTCTTCTCCTTGAGGAGAGCCTGGCGGCGGGCTTTCAGAAAGGCCGTGCGGGTCTCGTCGCGGTCCAGCGAGGCCTTGATCAGCTCGCCGGAGATCAGGATGATCTCCCGGTCCAGTTCCTCCGCGCGGGGGTTGTCCTGATAATAAGCCTCGCGCCGCGCGCGAGCGTCCTCCCGGGCCTGCCGGCGCCGTTCCTGATAGATGCGGTCGATGGTGTCGGACTGTGCTCTCGTCAGTTTCATGGCTTAATCCTTTTTATCCAGCAGCCGGGCGTAATCGACGTCCTGCAGGGAAGCCTGGTAGGGGCCCTTGGGCGTTTCGGCGGCCGGGCGGCCCTTCTTCGGGCGGGCGGCCTCCCGTTCCTTCAGGCCGGCCAGCGAGGCGATGCCTTCGGCCTGCCAGCTCTTTAAGATCCCTTCGGTGTAGCGGAAATCCGGGGTGTTTTTCTTGCGGATGGTGCGCTCGCAGGCCTCCAGGATCAGTTCCTGCGGCATTTTCAGGTCCGTCATCCAGGACGAGACCGCACGGCACTCGCTGTCCGTGAGCTGGCGGCCCACCAGACCGAGCGCTCGGGCGACTGCCGTATACGAAGCCGAATCCTGCGCGAAGCGGGCCGTCTGCTTCCTGGCCAGTTCCAGGGTCACGGCCCCTTTGCTGTGCCAGTTCAGCGCCACGGTCTCCATGTAACGCATCAGGTGGTAGTCTTTTTTCCTGTCCTCGCGCTCCCAGCGCTCCACGCAGTATTCCGCGAGGTATTCCAGGACTTCGCCGGGGAAGCCCAGGGTGTCGTAGAGGTAGGCCATGAGGTCCACGTCGCGGGTGCTCAGGGTGCGGCCCAGGTAATGCTCCAGCGCAAACAGGAGCTGGTCAAAGTCCTGCTTTTCCTTGAGGGCCCTGAGCTGCTCCGCGGTAAAGGTGCGGGCGGGGGCGGAGACCGGAGCGGGGCTTTCTTCCGCACCCGAAGGGGCCGGGGCGGCCGGCGCTTCTTCCGCTTTCGCCGCGGTCTTCTTCGCCGGGGCCGGATCGGCGGCCGGGACGGAGTTTTCTTCCGCCGCGGGGAACATGACGGAAACGCTTTCCAGTTCGCCGCCTTTTTCGGTCAGGCGCAGCAGGCCCTGGCCGGCCCAGTATTTGAGGGCCCGCCGGACGTCGCCTTCGGTCTGCTGGAGCCGGTCCGCGAGCTCGGAAACGCTCAGATCCCCGCTTTCGCTCAGACGCAGCAAAAGCAGGTAAGTCTTGACGAACTCACCGTTGGCGGACACCATGAACCGATCTATGAAACTATGTGGAACCGACGTGTAGCCTGTCGGATAAAACCCTTCGATACGCATCTTCCCAAAAACCTCCGCGCACGTTCCCAGTATAGCACAGTTTTCCGGGAGTGCAAGAGGAGGCCTCCTTCCCCAAACGGGGTCCGAAGCCTCCTGTGCATAAAGCGGACAGTGTGGATAAGTCCGTTTTCCGTTGCGGCGCAACGGTTTTTTAAGTCAGGTTATCCACCTGGCCTACAGCGACTTGGCGGTGGATGATGTGCATAAGTCCGATGCCACCAGCGCATCCGCCACCAGGTCCACGTTTCCGCAGCCGGTAGTTATCAACAGGTCGCCGTTGACCGAATTTTTTAACAAAAATTTTACGATCGCGTCGAACGTCGGGATGTAGTACGCCTCCACGCCCCGCGCGGTGAGCGCGTCCACGAGCTGCGACGAATGCATGCCCAGGCTGTCCGTCTCGCGGGCGGGCATGATGTCGGAGATCACCACCCGGTCGTAGTGCGACAGCACGTCCACGAAGTCGTCGAAGCTGTCGCGGGTGCGGCTGTAGGTATAGGGCTGGAAGATGCAGGTCAGGCGGTACGGATAGCGGCTGGCCACCTTCCAGGTCGCCAGGATCTCCTCCGGATTGTGGCCGAAATCGTCCATCACCACGATGTCCTCGCGCAGGATGCCCCGTTTTTCGAAGCGGCGGTGCACGCCCTTGAAGCCCTCCAGGCCGCGCTTTACGGCCTCGAACGGGATCCCGTCCTCCAGGCAGGCGGCGCCGGCGGCCAGCGCGTTCGTCACGTTGTGATCGCCCGGCACGTCCAGGGCGATGCGGCCCAGACACTCGTCCCCTTTATAGAAATCGAAGCGGCCCAGTCCCAGTTTGGTGCTTTCGATGTTCCGCGCGCTGTAATCGTCCTTTGGATCTTTCCCCACGGTGACGACGCGGCACTCGAGGCCTTCCGTGATCTCCTCCAGGTTTTCGATATCGCTTTCCACGATCAGGACGCCCTCGGGATCCACGTTTTCCGCATAACGGCGGAACGATCTCCGGATGTTCTCCATCGTGCCGAAGAAGTCCAGATGGTCCTCGCGCACGTTCAGGATGATGCCCACGCGGGGGAACATCTCGTGATAGCTGTTGGTGTATTCGCAGGCCTCGGCCACGAAGTAATCGCTCTGGCCGATGCGCAGGTTCCCGCCGATGCTCTCCAGCAGGCCGCCGATGGACACGGTGGGGTCCGTCTCCGCCGCCAGCAGGATCTCCGTCACCATGCCGGTGGTGGTGGTCTTGCCGTCCGTGCCGGCAATGCCGTAGGAATCCGGGTACTGCGCCATCATCTGTCCCAGCAGCTGCGCCCGCGTCAGGATCGGCAGCCCGCGCCGCGCCGCTTCCATGTACTCCGGATTGTCCGGATGCACGGCGGCGGTATGGACGCAGAAATCGATGTCGTCCGTGATGTTCTCCGGCTTCTGCCCGATCGCGATCGGTACGCCCAGCTCCCGGAGGCTCAGCGTGATCTTGTCCTCCATCTTGTCCGACCCGCTGACCCGGAATCCCTTCGTCACCAGGAATCTGGCCAGCGAACTCATGCTGATCCCCCCGATCCCCATGAAATGGACCCGGCAGGGATGATTGAAATCGACACGAAACCCTTTATCATTCTTGCATTCCGACACGGCTGCGCTTCCTCTTACCATTCAATTTACTCCGGGTCTTCCGGAGTACTTTCATCATACCCCAACTTTTTCGAAAAAACAACTGCGAAATGAAGCCCGCCGGGAACTGCCCCTTCGGTCCCCGGCAAGGCCGGCGCTGCCGGAGGAGGGGCTCTTCCGGCCCCGTTCGTCCTTTCCATGCCGGACCGGGCCGGGGAGGAGGGGCCGCCGCCGGTACGGTTTCGCCTTGCTTCCGATGCGTCTGTGTGGTATAAAGAGGCCGGAGGGACGCATATGATACTGGCTGATAAATGGAAGGATTATGCGGTGCTGGACGCGGCATCGGGAGAGAAGCTGGAAAAGTGGGGAGAATATACACTGATCCGGCCGGATCCGCAGGTCATCTGGGAAGGCGCGAAGGCGCTGCCGGGATGGAAAAGGCCGAACGCCCGCTATCACCGTTCCGCGAAAGGCGGCGGGGAGTGGGAGTTTTTCGATCTGCCCGACGAGTGGGAGGTCGCTTATGAGCCGCTGGATCTGAGATTCCGCCTGAAGCCGTTCAAGTTCAAGCATACTGGTCTTTTCCCGGAGCAGGCCGCCAACTGGGAGTGGTTCTCGTCCCTGATCCGCGGCGCCGTGCGGGAAGGCCGCTCCGTCAGCGTCCTGAACCTCTTCGCCTATACCGGGGGCGCCACCCTGGCTGCCGCCCGCGCCGGCGCGTCCGTGACCCACGTGGACGCCGCGAAAGGCATGGTGGGCTGGGCCCGCGAAAACGCGCAGATCAGCGGGCTGGGCGAAGCGCCGATCCGCTGGATCGTGGACGACTGCATGAAATTCGTGGAACGCGAAGCCCGCCGCGGCAAACGCTACGACGCGGTCATCATGGATCCGCCGTCTTACGGCCGCGGCCCCAAGGGCGAGCTGTGGAAGATCGAAGAGACCGTTCACCCGCTCATCCGAGCCTGCGCGGAGATCCTGACCGGCGCCCCCCTCTTCTTCCTGATCAACGCCTACACCACCGGTCTGCAGCCCGGCGTCCTGCGCTATTTCCTCAGCACGGAGCTGGAAAGCCGCTTCGGCGGCCGCGTCACGGCGGAGGAGGTCGGCCTGCCCATCACCGGCACGGCGGCCGCGAAAAAACTGCAGCTGGTCCTGCCGTGCGGCGCGGCGGGAAGATGGGAGCGGTGAGCTCCGGCAAAGCTTTCTCCAATAGCAAAAGCGGGCGGACCGAAAGGCCCGCCCGCTCCGTCTTTCCCGGCATGGACGCCGGTCTTCTTTTTCCGGCGGCTCCGCCGGTCCGTCACAGCAGTTCCGCGATCTGGACCGTATTGGTCGCCGCTCCCTTTCGGAGCTGATCCCCGCAGATGAACAGGCACAGTCCGTTCTCGTCCGTCAGGTCCCTGCGGATCCGGCCCACGAAGACCAGGTCCTGATCGGAAGTATCGAGCGGCATCGGGTACCGGTGCTGCGCCAGATCGTCCACCAGCCGGCAGCCCGGCGCCGCGGCCACGGCCGCCCGGGCCTCCTCCACCGACAGCGGTCTCTCGAGCCGGATCGTCGCGGAGATGCTGTGGCTCCGCATCACCGGGACCCGGACGCAGGTGCAGCTCACCGCCATGTCCGGCGCGTGCAGGATCTTCCGGCCCTCGTTCTGCAGTTTCATTTCTTCCGCCGTATATTCCTCATAGACGGGCGACCCGATCTCGGGGATCAGGTTGCAGGCCAGCTGATAGCGGAAATATTTGATGCTGACGGGTGCGTCATCCGCCAGCGCCCGGATCTGTCCCTCCAGTTCCTCCAGGCCGCCCTGGCCGGCGCCCGAAGCTGCCTGATAGGTGGAGACGACCATGTTCCGGATGGGGGAGATCCGGTGGATCGCATTGACGCCCACCGCGGTGATGATGGTGGTGCAGTTCGGGTTCGAAATGATGCCCTGGTGCCATTTCACGTCTTCCGGGTTGATCTCCGGCACGATCAGCGGGACCTTCGGATCCAGGCGGAACGCGCTGGAATTATCCACGAAAACGGCGCCGGCCTTTACGATATCCGGCGCGAAGCGCATCGCGACCGGGTTCTGCGCCGCCCCCAGCACGATGTCGCAGCCCGCGAACGCTTCGGGC
The DNA here is from genome assembly GCA_017428105.1 of Lachnospiraceae bacterium. Classification (GTDB taxonomy): domain Bacteria; phylum Bacillota; class Clostridia; order Lachnospirales; family Lachnospiraceae; genus UBA6987. The sequence goes on along the minus strand of JAFRRM010000018.1, from coordinate 4,986 downwards.
TTCGCCTCTTCCACGGGGATCTCCTCCCCCCGGAAACGGATCGTCTTCCCGGCGCTGGCCGCACTGGCCAGCGGCTTCAGAGACGCCAGCGGGAACTCGCGCTCTTCCAAAATACGGATCATTTCCCGGCCGACAGCGCCGGTCGCTCCCAATACGGCAACTTTTTTCATCTTGTACCTCCTCCTGCTTACTGACAGCAGCTGTATAAAGCGCGGACCGCTTCGCGGTAATCCTTCTCTTCCACGCCGATGATGATGTTCAGTTCCTCCGGTCCCTGCGAGATCATGCGGATGTTGACGTTCCGTTCCGCCAGGGCGCCGAAGATCCGGGCGGACGAGCCCGAGCGGAAAGCCATCCGGCGGCCGACGACCGCCAGCACGGCCAGATGTTCCGACACGTGGATCTTGTCCGGCTCCATCTCCCGCTGCAGTTCGGCCAGGATCGCGTACTTGTACGGATCCAGGACCTTCGACTCCACGACACAAGAATAGCAGTCGATCCCGCCCGTCGTATAGGCGACAGGCACATTGTATTTGGAAAAGTATCCCAGCACGCGGCGGAACGCGTCCGACGTCCCGGACATCCCGCTCTTGGCGACGGTGACCACGCTGAATCCGGTCCTGCCCGCGATCCCGGTGATCCGGTTCGCTTTGTCCTCCTCGTTCTCGAAGCTCTCCCGGATCACCGTGCCGGGATCCTCCGGGTCGTTCGTGTTCCGGATGTTCAGCGGGATGTTCTTCTCCCGGACCGGGAAGACGGAGGACTCATGAAGCACCTGCGCGCCGATGTAGGAAAGCTCCCGCAGTTCGGAATAGGTGATGTACGAGATGCTGCGGGCTTCCTCCACGATCCGCGGATCCGCCATCAGGATGCCGGACACGTCGGTCCAGTTCTCGTAGGCCTCCGCGTCCAGGGCCGCCGCCGCCAGCGCGCCCGTGATGTCGGACCCGCCGCGCTGCATCAGACGGATCCGGCCGTCCGGCATGACACCGTAGAAACCGGGGATCACGACGCGGCGTCCGGTCGCCAGACGGGCCAGCGCTTCGTACGACGCATCCCGGTCGACCGCCCCGTCAAGGGTGAAGCGCAGCCAGTCGGCCGCATCCACGAACTCATATCCCAGATAGTCCGCCATCAGCCGCGCGGAGAAATACTCGCCGCGGGAGACCAGTTCGGCCTGGGAGATCCCGTCGTCCATCTTTTTCCGAAGCTGCTTGAATTCCGATTCCAGATCCACCGAAAGGCCCAGTTCGTCCCGGATGGCGCAGTACCGTTCCGTGACCATGCCGAACACGGGATCGCAGGCGACGCCGTACTGCAGATGGGCGCTGCAGAGGTACAGCAGATCCGTGATCTTGTGGTCCTCCTTAAAGCGCTTGCCCGGGGCGGAGACCACGATCACGCTGCGGGAAGGATCCCGTTCCACGATGGATCTGACTCTTCTGAACTGTGCGGCATCCGCCAGGGAGGAGCCGCCGAATTTTGCCGTTTTCATCTTGATCCTTCCTCCATGACCGCGGCAAACACCGCTTCGCCGGCCGCCAGGCGCGCCTGCAGCAGAGCCGCTGTTTCCGCGGTATCCGCCGGCTCCGTGATCCGGCTGCCCGTCAGGTCCCGGATATACCAACGTGTGAGCCAGCCCCGGTCGTCCAGCCGTGCCGGAGCAAAGCCTTTCTGATAATAAACCTTCTTTTCCCGGCCCAGGTCCAGAAGGTCCTGCACCAGGTTCAGCGCGGTGGGATACCGGCCGGCGCCGAGGCCGCCGAAGCTCTGGAGCCCCGCGCGTTCCCCGCGGACGAAGATCCGGTTCTCGTTTTCCCAGACGGCCGCTTCCGCCCCGGAGAGCGGGACGAAGGCCGGCGCCGTCAGCGCGCGGATCCGTCCGTCCGGTTCGCGGAACGCCCGGTTGACCAGCCGCACGGTCTTGCCCGCCTGCGCCGCCGCCGCAAAGTCTTCCGGCCGGATATGGCGGATCCCGAACGCCGGGATCTCCTCTTCCGACAGAACGCAGTCAAACGCCGTATTGGCGGAGATCAGCAGTTTGCGTCGGGCATCCAGCCCGTCGATGTCGGCGGAAGGATCCCGTTCCGCAAATCCCTTTTCCTGGGCGGACGCGAGGGCCTCCGCAAAACCGGCCCCGTCCCGGACCATCCGGGTCAGGATGTAATTGCAGGTCCCGTTCATGATCCCGCCGACCAGGTCCGGCCTGTCCGCCCGCTTCAGCCGCTCCAGATTGGGCAGCCAGGGGATCCCGCCCCCGACCGCGGCGCTGAAGCGGAAGGCGACCCCGTTTTCCGCCGCCAGTGCGGCCAGATCGGCATAATGCGCGGCCACGACGGCTTTATTGGCCGTCACCGCGTTTTTGCCGGCCCGGATCGCTTCGCACAGATATGAATACGCGGGCTCTACCCCGCCCAGGGCCTCCGCCACCGTATCGATCTCCTCATCCTGCAGGATCGATGCGAAGTCCGACGCCTCCGCGGCAAATTTTTCCGGCACATGCCGGGAGAATATCCGTTTCACGGAAACGTCCGGCATGTCCCGCAGGATGGCCTCGATCCCGCCTCCTATCGTCCCGAATCCCAGTATGGCGATCTTCATGGAACCCTCCGAAAATGCTTGAAAAAAAATTTTTTGTATTTTATCATAAATACCAAATCATTTCAAGAGGTCCTCTTCAGGAATCTTCCGGCGCCGGCCGCCGCGGAGACCGCAGAGGATCCCGGAGGTAGATCCATGCAGTATGTCAGCACCCGCAGCCGTTCTCAGGTCTCTTCTCCGGAAGCCGTTCTGCGCGGACTCGCCCCCGACGGGGGCCTGTATATGCCGCTCAGCTTCCCGAAACCATTCGATCCCTCTGCCCTGACGGGCCTTTCCTTTACGGAGATGGCCTCCCGGATCTTCGCCCTGTTTCTGGATGATTTTGAGGAGATCCCCGCGCTGGCGGCCCGCGCCTACCGCGGGAAGTTTGACTGCCCCGACGTGACGCCGCTGCGGAAAGCCGGCCGCCGTTACATCCTGGAGCTGTTCCACGGCCCGACCTGCGCGTTCAAGGACGTGGCGCTAAGCGTGCTGCCGCACCTCATGACCGCCGCCATGCGGCATACGGGCAGGTCCGAAGAGATCATGATCCTGACCGCCACCAGCGGCGATACCGGGAAAGCGGCGATGGAAGGGTTCCGGGACGTGCCCGGCATCCGCATCACGGTCTTCTATCCGTACGGGGGCGTCAGCCCGGTGCAGGAAAAGCAGATGACCTCCCAGGCCGGCGGCAACGTCCGCGCCGCGGCCATCCGGGGCAATTTCGACGACGCGCAGACCGCCGTCAAGGAGATCTTCACGAAAGGCCTGCCGGCCGGGACCGGCACGGTCCTGTCCAGCGCCAACTCCATCAACATCGGGCGGCTCGTCCCGCAGATCGTTTACTATTACAAAGCCTACTCGGACCTGCTGGCCGCCGGGGCCGTCTCCCCGGGCAGCCCGGTCGATTTCACCGTTCCGACCGGCAACTTCGGCGATATCCTGGCCGGCTTTTTTGCCAAAAAACTCGGCCTGCCCGTCGGCCGGCTGATCTGTGCCTCCAATGCCAACAACGTCCTGACGGATTTCCTGCAGACCGGCCTGTACGACCGGAACCGGCCGTTTTATAAGACGACTTCACCGTCCATGGACATCCTGGTCTCCAGCAATCTGGAGCGTCTGCTGTTCATGATCGGCGGCGAAGACTGCGGGCCGGTGCGGGAGTACATGGATTCGCTCCGAACGTCCGGATCCTTCCGGATCCCGGCTCCGATGCGGGAGAACATTCAGGAACACTTCTCCGCCGGTTTCGCCGGAGATGCGGCGGCGGCCCGCGCCATTGCGGACGTCTGGGAGAAGGAGCGGATCCTGATCGACCCGCATACCGCCGTCGCCTGGGCCGTCGCGGATCAGCTGCCGGATACCGGGCGGCCCAACGTCATCCTGTCGACCGCCTCGCCGTATAAATTCCCGGCCGCGGTCCTGAACGCGCTCGGGCAGGATGCCGCCGCCGACCCGTTCGGCCTGATGGACCAGCTCAGCCGTCTTACCGGGACGCCGGTCCCGAAGCCGCTCGCTTCGCTGAAGAGCGCCCCGGTCCGTTTCACCGACGTCGTCCGGAAGGAAGACCTGTACGATTACGTCGTATCCCTGACCGCCGGAAGCCGCCTGCAGGACGGCGCGTCCGTGACCGGATGAAGGAGGATCCCATGAATATCGTCTGCCTGGACATGGAAGGCGTGCTCACGCCCGAGATCTGGATCGCGTTTGCCGATGCCAGCGGCATTCCCGAACTGCGCCGCACCACGCGGGAGGAGCCGGATTACGACAAGCTGATGCGGTGGCGGATCGGCCTCCTGAAGGAACGGGGCCTGGGTCTGAAGGAGATCCAGGACGTGATCGCCGGGATCGATCCCCTGCCCGGCGCCAGAGAATTTCTAGACGCGCTCCGCAGCCGCGTCCCCACCGTCATCCTGAGCGACACGTTCGAGGAATTCGCCGCCCCGCTGATCCGGAAGCTCGGCCAGCCCCTGCTGCTCTGCAATTCGCTGGAAGTATCGGACAGCGGGGAGATCCTGAGCCACCGCATGCGCCTGCCGCACTCCAAGCTGAACTCCGTGCTGGCGTTTCAGCGCATGGGCTATGAGACCATCGCCGCCGGCGACAGTTTCAACGATCTGGAGATGATCCGCGCCTCCCGGCAGGGATTCTTTTTCCGGTGCCCCGAATCCATCCGCCGGGCCAATCCGGACATACCGGCGTTCGAGGACCACGACGGACTGCTGAATGCCATCCTCGGTGCGCTGTAAATGATTTCAGACAAACAAAAAGGGGCTGTGAAAAAACGCCCTAACGAAAAAGAGGTCATCTGGTTTTAGCCAGGTGACCCTTTTTGTGTTAGAATGGACTTGCTATGAACAATTCAACACGCCCCTATTCTAACCCCAAACAAGGATTTTTGCCAGT
>JAFRRM010000017.1 GCA_017428105.1 Lachnospiraceae bacterium | reverse complement strand
GCTCTGGCATGACTGTCCTCCTAATGTGTATTTCGCGTAACTGGCAGGTCACGCTTTTATTATACACATTAGGAGTTTTTCTGTCTGGCTCATCGCTTAAGCTTTTTGGAACCACGCGACTATCGCGTGGTTTTCATCAGATAAAAAGGGGACGGCTTTTCGGCCGTCCCTTTTCTGCTGCCGCAGGCCTTCAGGGCTCCGCGATTCAGAGACCCAGCTCCGCCTTCATGGCTTCCAGCTCGGCATCCACCTTGCTGTTGGACAGGGCTTCGTGGTAGCGGGCTTCCGCCGCCATGGTCTCGTCCACCGGTTCCATCTGCAGTTCCGCCATCGCGTTGGCTTCGTCCAGCATGTGGTCGACCTTCTCCTCGATGCGGGAGAAAGCGCCCAGGGAGGCTTCCGCCTTGTTGGCCGCGGAGTTCTTGGCCGCTTCGTTGACCTTCTGCTGCGCCTTCGCGATCTTGATCTTGGCCTGGATCACGGCCTTGCGCTGCTGCAGCTCCTGCAGGTCATGGACCAGCTTGTCGTGCATCTGGCGCATCTTGGCGGAATTGGAGGCCGCCACGTCGTACATCTGCTGCAGGGATTCGCCCACTTCTTCCAGGGACTGTTTCTTCTTGATGAAGATCTTGGCAGATTCCTCGTCGCCGGCCGCCAGGGCTTTCTTCGCCATTGCGGTGTACTTTTCGACTTCTTCCTGGTTCGCGATCAGGTTGCGCTTCGCCTTGGCTTCATCCGCCATCACGGAAGCGGTCTCGCGCTTGACTTCCGCCAGGTCGCCGGTCAGCTCGCGCAGGTACTGCTCGATCATCTTCTCGGGATCTTCGGCCTTGTCCAGCATCGCGTTGACGTTGGAAGAAATGATGTCTTTAAAACGCTGTAAAATACCCATCTTCTACTCCTTTTGCAAAAAAGTGATATCAAACAGGGGCGGACCCCTTTCCGTTCCTTTCTATTGTACGGAAAAAATCAGGCGCGGTCAAGCGTTTCCGTCCGGCGCTTGTGCCTCTTTTTTCTTCAGCCGGTTCCAGTTCCGCAGGAAATCCCGCGCGGCCAGCAGCAGGAGCAGGGACACGAGCACGATCAGGGCGATCACCCAGCCGGAGCTGTTCTCCACGCCCATGATGTTGTCCGCCGTGCGGCGCAGCACGTCGCCGGCCGCCGCCGCTTTCTGCGGGGCCGTCAGGCTCTCGCCCTCCGCAAAGCCGGCCTTCCAATAGGCCTCCAGGATCGAGAGCGCTTCCTCATCCATGACGGAGGCCGCCATGCGTCCCGCCGCGAAGCCCACCAGGAACGGTTCCTCCCGGTCCGGCTGCTCGTCCGCCAGGATCAGCAGATGCCCCTCGTCGCTGAAGAGACTCCCGTACAGCGCCTGCGCGTAGCCGTCCATCTCCGCCCGGTCCGCGGTACGGTCTCCCATTACGCTGCGGACGTACAGATGCGGCTGCACACCGGTCTTCTCATAGAAATAGCGCAGTCCCTTTTCCGCCTGCTTCCGGTTGGCCTCCAGCCAGCCGACGCGGTCCGTGAAATACGGCGTCTCCCGCAGGGAAGCCAGTTCCAGGCGCGTGCGGTGCTCCGCGGTGAGCGGGACGTCCGCATAGGAGGCCTGCCGGCGCCCGCAGGAAGAAGCCCAGGCGGCGATCAGCGACGCCAGAGCGAACAGGATCACGATCCACAGCCAGGCGGGCTGGCGGTCGCGGCCCTCCCGGTCCCGGCGTTTTTTCCGCCGGGCGGTCTCCGCAGACATCTCCGGTCCGCGGCTCATTTTTCCTCACCGGACTCTTCCGGATCCACGCGCCTGCCGTCGCGCCAGATGCGCTCCAGGTCGTACCACATCCGGTCTTCCTTGGAGAAGACGTTCACCACCACGTCGCCGTAATCCAGCAGTACCCAGCGGCCGCCCCGCAGGCCTTCGCGGCTGCGGCAGGGGATGCCCAGCTTGTCCATGGCTTCCTCGGCGGCGTCCACCAGGGAGTCCACGTGCGGCGTGTTGTTGCCGTGGGTGATGATAAAGTAATCCGCCAGCGTGCTGATCTCGCTGATGTCAATGACGGTGATGTCCTGCCCCTGCTTCTCCGACAGAACGCGGTACAGGGTCTCCATTTGCTGTTTCGGGCTGTATTCCATAAAAACTCCTTTTCCTGCTTACCGGACGGTGCGGTCCCGGTAATATTTGACGGTCTCCAGGGTGATGGGGTCGATGTCCTCGCCCCGGGACTGCAGATAGCGGATGGTGCTCTCCCCCATGAAGGCCACCGCCTGCTCCAGGTCGGTGTAGGCGATCCGGCGGGCCTTGTCCAGGTCCACCATCGTCGCCCGGAAGGGCTCGATGTAATCCGCGATGTAAATGATCTTCTCCAGCTCCGTCATCCCCGGCCGCCCCGTGGTATGCCAGCGGATGGCGCTCAGGACGGATTCGTCCGTCACGCCGAACATCCTCCTGGCGATCTGCGCGCCGGCCGGCGCGTGGCCCAGCGCATTCAGCACATTGTTCTCTGTGCGGCCGCAGTCATGCAGCAGGCCGGCCAGCCGGGCCTGTTCCACGGAGACGTTGCGGTACCCGTCCGCCAGCAGCATCGCCATATGCATGACGCCCAGGCTGTGGCGCACGCGGCGGGGCTTCAGCATGCCCATGAGGCGCTCGTAGTATTCGCGCTCCTGCGGGGTGGCGTCGCAGCGGTCCAGGATCTCCGTGTCGCTCAGTTCCTCCAGGGAACGGTAGAGATGATGGGCTTTCAGATAACTGAAAACGCCGGAGGGCAGATCCTCCCGCGTCAGTTTGCCGTCCCGGTGCTTCTGCCGGATCTGCGTGGATGAGACCGGGATGTCCTCCCAGGGGATGAAGCGGATGTCCGCGCCGTATTTTTCCCGCAGCGTCCGCGCCGTATCCTGCAGCGAGCTGTCCTCCACCTGTTCCCGGCGGCCGGCGGCGAGCAGGACCACGGAGTTGCAGATGAGTTCCGGCTCCTCCCAGTATTTGAGGGCGAACAGCGTGTCCGCGCCGACCACGTAATACCAGGTCACTTCCGGATAGATGGCGTTGAGCTGAGCGAAGGTTTTTGAAGTATACGTCGAACCGGGCTGGGCGCATTCCCAGTCCGAAAAGACAAATTTCTCTTCCTGTTCGCCGGCCAACGCCAGCCGCACCATGGCTTCGCGGTGCCGCTTTTCGGCCCTTAAGCCCAGCACGGAGCGGTAATTATTGGAGCCGGAAGGCATGAACCAGACCTCATCCAGCGGCAGCGCCGCCAGTGCCGCCCGGCCCAGCTGAATGTGACCGGCGTGGATGGGGTCGAACGTACCGCCCACCACGGCTATGTGCCTGCTGTTTTCCTTCACGGCAGTTCGATCACTTTCTTTGTCTTGGACGGGCGGTAGAGCACGATCTTCCGCCCGATGACCGTCACCACCTGCGAACGGGTGCGGCCGGCCAGCGCTTCCGCCAGATTGCGGATATCGTCAAAGCAATTCTTGAGTAAAGCAATTTTGACCAGTTCCCGAGCCTCCAGCGCTTCGCTGACGGCGGTGCAGACCTCCGGCGTCAGCCCCGCCTTCCCGATCTGGAAAATGGGATCCTGCGCAGCCGCCAGTTTCATCAGATAGCTGCGCTGCTTGCTGTTTAATTCGACCATACGTTTCCTTCCCGGGGATAAATGCCTTTCATCCCTTGTACAGAATAGCACGGTCCGGAGCAAATTGCAATGTTATCGTTCGATATGATTGGAGATAAAGCGCCAGCCGTCCTCCGTTTTTTCCATCACCGCTGTCCCCGCGCGATCCCGCACGCTGTCCGTCCACCGCACCTGCGCCTGTGACTGCGTATTATCGATCCAGATCGCTTTTTCTGCCTTCGGCATGATCACCTCGTTGTCCGAATAAAAGCTGTAATACGCGTCATATTCTGCCAGATAAGGATATCCCAGTTCGATCTGAGCGGCGGCTTCTTCAGAAAGCCCTGTATACCGGCTGATCAGAGCCGTCACCTTCGCTTTTGGCCGCTTCTGCACCGGCAAGCCAAGCTCCATAATGCTCTCCCGCCCCAGCGCTTTTGCCACCGCTTCCTTTTCTTCAGCCAGAACCGGTTCGGACACCGCGTTGGACGAGATCCCGTTGTAAAACACCAGGTCAAAGTCAATGTCCTCCGGTCTGTCATAACTGCAGGTCAGGAACATGCAGGGAATGCGGTCAATGCGCCAGTCCAGAAAAGTGTTCAGATCCCGCAGTTCCTGCTCTGTAAACGCCGTCCCTGCCGCATCCGTGTCCTCCGGCCAGGTCTGGCCGGGAGTGGCAGGGCGAAGACTGCCGGTCACCACGGGGAGAGTTTTCATACTCCCTGCGGACGGGTCGGTCCGGCTGCAGGCAGTGAGCAGCAGGACCAGACATAATATAACAATGATGATTCTTTTCAAACATATCACCTCCCCTTGTTCACATTTTTTTACAGACGATCAGCGGTCGTTCCCACGCCATACCAGTTCTCAATGCTATCGTAGGGGCGGGCATCGCCCGCCCGCAATGTTATATCAACTGCACAAAACATATTTGGTTCTATGGAATCAGCTGCACATACTTCTCCGCGTATTCCTTCGCCTGCTCCATATTACTGAATGACAGAACATCGATACCCTTCATCACCGGCGTCAGGCGGGAGTTGTCCGCCGGATCCATGGTGAATGCCAGGAAAAGCGAGGATCCCATAGGGGAATCTTTCATATAGATCACGATGTTTTCCAGAGAAGTCTCCCTGCCGATAGTTTTCAGCCAGGCATACACGCAGGCGCGGACGTTCTTTTCATTTTCCATATTCTGCTGCCAGCCGGCAAACTGCTCTTTCTGTCTGCTGAGCCAGGGTTCAGATGCCTGAGAGTATGTCTCAAAAGAAACCGGGATCTCAGGGCAGACGTACGTTTCCGGATCTTTTTCCAGTTCGTCCAGGGCAAAAGTATAATCCTTCCACCAGTCTTCGCTCGCGATCGAAGCCGCAGGATTCCTGTAACCAATAAACAGGTTAGCCGGATCATCCAGGAACAGAAGGTCACTGGCAAAGTAACTGCCGTCAGTGTACTGATCCTGCTGGTAATTGTATTCGACGCCGCAGCCGGTACTGTTTTCCAGAATTGCCTGCATAAACGTATCCGTGTACCACTGATCTTCCGCGATCCGCAGCGGCCAGTCGTATTTGCTGTCCATCTCTTTTTCCATGGCCTCCTGATCGGCCGGAGCAGTCTTTCCGTAATACTTCCGATTGAGTTCCGTAAGTTCCGGGCTGAATCTGGCAATATACCAGCCCTCTCCGGTGTTGAGCCAACCGCAGAGCGTCCCGGTCTCCAACCAGTAATCTCCGGCTTTCCGCAGTTCTCCGGTCACCTGGATCCGGGATTCAAAGAGTTCTTCTGCCGGAAGGTAATCCTTATGAAAGACTTTGAAGTTCCACAGTACCCAGTGCGGACGAACACGATCAAAACCTTCTTCCTCGTAGGCATAGATCTCACTGATCAGTTCCTCTTCCGAAATATCCCGAAGGGCCAGAATGTATTCGTCCACGAATTCCAGTCTGATCGGATTTCCTTCTGAATCCCGGTACAGGCCGTCTACACGGTAGAGGTGATATCCTTCCGGAATCTCCAAGGTTAGATCGAGAGCTGCAATATAATACTTATTATCCTTCTTCTTATCTTCCGTCTTTCCGATTGCTTTCTGCAGAAGATCCGGCAGAGTTGCACTTGCCCTGATCTGTCCGGCAGGAGCAACATCTCTCAACAGGGAACCGTATTTAAGTTCCTGAACATTGAAGCGCTGCTCTTCCATAATGGCTACAGGCTCCGTTGCCGGCTGTTCCGTAGCAGGCAGCTCTGTGGTGTTTTTTTCCGCGGGTGATTGAGCCGTAGTCTCCTGAGCCGGAGTAGTTTCAGACGTGCTGTCTTTTGCGGTGTCCGGAGTTCCGGAGCATGCGGTTAGCAGCAGTGTAAGACTTAATACAGCAGCCAGGATATTCTGCCAGTTGAACGATTTTTTCATGACGACCTCCTTTCAGTGTGAAAAAATCTCTAGGTCATTACGATTAGTTTGGAGAAATAACTCCGGTGGCTCCACAAATCGTGCAAACTCCGTTACTGTTAACAGTATGAGTACCAGAAGTAAACAGGTATCTGCAAACAGAGCAAATCTTGTAGTGATATGACGTGTTATGGACCCAGGTTTGGGTATGAGTATGAAGATTTGAGGTTAGTTTTTTCATTTTCGGCCTCCTTTTTTGCCTTTCTACTCCTCTAACGATCGAGAAAAGATAAATCGGACATGTTTCAAAGAGTTTTTAAAAGATTTATACTTCAATCCACAATAAAATAGCGGGCTGCAAGAGCCCGCAAGAAGTGCACTAAATCAACAAGACTTAACGTTTATTGATTATGTTCGATATTATCTTTATATTGGTTTCATGATCCAGCGTACTGAAAAATGTAAAATAAATCATTTCTTTGTCATCCATCCACACATAGTCATAATCATTAAGATCAAGTCGGTGATACTCTTCAATCTGCTGTCCTTTTATGTTAAACTGTGAATACGCCATCTCATTATTTAGGGGAGGAACATCGATCACCAGTCCCTCATCATATTTTCCGTACCCGAAATGTATCACATCCGTTTCACCGTATTTGATTCCAATGCTATAGCTGCCACGTTCTTTGTTCTCTTCCTCAACAAGGATTTCCCCTCCCTCCGGATACCATCCCAGCCTATATTCAGGCAAAGTCCCGTCCACAGCACTTCCGGAGAAACTGTAATGGAATACGTCTTCTATCACAGATTTGAACCATTCTGCCACAGCAGCCCGGGCTTTCGTATCAACGGCCAGCCAGGTAAACAGAACGATGGCGATCATGGCCGCAGTCATCCAGGCACGGCGGTGGCTGCGATGCGTTTTAAACTCCTTTACCTTCCGGTCCTGAAGAAGTTCTTCCATTCTATTCTGGAAAGCGGGCGACAGATCCATCGGCACCGTATTGGCGCTCTCATCCTCCATCATTTCCCGGATCAGCATAGCGGAGGCGTCATGGATCGTTTCTGAAGTGATTTTCCGGTTTTTCATCTGTCGCCTCCTTTCCATCTGTTCTGCATTGCTTTTACGGCTCGTGCCGCCATCTTCTGTACCGTTTCGGGCTTTTTGCCGAGCTGCGCTCCTATCTCATTATAGTTCATGCCCCAGAAAAAGTGCAGTTCCAGGATCAGGCGCTGTTCTTCCGGCATCTTTGCCATTTCTTCTCTGACCCAGACGGTCAGGTCGGATTCTTCCGGTCCTGCTTCTCCTTCGCCCGCTTTCTCACAGGATTCTTCATAACTGATCTCCGATATCCTGCCCTTCTTTCTCAGGATATCCAGGGCGCGGTTCCGGGTGCAGACGGTCAGGAACGGGAGGATCTCCTCTTTCGGGATCCGGCGGAGCCGTTTGGGAGATTCCATCAACTTAACGAAGACGTCCTGCACGGCGTCCTCCGCTTCGTTCTCATCATTCAGGATCCGGTACGCCGTCCCTTTCAGGCGGCGGGCGTGCTCCCGGTAAGCCCATTCAAACAGGTCTCTGTCTTCCGGGTCTTCCAAGGCCATGAACAGCAGAAACATGATTGGTCGTCTCCTTTATGCTTTTTATAGCATAGCGGGGAGTGGTTATCAAGGGCATTCGCGGACGCAGCTGTTGCTTGAGAACGGATTCAGCCTCCGGGGGCTTTCAACTACTTAACGATCGGAAGAGGCGGAATCGGACAGGGGATGAAACTTTTTTTCAAGATCTTTCGGCTCGTTTCGCTCGCTCTGGATGACACGGGGGAGGGAAGGTATTGGCGGTTGACAAAAAAACTCCACGGCCGTATAATGGCCGTGGAGGGTGATACCGGAAGACGGTTTTCCCCGAGAAAACGAAATGAAAAGACCGTTTAGTTTCTGAGGCTTAGCGGTCTTTTCTGTTATTTAATCCTTTGATCTTCTGCCCAGGGTATACCCTAAGCTGAAGCTGGTCAACACCAGGCTGATAATGGGTGTCTTGTTTGTCTATCGTTTTTTGTGATTCGGGCCGATGAAACATCGGCCCGTACGTTTTTTGTGAAATTGTCTAACAAATTGAAAGGGCGGCCGGTGGCCGCCCCTACGGATCTATAAGATCCTACGACTCGCTTCGCTTGCTCAGGATGACTCTTTTTCACAGTCGTCTATGCTCCTCCACACGAGGGGTCATCGATTGATTTTAAACACCAGATAATGCTTGGCATCCGGTTCTGTTTTCAGGTACAGCACTTCCCGCTTCTCGCCCGGTACCGCAAAAACCTGCCATCCTATTTCAAGTCGTGCGCCGGAGAAGTTTTCCTCCGGAAATATGACTTTATTGGTTTTGTACATTGAGTTTAAAGATCCAATAAATATTGGCATTCGGCTCCATCTTCACGTAGAGCACCTCATTCTTTTCTCCCGGCACCGCATAGACCTCCATCCCGATTTCAAGCCGAGCTGCCGTAAAGTCTTCCGAGGGAAGATTGATGTTGTCGATCTTATTGATGGATCCGACATTTTTGTATTCTTCCGGGAGGGGTTTTGTCGTCACATCTACGTGCCAGTAAATACCCCCGTCATAGCGGAAGCACGGTACCTGGATCTCGCCGTCCGGATAGCCGGTCGGGGTGACGGCCGGTTTGTTATTTCCAGCAAATGCTCCGATAGCAAAGAGGCAGGCTACGGCTACTAATATAAGGATCGTTTTCTTCATTTTTGTTCGTCCTCCTTTCGGTTTCTGTTCTTTTGCCGTGCTGTTTCCCTGCAGCAGCGCTTTCATTTTTTGCTGAAATCCGGGGGAGGATTCATGCGGGATCATATTGGCTTCCTCTTCCTCCACGATTTTCCGCATCAGCATGGCAGTGGCTTCATAAAATGTTTGATCTGTGATTTTCTGCTGTTTCATAGGGCACCGCCTTCCAGACGTTCTTTCAGTACTTTTGTCAGCCTTATCGACATTTTCTGCACGGCTGCGGGGTTTTTGTTCAGGATCTTTCCGATTTCTTCAAACTTCAGGCCCCAGTAATAATGGAGGATCAGGATCTCCTGGCGGTCGGGCGGGAGTTTTGCGATCTCTGCTTCCAGCAAGGCAGCCAGATCAGATCCTTCCGTGTCAAAACACCCCGGTGCTTCTTCGTTTTCCGCGTATTCCAGCTCAAGGACCGGTTTTTTCTTCTTCAGGATGTTTCTGGCCCGGTTACGGGTGCAGACGATCAAAAAGGCCTTCTGCTTTTCCTCCGGAATGCGGCGGATCCGTTCGGGGGAATCCATCAGTGCGGCAAATACGTCATGTACTGCGTCTTCCGCGTCGCCCCAGTCTTCGAGGATCCGGTAGGCGCATCCGATCAGGAGAGCGGCGTATTCTGTATACAGCCGGGAAAAGAGTTCCCTGTCCTGCGGGTCATCAAGGATCATGAATATGATCAGCATGGGTTTTGTTCTCCTTTGTTCTGCTTTTTGTATCACAGTCAGGGCCCATATTCAAGGACAGGTGGGCATGAAGTCTGTTTTGAGGTGATTCTGCCTGGCGGAGGGTGTGATTTCGGGTTTCATGGTCTTCTTGCCTCCTTAGGTTTCGGAGTTCTTGGTGTTCTATAATGTAAACAATTGGGGAGGGGAAAATCGGACAGAAATCGAATTAATTTTTGCAGGTTATAGATTCTTCGGCTCGCTTCGCTCGCTCAGGATGGCACGGGGGCGTGGGTAAGGCGCAGGAGGATAGACACGGAGGCGCGGGATAACGCGGCGGGGGAGGGATTGGCGGTTGACAAAAAAACTCCACGGCCGTATAATGGCCGTGGAGGGTGATACCGGAAGACGGTTTTCCCCGACTAGAACAGAAAGACCGCTCACGTTTCAAGGGGTAAGCGGTCTTTTCTGTTGTTTAATCCTTTGGTTTTCTGCCCAAGGTATACCCTAAGCTGAAGCTGGTCAAAACCAGGCTGATAATGGCAATTAACTCCATTACGCTCATTGGCATCCCCTCCTTTCTATGGACCGGAGGGGCAACAGTCCCTCCGATTGTTTGTCGAAGGGGAAAACCGCCTTTGCGTACCGCATTCGGTAGCACCAAGGTTATTATATCATTCGAACAAGTGTTTGTCTACCGTTGTTTTTTAATTCGGGCCGATGAAACATCGGCCCCTACGTTTTTTATTTGAATGTTACAACACATGGGTGAGGAAGATCTCCAGGCCGACGGCGATGAGGATGAGGCCTCCGAGGATGCCGGCCTGCTTGAGGATGCGGGTGCCGAAGAGGCGGCCGAGGCGAAGGCCGGCGAGGCAGATGACGAAGGTGACAGCGCCGATCAGGAGCGTGGCGGCAAAAGCGGCCCGGAGGCTGTAGTCGGCGATGGTGAAGCCGACGGAGAGGGCGTCGATGGAGGTGGCCACGCCCTGCATCAGCAGGGTGCCGGTGGATTTGCGGCCGGCGGCGGACGTGTCTTCCTCCTCCGGGCGCGTAAGGCTTTCGCGGATCATTTTGAGGCCCAGGAACAGAAGCAGGCTTAGGGCGATCCAGGGAATGAAGCGCTGGAAGGAGGTGAAGATCTGTTCCAGCAGCTGCACGCAGCCCCAGCCGATGAGGGGCATCAGGAACTGGAAGCCGCCGTAGATGCCGGCAATAAAAAACGCCCGGGAACGGCGCATGTCCGTCTCTTTCAGGCCGTCCGTCACGGAAACGGAAAAGGCGTCCATGGCCAGGCCCGCGCCCAGGGACATATTCTGAAGGATGAAAGTGAAAATGTTCGGCATGGGCACATTATAATCCCGGCTTTCCTCTTTGACAAGCCTTTTTTCCCTGTGCTATACTATATATTCCTCTGTGCTCCACTATGTGTTTGCCGGGCAGCAGGCGGCGCGGTCGCCGGCCTGCGCATCTCCGGTACGACTGACGAGGTGACTTATGAAACTTATCGCGGGACTGGGCAATCCCGGTCAGCAATATGACAATACGCGCCACAACGTGGGCTGGCACGCCCTGGACGAAGTCGCCCGGCTGACCGGCATCCGGATCTACGTCAACCGGAACGGCGGTCTGACCGGCACCGGCTTCTACAAAGGCGAAAAGCTCCTGCTGGTGAAGCCCCTGACGTATATGAATCTGAGCGGGGAGTGCATCGCGCCGTTATCCCGCTATTACAAGATCCCGCCGGAGGACGTTTTCGTGATCTGTGACGACGTCTATCTGCCGGCGGGGCAGCTGCGCATCCGGCGCAGCGGAACGGACGGCGGCCACAACGGGCTGAAAAACATCATTCAGATGCTCGGGAGCAAGGAATTCCCGCGCCTCAGGATCGGTGTGGGTCCTCAGCCGGAGGGGGTGGACCTGATCGATTTCGTGCTGCGCCAGATCCCGGGGGATCTTAAGAAGCCGCTGGCGGACGCGGAGACCCGCGCGGCGCAGGCGGCGCTGCTCTGGGCGGAGCAGGGCCCGGGCCCGGCCATGAACCTGTACAACAAGAAGGTAATTGTTCAGAACTCACTGTCGGACAGGACAGATTATTGTAAGCATTAATTTGTCCTGTCCGACGGGGCGGTGACAACAGTTACCGCCCCCCCCCACATGAGCAAAAACAAGATTTCATTGTAATAGTCTGTTCATGATCTTGTTTTTGCGAATGTGGGTGCAGGGGTTCTGAACAATTTCACCAACAGATGGAACTCAAGAATAAAAGGACGCAAAGCCCATGGCGAAACGCTTTGACAGTTCTCTGAAGGCACTTCCGGAATACGATAAATTGGAACGGGCGCTCCTGAGCGGAGGCGCCCCGGTTTGCGTGAGCGGCTGCGTGGATTCCGAGCTGGTGCATCTGGCCCGGGAGCTGACCGCGTCCGGCGGCCGGGTCCTGTTCCTGACTTACAACGAGATCCGCGCCCGCGAGATCTGGGAGGACGCGCAGACCTTCTGCGAGGGCGAGCCGCGCCTGTATCCCGCGCGCGACCTGCTTTTCTCCCAGGCGGATATCCGGGGCAGCCTGCTGTCCCGCCAGCGCATGCAGGGCTTAAAAGCCCTGTTGGAGGAGCCGGACGGCTTCGTGGTCTCCACCGTGGATGCCCTGCTCTGCCGCATGATGAAGCCCGCCGAGCTGAAGAAGGCGCGCCTGTGCCTGGAGCCCGGCGACATCTGCGAACCGCTGGACCTGGCGCGGAAGCTGGCCGAAATGGGCTACGAACGCGAAAGCACCGTGCGCATGCCCGGCGATTTCGCCCTGCGCGGCGGGATCCTGGACGTGTTCCCGCTGACCCTGGAGAACCCCGTCCGCCTCGAATTCTTCGACGACGAAGTGGATTCCCTGCGCAGCTTCGACACGGAAACGCAGCGCTCGCTGGAGAATCTGGATTCCGTGCACATCTATCCCACCCAGGAGATCGGCTCCGCGGCCGGTTCCCTGATCGATTACCTGGGCGCCGGGGATTTCGTGATCCTGGACGAGCCGGAGCGCATGGAGGAAAAGGCGAAGGCCGTAGCCCAGGAATACCAGGAGAGCGCCGTGCGCCGCCTCCAGGCCGGGCAGGCGGAGGAGCTTCTGTCCCTCTTCGATCCGGCGGAGCTGTGGCGTCTGCTGGAACGGCCCCGCTGCCTGATCCTGACCGGCCTGCAGTACCGGAACCGGCCGGTGCCGGCGCAGAAGTCGTTTTCGGTGGAAGCGCGGTCGCTGCACGCGTACGGCGGCCAGATCGAACTGCTGCTGGCGGACCTTAAGAAGATGGTGCGCGAAGGCAGCCGCATCATCCTGCTGTGCGGGTCCCGCAGCCGCGCCCAGTGGCTGGAGAACCGCCTGGGAGAGGAGGATCTGCCCGCGTTCTTTGCGAAGACCGTCAGCGGATCGCTCTCGCCCGGCCAGATCCTGGTCACGATCGGCAGCATCCACAAAAGCTACGAACTGCCCGCCCTGCGGCTCACGGTCATCGCCGAAGGCGACCTGTTCGATAAAAAGAAAAAGCGGCACCGCAAAAAATACAATCAGAACGGCAGCGGCCTCACCCGCATCAGCGAGCTGAACGTGGGAGATTACGTGATCCACGAGGACTGCGGCATCGGCATTTTCCGGGGCATCGTCCAGAAGACCGTGGACCACACGGTCATGGACTATATCCTGATCGATTACCGGGACGGCGGGCAGGTGTTCACGCCCGTGTCCCTGATGAACAAGATCGAAAAATATGCGTCCCGCGACGTGGAGAATCCGCCGGCGCTCAGCCGGCTGGGCGGCGCCGAATGGCGGAACACCAAGGCGCGGGTGAAGAAGGCGGTCGGAGAGATCGCGAAGGATCTGGTGGCGCTGTACGCGGCGCGCCAGCAGGAGCACGGCTACGTGTTCAGCAAGGACAGCTTCTGGCAGAAGGAATTCGAGGACCATTTCCCGTACGAGGAGACCGAGGACCAGATCCAGGCCATCGAGGCCGTGAAGGCGGACATGGAGAGTCCCAAGATCATGGACCGCCTCATCTGCGGTGATGTGGGCTTCGGCAAGACGGAGATCGCCATCCGCGCCGCCTTCAAGGCGGTGCAGGACTCCAAGCAGGTGGCGTATCTGGTCCCCACCACCGTTCTGGCGCAGCAGCATTATCTCACGTTTTCGGAACGGATGAAGGAATACCCGGTCCGGGTGGGGCTGCTCTCCCGCTTCCGCACGCCGGCGGAGCAGAAGAAAACGGTCGCGGACTTAAAGAGCGGCGCGCTGGATATTGTGATTGGGACGCACCGGCTGCTGTCGAAGGACGTGTCGTTCAAGGACCTGGGACTGCTCATCGTCGACGAGGAGCAGCGCTTCGGCGTGTCCGATAAGGAAAAGCTGAAGAAGCTGCGGGAAAACGTGGACGTGATCAGCCTGACCGCGACGCCCATCCCGCGGACGCTGCACATGAGCCTGATCGGGATCCGGGACATGAGCATGCTGAAGGATCCGCCCATGGACCGCCTGCCGATCCAGACGTACGTGGCGGAGTACAACGAGGAGATCGTCCGCGAGGCCATCGCCCGCGAGCTGGCCCGGGGCGGACAGGTGTATTACATCTGCAGCAAGGTGAAGAACATCGAATCCGTCACGGCGCGGCTGCAGGAGCTGGTGCCGGACGCGGTGGTGACGTACGCCCACGGGCAGATGCGCGAGCGCGAGCTGGAAAGCATCATGTACGATTTCGTGAACGGCGCCATCGACGTGCTGGTGGCCACGACCATCGTGGAGACCGGCCTGGACATCCCGAACGTCAACACGATCATCATTCAGGACTCCGACCGCTTCGGCCTGGCCCAGCTCTACCAGCTGCGCGGCCGTGTGGGGCGCTCCAACCGCACCGCCTACGCCTTCCTGTTCTACCGCGGCGGGCGGATGCTCAAGGAGGTCGCGGAGAAGCGGCTGGCGGCCATCCGGGACTACACGGAACTGGGCAGCGGCGTCAAGATCTCCATGCGCGACCTGGAGCTGCGCGGCGCCGGAAACCTTTTGGGCGCGGAGCAGCACGGCCACATGCAGGCGGTGGGCTACGAGCTGTACGCCAAGCTGCTGGGCGAAGCCGTGAGCCGCGAGAAAGGCATCGCGGAGCAGATCCGCTTCGACACCACGGTGGAGGCGGACGTGGACGCCCACATCCCGCCCGGCTACATCCCCAACGAGGGGCAGAAGCTGGAGATCTACCACCGCATCGCGGACATCGAAACGCAGGCGGATTACGACGACGTCCTGGACGAGCTGATCGACCGCTTCGGCGACATCCCGCGCCCCGTGGACAACCTGATCAAGATCGCGCTGCTCAAGGCGCGGGCCCACCGGCTGTACGTCACGGAGCTGACCGCTTCCCTGGACCAGATCCGCCTGACCTTCCTCCCCGAAGCCCCGCTCGATCCGCAGTCCTTCATCCTGCTCCTGCAGGATCAGAAGGGCCTCCTCCGTCTCAAGGCCGAGGAAGCCCCCGTTCTCACCAGACCTCTCCGCAAAGGCGAAGCCGTGAGCGGCCAGGCTCTGCTGGTGCTGGTCGGCGATCTGCTGACACTTCTCGAAGAGCGCCTGCTGACGCCTTTTCCGGGCGGGATCTGACAAAGGAACCGTCCCCCTGTCAGCTTCTCCCGGGCAAAATCTGACAAAGGAACCGTCCCCCTGTCAGAATTTTGGCGGAGGCGGAGATTTTACGGGAAATTCTGCTTGCCATTTCGGGAAAAAGGTCCTATAATAAAGCGGTTTACGAACCTTTGGAGGAAATACCATGAGAAAGATAAAGAGCATTATTGCACTTTTGCTGGTCACCGTGCTGCTGCTGTCCGGCTGCGGCGCTTCGAACAAGAGCAAATACGGCTCCGTCGTGGCGGCGACGTACGGCAGCGAGCGCACCGTGTATCTGGACGAGGCGAACTTCTGGCTGCGCGCCGGGCAGTTGAGCTACAGCTACATCATCAATATTTATAAGCAGCTGTACGGCGTCACGGAAGATACCTTCTGGGCTTCCGAAAGCGGCCGCCGGACCCAGACCTACGGCGAGAGCCTGAAGGAAGACGTCATGGCGGAATTCCGCCAGATGTTCATCCTGCTGGATCACGCGGGCGAATATGACACCGCGCTGACCGACGAGGACCTGTCCCGCATCGACAAGGCGGTCACGGACATGAAGGCGTCCTACGGCAGCTACCTGTTCACGGAATCCATCATCGGCCCCTACAGCGACGAGCAGCTGAAGGAGTCCCTGAAGCTCCGCTCCCAGGCCATCAAGGTATGGCACGGCGTACGTGAGCAAGCGACCACCAACGTAACGGATGAGGAATGCAAGAGCTTCACGTTACAGTACTTCCGCATGGACGATTCCGCCGCCACCAAGGACGGCGAGACCGACGTGAAGGGCAAGGCGATCGCGGACCTGCTGGAAGCGGCCCTGAACAGCGGCAAGACTTTTGACGAGCTCAGCAAGACCCACAGCAGCCTGTACACTTCCAAAGAGTCCTTCCGCCGCAATGACACCGAGCAGACTTCCCAGCTGTTCACCGTCGGCAAGGACATGCTGGAAGGCCAGGTCCGCCAGTTCACCGACAGTTCCAGCGGCAAAGACATCTACTACGTAGTGAAGTGCATCTCCGCCGATGACGCGGACGCCGCGCTCAAAGCCCGCGAAGAACTGGAAAGCGAGCAAAAGGAAGCTCACTTCAACGAAGTGTTCGCGGAATGGCAGAAAGCCGCCAAGGATTTCTCCGTGAAGAGCGCGTTCATGCAGCTGCCGCTGCCCGGGGACAAATAAAGCAAGTCCTCCGGAAACGGACGGGTCTGATACAGCAAAAAACCGGGGCGCGATGCGAAGAAGCATCGGCTCCGGTTTTTTGTTCGTCCGGAGGGAGGGGAGAGAACGCTCTCTCCTCCGTTCTCTCCTGCTGTTCGGAGCTCGGCCGGTGCGCGCTGAATGATTTTGAAGCCGCCGGCACGGACACCAACGGCCGGCGCTGCTTCCGGGATCACGGTATCCCGGGGATCCGGGGCGAAGCCGCCGCGGGTTTTCCTTCCGTAAAGGACGTCGCCCTCCCTGCCCTGGAAAAGCATCTGGCAGACGGCCTGTCCCTGAACGACGCCTCGGTCCTGACGCTGCTCGCCCTGATCTCGCGCGTCACGGACACCAATATGATCCGCCGCGGCGGCCCGGAAACGGCCGAGGCCTGCCGCCGGGAAGCGGCACAGCTGCTGGAGACCTTCCCGCCGGAAACGCTTCTGGCGATGCTTCCGGACCTGGACCGCCGCTACATCGAAGAAAACCTGAGTCCCGGCGGATGCGCTGACCTGCTCGCCCTCACACTGGCGCTCCATTTCGGGAGATGAGCGCCGCCGGAAGCCGCACCGCTCCGTCTTCCGCCTTCCTCTACCGGCATCCCTGTTCCCGCACGCAAAAGCGAGGCCCGAAGGCCTCGCTTTTTTGATGTCGTTTTTTCTTACACCGGCTGCGTGACTTCCTTCAGCCACGCCGCTTCTTCCGCGGTCAGGCCGTCCTTCAGGCGCTCATAGACCATCGCGTGATACGCGTTCAGGGCGCGGCGCTCTTCGGGGCTCAGTTCTTCCGGGAGGAGGGCGGCCAGGTCGATCGGGCAGAGGGTCAGGTGCTCAAAGCGCATGAAGCGGCCGTATTCGTTCTCTTCGTCTTCCATGCAGAGCAGTTCGTTTTCGATGCGGATGCCGTGGGAGCCTTCGATGTAGACGCCGGGTTCGTCGGTGGTGACCATGCCCGCTTCCAGCGTCACCAGGCCGTCCATCGTGGCCGGTTTGGACCAGCGGAAGCCGTTGGGGCCTTCATGCACGTTCAGGACGAAGCCGATGCCGTGGCCGGTGCCGCAGCGGTAGTCGATGCCCAGATCCCAGACGGGGCCGCGGGCCAGGATGTCCAGGAAATAGCAGGTGCAGCCCTTCAGGAACTTCGCCGCGCCGAGCCGCAGCATGCTCTTTAAGACCGCGGTGTAATGGCGCTTCTGCTCCTCCGTCACCGGACCGAGCGCCATCGTGCGCGTGATGTCCGTGGAGCCGTCCTTATACTGGCCGCCGGAGTCCACCAGTAGGAAGCCTTCGCGCTTCAGCATGGCGAAGCTTTCGGGGGTGGCTTTGTAATGCATCATGGCCGCGTTGGGGCCCATGGCCGCGATCGTGTCGAAGGACAGGTCGAACGCGCCGGCGTCGCGGCGGCACTGCTCCAGCTTGTCGCTCACGTCGATCTCGCTGAGGCTCTCGGGGTCGGCCTGATGATACAGCCAGTACAGCCATTTCACCATGGCGATGCCGTCCTTGCGGTGCGCTTCGCGCATGGATCTCTGCTCCGTCTCGTTCTTGACGCACTTCATCAGCGTGGTGGGGTTCACCGCCTCGATCTTCACGGCGTCCGGCGCCAGGTCCGCTTTCACGCGGTACGCGGTCTTCACGGGGTCGTACAGGACGCTCTTTCCGGCGGACTTGGCCGGCACCGCGTCCCAGAACCATTCGTATTCCGCCAGCGTGATGCCCTGCGCGCGCAGATAGGTCTTCACGTCCTCATTCAGCGCCGCCTGCCGGCAGTAGAACACGCAGGCGTCCGCGGTCAGTTCGATGAAGCCGAAGACCACGGGGGTGTGCGGCAAATCGCCGCCGCGGATGTTCAGGAGCCAGGCGATGTCGTCCAGCGAGGTCAGGTAATGCACGTCCGCACCGCATTTCTTCATCTCCGCGCGCACCCGGGCGATCTTGGCGTCTGCGGATTCGCCGGTGTATTTTTCTTCCAGGATGAACGCGTCGTGGAAATCCTGCGGCTCGCGGCCCGCCCAGATCTCGCCCGCCAGGTCGCGGCCGGGGGCCAGCTTTGCGTTCTTTCCGGCCAGGGCCTTCTCCCAGCCTTCCACCAGTTTCGCCGTGACGACGCGGCCGTCAAAGCCCAGCGTCTGCCCGTCCTTCACGGTCTCCTTCAGGTATTCTTCCACCGTGGGGACGCCCGCCTGCGCCATGCGCATGAGGCCGAAGCCGCTGCCGGCGATCTGCCGCTCCGCCTGGATGAAATAGCGGCCGTCCGTCCACAGCCAGGCTTCCCCGGGCGTGATCACCAGCGTGCCGGCCGAGCCGGTAAAGCCGCTGACGAAGCGCATGCAGCGGAAATGGTCGCTCAGATATTCCGAGCCGTGGAAATCCCCCGAGGGGATCACGTAAACGTCGATGCCGGCGGCCTGCATCTTGACGCGCAGGGCCTGCAGGATGTCCTTATGGGTCACGTTCAGTTCCATGTTTCCTCCTTGCGAAAGGCCGATGAAACATCGGCCCCTCTCCTGATATGTCTTTTTCCGGCCGGGCTTCCCGCCCCGCCTGATCGCTCACTCCAGGATATGTTCCATGCCCTGGCTTAAGATCGACGCGATGTGGCCGTCCGCCAGAGAATAGAAAACGGTCCGCCCGTCGCGCCGGGCGCGGACCAGGTTCATCTGCTTCAGGATGCGCAGCTGGTGGGAAATGGCCGGCTGCGTCATGCCCAGCAGCTGGGCGATGTCGCAGACGCAGGTCTCCGAACACAGCAGCACGTAAAGGATCCGGATCCGGGTGGAATCCGAGAACACCTTGAAAAAGTCAGCCAGCGAGTACAGATCCTCTTCTTCCGGCATGGCGGCCTGCACTTTTTTGACCAGGTCCTCGTGCACATGGAGGAACCCGCAGACGTCCACGGGTTCCTCCTGCCAGGTCTGTCTCAGATCCAGGCGCTCCATCAGGAGATCACCCGGATGTTGTCCGGGTCGCCCGCGATGCACGTCCCGTCGGCGATCTTGGTCCGGGATTCCACGATGCAGTTTTCCAGCCGGACGTTGTTGCCCACGAACACGTTGTTCATCAGGATGCAGTTCTTCACGACGCTGCCGTCGCCCACGTAAGCCTTCTTGAACAGGACGGAGTCCTCCACCGTGCCGTTCACGATGGCACCGCCGGCCACCAGGCTGTTGGAGACTTCCGCGACGCCGTTGAACTTGGCGGGCGGGTTATCGTCCACGCGAGTGTGGATCACGGGTTCTTCCACGAAGAAGTAGCGGCGCAGGGCCGGATCCAGCATGTCATGGTTGCAGGCGAAATAGGATTCCACGGTGGCGATGTTCATCCAGTAGCCGTCGTGGCGGTAGCACATGATGCGCTTTTTATCCAGGTTCGGGATCAGCACGTCGCGCACCAGATCCTTGCCGCCGCGGCGCCGGCATTCTTCCAGGACCTGGGTCAGATGACGGCGGCGCACCACGTAGATGCCGCAGTTCACCAGGCCGTCCGCCGGGCCGTGCTCGTCTTTTTCGGCCCATTCGATGATGCGGCCGGACTCGTCGGTCTTCAGCAGGCCGAAACGGCCGCTTTCCGCCCCGCTCATCTCCTTGCAGACCACCGTCACTTCGGCGCCGGTCGCCACGTGCTGCTCCAGCACTTTATTGAAATCCAGCTTGTAAACGCCGTCGCCGGAGGCAAGGACCACGTAGGGTTCGTGGCGTTCCGCGATGAAATCCAGGTTCTGGATCAGGGCGTCCGCCGTGCCTTCGTACCAGTTGCCGTTTTCCGGGGTGATGGTGGGGTTGAGGAGGAACAGGCCGCCCTGCTTGCGCCCGAAATCCCACCATTTGGAAGAACTTAAGTGGAAGTTCAGGGAACGGGTGCTGTACTGCGTCAGCACGGCCACGGTGCCCACGCCGGAATTGCTCATGTTACTGAGCGCGAAGTCCACGCTGCGGTAGGTGCCGGCCAGGGGCATGGCCGCCACGGCCCGCCGCTGGGTCAGGGCCTGCATCCGTTCGGAACCGCCGCCCGCTAAAATGATACCTACTGCTTTCATGACCGGACCCCCTTCTTGATGATGTAGGCGCCGGAAGGAAGTGTTCCGTCCGGATAATCTTCTTCACCGGTCTTGCCGATGATCGCTGCGTTCCGGCCCACCCTGACGTTCGCGGGCACGGTGCTCCCGGCCCCGATCACGGTGATGTCGCTGTTGTAGACCCGGGGATCCAGCTGGGACGGGGCGAAAGAGCCCGTGCCGACCTTGGTGTTGTCCCCGATCACGCAGCCTTCCGCCACGATGGCCCGGTCCAGTTCGGCGCCGGCTCCGACGATCACGCCGTTCATCAGCACCGAATCCTTCACCACGGCCCCGGCCCCGATCTGCACGTTGGCGCCCAGCACCGAGTGGATCACGGTCCCTTCGACCAGCGAGCCGTCGCCCACCACCGACGAATGCACGGTGGCTTCCCGCGCGATGAAGGCCGGCGGATAGGCTTCGGAAGCCGTGTAGATCTGCCAGAATTCCTCATACAGGTTGAATTCGGGCACCAGGTCCGTGAGTTCCATGTTGGCTTCCCAGTAGGTGCTCAGGGTCCCGACGTCCTTCCAGTAGCTGTTGAATTCGTAAGTGTACAGGTTGTCGTTCTTGCGGAACAGATACGGGATCACGTGCATGCCGAAGTCGCAGCCGGGCACGTGGGACAGTTCTTCCAGCGCGTTCTTCAGCGAGCTGTAGTTGAAGATGTAGATGCCCATGGAGGCCAGATTGCTGCGCGGATTGGCGGGTTTTTCCTCGAATTCGCGGATGTGGCCCGTCTCGTCCGCCACCACGATGCCGAAGCGGCTGGCGTCTTCCCACGGCACGGGCATCACCGCGATGGTGGCCTCCGCGCCGGTCTGTTTATGACGGTTCAGCATGTCCTCATAGTCCATCTTGTAGATATGGTCGCCGGACAGGATCAGCACGTATTCCGGGCTGTACTGTTCCATGAACTCGATGTTCTGGTAGATGGCGTTGGCCGTCCCGGTATACCATTCGCTGTCGCCGATCTTTTCATAGGGAGACAGGATGGTGACCCCGCCGAACTGTTTGTCCAGGTCCCACGGGATGCCGATCCCGATATGGGTGTTGAGCTGCAGCGGCCGGTACTGGGTCAGGACACCGACGGTGTCCACCCCGGAATT
Source organism: Lachnospiraceae bacterium (assembly GCA_017428105.1). Classification (GTDB taxonomy): domain Bacteria; phylum Bacillota; class Clostridia; order Lachnospirales; family Lachnospiraceae; genus UBA6987. The sequence continues at coordinate 61,939 of JAFRRM010000017.1, read as the reverse complement.
GACGCAGTTGCTTAAGGGAAAGTCGATGATGCGGTACTTTCCCCCGAAAGCCACCGCCGGCTTTGCCATCCCCTGCGTCAGCGCTCCCAGGCGGCTTCCCTGCCCGCCTGCCAGCAGCATGGCGATCATCTGTTTCTTCATGAAGCATCCCTCCTTTTTGCTTCTTATGGAGATTCATCTTTACTATAACATAGTGCCCGAAAAAAGGGAAGAGGAAAAAACCCGGCAAAAAACGGAGCCGTCCCCGGGGATGTCCCGCCCGGCAGGACCGTTTCCCCGTGCCCGTTCGCCTCTTGCCCTGCGGGGGAAAAAGCGGTATACTGGGCGTATCAATTTCTGAGGTGAGTTATGCGGTTCATTCATACAGCCGATCTGCATATCGGGGCAAAGCCGGACGCGGACAGGGCATGGGGCCCCGCGCGGGAGGACGCCGTGCGGCATGCGCTGGAGCGGTTCGCGGACATCTGCGATCAGGAGGCGGTCGATCTGCTGCTGATCGCGGGGGACCTGTTCCATTTTCCGCCCACGGAGGCGATGCTGAAGGAGGCGGACGCCCAGTTCGCGCGGATGAAGCGGACGAAAGTGGTGCTGACCGCGGGGAATCACGATTACCTGCGGCCGGGCTGCGCGTTCAGCCGGCACGCGTTCCCGGAAAACGTCACGCTGCTGGCGGGGCCGCAGCTGCAGACCGTATCGTTCCCGGAATGGGGCGCGGATGTCAGCGGCTTCAGCTATGACGGCGAGATCCTGCGGGACAATCCCGCGGCGGGCGTGCGGCCGCCCCGGAACGGGCTGCGGCACATCCTGCTGCTGCACGGCGGCGACCCGGATCACGCGCCGGCGGACGTGACGGCATTAAAGGACGCGGGCTGGGACTACATCGCCATGGGCCACGTCCACCGGCCGTCCCTGAACGAAGCCGGCAAGGCGGCCATGCCCGGGACGCCCGAGCCCTTAAGCCGGAATGAGACCGGCGAGCACGGGTTTTATCTGGGCGAGATGGACGCCGGCGGCCTGACGCTGGCCTGGCGCCGTTTTTCGCGCTTTACCTATACGGACCTGAGGATCACCATCACGCCGGAAACGACCCAGGCGTCGCTGGAAGCCCTGCTGCGCCGGCGTCTGCAGACGGACGGCTCCGAAGTCTGCCGTCTCATCCTGACCGGCCGGCGGGATCCGGCCGTGCGTTTTGACAGCGGCGCCCTGCTGGACCTGGGGCCCGTCAGCGGCGTCACCGACGAGACCCTGCCCGACTACGACTGGGACGTCCTGGCAGAACGGCCGGAACACGACCTGCTGCGCCGCGCGGTCCGCGAACTGGCGCCCGCCGACGGAGACGAAGACCCGCTCCGCCAGAAAGCGCTGTATCACGCCCTGGACGCCCTGCTGGCCTCCGAAGGCGGAAAACAGGAGGTGCTGCGGTGAAACTGACGCGCTGTTCCCTTGATCAGTTCGGAAAACTGACAGACAAAGAATTCGATCTTGCCGACGGCTTCAACCTGATCTGCGGCAGCCGCGGCAGCGGACGGACCTTCCGCGCCGCCCTCTCCGCCCTTCTGTTCGGCTCCGCGCAGGAAGCCGGCCGGGGGACGCTCGAGTGGGAGCGGGACGGCCGCGCCTTCCGCGTGGAACGGGACCTGACCAGAACGCCGCCCCGCGCGGCGGCCTGGGAGAAAACGGAAGCCGGCCTGCGGGACATCTCCGCAGCGGATCTTCCTCTGCCTCCTTCGCTGACCCCTCACACCTATTCTCATACGCTTACCATCCGGCTGCCCGGCGCCGGCACGGAAGGATCGCCGGCCGGCGAATGCCGCCGCCGCATCCTCAGTCTGCAGAGCTGCGGCAATGAGGATATCGTCCTCGGGACCACGCTGGCTGACCTGAAGGAAAAACGCCGCGTGCTCCGGAAGCAGCTTCAGCCCGAAGCCGCCGCCCGCATGGCCGCCGTCCGCCGCGGTCTGGCCGAAGCCCAGCAGGCCGATTTTTCCGCCGCCGCCGAGGACTGGAACGATGAAAAAGAGCGCCTCGCCGACCAGGAAGCCCGCGCGCGCCGTCTGACCGAAGAACGCAGCCATATGACCCGCGAGTTGCAGGCCCGCCAGGCCTTGCTCAGGGAACGCCGCCTGGATGATCCGGAGGCCGTCAAAAAGGATCTGGAAACGGCCTCCGTCCTGGCCGGGTCCCTGGCGAATTTCGAAGAATGCTATGCGGACAGCCGTTTCTTCCCGGGAGCCGTCAGGCTGATCTCCTACCTGTCGCTGCCCGTGATGCTGCTGTTTTTCTGGTTGGTGGTGAATTCCTTCCAGACCCAGCGCTACGGCGGCGCCGCCCTGGCCTCCGTCGGCTTTTTCCTGGCCCTGCTGGTCTCCCTCCGTTTCTCCCGCAAGCAGGACGCCCTGGCCGCCCAGGAAAAGAACCGCAAGATCCTGCTCGGCCTGCTGGAGAAATACATGCCCGCCCACGAAGCGGCCGGCACCGCTCAGGAAGCCGCGGAACTGCAGGAGTACCTGACCAAGGTGTCGGAAACTTTCACCTACCTGGAAGACCGGGAAGCGGTCCTTCAGGATAAAACGGAAGAACTTTCCCGCATTCTGGGCGATAACGAGGCCATCAGCCGGAACCTGGAGGAAAATCTGACCCGCCGCCTGGCGCGCGAGCGCTGGGAGGACAACGTCCGGAAGCTCCGCGAGGAGGAAGCCGCCCTGCAGCCCGTCCTGGAGAAGAATCAGGCGTTGGAGGAAGAGATCGCGGCGCTGGACCTAGCCGTGGAGACTCTCGCCGAACTTTCGGCCCGCACCGCCGCCGATCCCGGCGCCGCCCTGACGGATGCCGCTTCCCGCATCTTCCGCGAGATCACGGGCGGCCGGTACCGGGGCGTCCGCATCACCGGCGATCAGCAGCTGCTGGCCGAACAGGACGGGGATCTGCTCCCGCCGGAAGCCCTCTCCGCCGTCACGCTGGCGCAGCTCTACTTCTCCTTCCGCCTGGCAATGATCCGCCTCCTCTGGCCGGACGAGCCCATGCCCCTCTTCCTGGACGGCAGCCTCGCTTCCTGCGGCGGCGAATGTCTGGCTTCCCTCGTTTCCTGGCTCCGCGGCAGCTATCGCGGACAGGTGTTCCTGTTCACTTCCCCGGAGGAGGGAGAGACCATGCCGGAGGATCCGGAGATCCCGTTCCGGAAGATCATGCTGGATTAATTCCCGCGCGGACATGCGCGGACAAAAAAAGAAGGGTCCTCCCTTCTTTTTTATTGGCCGGCTTACTTCTCCGCCTCTTCCCGTTTCCGCAGCCGCTGCGCGGCGTCCAGCGCCGCGTCTTCGTCCACCACGGTCACCAGGCCCGCTTCGTGAATGAGCTTCAGCGCGGCGTCGCGGTCCGTTTCCTTCACGCGGATGTAATAGACGTCCCGGTCGGCCGCGCCTTTCGCGCCGAAGTTGCGGGGGTCCAGTTTGGCGCCGCAGCCGCCGCAGGCGACGACGTCGGCGAAGTAATGGCCCGCGGAGATCTTCAGACCGCCGGCCTTCAGGACGTCCGTCAGCTGCTGCCAGGTCTCCCTGTCTTTCTTTTTGTAGATCTCGGTTTTTTTCTCGAACATGACCGCTCCTTTCTTCTCCTATCCTCTCCACTGGATCAGTTCCTGCTCCAGCAGGGTGCCGGCTTCCTGGGCCAGCTGTTCCATATGTCTGATGCGGACGAAATGATTGCCGTAAATGGTTTTCAGGGCTTCCAGATGGGAATGGGAGCCGGTGAAGACGGCCGCAGTGCGGATCCCTTTCTTCCGCAGATCCGCCGCGGCGGCGGCTGTATCTTCCGTCGCGGCAGCGCCGTCATAGCTGCGTTTCAGAGGACTGCGGCCTTCCGGCGGCATTTCCGTGGAATCGCTCGGATGCGCGTCCGTCAGCACCAGCAGCAGTTTCCGGGAGGACGGATCCTCCCGCAGGGTCTCCAGGTATTCCAGGCTCCTTAGCGCCAGGCCGTCACGGTTCCAGCCGCCCGCGAAATACTGCAGGATCGGGGCGGCGGCGCGCTCTTTTTCGTCCTTCAGGATCTGCAGGACGGTGTACCCGCGCAGGCTGCGGAAGCACAGGACGCGGACGGGGATCCCGCAGTGCATCATGCTTTCCGCCAGCATATAGGCCTGGGCGGCGATCATTTCCTGGGAGCGGGTGCGGGATGCGGACGCGTCCAGCAGAAGGTCCACGGACAGGTCCGGCCGCGGATCCTGCGCGGGTTTCAGGAACACCGCCGGGTCCTGCAGCACGGGCATGCGGTACGCGCGCTCGCCCATGAGCCGGCCGCGGACGCCGGTCTCCGGCAGTTCCTGCGCAAAGTTTTCCAGCATCACCGCCAGACGGGCGGAAAGGCTGCGGATGCCGGCCTGCACCATCACGCGTTCTTTGCGGATGAAGTCCGCGTTTTTCCCGGCCTGCTCCGCCGCTTCCCGGGCGAACAGCAGGGCTTCCCGCTGCGCCGGGTCTTCGTTCTCCCGCCGGTTTCCGGTGACCCAGAGGCGGCAGAGGGCATGCGCATCGCGGCACAGGACCTTCTCCATGCGCGCCAGTTCCCGTGCGGACAGGCAGGGGGGGCCGAAGCAGGCTTCGATATATGCCCGGTCCGCTTCCTCGCGGGCGCGGGCCGCCTCCGTCCTCCGGGTGCTCCGTCCGCCGGGGGCGTCTTCCCACTCGCCCCGCTGCAGCAGGGAATCCCGGTGAGACCGCTCTCTCCGCAGGAAAAGGCTGCGGCCTTCGGAAGGCCGGTGTGCGCCGGACAGACGGAAATTGCTGAAGCGGAAATGATCCGTCAGGACTTCCCGCAGGGCCTGCAGCGCTTCCGCCGGCGTCAGGTCCCCGGAAAGCTCCAGCGCTTCCTTCAATCGTTTTTCTTTCGCAAAAACAAACCGCGGTTCCCGGCCCAGCACGGTTTCCCAGCGGGCCGCCTGCTGCTGAAGCAAAGGGCCGCCGGCCATCATCTGCTGGCGGGACAGACCGCCCCGGCCAGCAAAAAACTCTGCCGCGCATTCGCGCCGCAGCGCCGCCAGATGGGGCCGGAGGGGCAGTTCTTTTTCATACACGTACTGTTCGATGCCGAGCCACGCGATCCCGTCGAACAGGGCGGCCCGGCTGCTGCCGGACCAGGACTGAAACAGTGCCGTCAGCGGCTCGCAGCCCAGCCATTTCACCGCCAGGCCGACCACGGTGTTGCGGTAAAAGTCCGCGCGCCCGTCCGGCCGGTAAGACAAAAAAGGCGGAGTTATCGTATAATCCTCCGCCCCGTTCCAGACCATGCCCATGGCCCGGCGTTCTTCGGTGCTCATGGCAGGCGCGGGTCTCACGGTCAGCCCTCCGCCTTTGTTTCTTCAAACAGTTCGGCGCCGGTCAGATCCATCGGCAGGCGCGCCCGGATCACGTCCCGGATCAGGTCCTGCTCCAGCGGATCGAAGACCTTGCCGCAGATGCACATATCCAGCGCGTCGCCGGAACTGAGGCCCCGTCCCATCAGGCGGAGCGCATCCAGGATGCCGCGCAGGTCCAGCGCGCGGTCGGAGATCTCCGCCGCGGCCGCTTTCCGTTCCAGATCGTAAAAGAGCCGCATGAACTGCTCCCCGGGCTGCGCCTTGAGATCCGGAAACGTGGTCTTCAGCAGCTTGCGGAAGTCCTCCTCCCCGATCACCGGCATGTCCAGCACGGCGAAGCGCGAGCAGAGCGCCGCGTTCAGTTCCCGCGTGCCCGCATAGCCGTAGTTCATAGTGGCGATGAAGCGGGTCTCCTCCTTCAGCGGGACCCTCGCATACCCCGGCACGTCCAGCACGCGCCGGAAATCCAGCGCGGCGTGGAGCACCGCGAGGGCCTCGTTGCGCGCCATGTTGATCTCGTCCAGGACGCCGAACCCGCCCTGCAGCGCGCAGAGATAGACGGGGCCGGGCCGGAACACGACCTTCTCGCCGTCAAACGTGTCCGAACCGATCAGGTAGGCGGCATCCACGTTGATGTGGAACGAAATGTCCCACTGCGGCCGGCCGAACAGGCACGACAGGTTCTCCGCCAGCACGTTCTTCCCGCTGGCCTTGGGGCCGGACAGCAGCAGGTTCTCGCCGCAGAGCAGCGCCGCCAGGGCCTTCTCCCACACCGCTTTTCCGTAATAAACATACGCCGGCGCGGGCACCCGGTCCTCCAGTTCCGCGGGCACGGGATGCGCCCGGCGGAACGCTTCCGTCTCCGTAAGGAGCTCTTCCCGGACGCCTTCCGCACGCAGGTATTCCAGCAGATCCGCCGCGTGATGCTTATTCATAATTGCACAGGAGGAACAGGGGCTTGACCTCCACCACCTCGTCGTATTCTTTCTGGGACACGGTCACGTCCTTGTTGAGGGCCTTCAGGTCGTCCTTGACCACCTGCAGGGCCTCTTCCGTCGTTTCCGCCCGCCCCTGGCGGATCGCCCGCTCCATGCGGCGCAGCACCGTCGGATGTGCGTAGTGCGCCGGCACGAGGAAATCTTTGCCCACGAATCTCTCCATCGCCTCCACGGCGCCGTCCCATTCCCGCTGCACCGATCTCTTGTTGCGGCGGCCGGTCGGCAGGATCCGGGAAGCCATGATCAGGAAGATGAAGGCAAAGCCGAACATCAGGAAATAAATCGCGTACGTGCCCATTTTATGGAGCAGCGCGACCAGGCCGAAGCTGGCCGAGATCACCGCCAGCAGCAGCACGATCAGCGCCAGGATCTTGTAAGTGGGATCCGCGTTGTCCACGGAGCGCTTCTGCTTCGCCGCGGCCGCCAGACGGGTCCAGGCCGAGGGCCGGCGTTCCAGCTTTTCCCGCGCGCCGTCTATTCTGCGCAGGGAAGCCTCCGCCTCTTTGGAGAGGTTCTTCACGTACTTGGCCTCTTCCTCCGCCTGCGCCCTGCGCAGCCGCTCTTCTGCCTCCGCGCTGTGGGTCGGGATCTCCGGATGGCTGATCTCCAGCTGCTTCAGGAACACGTCCACGTCGTCTTCATATTTGAACTTGCAGGCCTTCTCTTTGCCGTGGTCGTACTGGACCACCAGATAGGCCATGGAGCTGAACATCCCCTTGCCGGAGAAGCCGCCCTTGGTCATGGCCACGCGTTTGAACACCCGCTGCACGTCTTCGTAAAGAATGTAATACTGACGATCTATGTAAAAGCTGTTGAGGTACATGGCTTTGTCGCCCAGGCCGCAGGGGCCTGCCTTGAGACAGCTCTTTTTGTCTTTCTTAAGGGTCTCCGGGTCCAGCGTCCCCGTGCCCAGTGCTTTTGTAAAACCCATTTTGCCTCCTCTTTCGGAAAAGCCGCGGGCGGCGGCTCCCCTTTTGAAAGAGGCGGGGGAAGAATACCTCCGCCGCCTCTTCGTTGCACATATGAACGTTGCGTTGTTTGACAGGCGTTCTGATTATGCCTTCCGATACTTGGCGGAAGCGCGCCAGAACAGTAAGAAGAACAGGACCGCGCAGACGATGCCGGCCGGATAGCCGATCGCCTTGTTGTCCTTGAACGCCGAGATCATGCCCAGCGTTTCCGGAGCCATGCAGAAGTAGGTCACGGAAACGGCGCTCATGAAGGTGGCCGGAACGGCGCAGAACCAGAAGTTCTTCTTTTCCTTGGCCAGGTACATGGCACCGGCCCACAGCACGATCATGGCCAGCGTCTGGTTGGACCAGCTGAAATAGTTCCAGATCACGTTGTAGTCCAGCCATCCGAAGGTCTGGCCGAAGCCCAGGAACGCGCCGACGCCCAGCACCGGGATGCACAGGGCCAGACGGTTCTGCCATTTGCCCATGTCGATCTTGAACCAGTCGGCAATGGTCAGACGGGCCGAACGGAAGGCCGTGTCGCCGGAAGTGATGGGGCAGGCGATGACGCCCAGCATGGCCAGGATCACGCCCACGGTGCCCATGGTCTCGGAGCAGATGGTGTACACGGAAGTCGCGTTGCCGCCGTTCATCTCCAGCAGGCCGGCCGGGCCGTGCAGGGTCACGCCGGCAGCCGCCCAGATCAGGGCGATGATACCTTCAGCGGTCATGGCGCCGTAGAACACGAAGCGGCCCTGCTTCTCACTCTTTAAGCAGCGCGCCATCAGAGGCGACTGGGTAGCATGGAAACCGGAAATGGCGCCGCAGGCCACGGTGATGAACATGAATGCCCAGATGGGTTTTCCCTTCGGGTGCAGGTTCGCGAAGTTGTTCCACAGTTCGGGCATCTCAGAGGCTTTGCCCAGGGTGCCGATGCACACGCCGACAGCCATGATGATCAGGCAGATACCGAAGATAGGATAGATCTTGCCGATGATCTTGTCGATGGAAACGAAGGTCGCGATGAAGTAGTAGATAAGGATGACGGCCAGCCAGAAGGTGGAGTTCGTCAGAATGGAAGTCTCCGCCACGCCCTGATTCTTGAACAGGGTCTTCAGCAGGCCCGCGGGGCCGACCGCGAACACGGTGCCGACCATGACCAGCAGGATCACGGAGAACACACGCATCACGTTCTGCATCACGCCGCCCAGATAGATACCGGTGACTTCGGAAATGGAAGCACCGCGGTTCCGCTCGGACATCATGCCGGCCATATAGTCATGGACAGCACCGGCGAAAACAGTACCGAAGGTGATCCAGAGATACACCACCGGCCCCCAGATGGCACCGGTCAGAGCGCCGAAGATCGGGCCGAGACCCGCAATGTTCAGCAGCTGGACCAGGAACAGTTTCCACTGGGGCATTACAACGTAGTCAACACCGTCGTTGATCGCGACAGCAGGTGTTTCCCTGTCGTCAGGACCCAGGTTCGCATCTACGAGTTTGCCATAGAACAGGTAGCCACAGATCAGGATCGCAAGGCAGATAAGAAAACTAATCATAATCCCTCCTTGAAATGTGTTAAAAAGTTGCTTCGTACACGTTCACAATGTACGGAAGCATAATAGCATATTATAATAAGAGAAACAAGAGAATTGCCCAAAAAAGTTTATACTTTTTTTACTTTTTTCCGGACCGTCTGTCCTGAACGGAATGAGGAAAGACGTTGTTTATGCGTCGAAAAACAGATTATCGTTGACAGGGAAAAACAGGCTATTTATAATGCTAATGAAGGAATATCGACATCCTGATCGATAAAAAAGAATAAGGAGAACTGTGTATCATGAAAGGTTGGGAATTTACCGGAACACATCAGCCGCTGAAGATCGTGGAGAAGCCCGATCCGAAGGCAAAACCGGGCTACGTCGTACTGAAGACACTGGCCGGCGGTCTGTGCCACTCCGACGTATCGGCGCTGGACATCGAGTCCTGGATGCCCCAGTTCAACGTGCCTGTGATCATGGGCCATGAGGTCTGCGGCCGCATCGTCGAGATCGGCGAAGGCGTGGAAGGCTTTGAGATCGGCGACGTCGTCGCGGTCTGCCCGCTGTATGCAAAAGACGGCACCACCCCCGGCTACACCAGAGACGGCGGTTACGGCACCATGACGACGGCTCCCGTTGAGCAGCTCGTCAAGGTCCCGGCAGGCATTCCTGCCTATAAAGCTGCGGCAGCGACCGACGCAGGCGCGACCTCCTATCACGCGCTCTGCTCCGTGGGCGGCGCCAAGGAAGGCATGAAGGTCGGTATCATCGGCGTCGGCGGCCTGGGCATGTTTGCCGTCAGCGTGGCCGTGGCCAAGGGCTGCGAAGTGTACGTTGCCACCAGAAAACCGTCCGCTCAGGAACTGTCCCTGAAGCTCGGCGCGAAGGAGGTCAAGCCGAACATCCTTGAATTCGCGGACAAGAACCTGGATCTGATCGTTGACTTTGCCGGTGCCGGCAAGACCACGGACGATGCCCTGAAGGCCGTCAAGCCTCACGGCAAAGTCGTGCTCGTGGGCATGGCCAGCGACACCGCTACGATCTACTCCTACTCCATGATCTTCAAGGAACTCACCTTCGAAGGCTCCATGGGAAGCACCACGGACGACCTGCGCGACTGCATCGATCTGATGGCGAGCGGCAAGCTGGATCCCGAGATCCACTTCTGCAAGTTCGAGGAGATCGGCGAAGGCATCGATCTGCTCCGCGAAGGCAAGGTCAGCGGCCGTCTGGTCTGCGTATACGAAGACTGATCGTTCGGATCATAAGCATTGACAAAGCGGGCCCCGTCGGATATGGTCGATGGGGCCTGTGTTTTTACAAAACGCGCGGGACACGCAGACATAAAGCGGAAGCGGAAAGCGATGAACGGTACGGAAAAAGAAAGCAAAGCGGCGGAGCCGGCCGGGACGAACCTCCCGGTGATAAAGGAGATCGATACCCGGCTCGTGTACGGATTTCTGGACGCGGGAAAGACCGCGTATATCCGGGAAAACGTCCTGAACGACGTTTATTGGAAATACGGCTCCACGCTGATCCTTTGTTTTGAACAGGGCGAAGAAGAATATGACCGCGAAAGCCTGGCGCAGAAAAACGCCTCCGTCGTTTATTACGAAGGCGGAGACATCGCCGGGTTCTGTCTGGATGCCGTGGAAAAATACCGCCCCGGCCGCATCTACGTGGAGATGAACGCCATGACGGAGGGGCTCAGGGAGGCGCTTCCCGCCTGCCTGAAGAAGACCTTTGCGATCACCCTGATCGACTGGAACACCATGGCGCTGTATTACACGAATTTCATGCCGATGATGAAGCAGATGGTCACGGACTCGCAGCAGGTCGTCTTCCGCGGCTGCCCGTCGGCCGATTTGCTGGCGCCGTACAGCCAGGCGTTCCGGCTGATGAATCCGAAGGCGTCGTATCTCCGGCGGGATCCGCTGGGCTACCATGAGAAGGCGTTCGAAATGTTCCTGCCGTACTCGCTGGCGGATGCGGAGATCGTGATCGGTGAAAGGCGCTACCTTCCGTTCTGGCTGGATGCGCTGGACCATCCGGAGCATTATGAGGGGAAGGAGATCATATTCGCAGATCCGGTGGAACTAAGGCGCAGCGGAGGCGCGTGGGCGTGCGGAAGGGTCGTGATGACCTGCTGCATGCAGGATCTGCAGTTCATGTCGTTTGAGGCTGAGGCCGGTCAGGCGGACGCTGCAGAATGCAGGGAAGGCTGGGTGACCGGAAGCGCGGCAGCGACCGTCGTGACCGGAGAATTCGGCCGGCGGAAACTGCGGCTGCAGTTGAAGGAAATGCAGTATGTGCCGGCGCCGCCGGAACTCGTGCTGGACGGCAGGCACGGATAAGAAATAACACCGGGTTCTGATGAAAACAGCCCGCGATACCGATGCTTTCAGTATCGCAGGCTGTTTTTGTGTGTTCCGGAATATTTACCGGCAGATTATTTAAAGCTGATCTCGCTGATCCGGTAACGGCCGTCGGTCTCCTCCGCGGAAAAAGGCACAGTCACCGTGGAGCCGTCTTTCCTTGCCAGTTCAGCCAGGAAGGTCCCGTCCGCTTCCTTACGGACACCGGCCGGCTGATACAGTTCGACATCGTCTTCGGCGGTCATATACCTTACGGCCAGAGAGCCGCCGACATTGCGGTAAAAACGCCCGAAACAGCTTTCGAAGCAGGACTCGCTCATATACTCCAGCGTACGGGCAAGAAAGTCTTCATAGGAGACCGGAAGAACATAGAATCCGTCTTCCGCTTCTTCATGAGTCCATTCCTCCGGGATCAGACCGTTTGCCGCCAGCATGAATTCCGGCCCCGGTATGGCCAGATCGTAATACGCCATGAAGCTCCGCATGGCGCCTTCCGGCGTGCTGTTCCAGGCGGCGACCGGATCGAAGCAGCTGTCGCAGGAGGGCATCAGTTCCGCATCCGCATAGCGGTCGGTGCGGTGGTTGCCGCCCAGCGAATGCATGGCCTCCTCCGAGAGGGCGAACATGACCGGAAGCGGAAGCAGCTGCTTTATGATGCAGTCGTAGCCGGTCAGATCGAAAACATAGTACTGTTCACCGATACGGGCAAAATTCCACGCATGACCGTCCAGACCGCCGTCCCTGGTCAGAGAGGTGGCGTTTCCCTCTGTGCAGAGGCAGTCGACCCCGATCAGATTGCACAGATAATACATGGCGTCGCTGTAGCCGGTGCATACGGTGACGCCCTTCACCATCGCATCGTAGAGCTGGTAGCCGTCCGTGTAGTAATAGGAATCGCGGTCTCCGTAAACGATGCGCTCCGCCAGCGCATTCATGGCCCACACGAGCAGATCGTAATCATCCGCGCCTTCCGGCGCTTTGGCGGCGAGCTCCCGCACGGCGGCAAGACCCTGGGAGAACTTATCCATTTCTCCCTCTTTTTTCAGCGAATACCAGACCGTCGTAAAGCTGAACGAGGCACCTTCGGCGCTCTGCCCTTCCCGGCACAGGACCGATCCGTCCTCGATACGGTACATGAACGGGAGCGCATAGTGCTGCCAGACGTCCATCCCTTCCGTGGAAACGATGCCGTCCGGCAGGCAAAAGCCCTGATAGCCGTTCCCCAGGCAGTAATCCAGCAGGCGGAGCAGACGCTGCTCTTTTTCTTTGGCAAACATCGGATCGTAATAATGCGTACGCGGAAACAGGCCGTCATACCAGGCGGCTTCCGCATCGGCGAGGGAGATCAGGTCTCCCCGTTTTTCTTTCATGTCCTCCTGCCGGAAGAAAAGGACCATCCCTTCTTTCAGGTCTTCAAGACCGGACAGGGGGCTTTCGGAAGCGCTTTCGGAGGGACTTTCCGTCTCTGCCGGCGCCATTGTTTCTGCTTCCGTCGGCGTTTCAGAAGAAACTGCCGCAGGCATCGGCGCTTCTGTGCTTTCCGCCGGCACCTTTTGGCAGCCGCTTAAGGCGAAGAAGAAGGCAAGGATCAGGACCGCGGCACAGATCCTAATGATATATGGTCTCACTTTCGGCAATGCAGGCATGCCCTTGCAATCGTTATTATCTGCAAATCGGTTCAGAAGAGCGATCTCTTCGTCGCAGATCTGTTTTCTGGTCTTTGCCATGGCGCAGCCTCCCGGTCGGATGATTTTATCCCGATGAAAACAGTATAATGAACGCTGCGGCGATAATCAATGGAAAAAACGCCGGAGCGGGCTCTTTTCATTTTCGCGCCGAGCGGTTATAGTGATAACAGTATGACGTATCGGAGGCAGAGATGTTTCGTTATTCGATCAGTGAAGAAGATTTTCTGAATATGGCGCGCTGGATGCTCGAAAAGCGACGCGGCAAAGGAGCGGGATCCGTCCTGAAACTACTCCTGAAGACTGTCGTCCAGATGGGCGCCGCCGTGTTTCTGATCCTCTTTTACGGGGAGCAGGTCCAGCCGTGGCTGAAATGGACCGTCGGGATCCTGTCCGGGCTGTGGGCCGCACTGTCGCTGTTCCAGTACTTTTTCGTGAATGCCCGCGCAAAAATGCTGCTGCAGCAGTCGAAGAACGATCCGGGTTCCGCGGATTTCTGGAAGGAGCACCGTCTTACGGCCGAAGACGACGGGCTCCGGGTGACCTTCGGGGAAGGCCGGCTGGAACTGCCCTACGAGGAACTCAGCGAGATCGCGGAGACGGAGACGCTCCGCCTGATCCTGCGCGGGAAAAGCGTCTTCGAATTCGTGCCGAAGAAAGCGATCCCCGGCGAGGGCTGGGCGGCATTTCAGGAGACCGTCCGGGAGAAAAAGCGTGAAGGACAGCAGGAAAGGCTCAACTCGTTCAAGGAGCCGGTCCTGGAAGGTGCGGCCTTTGTCAGAAAGATGAAACTCAGCCGCGAGGAACTGGCGGACAAAAACGTGAGGATGAAGCGGCTGAGCTTCACCTGTTCCGCCGGCTGGCCGATGTCCACGGTGATCTCGGTCGTCTTCCCGCTTGCGCTTGCGGTCTACTGCGCGATGGGCGGCGCCTGGGCCTATTTTGCCCTGTGCATGGCCACGTTCATCCTCTTCAACTTCCGCTATCTGGTCATTTTCCTTCCGGCGTATTACGAAATGACCCGCGCACAGACGCCTGAGCCGGCTGAAGACGGTTATCTTCTGGCGCTCAAGGACAAGACGGCCTGGGTGTTCTCCGACCATCAGGCTTATTCCTATCCGATGGACAAGCTGAAAAAGACGATCCGCAACGAAGAAGGGCTGTTCCTGTATTTCGAAAAGCAGTCTATGCTTTACGTCCCGCTGGAACTGGCGGATGCCTTCCTGGAGGCTGCCGGCCTGAAAAAGAGCCTGCGGATCCGGGCGGCTGCCCTCTCGGTGCCGACCGTAGAAAAAGACGAAACAGGGCCGGAAGAGAAAGAGTAAGAACAAAAGGGAGAACCTTTATGGACGACATGCGGAAAATAGCGGTGCTGGGCGCTGGGACGATGGGGCCCGGGATCGCAGCGGTTTATGCAGCGGCTGCTTATGACGTCGCGCTGTATTCCCGCACGGAAAAGACGCTGGACAGAGCGCGGACAACGATAGAGGGGATCTTCAGCCTGTTCCGGGAAGCGGAAATGTACCCGGCGGAAACTCTGGCCGGCGCGGCGGAGCGGATCGCATACACGACATCCGTTCCCGAAGCCGTCGACGGGGCATTTTATGCCGTAGAGACCGTTGCCGAAGTCCCGGAGGTCAAAAAGGAGATATACCGGCAGCTGGATGAGCTTTTGCCGGAAGAGGCGATCATTTCCAGCAACACCTCCTACATGAACATCTTCGAACTGGCGCCGGAAAGACGGCAGGAAAGGCTTGCGATCGTCCACTGGGTCGCGCCGCCGCACATTCTGCCGCTCGTCGAGATCGTCAAGGGGCCGGCAACGGGCGAGGAGACCATGGAAAAGCTGATGGCGCTTCACGAAGCCTGCGGCAAGGCGCCGGTGCGCATGGAAAAGTATATCCCGGGCTTCATGCTGAACCGCCTGCAGAGCGCTATGTTCCGCGAAACGACGGGGCTCCTGCAGGAGGGTTACTGCACGCCGGAAATGCTGGACCGGGCGGTCAAAATGTCCCTGATGCCGCGCGGCCTTCTCCTGGGCGTCGTACAGCGCATCGATTTCAACGGGATCGACCTGGCGGCGCAGAACATCAAAAACAATAATTTCACGCCTTTCGGCGCACCGTCCGCGGAGGACAATATCTACAGGGACATGGCGGAAAAAGGCGAGTTGGGCGTAAAATCCGGAAAAGGCTTCTGCGATTACACGGAGCTCGGCAGCGAAGAAGCGCTTCGCCTGCGGGACCGATATCTGCTTGAAAGCGTGAAACTGGCCCGGTTTTTCATGGACCGCCCCATCGGCAGGCCGAGAGAGTGGAAATAAAACCTGCCGACGAAAGCGTTTCATCTTTTTCGTAAAGCGGGAGAAGGCTGCGGCAGGCGGCCGGAAAAGGCGGAAAACAGAAAATGATCATTCAGGAACAGGAATTTACCTTAAAAGACGGCCGGACGGCGGTCATCAGGAGCCCGCGGGACGAGGACATCCCGGGGATGCTGGATTATCTTTATGTTTCCTCGGGCGAGACGGATTTTCTCCTGCGCTATCCGGAGGAGAATGCAAGGTATACCCCGGAGGGCGAGAAAAAGCTGTTTGACGAGATCAACGCCTCCGAAACCGGGGCGATGCTGGTCTGTCTGGTCGAGGGGAAGATCGCCGGCAACTGCCAGGTGACCTGGACCCGGCGGATCAAGACCGGCCACCGGGCAAGCCTTGCCATCGCATTGCTGAAGGCGTACTGGGGACAGGGCATCGGGACCCGGATGTTCGAGGAAATGATCCGGATCGCCGAGGCCGACCCGAAGATCCTGCAGCTCGAACTGGAATTTGTCGAGGGCAACAGCCGTGCGCGGGCGCTGTATGAAAAAATGGGCTTCAGGATCACCGGGGTGCACCCGGACGCGATCCGCCTGAAGGACGGAACACTGCTGAACGAGTACAGCATGGTCAGGAAAGTCGTACGGGCAAGCCGCCCGGAGGGAGAAAACTGATGGCAGAGAAAGAAGACAGCGTGCGGGCTGAGAAGACTCCCGCAGGCAGGGCTGCGGTACAGGCGGAAAAGGCCGGAACGGAGTCTCCTGTACGGGAGGAAAAGGCCGGCGCGGAGGAAGCAAAGGCCGATGCCGGCGTGCGGCACGAAAAATCCTGCGGCGCGGTGGTCATCTGCACGGAAGGCGGCGCCCGCCGCTATGTGCTGACCTGCTCGCTCAAGGGCGTCTGGGGCTTTCCCAAGGGACATATGGAAGGGCAGGAGACGGAGCATCGGACCGCGCGCCGCGAGATCCGGGAGGAGACCGGTCTGAACGTGTCCTTCATCAAGGGCTTCCGCCGGACGGACGAATATATGATCCTGCGGAAAGACTCACCGGCGATCGACAAGCAGGTGGTCTATTTTCTGGCACGCTATGAACGGCAGACCCCGGTGCCGCAGGAAACGGAGGTCTCCCGGATCGAACTTTTCGATTACGAAGGCGCGATGAAGCGGCTGACCTTTGACAGCTCACGGCGGATCCTCGCCGCCGCGCAGCGTTTTCTGGACCGCCGGGAGGACCGGAACCGGGAGAAATGACCGCGCGGAAGGACGGGGAAAGCCTGTCAGCGCTCCGCCGATCCTTCTTCGGCCATCGATTTTGCGGTCTCGGCCATGATGGCGGCGGAAAAGCCGCGCAGGGCATCGAAGGGCGCAAAGATCTTGGCCCTCTTGCCCAGATCCATACAAGGATGACGGATCCCGAAAGGGTCCGTTTTTTGATGCCGCGGGCGGCCTTTCAGAAAGACGTCCCGGTAGGCAAAGTCTTCCGGCATGGGGGAACTGCCGAGAACGGTCATGGTTTACTCCTTTCTGCGGGCGGAGAGAACCGCCCGGCCTGCCTGCGCGATCCGTTCAGGCGCATGCACTGTGTGCTCAGGCCCGGTGGCCGCCGATCTGGCGGCCGCGTTCGAGTGCGGTGGAACCCTCCAGGAGGTTTTTCCCCTTGAAGAGCATGCCCGGACCGAAGCGGCGGCGGATCTCCCCCATGGCCGTCTGGACAGCCGCTTCCTTTTCGAGCGCCGCATAGTCGGTGAAAAAACTCAGCTGGACGGCGCCTTCCTCCGAGACCGTGCGGTCTGCGGAGACGCCGAGCCGCCGGAACAGAAGGCGCGTGTCGGCTTTCTGGTCAAAAGAGGCAAGAAGCGCGCGGCCGATCACGCCGGCGGAATTTGTCTCCTCCGGCAGGCGGACGGTCCCGTTCGCATGCTTCGGATGCGGCCGCCCGTAGAAGTCGAGGACCACGGGACCCTCGTAATCCGGGCAGACCTCCAGGCTCTTCGGGTCGTAGGAGACCCACCAGGTAAAGATCCCGGAAAGCAGATCCCGCCGGAACATGCGCGCGCAGAGCTCGTCCGTCATCTCGCTGAGGACCAGCCGGGTCTCGTCGAACGCATAGGGCCGCGGCAGGACCTGGCCGGAGGTGAGGCTGTGCGCCTCGCTTTTGTAGGCCTTGATGTCGCGCATGGTGACGGGCTCGATGCCCCAGGCGTGGTCGACCAGGATCTCCCCGTCGATGCCGAAATTTTTGTAGAAAAATTCCTCGTCCCAGAGGCTCCGCCGCGCGACGTCGCCCATGGTGAACATGTGCGCGTTCATGAGGCGCCTGGCCTTGCCGGGGCCGATCTGCCAGAAATCCGTGAGCGGGCGGTGGTCCCAGAGCAGAAACTTGTACGAGTCCTCGTTCAGCTCCGCAATGCGCACGCCGTCTTTGTCGGCCGGCCGCTTTTTGGCCACGATGTCCATCGCGACCTTGGCCAGGTAGAGGTTGGTGCCGATGCCGACGGTCGCGGTGATCCCGGTGGTCTTCAGCACGTCACGGATGACGGTCATGGCCATGACGTGTGCCGGGTGGACGCCGGCTTTTTCTGCTTCGTCCCGGTAGAAGTGCAGATAGGGCGTGCAGTCGATGAAGCATTCGTCGATGGAATAAATGTGCACGTCTTCGGGCGCGGCGTAACGCAAATAGATCGAGTAGATCTGCACGGAGATCCGCTCGTATTCGGCCATGCGCGGGCGCGCAACGATATAGTCCACCTTCGTTTGGTGGGCTTTTTCATAGCTTTCTATGGCACGGCGGGCCTCGAAAAGCCGGGGCCTTGACGGTACGCCGATGGCTTTAAGGGGCGGCGAGACCGCGAGGCAGATGGTCTGCTCGGAACGGGTCTCGTCCGCCACCAGAAGGTTCGTTGCTAACGGGTCGAGCCCCCGGAAAACGCATTCCACGGAGGCGTAGTAGGACTTAAGATCGATACAGATATAGACGTTCTCCATAGTCTCATCATCCCGTACCCCCTTCGGATGCTCCTGATCGTTTAATATTCGCCGTCTGCGGCGTCTTCGTACGGACGCTCCGCGTCGGCGGACGGGTCGCCTCTTTCGGCGGCGGATCTTCCGCTTCCGGCGACGTTTTCAAAATTCATAGCGGTGAGGGCGCGCCCCACCAGTTCCTCGGGCCTGGCGTCCGGGCGGATCCACTCGCCGACGAGCTCTCCGGGCAGGATGAGCGGCATCCGGTCATGGATGAAGCGGATGCTCTCGTCCGCCTCCCGGGTCAGGACCACGAAGGCGGGAAGCCCGTCTTCAATGCGGTAGAGGCCGGCCAGCCAGGTGACGCTTTCGCCTTCCGGCTGGATCAGAAATTTGTCCCCCGTCTTCTTCCGGCCGCCGTCGCCCACGAGATGCTCCCACTCGTAATACCACGAGGCGGGGATCACGCAGCGCCGCCCGGCCCAGGCGTCCTTGAACAGTGGCTTTTCCGCCGCGGTCTCGCTGCGGGCGTTGATGAGGAGAGACCTGGCCTGAAAGCCCCATTTCATGGGGAAAACGGCCCGCTCGCCCCGCCGGTTCGGCGCGATGACCGGCGCCACGTCGGCCGGGCGGATCTCGCCGCAGGTCTTCACGGCCGTCGTTTTGTGCCAGCGCGCAACGAGAGGCGAGCGGTTCATTTCCTCCACGATGGGGCGAAGTTCCGGCGAAAGATCGGCATAGTAGCGGCAGCACATGATGCTTCACCTCACTCCTGCAGGGCCAGGCGCCGCTCGGCTTCCGCCGCCGGAACGATGTGCCGCGGGTCCAGCCGGCCCATCACGCGGCCGATCAGGAAGACCGACGTGCTCTCGTCGAAGGTCAGGGTCGGGAAGGCCGGGTTCAGCGAATGCAGCCCGTCCTTTTCGTAGACCTTGATGTAGGTCTCGTTCCCGGCGATGAAGGCGCCGATCTCGCCGTACTGCAGCGCGGGGGCGTCCGGAATGCGGGACACGAGGACCCGGTCGCCGCTTTTGAAGGCGGGCTCCATGCTCTCGCCGTTCACGGAGAAAATGCAGCCGGCCCGTTCGGTCTCGGGCGAAGTGTACACCCAGACGGGCGTCCCGGCATCGTCAAATTCGGTGGGATCGCCGACGCCGGCAGCAAGCGGCCGCTCGAAGTAAATGAGCTTCCGGATGGGCCGCAGGTCTTCCGTGCGGCGGGCATCCTGCCCTTCCGGGGCAGCCTGTGCCTCCAGCAGAGAGCCGACCAGGCGCCGGACGGCTTCCCGGTGCCCCTCGTTTAAAGCCCGGCAGTCTTCCAACAGGCGCTGCTCGGCGGGGGAAAGCGTCCCGGCGGGCGCCTCCATCCCGAGAAGCTCGCCGGGCGTCGTCCCGAGCGCCCCGCAGAGGGCAGGCAGAAGGTTCAGGTCCGGGCGGCTCCGCCCGCATTCCCAGTTGCTGACCGCGTTGGCGCTGACGCCGAGCCTTGCGGCGAGCGCCTTTTGTTCCAGTCCGCGGGCCTCCCGGAACGCGCGGATGCGTCCGCAGACCGTCTGCGGGCTGTCGGTTTCGATCTTTCGTCTGGGCATGGAAACACCTTCTTTCTGCGGAAAAAACATCTCCGCTCAGAATATAACACATAAATCTGCGAATGTAAAGCGTAAAAATATATAAAATTGCGTTTTGCACCATGCCGCAAAATATGCTATAATCAAATACGGAAAACAGCGCGGCGCCCGCACAGGGCGCCGGGATCGGAACAAAAATCGGAAGTGACAGGAGGACAGATCCATGGCAGAAGGCATTGAAAAGGTATGTGAATTTCTGGATGAGGCGGGCACCTACTATCTGGCGACGGTCGACGGCGACCAGCCCCGCGTGCGCCCCTTCGGCACGGCGCTTATCGCAAAGGGCAGGCTCTATATCCAAACCGGGAAGGTGAAGGCCGTCTCGCACCAGCTCGCGGCAAATCCGAAGGCCGAGATCTGCGCCTTCAAGGACGGCAAATGGCTCCGCCTTTCCGGCGAGCTGATCAACGATGATGACCGCGAAGTGATGGTGGCCATGCTGGAGAAGATGCCGACCCTGAAGCATATGTACAGCCCGGACGACGGCAACATGCAGGTGCTGTATTTCCAAAATGCCGAAGCGGTCTTTTACTCCTTCGGCGGCGCCCCGGAAACCATCCGTTTCTGAAGACGCAGACAAAACAAACAGGGCCGCCCCTGCACGGGACGGCCCTGTTTTTATTTATCTGTCGGTCTTATTTTTCTCCCAGTACGATCAGGCAGTCTTCGCCGCCGAGCGTGATCTCCTTGTCGAGCGGCAGGTCGAAGAAACTCTGCTTTCCGGCATCCAGAAGGCCCAGAAGGATGTAGCCCTGCCGGATCATGATGCGGCGAAGGTCACGGACCGCAAAGGTCCCGCAAAGGCCCAGCCGCCCGGCGTTCTTCAGGTAGATCTCACTGCCTTCGTTGGAGAGGATCTCGCGGAAGACGTCGATCATCTCGGGGCTTTCGGCAAGCTGCGCTACGATCAGGGACGACATGCTCGAGGAGACGAGGAAGTCGGTGTGGTCGCCGCGGCCGACCAGCTTCTGGTTGCGCTCACGCTGCATTTCGACCGTGATGTTGAAGGAAAGGCCGAAGCGGTCCCGGATGTCGCGCAGGCCGAGCAGCAGGCAGGCGGCTTCCATGTCGGCTTCGTCGGGGTCCTTTTCGTGATCATTCAGGATCACGATATGCTCCGCTTCGCGCGCAAGAGAAAGCAGCACGTCCTCGTCGCGGGGATCTTCGTGAACAAAATCGAGTTGCAGGCCGCGGGCGGCGGCAGCCGCCTCCAGCTTCGCCGTATCCTCTTCGCCGTCTTCCGGGACGACCAGGACGGCACGGACGACGTTTTCGGGCAGTTCCTGCAGGACGAGCGGCAGGATCTCGCTCGTGCCGAGGATCACGGCAGAGGTAGGCGCTTCGTCCGCCGTCACGGGCGGGATCTCACCGGCCGGCGGCGCCGAAGCCTCGAGTTTGGCGGAATCCGCCTGCTCCGCAAAGACAAGGATCCGGTCGCCTTCCTGCAGCACGAAGTCCGCCGGCGGGGCGATAAGGACTTTACCCTCCCGCGAGACGCCGACCGGCACCGCGCCGGCAAGGCGCACGGCCATTTCCTCAAAACTCAGTCCGGCGGCGCCGTCAAGGGCGGTCATGTAGAACTCGGAGCCCTCGAAATTGAAGATCTCGCGGAAGGTCTGCGACAGGCCGGTCTGCGTGCAGGAGTGCGCGATCATCTTGGCAAGGACCGTGCCTGTCTGCAGGGCCGAAATGTTGTTGGCCTTGGCAAGCGACGGCGGGAAACGGAACTCGTCCCCGGTCATGATGGCGCTCACGGCAGTCTCCGGCGTGCCCTTTTCCTCCAGGACGGAGGACGCGGCGAGCACGGCCTTGATGGTCGTGATGTCGTCGGTCGGGCTCACGATGACGGTCCGGCAGGTCTCGAGCGAGCATTTTTCCAGCGAAGCCGGGTCCGTGATGTCCACCGTCCGGCAGACGAGGCGGACATTTTTCGGCACGTCCAGGTTCTCGCGGATGCCGTCCTCCATTTCCACGCGGTCCATGTCCTCCGCCACGACGATGCAGGCGTCGTCATCCGCAGCGGCCAGGACCAGCTGCTGCAGGAGGGAATATTCGCCGGGGTTGAAGCCGAGCACGACGACGTGGTCCTGCTCCAGGACCATGGAGTTGCCGCGCTTCAAACTGTCGATCTTTTCCTCGATCGCGCTCGTGATGATACCGATCAGCACGCTGGTGAAGAGCACGCCGGCGATCGCGGTCACGCTCATGACGATGAGATAACCCGGGCTCCCGTCCTCAAACGAGGGCATCCAGGCATTGATCACGGTCGCGATGCTGTCCCAGATGACTGCGCCGCCTTCGCCCTCGTCGCTGAAGCCGCAGATGATGATCACGAGACCCATCAGGACGGCCAACAGTACGGAGGCGATGATGAGGACACGGATCAGGCCGAGCGATCCGCGGGTCATGCGGTTGTCGAACCAGTAGCGGAAGCGTTCCTTCAGGGAGAAGGCTTTCCGGTCGGTCTTGCTGTTCTTGCTCATGGTGTTGCTCCTTTGGAAAATGCGGGGAGTGTTCATTCGTTATGCCGAGCCGCTTGGACCGGCAGGTTTACATTCGTCTTGTCAGCCACTCCCGGACGGCGGCGACGGCCTCGTTCAGGTGGAAATCGTAGCAGTGGGAATCGCCGGCGATCACGGCCAGCTCCGAATTGCGGAAGTGCGTCGCCGCCTCGACCGATGCCTTCACGGGGATGGTCTCGTCCGCGTCTCCGTGGACGAAGAGGATGGGCCCCTGATAACGGTATGCATCCTCAACACGCACCGTCTGTGCAACGCGGATGTAGTTATTACCGAGCGTTTCGGGTTCCCCGACTTCGAAACTTTCGGGGATCCGGTCGGGATCGAAGACATAGCCGAAAAGCTCGCCTTTCCGCGCCCGTTCGGGGATCGTGACGGCCGGGGCGAGGGCGACGACACCCTTTATCCGTTCGCGTTCCATGGCTGCCGCCAGCATCACGGCCAGTCCGCCCTGCGAATGCCCGCAGAGCCAGATCTCCGTGAAATGCAGCTCTTTCCGCGCGTAATCGACAAGCGTCATGATGTTGGAGAGCCATTTATATATCGTGTGGTCGTGAAAATGACCGCCGCTTTGGCCGTGACCGTACATGTCGGGGCGGAGCACGGCATAGCCGAGGTCCTTCATCATCTGCGCCATTGCGGCGATGTGGACCTCTTCCTTATATCCGGTATAGCCGTGGATCACGATCATCAGCGGGGTGTTTTCGCTCCGTTTTTCCGGCATTTCCAGCACGGCTTCCAGCGGGATCGCGTCATCGTAGATTATCATAGTGCCTTCCTCCCGGCGCGCTGCGCCGCTTATCGGACTTTCTTGAAGAGCCTGGCGCTCCAGAAATCCATGCCGAGTTCTTCGAGATAGAAATGCAGGATGGCGCGCCAGTTTTTGGTGGCCGTCGAGACCATCAGGAAGTCAACGTCGCCGCGCATCGTTTCCTCGGCGAGGGCAAAGAGCCTGCGCCCGACGCCGAAACTGCGGTACGCGGGCCGCACATAGAGCTCCTCGACCTCGAAACAGGGCGTCCCCGCCGGCATGACCGTGGAATCTTTCTTTGCGTTTTCGGTCAGTCCGAAGAGGTAGCCGACGGTCTCCTCTCCGTCCTTTGCGAGGAAGATCCTGCGGCCCTCGATATCCGACGCCTCATTTGTCCGATAGCCGTGGCAGCTGTTTTCCGCCTCCCAGTCCGCGGACATCGCGATCAGGATCTCCATGATTTCCGGCGTCAGTCCGGCTTCGGCAAAGGAAAGTTCCTGCGGCATTTTCTCCGGTCTCATTTCACACCTCCGTGTCTCATGGAGGCATTATAACATAGGAAAGCGCAAATGAAAACGCCCGCGGCAGCGCTTGCAAAGACCGGCGCGGGAATTTATAATAGCAGCAGAACACGAAGGTCCGGAAAGGAGACGCGATGAAAAAGTCCCGAAAGACCCTGATTTATATTTTAATAGGAGCGATGCTTATGATCAGCCTTGGCGGATGTTTCGGAAAACAGTACAAGGTGATCGCCGAAGGCGGTTTCACCCAGAAGAAAAAGACCTATGCGGCGGGACAGAAGGTGACGCTGTATTACGAGTTCATCGCCACCGACACGGACTACAGTTTTTACAGCAACGACGTGGACATGAAGCAGAGTTACGACAACGACCACGGCTACGTTTTCACCTTCACGATGCCGGCGCACGACGTGCTGATCCAGGTGTACTCGAAAAATTCCATGGTCTACGATCCGGAGGCGAACCGGGAAGAGACCGAGGAGGACTGGATCGCGCTGATCAACAACAGGGCCTGCGAGATGGTCTTCGATTATTATGAGGCGACAGTCGCGACCGTTGGCGGCGACGGCCACGATGAGTTTGTGCTCTACCGCCGGCCGAACGGCAGCATGATCCTGGCGAAGTATTCGCAGTGGGGCGATGCAGAGGAAAGCTGCCGGGCCTGCCTGGTTTCGGATTCGGCGCTTTACGACTGCCTGAAGATCGTCGATGACAACAAGATGCGCAAATGGAACGAGATGGACGGTGTCGGGATCACCGGCGCGGCCTACGTCGTGAAGTTCCGGGAGGCGGACCGGACGGTGCGCGTGTCGAGCGACAACATGCCCGAGGACGGCCAGCGCGTCTTCGGCGAGATCGAGCAGGTCCTGAGCAAGGCCTGGAGGATCTACGGGCCGAAGAGGTGATGATATGGAGCATAAAAAAGGAAGGCGGCCTGCAGCCGCCTTCCTTTTTGTGTCCGCTGCCTCGCGCAGGATTACCGCAGCGTTTCGAACATTTTCTCCAGCGCGGCCGCGTCCATCGGGACGGGGTTGTTCTGCATAAGAGGATGGACGGCTGCAGCCGCGGCAAGAGCGGGGATGTCGGCCTCGCCGAGTTCGGACAGGCGGGTCCTGAGGCCCGCTTTTTTCTTAATGTTCGCGATCCATGCGGCGAGTTCTTCCGTTCCGGACAGGCCGGCGCGGCGGCAGAGCTCCTCGAGGCGCTCATCCGCGTTGATGCGGACGAAACTGTCCAGGGTGAAGGCGCAGGCCTCGCCGTGGGAAATGTGGAAGGCCTCGCAGATCGGATAGCTGCAGGCGTGGCAGGCCGCGGTCTTCGGCAGGGCAAAGGAAAGGCCGCCGAGGAGGGCCGCATAGGCCATGGCGCTGTGCGCGGGCAGGTCGGCATTCGGGCCGGCGAGCCGGACCTTTTCCAGGTTCTGCGTGATGAGGCGGACGGCCTCGACCGCCATGAGGTCGGAAATGGGCTGGTGATTCTTGCTCCAGTAGCCTTCCAGGGCGTGAGCAAGCGCGTCCAGGCCGGTGCAGACAGCCGTTCCGGCCGGCACGGAGAAGGAGAGGAGCGGATCGACAACAGCCGCCTTCGGCATGAAAACGGGGTTGTTGATGGTCCGCTTTTCGTTGCCGTTGCTGATGACGGAGACCTGCGTGACTTCGCTGCCGGTCCCGGCGGTCGTGGGCACGCAGACGATCTTAAGCGGGTTCGTGGGGAAAGGGACTTCGCCGCGGTAATAGGCCAGCGGCTCCGCGTCCCCGGGGGCGATGGCAGCCGCGAATTTTGCGGTATCCAGGGCGCTCCCGCCGCCGATGCCGATGATGGTATCGGCGCCCGTTTCCCGGGCGAGTTCGGCGGCCCGGACCGCGCCGGACAGCTGCGGATCGGGTTCGACAGCGGAAAAGACGGCCTTCACGGCAGGGAGCTTTTCCTGCAGCGCTGCCGCTGCAGCGGCGAAATGGCGCCCGCAGACGAGCACCGCGCGTTCGATCTGAAATGCCGCAAGAACTTCGCCCAGGCGGTCCAGGCAGCTCTCGCCGAACCAGGTCTTCACCGGCTGGGCATAGAAAAAATCATTTCCCATAGTTTTTATCCTCGATCGCGTCCAGTTGGGCGGCGAATTTGTGCATGTTGGCGGCGCGCCAGTCCTCGAGATCCTGGCACCATTCCGTGTTCAGGAAGGTCTTCGTCATGTCAACGGCCAGTTCCGGGCCGACGACCCAGCCGCCCATGCACAGGACCTTCGCGTTGTTGATGGCGCGGGCCATTTTGGCGGTATAGGGGCTCTCGCAGACCACGGCATGAACGCCCTTGAACTTGTTCGAGACGACGCACATGCCGGCGCCGGTGCCGCAGAGGAGCACCGCGCGGTCGAAGGTCCCGTCCGCAACGAGCGGGGCAGCCTTCGCGGCGACCTGATAGTAGGGCTGCGGCTGCTCGGGATCGAGCGTGCCGAGGTCTTCGAAATCGTAGCCTTCCTGCGTGAGCCAGGCCTTGACGGCTTCCTTGGCATTGAAGCCGGATTTGTCGCTTCCGAGTGCGATCTTCATGATAATTCTCCCTTGTATTAACAATTAGTAAATGCGGTGTTTACCGAAAGTATATGAGGGGCGCTGTCATCCTGAGCGCAGCACCCGCAGGGTGCAAGCGAAGGATCTTCCTGCCTTACTTCGCTTCGAGCGCGGCTTTCGCGCGGCGGACGATGTTTTCCGGCGTGAGCCCCATCACCTTTTTTAGGTACGGGAGCATGCCGACCTCGCCGAAGCGGTCCGGAATGCCCAGGGCGAAGGCGGGAATGCGCTCCGCAGCGAGGGCTTCGACGACGGCGCTGTGCAGGCCGCCGATGATATTGTGGTTCTCGACGGTCAGGACGCAGCCGGTCTTGCGCGCCGAGCGGATGACGGTCTCCCGGTCGATGGGTTTGATGGTATGGACATTGATGACCTCGGCTTCGATTCCTTCCTCCGCCAGGGCCTTCGCGGCTTCGAGCGTATCCGCAGTCGGCAGGCCCGAAACGAAGATCGAGAGGTCTTTTCCCTCGCGCAGGAGGTCCGCCTTCATCAGGTCGAATTCGTAGCCTTCCTGAAAGACCGGCGCGGTCTCCTTGCGGAAAAGGCGCAGGTACAGCGGCCCCTTGTAGGCCTGGATGACCGGCATCGCGGCGCGCAGCTGGATCTCGTCCGCCGGCTCCACGATCACCATCCCCGGGATGGACCGGACCACGCCGATGTCCTCCATGCTCATGTGGGTCCCGCCGTTTAGTTCGGCGGAAATGCCCGGGTCGGTGCCGACGATCTTGACGTTCATGCCCGCGTAGGCGATCGAAATGGCGATCTGGTCGCAGATGCGGCGGGTCGCGAAGGGCGTGAAGCTCTCGATCCAGGGCGTGAAGCCGTAGCTCGCCAGCCCGGCGGCGATGGAAGCCATGTTCTGCTCGGCGACGCCGCAGTCAAACATCTGTTTCGGGAAGCGTTCGTAAAGGCTCCGGGTCCCGCTGGCCTTGGCCAGGTCCGCATCAAGGACGACCACATGGCGGTCCTCCGCCATCATTTTCGCCAGGCATTCGGCATAAGCTGCTCTCATTTCCATGGCTCAGTCCTCCTTTCCGGCGGCAGGGCCGTCGTCTTCGTCTTCCTCATCCCCGGGGCGGGCGGCCGTCTCGGCGGCAAAGGCTTCGCGCAGGGCACGGATCGCAGCCTCGGCCTGCGCCTCACTGAAGGGACAGTTGTGGTTGCCGGCGCCCATCGCTTCGACCTCAGGCACGCCGCAGCCCTTCTTCGTATGCAGGATGACCATGGTCGGACTGCCCTCGCCCCTCATCGAAAGCGCGGTCCCGACGGCGTTCAGGACAGCATCCAGGTCATTGCCGTTTTCCACCTCCACGACGTTCCAGCCGAAGGCGTGCCACTTGGCAGCGAGCGGCGCGATGTCATTTACCTTCTCGACCGTATCGTCGATCTGCAGCTTGTTGTAATCGGTAAAGGCGATCAGATTGTCCAGCTTTTTCGCCGCCGCAAACATGGCCGCCTCCCAGATCTGGCCCTCCTGGCTCTCGCCGTCGCCGATCAGGGTATAAATGACGGCTCCGTCGCCCTCCAGCTTGGAGCCGAGGGCCGCGCCGACCGCGCAGGAAAAGCCCTGCCCGAGCGAGCCGGTGGTCATGTCGACGCCGGGGGTGCGGTTCATGTCGCAGTGCGAAGGCAGGTCGGTCCCACCCCGGTTCAGGGTGAGCAGCATTTCCTTCGGGAAAAAGCCGCGGTTCGCGAGCGCGGCGTAGACGGCTGGGCCGGCGTGCCCCTTCGAGCAGATGAAACGGTCGCGGCCGGGCATTTTCGGCTGCGCGGGATCGATGTTCATGGCTTCAAAATATAAGACGGTGAGGAGTTCGATGACGGAAAGACAGCCGCCGATGTGTCCGACGCCGAGGTGCCCGATGGCACGGATGGTGTCGCAGCGGATGTCCAGACAGTGCTCTTTGAGAGATGCGTTCAACATGTCGCCTCCGGATGAATTGATGCGCCTCAAGTGTAGCACAGGCGGCGGGAAAGTCAAGGCGGTAAGAGCGCGCCTGAGACCGGGTGTTTCCGTCCCGATTTCCGCTGGCAATCTTTCTCCCTAACTGGTATAATATTTCATTATGGCAAACGTATTGACGGAAAACAGGATCCTGGTTCTCGGCTGCTCGGGGAGCGGCAAGAGCACTTTTGCGAAGAAACTCGCGGCGCGCACGGGCCTGCCCCTCATCCATCTGGACAACATCTGGTGGAAGGCGGACCGGACGCACATCAGCCGGGAGGAATTCGACCTGCGCCTCGCGGAGATCCTGCAGGGCGAGAAATGGATCATCGACGGCGACTACAGCCGGACCTATGAGCCGCGCATCGCTGCCTGCGATACGGTCATTCTCCTCGATCTTGATGAGGAAGAATGCATGGCCGGGATCACGGAGCGGGTCGGGAAGACGCGCACGGACATCCCCTGGACCGAGCAGGAACTTGATCCCGAACTCGTGGAAATGGTCCGCAGCCACCGTAAAACGAAGCGCCCGAAGCTGCTCGCGCTGTTTGACAAATACCCGAAGAAGCGGGTCATCACTTTCACGTCGCGGGCTGCAGCGGACGCGTGGCTGGAGGAGTTAACATGCTGATCCGGCATCAGGACATCGTCATCCGCAATGCGGAGGCGGCCGACTGTGAGCAGCTGGCAAAATGGTGGAACGACGGCCGCGTCATGGCGCACGCCGGCTTTCCGCTCGGCCTCGGTACGACGGCGGAGAAGATCGCAAAAGAGATCGCGACGGACAGCGACGACACCGTCCGCCGCCTGGTCATTGAATACAAAGGCCGCCTGATCGGCGAGACCAATTATCGGAACAAGGGCAGCGGCACCGCCGAGATCGGCATCAAGATCTGCGAACCGGCTTATCAGGAAAAAGGGCTCGGCCGGGTGATCCTGAGCCTGCTCATCTGGGAACTTTTTGACCGGGGCTGTGCGAAGATCCTCCTCGACACGAACCTTCGGAACACCCGCGCGCAGCACGTTTACGAGATGCTGGGCTTCAGGAAGCTCCGCATCAATAAGGATTCCTGGCGGGACCAGCTCGGCGCATGGCAGTCGTCGGTCGATTACGAACTCGTTCCGGAGGATTTCCGGAACTTTGCGGACGCGGCCGGAAAGGAGATAATATGATCCTCGGCGTTATCGTGACTGGGGCTGTCGGCATCGTCTGCGCGGTGCTGGGCGTTTTGCTCTGGAAGAAAGAAAAAATCAATATCCTGCATGATTATCACCGGGAAAACATCCGCGAAGAAGACAAAAAAGCCTTCTGTACCCTGTCGGGGATCGGTCTGCTCATCGCGGGCGCCGGGCTGATCGTCACGGCGATCCTTTTGTGGTGTACAGAAAAGGCATCGTCCTTTATCGTCTTTGCGGTCGCCTTTGCGGCCGGGCTCGCGCTGCTGATCACCGCAGGCGTCCGATACAACCGCTGAAAAATCGGGAGCTGCACACCATGTCCGTTTGGAATCCCTGGCACGGCTGCCATAAGATCAGTCCCGGCTGCGCAAACTGCTACGTTTACCGCCGGGACGAAAGCATAGGAAAAGATGCGTCCGTCGTGGCAAAGACGGGCGATTTTGACCTGCCGCTCAAAAAGAACCGGCAGGGGGAATACAAGCTGACGGCGGCAGACGGCGTCGTTTACACCTGCATGACCTCGGATTTCTTCCTGGACGAGGCGGATGCCTGGCGGCAGGACTGCTGGGACATGATCCGCACGCGGCGGGACCTGCATTTTTTCATCATCACCAAGCGGATCGGCCGCTTTATGGAATGCGCACCACCGGACTGGGGCGAGGGCTGGGACCACGTGACCGTCTGCAGCACCTGCGAAGACCAGGCGCGGGCGGACCTGCGCCTGCCGATCCTGCTGGACCTGCCGCTGAAGCACCGCGAGGTGATCTGCGAGCCCATGCTCGGTCCCGTGGAAATGGAGAAGTACCTCGCGTCGGGCCTGATCGGCCACGTGACCTGCGGGGGCGAGTCGGGGCCGAAGGCGCGGCCCTGCGAGGACAAATGGGTCCGCGAGGCCCGGCGGGAATGCATCCGCTGCGGCGTGCCGTTTAGCTTCAAGCAGACGGGCGCGGTCTTCGTCATGGACGGCCGGACCTATCATATCGAGCGGAAGGATCAAATTGCCCAGGCACGAAAGTCCGGCTGGAGCTATACTCCGGGGAAGAATTCCGGCGCAGCCGTCGTCTACCGCCTGCCGGCGCGGGAAGCGCTGCAGGAAGTTCTCGGGCACTCGGTCTTTCGGAGCCGCTTTCACTTAAGCGATGAGGACAGGAATTACATCACGGAGAAGGGCATGGACACCGTCCGCCGCCACGCCGCCGAGATCGTTGCGAAGCGCCTGGCGCCGGAAAATCCCGACAATGACGGAAAGCAGACGCCCATGAAGGGGCATCCGGTCTTCATCGCCCAGCATGCGACGGCCTGCTGCTGCCGGGCCTGCCTGGAGAAATGGCATCACATCCCCGCGGGCAAGGTCCTGACGGAGCAGGAGCAGGCTTACGTCACGGAGGTCATTACGGACTGGATCGAAGGGGAAATGCGGCGCTCGTCCTTGACATAAAGCCCGATCACACATAGAATTGAAGAGAATTCACGAAAGCACCGGAGGTGCCATGGAATCGTTTATCACTGTATATCTGCCGGTCGGCGTCGGAACCTTTCACATGGAGACGGCGGCCGATCAGTTTGCGCGCTCCGCAAGGCTCCTGAAAAGCTTTGACGGAGATGTTGTCGTCCCGGAAAAGCCCCTGCTTTCGGTGGAGGCGCTTCGGGACTTTCTTGCGCCGCTTCGGCCCGGGCTGGTCATTTTCCAGGACCTCACCTTTGCGAACGGCGCCTACATGGCGGAGGTCCTGCGCCGTTATGACGGCCCGGTCCTTCTCTGGACCCTGCGCGAGCCGGCGGGAGACGGCGGGCGGCTGAAACTCAATTCGCTGACCGGCGCCTATTCGGCGGCGCACACGCTCCGAAACTTCGGCAACCGGCCGTTTTCCTATGTCTTCGGCGCGCCCGAGGAGGAAAATGTCCGTGAGGCGATCCTGGCGGCGATGAAGGCGGCGGCCAAAGCTGCCGCCGTGAAAGACGGGAACGCTGCGCCGGCCGGAGAAAACACGGCAGAACTAAGCCCGGCGGAGGCCGAGGCGGTCCGGATCCGGGAGAAAATGCGCAGCCTGAAGATCGCGGCGGTCGGCCATACGCCCCAGGGCTTCGGCTTCGGCCGCGCGCTGGATGCTGAGATGATGTACAATTTCGGCGCGGAGCTGGTCTCGATAGAAGTCCGCGAGCTGATCAATAAAGCGAAGACCTATACCGACGAAGAGTGCGCGGAATACCTCGCGCGCAGCGAAGCCGTGACCTGCGGCCTCGACAAAACGCCGGAGAAGAACCGCCTGGACCATGCCCGCCTGTACAAGGCCTATACGGAATTTGTCCGCGAAAACGGAATCGGCGCGCTCGCTTCCCGCTGCTGGCCGGACCTGTTCACCGAGTTCGGGACGCCCGTCTGCACGGTGCTTTCGCTCCTGAACGACGAGAATGTTGCAGCGGCCTGCGAGGCGGATCTTTACGGGGCGCTCTCCATGTGGATCGGCCGGGAACTTTCGGGCGAAGCCGTCTTTTTCGGCGACCCGGTGGCGCTTGACGAGACCGAAAATACCCTGACCTTCTGGCACTGCGGCATGGCCGCCTGCTCGCTGGCGCGGAAAGATACCGGCGCCGCGGTGGGCGTGCATCCGAACCGGAAGATCGGGCCGGCGATGGATTTCGGCTGCGAAGCCTTCCCGGATGCAACGATCTTCCGCATCGGCCGCGAGCCGGACGGGACCTTCCGCTTCTTTATTGCAGAAGGCTGCGCCCTTGATAAACCGAAGCAGTTCATCGGCACTTCGCTCGTCGTCCGGACGGACGCGGACAGCCGGAAACTCGTGGAAGACAGCGTCGCCACCGGCTTCGAACCTCATTTTGCCGTGATCCGCGGCCGTCACGCCGAGACCCTCAAAGCCCTCGCCGGGCTGTACGGGTTTAAAGTTTACGAGTATTAAAACCTTCTCCCGGAAGCGGGAGAGGGTGGCCCGAAGGGCCGGGTGAGGGTGGCTCGCACCCGCCGAAAAAGGAGAAGGAATGTTCAAGTCTGAGATCATAAACGCCGTCTGGACCGTCACTCTTTCGGGGCGGGAGCTCGTCCTCCACAGCCCCGAGAAGCCCTTCGTGACCGCGGTCCGGCAGGAAAAGAAATACAGCGCCAACCGCGGGACCGTGAAGGAAAAAGTCGTGAAGGAGGAGAACATCCCCCTCACCGACCTCGCGCAGGAGGGCGAAGCCCTCATCTTCTCGGCCTACGGGCACAGCCTGAAACTCACCCTCGAAGAAACCGAAGAGGGCGTGCTCCGGATGACTCCCGAAGGCGAAGAGGGCTGGGGCTATGAATTTGCCCTGCCCGCCCGGGAAAAGGAAGCCGTGTTCGGCGGCGGCGAGCAGTACCGCAAGGTCAACCTCGCGGGCGAAGACGTCGTCAATTTCGTCTCCGAGCACATCAAGGCGAAGACCGTCATCGAAAAGGCCGTCCTGCCGCGCGCGTTCTACCGTGAAAAAGAACACCAGGAGATCGGCAGTTACGCGCCGATGCCCGTCTTCGTGACCGACGGCGGCCTGATGGTCCTCTTTGAGACCCCGGCCGACGGCACGAGTTATCTGGAGAAGGAAGGCTACCGCTTCGGTTTTGACGCGTGCCCGGAGGCGATCATCCTCTCGCAGGCGGAGAGTTTTCGTGAGCAGGCAAAGCGCCTCGCCCGGATCCATCCGGTGCGGCAGTACCTGCCAGACTGGTGCCTCGACGGCATGATCGTGGGCATCCAGGGCGGCACCGAACAGGTCGTTTCCACGGCCTTCGAGCTGCAGGATGACGGCGCGAAGATCGCCGGCGTCTGGTGCCAGGACTGGTGCGGCGAGAACCGCACGGTCATGGGCAAGCAGGTCTGGTGGAACTGGGAGGCAAGCGAGACGCTTTATCCCGGCCTGAAGGAAGCCGTCGCGAAGCTGAAAGAACGCGGCATCCGCTTCCTTGCCTACATCAATCCCTACCTCGTGAAGGGCGGCCGCCTCTACGAGGAATGCGCCGAGAAAGGGTACCTCATCCGCCGCACGGACGGCAGCATTTATCACATCAAATCGACGACCTTCGACGCGGGCATGCTGGACCTGACCGACCCCGAAGTCGTGAAATACATCAAGGAGACCCTGATCCGCGACAACATACTCGCCCTCGGCATTTCCGGCTGGATGGCCGACTTCGGCGAGTACCTCCCGACCGACTGCGTGCTGCATGACGGCGACCCCGCGAAGCTCCACAACGTCTGGCCGGTCCTGTGGGCGAAGGTCAACCGCGAAGCTATCGAGGAGTTCGGCACGGGTGACGAAATGTTCTTCTCGCGCTCCGGGTATCTCGGCATCGCGGAATACGCGCCGATCCTCTGGAACGGCGACCAGCACACCGACCGCACGAAGGATTACGGCATGCCCTGCGTGATGCCGGCCAGCTTCTCGCTCGCCTTTTCGGGCGTCCCGCTCGTCCACGCCGACATCGGCGGCTTTTTCTCCTTCGGCAAGCTCAGGCGCGACGCCGAGCTCTTCATCCGCTGGATGGAAATGGGGACCTTCAGCCCGATGATGCGCAGCCACGAGGCGATCCGCCCCTGGGTGAACGCGCAGCCCTATGACATCGAGGTCATCCCCTATACCGTGATGCTGTCGAAGGTCCACGCCGCGCTCGCCCCTTATCTGAAAAAGCTGCTCGCCGATGCGAAAGAAGGCATCCCGGCCATGCGCCCCGACTTCTGGGAAGCCGGCAGCTTCAAGGCGGGCAAGGACCCCTACGCCTATTTCCTCGGGGACGACCTTTTCGTCTGCCCGGTGATCGACGAGGGGAAGACGACGCGCCGTGTGCGTCTGCCTGAGGGCAAATGGGTCGGTCTGTGGAACGGGAAGGTGCATTACGGGCCGCTGTCCTTTACCGCACAGGCGCCGCTTGGACGGGTCCCGGTCTTTTACCGCGAGGACAGCGCATTCGCGGAGCTGTTCCGGGGGATCGCCGGGATCGAAGGCGTGCCGGCCAGCCGGAAGAAAAAATAAAGCAGGAAGATCCTTCGCTGCGCTCAGGATGACAACATTGTGTCATTGCGACACTCCAGCGGTGTGTCATCGCGACACCCGAAGGGCGTGCCTTGTGCAGGAGCGCAGCGACGCGGCAATCTTCTTTTCAAAATATGTTTCAGCAAGATCTACACATAAAGGAGAACTACAGTGGAACAGTCCTACATTTCCCGCACGAGCGGGATCAAGGCAAAGGATAAGATCGGCTATGCGATGGGCGACCTCGCCTCCTGCCTGGTCTTCGGCCTCACCCAGAGCGTTCTGAACAAGTATTACACCGACGTCCTTGAGATCAGTGTGCTGAGCGTCATGATCATGACCATTGTTGCCCGCATCTGGGACGCCATCAACGACCCGATCTGGGGCCGCATCATCGACCGCGCCAAGCCCGGCAAGGACGGCCGCTACCGCAGATGGATCAAAATCTTCGCGGTCCCGGTGGCTGTCGCGGCGGTCCTGATGTTCCTGGACGTGCGCGGCCTTAATGCCGGCGGCAGGCTTGCCTGGATCTACATCAGCTACATCCTTTTCGGCATGCTGTACACCTGCATCAATATTCCTTACGGGTCCCTCGCGCAGGTCATCACCTCCGATGACAAGGAGCGTTCCGCGCTGTCGGTCTTCCGTTCGATCGGTTCCACCTTCGGCGCCATGCCCGCAATGGTCCTCGCCAGCATGTGCTACGTGAAGCTCGCCGACGGCACGAAGCAGATGAGCCAGAACAAGGTCTTCATCGGCGCGATCGCAATCGCCGTCCTCAGCGTGCTGGCCTACATGCTCTGCTACGCCTGGACGAAGGAACGCGTGGAATCGAAGCCCGCGCCGCGTGCAAAGGGCGAGACCATGCGCGTCATCAGGATCCTGCTGAAGAGCCGTCCGTTCATGGCCGTCAGCCTGGCGAGCATGCTTTTCCTGGCGGCGCAGATGTTCGGCCAGGGCTACAACAGCTACCTCTTCCATCATTATTTCGGCAAGCCCGGTCTGACGATGCTGCCGACGGTCTTCCAGTACCTGCCGGTCGCCGTGGTCATGTTCTTTGCCACGAAGCTCGGCAATAAGTTCGGCCGCCGGGAGGTCTGCGCCTACGGCATCCTGGTCGCCGCGGCCTTCTATATCCTGCTCTTCGTGCTGGCCCTTTTCGGCGTCACGAACGTGTGGCTGTACCTCGCGGCGTGCCTGATGAGCGGCATCGGCACGGCGTTCATTTTCCTGCTGATCTGGGCGCTCGCGACCGACGCGATCGATTACAACAAGGTCACCTACGGCCTGAACGACGAGGCCACGAGCTATGCCTTCTACACCTTCATGCGCAAGCTCGGCCAGACTGTCGCGACCGTGCTCATCAACGTCCCGCTGCTTCGGATCGGCTACAACGGCAGCGAATTAAAGACCGAAGGCCTGAGCGAGACTGCCTTAAAGAGCATGTACAATTCGTCGGTCATGATCCCGGCGATCCTCTTCCTGCTGGTCTTCATCATCCTGCGTTTCGTCTATCCGCTCGGCAAAAAGGAGATCGCCGCGCTGCAGGTAAAGAAGGAAGAAGTCTTCGGCGGCGCGAAATAAGGATGGAAAGAAAGTGATATCCGCAGGCAAAGACGCCGAAATTGCAGATAAGGGCGAAAACGAATTGGTGCGGATAAAAGAAATATTCATTTTCCGCCGTTGACACGCTGCGCGTTTTTGTGGGATAATATCCTGGCCGCGCGGAATCGCGGCAGGCTTTACGGTAGTACAATTAATGATAAAAGGAGAGCAGAAAGCATGAATACGGAAAGCAAATTTGCACGGTTTATGCGCAACACGGGCCCCGCCCGCTTCCTGGTGCCGATCGGCATCGTCCTGATCGTGTTCGGCATCGTGATGAACGGCTTCAACACCGAGAATTTCGTGGAGACCGTTGGCAAGGTCACCGCGGTGGAGGAGCACACCGAGATCAACGACGGCAAGGAAGAACTGCAGTACGACGTCACGGTCGCCTTTACGGCGGACGGCAAGGACTGCACGACCGAATTTGTGAATCTTGCCAAGGAATACAAGGTCGGCGATGAGATCAAGGTCCTTTACGACCCGGCGGATCCCGGCCGCACCTCCAACACCAAGGTCGGCAAGTTCGTGTCACCCGCCTTGATCGGTGCCGGCGCGCTCGCGGTCATCGGCGGCGTCGTTTTAATGCTGAAGGCGTTCAAAAAGAGCAAAGAGCTCGACGAGACGGCGCCCAGAGCCAGCAGAGTCGATTTTACCGGCTTCAAGCAGGCGCCCGGCGTGACCGAATATTACGTCCGCTTTGACGGCAATACCTTTAAGCCCGGCTATATCATGGAAGACGCGGACCGGAACATCCTTTACGAGGGCACGATGCTGAAGCAGGCTCTGGTCGGCGCCCGTCCCTTCCAGTTCACCAACCATGTGACCGGTACCGTGCAGCCGCATGAGGTGGGGCACGTCACGACCACGAGCATGAACAACGAGTTCTTCTCCGTGAAATCCTGGTTCAAATTCGACGGCAGGAACATCTGGGACGAACTGCACGGACGCGGGCTGCGCATGGAGACTGATCTTCTGAGCAAGTTCCCGAACCTGGTCTACAATCTGTCCAGGGACGGCGCGCCCATGGCCCGCATCGAAACGAGCGGCAGGTTCGTGCACGAGGACGAAGCGGAGCAGCACCGGGTCAATATTCCGGTCGGCCGCTACTTCTACCGTGTCTGGACGAATTCCGATGATTTCGATTCGCTCTTCCTTACGGTCTTTGCAATCAGCGAGAGCGAGCAGACCGTCGTGGAATAAGCCGTTGAGGTATGGGGGCCGGTTCTGCCCGGCGCCCGGAAACAGGACCCCGCAGCATTTGGCTGCGGGGTTTTTGTCTGTGTTTGGCATAATCCGATAATTTTATCTTGACAGGCCGAAAAACGAGTGCTACAATACATATGAACGGTTGCTCATATGATTATTTTCAGCTATGCCGCCGCTTCTGCAAGGAGGGAAAAGATGAAAAAGACCTATAAGATCGATGTGGACTGCGCCAACTGCGCAAATCTGATGGAAGAGGAAGCCAAAAAGACGCCCGGCGTCAAGGATGCCGTCGTCAGCTTCATGACCCTGAAGATGAAGGTCGAATTCGAAGAAGGGGCGGACGTCAACACCGTGATGCAGAACGTCCTGGCCAACTGCAAAAAGGCCGAGCCCGACTGTGAGGTCTTCCTGTAAACCATGAATAAAAAACAGAAAAATCTTCTCGTCCGGATCATTGTTGCCGCCGTCTTTTTCGTACCGGTCTGGCTGATCAGCGAGGGGATCATCAGGGTGGAAATGCCCCGTTGGGCACTTTTCGCCCTGTTCCTTATTTCCTATCTCACGGTCGGCCATGATATCCTGCGCAAAGCGGCGCTGGGCGTGAAGAATAAAAAACCGTTTGATGAATGTTTTCTGATGACCGTGGCAACGGTCGCCGCCATTGCGCTCGGCGAATACGGCGAAGGCGTGGCGGTCATGCTGCTGTATCAGGTCGGCGAATTGTTTCAAAGCGTTGCCGTGGGCAAAAGCCGCCGGAGTATCAGCGAACTGATGGATATCCGGCCGGACTACGCCAATATTGAAGGAGAAGACGGGAAGCTTGAACGGGTTGACCCCGATGAGATCGAGGTCGGCAGTCTGATCGTTGTGCAGCCCGGAGAAAAGATCCCGATCGACGGGACGGTCGAGGAGGGGACTTCCGCCCTGGATACTGCCGCGCTGACCGGTGAAAGCCGGCCGCGCTCCGTCAAGGCGGGCGATGCCGTATTGTCGGGAAGCATCAACCTTTCCGGCGTACTCAGGCTCCGTACCACGGCGGCCTTTGAGGAATCGACGGCATCGAAGATCCTGGATCTTGTGGAAAATGCAGCTTCCCGCAAATCAAAGTCCGAAAACTTCATTGCGAAGTTTGCACGGATCTATACGCCTGTCGTATGCTTTGCGGCGCTTGCCCTGGCGGTCCTGCCGCCTGTTTTCATTGCACTGACCGGGATCGGTATGAGCGGCTATGAAGGGATCGGCCAGGTCTTTCGCGACTGGGTGCTGCGCGCCTGCACCTTCCTCGTCATCAGCTGTCCCTGCGCAGTCGTCATCAGTGTTCCGCTCAGTTTCTTTGCGGGGCTCGGCGGCGCAAGCAATCAGGGCATCCTGATCAAGGGATCCAATTATCTGGAAACACTTTCCTCGGTGAGCACGGTCGTTTTCGATAAGACCGGGACCGTGACCAGGGGAAACTTTGAAGTGACCGGCGTTCACCATGCGGAGATGGACCGCGCCCGTCTTCTGGAACTGGCGGCGCATGCCGAATGCCACTCTTCTCATCCGATCAGTCTGAGCCTGCAGCGGGCTTACGGCAAAGAGCCGGATCCTCTGCGGGTCAGCGATGTGGAAGAGATCAGCGGCCACGGCGTTCTGGCCGCGGTAGACGGGCAGCAGGTCGCCGTCGGCAATGAAAAGTTGATGACGCGTATCGGTGCCGAAGCCCTGCCCTGCCATGAGGCGGGCACCGTGATCCATGTGGCACTGAACGGAGACTATGCCGGACATTTCCTGATCCGCGACGAACTGAAGGACGGCGCGAAAGAAACGGTGGCGGCGCTGCAGAAAGCCGGCGTGAAGCGGGTCGTCATGCTGACCGGCGATATGCACAAAGTCGCCGAACAGGTGGCCGATGAAGTCGGTATTTCCGAATTCCGCGCGGAGCTTCTGCCGCAGGACAAGGTAAATGCCGTGGAAGAGCTGCTGGCGGAAAATGCCGGAAAAGGGAAAGTCGCGTTTGCCGGTGACGGCATCAATGATGCCCCGGTCCTTTCGCGGGCGGACATCGGGATCGCCATGGGCGCTCTCGGATCTGATGCGGCCATCGAAGCCGCGGATGTGGTCCTGATGGACGACGATCCGAGAAAGATCGCCAAAGCGATCGCGATCTCGCGCAAATGCCTCAGGATCGTCCGGGAAAACATCATTTTCGCGCTGGGCGTCAAAGCCGTCTGCCTGATCCTGAGTGCGCTCGGCCTGGCCAATATGTGGATCGCCATCGCGGCCGACGTGGGCGTCATGATCTTGGCTGTGCTGAATGCGATACGCTGCCTGTTCGTGAAACGCCTGTAAGTGCGGAAATGGCACACTTTTCCCTGAAAATATGCTATACTGTCCGCAGAAATGCCGGGCGCGGCCTTGCCGCGCCCTTTCTTTCGGGAGGACGCCATGGAAATACGCAGGGACGGGATCCGCATTCTGAAAAATCCGCAGAAAGCGCCGCATGCGGCAGCCGTTTTTGACGAGGGAAAGGCCCGGGAAACGCTCCGTTTCCACCGGAGCCTGCCCGCCTACAAAGAGACGAAGCTCTGCGCTCTTCACGCGCTCGCAGAGTCCCTGCAGGTCGGCGGGATCTATGTCAAGGACGAATCGTCGCGCTTCGGCCTCAAGGCCTTCAAGGGGCTCGGCGGCAGCTATGCACTCTTCCGGGTGCTTTGCGAACGCTTCGGCCTCGACCCGCAGCAGACGGACTTTACGGACCTGGTGAAGGAGCCGTACCGCACGATGTGCCGCAGCATCGAATTTGCCACCGCGACGGACGGCAACCACGGCAAGGGCGTCTCCTGGGCGGCCGGCCTTTTCGGCTGCCGGGCGCATGTCTACATGCCGGCGGGCTCCGCGGAAGCGCGCCGCCGTGCGATCGAGGAAGCGGGCTTCGAAGCCGAAGCCGTGATCACACCCTACAATTACGACGGCGCGGTCGCCCATGCCGCGCGCCTGGCGGAGGAAAACGGCTGGATCCTGGTGCAGGATACCTCCTGGGAAGGCTACGAGAAGATCCCCGCTTGGATCGTCCAGGGGTATCTCACCCTGGCAAATGAAGCCGTGCGGCAGCTTGGTGACACGGTTCCCACCCACGTGATCCTGCAGGCCGGCGTCGGCGCGATGGCCGGGGGCCTGACCGATTATCTGGCCCACACTTTCGAAAAGCCTCCGGTCTTCATCCTGGCGGAGCCGGACGAGGCGAACTGCCTCTACCGCTCGCTTGAAGCCGGCGACGGGCAGATCCGCATCGTTGAAGGCAATCCGGAGACGGAAATGGCGGGCCTTAACTGCGGCACGCCCTGCGGCGTGACCTGGCCCGTGCTGCGCGATGAGACCGACTTTGCCTGCGCCCTTGCGGACGAAGTCACCGAAGAAGGCATGCGCCTCTACGCGGATCCCCTCGGCGGCGATCCGGAGGTCGTTTCCGGCGAATCCGGGGCCGTCACGCTCGGCCTTGCCGCCCGCATCGCCCGTGACCCTGAACTCCGGGAACTCTTCGGCGTCACCGAAGACTCCGTCTTCCTCCTCGTTTCCACCGAAGGCGATACTGACCCCGACAACTACAAACGCATAACTACTACCCACCCCCTCTAGGCGGCAGGCCAGCATAGGGATCGTTGACAAATAACAGTGATTGAGTTTGAAGCAGACTTCGGTATCAGTGGCTGAATATTAAGGGCTTACAGCGAGCGCGCCCGAAGTGAACTTTCGAAGCGACTTTGAAGCGAAGCGGAACGGAGCTGAGAAAGTTTACTCGAGGCAGCGAGCGTCGTTGCCCTTGCATTTTCCTTCCATACCGAGTATGATGATTTCAGAACACATTTGGAGGCACACACATGCTGGAATACCGCTATGACACACAGCTTCTGATCGAGAGGACCACCCGCGACCTTGACGAAGACGAGATCACCGACTACATCACCGAAAACTTCAAAGGAGACTGCCTCCTGGCTGTCGGCGACGAAGAACTCATCAAGATCCATTTCCATACGAACGAACCCTGGAAGGTGCTGGAGTACGGCGCCTCGATCGGCGAGATCTATGATATCGTCGTCGAGGATATGGAACGCCAGGCAAACGGCCTTCCCGGCTGACGCACTGCGCCGAAACCGCCGAAACTGCTGCAAGAGAACCTGCATTTGCAGCAGTTTTTTTATCAGCAGGCAGGATGATCCGGCTGCGGCCGGAGACCGGTCGGAAAGGAGAAACCGATGACCCCTTACGAACCTGCGCTTTACGCAACTTTTTATTCCCTGCTGCCGGCGATCCTCGCCATCACGCTGGCACTGATCACCAAAGAAGTCTACAGCTCCCTCTTTATCGGGATCGTGGCCGGCGCGCTGCTCTACGCGGGCGGCAACCTCGAACTCGCCTACAACACCCTGCTCTTCAATGAGGACGGCGGCCTGATCCCCAATATCGCGGATATGTCCCATGTTTCGGTGTTGGTCTTCTGCGGCCTGCTCTTCATGCTGGTGGAGATCCTGAACCGCTCCGGCGCGGTCGCGGCCTTCGGCAAATTTGCGACGTCCCGCATCAAATCGCGGGTCGGCACGCAGCTCGCGGCGATCCTGCTCGGCGTGCTCATTTTCGTGGACGACGGCTTCAACTGCATGACCGTCGGCTCCGTGATGCGTCCGCTTTCCGACCGCCAGAAGATCTCCCGCGCCAAGCTGGCCTACATCATCGACTCCACGGCGGCTCCGGTCTGCATCATCGCGCCGATCTCCAGCTGGGCGGCGGCGGTCACCAGCTCCGTCCCGGAGGAAATGGGGATCAACGGCTTTGCGATGTTCGTGAAACTGATCCCGTATAACCTTTACGCGCTGCTGGCGCTGGGCATGATGGTCATGCTCGTGACCATGAAGGCCGACTTCGGCCCGATGAAAAAGGCCGAAGCAAGAGCCCTCGCCGGCGACGTCGGCGCGTCCGAAGACCTGATCACCGACGCTCCTTCCAAGGGGAAAGAAGGGAAGGCCAAACCCATCGACCTGATCCTGCCCGTTGCCCTGCTGATCGTGACCTGCGTCTTCTGCATGGCCTACACCGGCGGCATTTTCGAAGGCGTCGGCCTGCAGATGGCCTTCGCCGACTGCGATTCGCCGCGTGCCCTGGTCATGGGGAGCCTCTTCACCCTGATCTTCACCTGCATTTTCTATCTCATCCGCGGCGTCCTGGATTTCAAGACCTTCATGGGCGGGATCCCGGCGGGCCTTCGCACCATGTGCGCACCCATGATCATCCTGATCCTGTCCTGGAACCTTTCGGGAATGACGGGCCTTCTCGGTGCTGCGCCGTTCATCCACGACGTGGTGGAGGTCTCGGCGGCCTCGCTGCAGATGTTCCTGCCGGTGATCATTTTCCTGATCTCGGTCTTCCTGGCCTTCGCTTCGGGAACCAGCTGGGGCACCTTCATGATCCTGATCCCGATCATCTGCGCAGTCTTCCCGGACAATGAAGCCATGCTGCTGGTCTCGATCGCAGCCTGCCTCTCCGGTTCGGTCTGCGGCGATCACTGCAGCCCCATCTCGGACACGACGATCATGAGCTCCGCAGGCGCCGGCTGCAACCATGTTGAACACGTTTCCACGCAGCTGCCCTATGCCATCACCGTCGCAGCTGTCTCGGCTGTCGGCTACCTGATCTCGGGCGTCATCGCCTACCATGCCGGCGCAGGTCTCGCCCTTATCGCGACGCCTCTTGCCTTCGCCCTGCTCTTCGGCGTACTGATGATCGCGAAGAGGAAAAAACAATGACGGAAAAATCTGCTGAAAAACCGAATACCGCGCCTGAAAAAACCAGGAAGCGCATTAAGGAAAAACTGGATCCGAAGTATCTGAAGATCAGCATCTATGCCGTGATCGCCGTTGCTGCGGCGTTTTCACTCTGCCTGATCCTGCTGCGTGCCCAGCCTTTCTTTGCCGCGGCCTGGAACATTATCAAAACGGTGCTCACGCCGGTCATCATCGGTGCCGTGATCTGCTACCTGCTGACCCCCATAACCGATCACCTGATGCGCCTGCTGACCGGGAAGGGGAAGGAAACGAAGCCCTGGGTAAGGCTCCTTGCCGTGATCCTGACCATCCTGCTGATCCTGGCGGTCGTCGCCGGCCTGATCTTTCTGCTTTCCCTCTTTGTCTACCGGGGGATCCGGGCCATCAGCATGGAGGAACTGCGGCACCTGATCTCGGCGGCAAAAAATGAACTGGCGGCCTTCTACAAGGGCATCCAGGACGCGATCTCCGGTCTGGAACTGCCGGCCGGCAAGCTGGAGAACATCCTGTCCGACGTGATCGAAAGCGTCGGCACCTGGATCTCCGACATCGTTTCCGGCCTTCCGAAAGCGGCAGCCACGACCCTGTTTGCCACGGTCTTTTCCATTTATTTCCTGCTGGACGGGAAAAGGGTCGGCGACTATCTGCGGCATGCCTTCTCGGTGCTGTGCCGGGAAAGCACGGTACAGAAAACGAAGCAGCTGGCGCAGGACGCGGACAGGGTCTTTTCCGGCTATCTGCGCGGCAGGATCCTGGACTCGGTCATCCTCGGGACCGTCCTGGCGGCGGC
This sequence comes from Lachnospiraceae bacterium, assembly GCA_017428105.1. Lineage (GTDB taxonomy): Bacteria > Bacillota > Clostridia > Lachnospirales > Lachnospiraceae > UBA6987. The sequence continues at coordinate 18,240 of JAFRRM010000017.1, read as the reverse complement.
CTACCGGATCGCTGACGTGCCCTACGCCTTCATCGTCGGTATTCTGACCGGCGTGGTCAACCTGATCCCCTACGTCGGCTATGTCATCGGCTATGTGATCCTGCTGCTGGCCTACTTGGTGGGAGGAACTTTCCCGCAGGTCTGGATCGGGATCATCATCCTGACGGTCGTGCAGACGGTCGATGCCTATGTGATCTGCCCCAAGCTGATGAACCGCAGCGTCCTGATCCATCCGCTTCTGGTCATCGTCGCCCTCATTGCGGGCGGTGCGGTCGGCGGTGTCGTCGGCATGCTGATCGCCATCCCCGCCGTCGCCCTTCTGAAACTCCGCTTCGACCGTTTTCTCGAACGAAAGGAGAAGATGAAGGCGGAAGCCGCCGTGCCGGCGGAGACGCACGAAGCGGAAAAAGCAAAAGAACCGTGAAGCCCTTTCACGGTCCTTTTTTATTGCGGAAATAAGGCGTCCCGCAGCCCTGTCCCGTTTGACTTTCCCTGACCGCTGATTTATATTTATTGTCAGAAAGACCCGGAGCGCAGGGCGGACCTCCGAACGTGAAGATCCGCTGCGCTTAATCCTCGGGAACGGACGAGAAAAGATATGAAAGTGGTATTAGATCACCTGACCAAACGCTTTCCGAACCGCACCAAAGGCGAGCCGGACGTCATTGCCGTAAATGATTTTACCTTCGAGATCCCCGACGGCAAGCTGATCGGCCTGCTCGGCCCCTCCGGCTGCGGCAAATCCACCTGCCTGAACCTCATCAGCGGTCTTGAAAAACCGACCAGCGGCAGGGTCTGGTTCGGCGACACCGACGTAACGGAGCTGGAACCCGAAAACCGCGGCGTCGGCCTGGTCTTCCAGAACTACGCCCTCTATCCGCACCTGACCGTGCGACAGAACATCATGTTCCCGCTGCAGAACCTAAAAGGCGCGGACAAACTCACGAAGGAGGAAATGCTGCGCCGTTCCGACGAAGCGGCGAAGATGGTCCAGATCGAAAATCTGAAGGACAGAAAGCCGGCGCAGATGTCCGGCGGCCAGCAGCAGCGCGTCGCGATCGCCCGGGCCCTGGTCAAAATGCCGCGGGTCCTGCTGCTTGACGAACCGCTGTCAAACCTGGATGCGCGCCTCCGGCTCCAGACCCGTGAAGAGATCCGCCGCATCCAACGCGAGACCGGTATCACCACGATCTTCGTTACCCATGACCAGGAGGAGGCCATGAGCATTTCCGATGAGATCGTGGTCATGAAGCTTGGCGTGCTGCAGCAGATCGGCAAGCCCCAGGAGGTCTACAACGACCCCGTGAATCTCTTCGTGGCGCAGTTCCTCGGCACGCCCGCGATCAACACCTTCACCGGCGAGGTGATCAACGAAAAGATCTACATCGGCGAAGAGGCGGTGCTGCCCGCGCCCGGCGTTCCGAACCAGAATGTCTGGGTCGGCATCCGGCCAGAGGGCTTCGTTCTGGATGAGAACGGCCCCTTCACCCTGGATCTTACCCGGGTCGAGATCATGGGCCGCGACACCAGCGTGGTTGCGACGCATCCCTTCGCGCAGAGCCCTTCGGTCCGCGCCATCATCAGCTCGGAAAATGAAGTCGATGCCGATGCGGCCCGGATCCGCTTCTCCCTGAAGCCGAAAAAGGTCTTCATCTTCGAGGCGGAGAGCGAACTGCGCATCCGTTTTTAGGCCGGAGGAGCTGCCATGAAAAACAGTAAGCTGAAAGGATGGCTGTACCTGCTGCCCGCGATCATATTCCTGGGCATCTTCATGGTCTATCCGCTCGTGGACGTCTTCGTCTACGCCTTCCAGGAGGGCTTCAATTTCGCCTCCCAGACCTATAAGGGCGTGGGCTGGTTCAACTTCGACTACGTTCTGCGCGACCCGTATTTTCTCCAGGCCGTGAAGAACACCTTCATCCTCGTGATCATCACGGTGCCGGTCTCGACGGGCCTGGCCCTTCTGATCTCGCTGGGACTGAACTCGATCAAACCGCTGAAAAACCTCTTCCAGACTGTGTATTTCCTGCCTTACGTGACCAATACGTTGGCAGTCGGCCTGGTCTTCATGATCCTGTTCAAGAAAACGGCCTACACCGACGGTCTCGTCAACCTGATCATCAACTGGTTCGGCAGCGAGAGCATCGACTTCATCGACGGCCCGTACTGGGCGAAGATGTTCGTCATGTGCTTCTACACCGTCTGGGTGGTCATGCCCTTCAAGATCCTGATCCTGACGAGTGCCCTCGCCTCGGTCAAGCAGGATTACTACAACGCCGCGAAGATCGACGGAACCTCGAAGGGCCGCATTTTCCGGCGCATCACCCTGCCGATGATCTCCCCGATGATCTTCTACCTGGTCATCACGGGCTTCATCGGGGCGTTCAAGGCCTACTCGGATGAAGTCGCCATTTTCGGTACCGACCTGAACGTGGCCGGCATGAACACCATCGTGGGCTACGTCTATGACATGCTCTACGGCGACAGCGGCGGCTATCCGTCCTACGCTTCCGCTGCGGCGCTCATCCTCTTCGTCATCGTGCTGACGATCACGGTCATCAACCTGATGGTCAGCCGGAAGAATGTGCACTATTAAGGAAGGAGGAAGCCATGACAGCGCAGAATAAACAGGTAACGCAGGACGATCTGACAAGGATCGAACAGCGCGCCCGCGTGAAACGGGTGACCGGCAAATCGCTCACCTACCTCTTCCTGACCGTGTGGGGGCTCCTCGTCCTCTTCCCGTTCTACTGGATGATCCTGACCTCGGTCAAAAGCTACAGCGCCTACAACGCCGAATACACACCGAAGTTCTGGACGGCGGCGCCGACGCTCGCCAACTATAAGGCGGCCTTCACGACGGTGCCCCTGGCCAAATATTTCCTGAACACCCTGATCTTCACGGTGGCGACGACGGCGGTCATGCTGATCGTGGTCACGCTCGCGGCCTTCGCCTTCTCGCGCCTGGAGTTCAAGGGGAAAAACCTGGTCTTCACCCTTTTCCTCGCCCTGATGATGATCCCGAACGAACTGGTCATCATCACCAACTTCGTGACCATCACCAACTGGGGCATGCGCAATACCTTCTGGGGCCTGATCCTGCCGTCGGTCACGTCAGTTTTCTACATTTATCTGCTGAAGGAGAACTTCGCGCAGATCCCGGATGAGCTTTACAAGGCAGCCAAGGTGGACGGCTGTTCGGACTTCAAGTACCTGACCAAGGTCATGATCCCGATCAGCGCGCCGACGCTCGTGACGGTGATCATCCTGAAGGTCATCGAGTGCTGGAACTCCTACGTGTGGCCGCGCCTGATCACCGACGACCCGAACTACTACCTGGTCTCAAACGGCATCCAGGAGATCCGCGAACATGGCTTCGGCCGGCAGAACATCCCGGCCATGATGGCTGCGGTCGTGGTCATTTCCGTACCGCTCATCATTCTGTTCCTGATCTTCCACAAGAAGATCATGGCCGGCGTTTCGAGAGGAGGGACAAAGGGATGAAAAAGATCATTTGCCTGATCCTGGCCCTGCTCCTTGCCGCGGGAACGCTCAGCGGCTGCCACGGGACGCTCGTGCCCGACACGACGGCGGCTGCAACCGAAGCACCCGGGGAGACGAAGGAAAGCGTCCCCGGCGAGACGAAGGAAACGGAAGCAGCGAAAGACGATAATGTGTTCAAAGTGCCGGATAGTTTTGATACTTCGAAAGAAATTACACTGACATTCTGGTTGAAGAACGACAGCAATAAAACGCAGGTCTCAATCTACGAGAAGGCCATGGCTGACTTCACGGCCCTTTACCCGAATGTCACGTTCAAGTTCAAGAAGTACACCGACTACGGCGAGATCTACAATGACGTCGTCACGAACATCGCGACGAAGACCACGCCAAACGTCTGCATCACCTATCCGGATCACATCGCGACCTACCTGACCGGCGCGGACACGATGGTGGCGCTGGATAAGCTGATGACAGATCCAAAGTACGGTTTCGGCGGCAGTGAACTGAAGTTTAAAAAGCAGAGTCCGACGGTCGACGAGATTGTGCCGAAGTTCCTTGCCGAAGGCGTTTTGCAGGGACACCAGTACGCCTTGCCCTTCATGCGCTCGACAGAGGCCCTCTACATCAATCAGGACATGGTCGAAAAACTCGGCTACACCCTTCCTGAAGTCTGTACCTGGGATTTCATCTGGGAAGTCTCTGAGGCGGCCATGAAGAAAAATGACGACGGCACCTACGCGGTCAACGGCCAGAAGGTGCTGATCCCCTTCATTTACAAGTCCACGGACAATATGATGATTCAGATGCTGCGTCAGCTGGATGCGGGCTATTCCACGGACGACGGCAAGATCCTGCTCTTCAATGATCAGACAGCCTCTGTCCTGAAAGAGATCGCAAAACACGCGATGACAAGGAGCTTTTCCACCTTCAAGAACGCGAGCTACCCCGGCAACTATCTGAATGCAGGGCAGTGCATCTTTGCGATCGACTCGACGGCCGGCGCGACCTGGATGGGCCACGACGCACACAACCAGGAAATTCCTCAGGACCAGAGAGTGAAGTTCCGGATCGCGGTACAGCCGATCCCGCAGTTCGACACGGAAAACCCGAAAATGATCTCCCAGGGGCCGTCGGTCTGCATTTTCAACAAGAGTGACCCGCAGGAGGTGCTCGCAAGCTGGCTCTTCACCCAGTTCCTGCTGACGAACGACGTGCAGATCGCCTATTCGCAGACCGAAGGCTACGTCCCGGTCACGCTGAAGGCGCAGAATTCCGAGGAGTATCAGAACTATCTGTCCCGCGCCGGTCAGGACAACGATATGTACTACCATGTGAAGATCGAAGCGGCCGAACTCCTGATCAACAACGTGGAGAACAGTTTCGTCACACCGGTCTTCAACGGCTCGGCGTCGCTCCGAAATGCTGCGGGTACCCTTATTGAGGAGGCCGTGAAGAACGGTTTCCGCAAGAAGGCCACCGACGACGCCTTCATCACGGCCCTCTACGAAAAGACGATCGCCCTGTATCACCTGGATAAGAGTGCGGTGGTCGATCCGTCGGACCCCGTGACTGAGCCGGAGACAAATGAAGCCGGCGAGACCGTGGCGCCGCCCGAGACCCAGGTGCAGCCCGAGCCGGGGCCTGCGGAGCCCGAGCCGCTGCCGAAGACCGCGCGGAGCCTTCTGTACTGTCTAGTGATCGCCTGGATCGGCATCGCCGCCGTGTGGCTCATCAGGATGATCAAAACAAAGCGCGAAAAGCGGTAAGACAGCTGATCTGCCGGCTGCCGGAAAGCGGTGCCGCAGCGGGCAAAAATGCGGGAGACCCTTGAATTTTCCGCGCATACCGCTATAATTATCTTGTTCCACTTTTGTGATGTTCCCCGAAAGGGACGTTACCAGTTAAAGGAGAAATATTATGAAGAAAATCTTAGCAATCGTGCTCGCGCTGGCCATGGTACTCGGCCTTGCGGCATGCGGCAGCCCGAAGGAGACCACGGCGGCTCCGACCGAAGCGCCGAAGACGACCGAGGCTCCTGTGACCACGGCAGCCCCGACCGAAGCGCCGACCACCGAACCGGCTCCGACCGAGTCCGAAGCCAAGGTCCTGAGCTATGAGGAGTTCATGGCAACGGAACAGATGGAACCGGTTTTGATCGAAGCCTACGTTCAGGCCAAGCAGGAGTACTATGCAGGGCACGAGGCTGCCAGCCTCTATCTGGCCGATCAGGACGGCGGTTATTTCTGCTATGAATGCAAAATGACGCAGGATCAGTATGACAAACTGAAACTCGGCACGAAGGTCCGCATTTCCGGTGAAAGAAAAGACTATGCCGGCCTGGCTGAGATCCAGAGCGGTATTCTGGAAGAAATCGATGAGAACGACCTCTTCGAGGAAGCGTTCATGGACGTGTCGGACATCGTCGGCGACACCGAAGCGCTTGCAAAAGTCATGAACCGGATGGTCAGCTTCTCCAATATGGTGATCATGCCGCAGAATGACGGTGAAGCAATCAACAGAAAAGAGAGCGATTCCGATCCCGACCTGTATTTCAGTGCCGGCAACGAATACGGTGCCGTGAGTTTCTGCGTGGAATCCTATCTGACCGGCAAGGACAGCGAGGCCTATAAGGCCGTAGAAGCCCTGAAGGTCGGTGACATCGTGAACGTCGAAGGTTTCATGTACTGGTACAACGGCGCGAATCCGCATGTGACGGGCGTGGAGGTCGTCGGCAATGTGAACGACAAGTCCGAAGGCGTCATGACCTATGAAGAATTCCTGGCTGTTGAACAGATGGAACCGGTCGTGATCGAAGCCTACGTCCAGGGCAAACAGGCCTATTATGCCGCGCAGGAGACCGCATCCCTCTATCTCGCGGATGCGGACGGCGGATATTTCTGCTACGACTGCAGTCTGACGCAGGAAGAGTATGAAAAACTGGAACCGGGCACGAAGGTCCGCATTTCCGGTGACAGAAAGGACTATGCCGGCCTGGTCGAGGTCCAGAACGGCAAAGTGGAAGAAGTTGAAGAAGACGGCGTTAAATATGTCGCTCAGCCGGTAGACGTGACCGTTGCCATCGGTTTTGATGAGATCCTGGATTATCACATGAGCAAGAAGATCGTGGCGAAGGACCTGGTGGTCATGGCCCAGGACGACGGTTCCGCCATCTGGAAGAAAGAAAACGACGGCGATCCGGATCTGGCTTTCCGGGCAGCCGGCGAGTACGGTGTGACGAATTTCTATGTTGAATCCTATCTGACCGGCGCGGATACCGAAGTTCATAAGACGGTCGAGAACCTGAAGATCGGCGATGTCATCACCGTGGAAGCTTTCCTGTACTGGTACAACGGAGCAAACCCGCACGTGACGGCGATCACCGTGACCGGCAACGTGAACGAGAAGTCCGAAGGCGTCATGACCTATGAAGAATTCCTGGCTGTTGAACAGATGGAACCGGTCGTGATCGAAGCTTATGTCCAGGGCAAGCAGGCTTATTACGAAGCGCAGAATACCGCATCCCTCTACCTCGCTGATGCGGACGGCGGATATTTCTGCTACGGCTGCAGTCTGACGCAGGAAGAGTACGAAAAACTGGAACCGGGCACGAAGGTGCGCATTTCCGGTGACAGAAAGGACTATGGCGGCCTGGTCGAGATCCAGAACGGCAAGCTCGAAGAGATCCTGGAAGGCAAATATATTTCGGCACCGGTCAACATCTATGATGCAAGCGATGAAGAAGCGCTGGCGAAGCTGATGAACCGCAAGGTCATCTTTCGCAACATGGTGATCCAGCCGCAGGATAACGGCGACGCCGTGGGTTATAAGCAGGATGATAATGATCCTGATATTTACATCAAGGCCGACAACGGTACCGGTGTCATTGATTTCTGCGTGGAATCCTATCTGATCGGACGGGATACCGACGTGTATGAATACGCGAGCAATGTGGAGCCTGACGAGAAAGTCGATATCCTGTGCTTCATGTACTGGTACAACGGTGTGAACCCGCACGTCATCGATCTGTCTTACGTGACCGACTGAGCCGCGGAATAAAATTCCGGGCGGCCTGCCGCCCACCAAAAAAGAAGGCCTCTTCGGAGGCATAAAAAATCTTTCGGAAAATGATTTCCGAATGAAAAAGAAACGGCATGACAAGGACCATGCCGTTTCTTTTTCGATATAATAATTTACACTTCCCTGCGATCTGATGCTGGAGGGAGCCCCAATTTGTCGCGGTATTTGGCGACGGTCCGCCGGGAGATCCGGATGCCGCGCGCCGCCAGCTTGCTGCAGATGTTCTGGTCGGAAAGCGGGTGCTTCCTGTTTTCGTCGGCAACGATCTCGCGGATGACCTCGCAGACTGCCGCATTGCCCATGTCCGAGCGGTCGGCACTGTCCGTGCCGGCCTTGTGCACGAAGAAGAAGGAGAGCGGCACGACGCCTCCCGGATACGACAGGTATTTGCCCCGTACGGCCCGGCTGATCGTGGAAATGTTCAGGCCCAGTTCGTCGGCGACGTCGGCCAAGGACAGCGCCTTCAGCCCCTTGCGGCCTTTCGTGAAAAAGTCTTTCTGCCGCTGCAGGATGACCCTCGTGCAGTTTTCCAGCGTGCTCATCCGCTGGTCTATCCGCCAGCGGAGCAGCTCCGCCTGCTGCAGCTTTTCGCCGAGATAGCGCCTGACTTCCTCGTCCTCGGTCGTCTTCAGAAGCTGACAGTAATAGGCGTCGAGCGAAAAATAGCGCCTCTCCCTTCCGCGGACGCTGAGGACGAAATCGTCGCCGTCCTTCTCGACGAAGAGTTCGGGGACGACGTATTCCGTTTTGGAGGAAGCCGCATACGCGGCGCCGGGGCGCGGCTGGAGGCCGGCAAGGAGCTTTTTCGCCTCGCGGATCTCGTCCTGCGTCAGCCCGAGCTGCTTCGACAGCTTCTGATAGCGTTTTGCAGCCAGGTCGTCCAGGTGGTCCCGGGCAAGCGCGACGAGGCGTTCGTCGGCCTTCCGGGCGCGCAGCTGAAGCGCCAGGCATTCCCCGAGATCCCGGGCGCCGACGCCGGGCGCCGAAGCGAGCTGCTGGAGCTCCAGCAGGGCTTCCTCCATTTCGTCCGCGCCGCAGCCGTTTTCCTCCGCAAGCTCGTCGAGGCCGATCCTCAGGTAGCCGTCGTCGTCCAGGCAGCGGGCAAGGTATCTCATTTGGCTGCGGAGCGGCTCCGGCTTCCGCGAGCACTCGATCTGAAGGCAGAGTGAAGCACTGAGCGTTTCTTCCAGGCCGCCGTGGTGGCTGATGTTGTCCATGGGGTCGGAAGCCGCCGCGGGCTGCTCGGTATAGTATCGGTTCCTGACGTCATAATCGAAAGGGTCTTCCCGGGAAATGACGGACACGGAAGGAACGGCGCCTTCGGCAGCGTCGTTTTCACGGATCGGCTCAATGACGGGGTTGGACAGGGCCTGTTCCTCGACGTAGGCGGCAAGATCCAGCGTATTCATTTGAAGCAGCTGCAGGCTGATCAGCTGCTGCTGAGTCAGCTGCAGTTCCAGCTTCTGACTGATTTCCATGGCGGCTCCTTGGCCCGGCTCCGAAGAGGCGGGGCGAGAACTCAGGGCTGTTTTTTGCTGATCTTATTGTAAAGCGTGGTGCGGCTGATGCCCAGCTTCTGGGCAAGCTGCGTCATGTTGCCGTTGAACTGCTGATAATAGATCTGCAGGATCTTCTGCTCGGCCTCCGCAAGATCGGCCTTGTAGTCGCCGGTGATGCGGGGGACGGCGGCGGATCCTTCCTCCGCTTTCTCCTCTGCCTCGGCGGCAGCGGCGGGGCGCATGTCGGGCGTCTGCCCCGCCTCCTCTTCCTCGTTGTCGAGAGAGTAGTCAAGCAGCCGGAGCACGTAGTCGCCGTCCGCCGGCATCGATTCGTCGAAGAGCGTGACGAAGCGCTCGGTCACGCTGACCAGCTCGCGGATGTTTCCGGGGAAGGAATAGGCGAGAAGCGGCCGGGCCAGTTCGTCCATCCGGTCCTTCAGCCGCTCGTAGAGGCTTTCGCTGAACTGCCGGAGATAATGCGCGAACAGGATCGGAATGTCTTCCTTCCGCTGGCGGAGCGGCGGGATGAAGAGGTGCAGGACGTTGACCCGGAAATAGAGGTCGTTCCGGAACTTGCCTTCCCGGACCAGCTGCTTTAAGTTGCGGTTGGTCGCGACGATGAAGCGGACGTCGACGGGGATCGGGGAGTCGCCGCCCACGCGGATGATCTCCCGTTCCTGCATGACGCGGAGGAGCTTCGCCTGAAAGCCCGGCGAGAGCGCGTCGATGTCGTCCAGGAACATGGTTCCGTGATTGGCCAGTTCGATCAGGCCGGTCTTGCCTTTCCGGCTCGCCCCCGTGAAGGAGCCGGGCATGTAGCCGAAGAGCTCGCTTTCGATCAGGGTGTCCGGCATGGCGGCGCAGTTGATGGCGACGAAGGGATAGTTGCGCCGCACGCTGAGCTCGTGGATGCTCTGCGCGAAGACTTCCTTTCCGGCGCCGGTCTCCCCGTTGATCAGGATCGTGGACTGGCTTTTCGCGAACTGTCTGGCCTGCATGACGACCTCTTTGATCTGCCGGCTTTGACCGAGGATGTCCTTGAAGGTATAATGGGTCTCGAAGCTTTTCCGTTTGATCTCCTGGCGGATGATCGTCTCGTATTCCAGAATGTTCGACGTGTTTTCAAAGAGGATGCAGAGGCGGGAAATGGCCCCTTTCAGCTTCAGCTGGACGACGTTGCCCACGACGTCCACGCCGTAGAAATCGAACTGCGAAACTTCGCTGGCGTCCTGCCCTTCGCTGACGGTCTTGTAAAAGTTCTTGGAGATCAGGTCCCTGATGTTTTTCTGCAGGAGGTCCTGGGGCCGGCAGCGCAGCATGCCGGCGGCGGTCTGGTTGGCATAGATGACGTTCAGGTCGGGGTAGCTCAGGCAGACCGCGCCGCACATGGCGTTTTCCAGGATCGACTGGATCTCCGCAAGATAATCCTGTTCCTTTTCCATGTTCATCGCGATCTGCACCGCGTTGCTCACGGCGATCTCCAGGTTCGGCTGCGTATAATAGTAAATGGCGTTCATCCCCAGCGATTCCGCCATCTGTACGACGAACTGGACGCCGATGATCGTATCGTAACCCATGCCTTTCAATTGACAGAGAAGGGCATAGACGTCATCATTGTAGTCATAGACGAATTTGTTGTAGCGGACCCCCAGCGCCTTTTCCAGCAGGGAAAGGTCCAGATTGTGGACGCGCCGGATGACGATGGCCGTCCGGGAATAATCCGTTATCCGCTCGTGGATGGTCAGAAAGTCGTACAGGGTCGGGTTGACGATGTAGTACGGGAGTTGTATGTATTCCTTGATCTTCAGGTAGTCGTTCGGCCCGATGACGAGGACCTGGCTGTCCGACTCCAGAACTTTCCGCGCGATGTCGGGCACGCCCTGCGTCAGCGTGTCCCCGCAGTAATTCAGCACCACGTCGGGGAAGAGACGAAGCGCCTTGATATTTTCAACATAGTTCCCGAAGGTAGTGGAACCTACGACTGCAAGCTTGATCATTTTTTTCGCCCTCTTTGTGTGTTGTAGCAAAATCTTAACACGTTTTTGAAAATATGTAAAGAAGAGGCCGCCGGTGTCCGGTAAAATTGACATGGCGGACAAAATAAAACAGAACGGAACGGCAATGTTTTGGCACAAGCTTTGCTATATGATAAATGTAAGCTGCTATGTCAGCAATTTCGTGAACAAGGAGAAAGAAGATGAAAAAAGTATTCTGTTTCGTCATGGCTATGGTCCTGATCCTCGGACTTGCGGCGTGCGGCGGGGACAAGCCCGGCACGACCGAAGCCCCCAAGACCAGCACCGAAGCTCCCAAGACCAGCACTGAAGCTCCCAAGGACAGCACGGCAGCGCCCGTAGAGACCACTCAGGCCGGCCCCAAGAAGATCGAAGCGCTGGATCTGCTTGCCGGATCGGCAACCGGTTCCTGGTATACCATCGCCGCCGGTATCGCGGACAAATTCAATGAGAATTATGAAGGCTTCCCGATGACGGCCATCCCCGGCCCGGGCTCCGTCGGCAACATCGGCGTCATTTCGTCCGGCGAATCCGAGATCGGCATGAGCTACGGCCCGTTCCTGGCTGCCGCCGTGGCGGGCACCAGCCCTTATGAAGAGAAGTACGAGAACCTTCGCTCGATCGCCTGCCTGCAGCCGACGGTCATTCAGCCGCTGACCACGCTGGACATCCAGACCTACGGCCAGTTCATCAAGGATCAGATGAAGTGCACGGTCGGCCTGTATCCGGTCGGCAACGCCTCCACCCTGATCGTCAGCATGATCCTTCAGGCCTACGGTCTGAACGATCCCACCGACATGGAAAAATGGGGCGCCTCCGTCTACTATGCCGACGGCGCTTCCCTGGCTGACGCCTGGAAAGACCGCCACATCGACATTCAGAGCCCGATGCTGAACGTCCCGGCCTCCAGCGTTACCGAAGCTCTCGTCAACCGTACGGACGGCAAACTGGTCAGCCTTGACGAAGACGTCATCCAGACCCTGTGCGACAAGTACGGCTTTGCGAAGTACACGATCAAGGCCGGCACCTATGACGGCCAGAAGGAAGACATCTACACCGTCGGTCTGCCGATCGTGTTCTTCTGCGCGGAAGATGCGGATGAAGATACCGTCTACACCTTCACCAAGACCCTGTATGAGAACAAGGATTACTTCCTCGGCGTCCACGCTTCCTTTGCCGAATTCTTCCCTGAGACCATGAACGAAGGGACGGCGATCGAGCTTCACCCCGGCGCCCTGAAGTTCTACAAAGAGGTCGGATTGATCAAATAAGGCTTCACGACGGAACTGATGGCCTGCAGCATCCCCCGTGGTACGCTGTTTCCACGGGGGATGTTGTCATCGGAAAGGAGAAGAAACCTTGAGTCAAGAAACATTGAATACTCCTGAAACCGCGTTTGCGGCCGATCAGATGGAACATGCCGAGGTTACGGAAGAGCTTCAGGAAAAAGCGATCGGCAAGTACAGGAAGCTGAAAGGTTTTCCCCGATATCTGGCACTGGTGATCGCGGTGGCGACGACGCTGATCGTGTTCTACACCGCCTTCGTCGGCGTGTTTCTGCCGCACATCCAGCGCGGCATCGTGCTCTGCGCCATGCTGGCGCTGACCTTCCTGTGGTATCCCACGACGAAGAAGAGCAAATTCGACCGGGAAAAGGTGCCGATCTACGACTGGATTCTGGTCGCGGCGTCGATCGCCAGCCTGGTCTACATCATGGTCAACCACAAGAGGATCCTGACAAGGATCCCGTTCATGTCCAAGGTCCTGCCCATGGACAAGGTCGTGGCGATCGCTCTGGTCTTCATGCTCCTGGAAGCAGGCCGGCGGACGCTGGGGCTGTCGATCACCGTCATTTGCGGCGTCTTCATCGCCTATGCCTTCCTGGGCCCGTACATGCCGCAGATGTTCTATTACAAAGGCCTGAACCTGAATAAGTTCACGGAGCAGGTCTTCCTGACGACGGAAGGCATGTTCGGCTCCTTAAGCGGAATGGCCTCGTCCCTGCTCTTCGGCTTCCTGGCCTTCGGGACCTTCCTGCAGGCGACCGGTGCGGACAAGCATTTCATGAATATCTGCATCGCGCTGGCCGGCAAGCGCCGCGGCGGTCCGGCCAAGGTCGCCGTCATTTCGTCCGCCGCCATGGGGACGATCTCCGGCAGCGCCATCGCCAACGTGGTGACGACCGGTACGCTGACGATCCCGATGATGAAAAAGACCGGATATACTCCGGAAGAAGCCGGGGCGATTGAGACCTGCGCTTCGACCGGCGGACAGATCATGCCGCCCATCATGGGAACGGGCGCCTTCATTCTGGCAGAAACAGTCGGCGTGGCTTACGGCAAGGTGTGCGTCCTGTCCATCATCCCCGCGCTGCTTTTCTATATCGCGATCTACTTCCTGGTCGACCTGATGGCCCGGAAGAGAGGCCTGAAAGGGCTTCCTGCCGAGAGCATTCCCAACCTGCTGAAAACGCTGAAGGAAGGCGGCGTCTTCTTCCTGCCGATCATTATCCTGATCGCGCTGCTGGTCAGCGGCTTCACGCCCTTCCTGAGCGGCGTCGGCTGCACCCTGCTGATCTACGTGTTTGCGCAGGTCAGGAAGAGCACGCGCATCAGTTTCAAGCGGACCATCCTGGCGCTGGAAGACTGCGCGAAGGGACTGATGTCCATCGCGGGCGTCATCTTCTGCGCCTCGATCATCGTATCCATGATCAACGTGACCGGCCTGATGATGAAGACGACGGCGATCATTCTGAGCTTCTCCAAGGGCAAGCTCTGGATCACGCTGCTGCTCGTGGCCGCGATCGGCTACCTGCTCGGCATGGGCCTTCCCATCAGCACCTCCTACATCATTCTGGCTACCCTCAGCGGGCCGGCGCTCGTGGCGCTCGGCGTCGAGATGCTGGTGGCCCATCTGACGATCTTCTGGTTCACGCAGCTGGCCACGATCACGCCGCCGGTCTGCATGACAGCATTCGCCGCAGCAGGAATTGCAGGAGGGAATCCGATGAAGACGGGCTTCACGGCCCTGAAGCTCGGCTTCACCTTCTATTACGTCCCGATCCTCTTCGTGTATTCGCAGCTGATCAACGGGACGTGGTATGAGCAGTGCGTCATTGCGGTGTTTGCCATCGTTGCGATCTACTTCCTGGGGACCTTTACGGAGAAGTACTTCAACGGGCCGCTCAATCAGATCCAGCGCTTCGGCGGGCTGATCGTCTTCCTGGCGCTCTATGCGATGATGTTCAACGCAACGCCCTGGTCGGTACGGGGCATTCTGCTGGCGGTCGCCGCCGGCATGGTCCTGTTGCTGGCCGTGACACAGGCCGTGAAGGCCAAAAAGGCAAAAGCAGCCGAACAATAAGACGAAAGGGAAAAAACATGGAAAAGATTACGATCATCGGCGGAGGAAACGGAGGATTTGCCGCGGCGGCGGATCTGACCATCCGGGGACATCAGGTGACCTTGTATGACTCGCCGGCATTTGCCGCAGGCCTGCAGCCGGTCATCGAACAGGGCGGGATCAATCTCCGCACCCTGCCCAGCAACGGGCTCCAGGGGGGCTTTGCCAAGGTCTACAAGGTGACGACGGATATCGAAGAGGCGCTGGCCGAGTCCGACATCGTCCTCGTCATCGCGCCGGCGTACGCGCAGGCCAATATCGCAAAGACCATGGCTCCGCACTTAAGAGACGGCCAGATCGTCGCGCTCTGCCCGGCCAACTTCGGCGGTTCGCTGTATTTCAACAAGGTGTTGCGGGATATCGGCTGCACGACGAAGGTGCAGTTTGCCGAATTCTCCTGCATGATGTACGCGACCAGGAAGGACGGCCCCGCGGGTTCCTACGTCCGCGGCTACAAGCACAATCTCGGCGTCGCCATGTTCCCGAATAAGAACAGTGACTGGGCGTTCGAGCGCCTGAAAGGCATCTATCCCTACATCATCCGCTACAACAACATCGTCGAGACCGGCATGAGCAATACCAATACCACACTGCACACTTCGCTGATGCTGCTGAACGCGGCGAACATCGACAATCACGAAGACCGGCTGTTCTACGCGGAGTGCGTGACGCAGTCCCTGGACCACCTGATCGAGGCCACGGATAAGGAACGCATGCAGGTCAACGTCTGGCCGAAGATGAACGTCCGCTCCATTCCGAAGATCACGCTTGACTGGTATGCCTATCAGGGCGGCGAAGGGGAGACCCTCAGTGAGATCCAACATGCGCTGGTCCCGAAGATCTTCTTTGAGAGCAAGATGCCGAAGACCCTCGACTACCGCTACGTGACGGAGGACGTCCCGTTCGGCCTGATCCCGATCGCGGCCTTCCTGGAGCAGATGGGCTTCAAGCACCGCGCGATCTCGGCGCTCGCCGACATCCTCGGATACATCATGGACCGCGACTTCTACAAGGAAGCCCGGACGATGGAAGAGCTGGGGATCGAAAAGATGAACGCCGAAGAATTCATGCAGTTCCTGGAGGAAGGCAACTGACCGCCTTTCAGGACGCAAAAAGTTCCGGAAGCCGATCGCTTCCGGAACTTTTTTGTTTGCGCGGAGCGCGTTATTTCTCGCCGTTTTCGAAGAAATGAAGGACTTCGGCGACCGTCATGCCCTCCAGGCCGAGATTCTTCGCGCTGCGGCCTTCCGCGCGGAAATCCCTCTCATAGATCGTGGAAGCCAGGCGGATGACGGCGTCGATGTTGGGGGTCGGGACCCCGGCGATGTGCCCCAGCTCCGAGATGGGGACGAGGCTCATCGGCGCGTCCTCCGTCACGTAGCGGACGTCGATCGTGTGCGGTCCCTTGATCCCGTGATAGGCTTCATTGTTCTGGATCAGTTCGTACAGGCTGTCGCCGTGGGTCTCATAGGACTGAAGCATCCATTCCTCGGCGGTCTCGACCGTCACCCCGTAGGCCTTTGCCACGGCGAGGCGTTCGAGATCGATGTTGTGGATCAGACGGGCCACGGAAGGGGAGATCCCGTCGATGTAGTAGCGGAAATCGTTCGGATCCGACTCGATGCGGCCGATGTTGAGCAGGACCGGCGTCGGATGGAAGAGCGCCCCGATATTGGAGAGGGACGTCTCCAGGCAGTTGGCGGCCGGAACGAACTGCGGGTACAGAGGGTCCAGGACCTTTAAGACTTCCGCCGTCCGCGAAGCCGGGAACACGCCCAGCGCGACCTGCTTCTTGGTCCCGAAGATCTCGACCGAAGCCGGACCCGTCTTGCGGCAGGCGTAGACCAGCGTCTGCGCTTCCGCGATGACGACGTCGGCCTTACAGCCGTTCTTCCGGATCGTGTTGAAGAAATCGACGGCGCCGGCCGTCCGGCCGGGATTCAGGACGACGGTCTGTCCGTCTTCCAGATACGGCGCGCAGGCTTCCGCGATCATTTTGTGGGTGAAGGACGGGGTGACGACCATGACAAGGTGCACGCCGGCGATCGCCTTCGCCACCTCGGTCGTGACCATAGAGACCGGATATTTGACGGACGTTCCGTTTTCCGTCAGGGTAATGCCTCCCTCGGCAATGATCCCTTCCAGGTAGGAGGGGAAGAGGTCGCAGAGCCTGACCTCTGCGCCGAGACGGGTCAGATGGGCGGCAATGGCGGTTCCGCCGTTGCCGGCGCCGATAACAGCAATTCTGGATTCCATGGGTTCACGCTTTCCTTTGATCGGTATCGTCGGCTCAGCCCTTTACGCTGAACTCATCCTGTAAATATTTCTGAACAATTTCCTCGCGGATCTCGACGCCGAGGCCGGGCTTGCCGCTGACGTGGACCCAGCCGTCACGGATCTGTTCGGAATAGGTCGTGATGTCGTCGTCAAGCCGCAGCGGGGAAAAATACGCGCTGCCGAATTCGACCAGGTTCGGCAGGGTCACGCCGATCTGCAGGCTTGCCGCCTGCGCCAGGCCTTCCTCCAGCATGGAGTTCATCAGCAGCTTGATCCCGGCGTACTGCGCCAGTACGGCGATCTGTTTTTCCTTCAGGATGCCGCCGTGCTTATTGACCTTCAGACTGATGATGTCGACGGCCCGCTTTTCAATGACCTGGACCGCTTCGTGGATCGAGAAAACGCTCTCGTCCGCGGAGATCGGCACGTCGCTCGCGCCTTTCAGCCTCGCCAGGGAATCGATGTCCCAGTGGGGAACGGGCTGTTCCAGACAGACGATGTTGCAGCCTTCCGTGAGCCGCAGGAAGCGCAGCGCCTTGTGGTAATCCCAGCCCTGGTTGACGTCGGCGACCAGCGGGTAATCTTTGCCGACGGCCTCCCGGATGGCGAAGATGCGCTCGGCGTCGTATTCCACGCTTTCCATGCCGCATTTGACCATGACGGAGCGGTAGCCTTCGTTCTTGCGCTGCAGGACGAGCTTTGCGCCGTCCTCGGCGCTGACGTTGCCGATCGCGTGCATGATGGGGATCGAATCCTGGAGCTTTCCGCCGAGCAGCTTGTAGACCGGGACGCCGGCGGCCTTGCCGGCAATGTCATAGCAGGCCGTGTTGACGGCGGCTTTCGGCAGGTTGTTGTTCTTGCAGACGACGTCCATGCGCCGGTCGATCGCCGCCACGTCCGTGGGATCCATGCCCATGATGGCCGGGGCAAGGATGGATCCGATCACGCTTTTGGCGGTCTCGGCGCTTTCATCGGTAAAACCGGGCTGAGGGTTGCATTCGCCGTAACCGACGATGCCTTCATCCGTATGGACCGCGACCATGACGCAGCAGGTGTGCGATTTGATTCCGTAAGACTTCTGCAGTGCGTACGGAACTTTTAAAGGAATCAAAAGATTCCTGACATCGATCTGTGTGATCTTCATACGTTCTTCCTCCTGGCGAAGAGATCCTTACATCTTTAAATTAGCAAAAAATGTGCCAGATACGCGGAAGAAAAGTCAGGGGGATGTGTTCACATTCCTGTTCAGCTGTTCATTCAAATGGACAGGCGGAGAGGGAGCCGGAGGAAGGGAGAGAACGGCGGCAAAAAAAGACCCCGCGCGGTTGATATGTACCCAGTTTCCTGGACACATTGATTTATGACGGGCCTCAACAAGTGGATGCCATTCTGTACTTTACAGGTGGCATCCATTTTGTTTTTGCCTGGATGCGTTCATTGTTGTAATAGTCAATGTAATCCGCTAT
>JAFRRM010000016.1 GCA_017428105.1 Lachnospiraceae bacterium | reverse complement strand
GCCGGCCCCCAGGGACCCCAGGGACCCCTGGGCGAGAAAGGCGACCGCGGACCTACGGGTTTGACTGGGTCCCAGGGGCCGCAGGGCGTCCAGGGCGAGCGCGGGCCTGCCGGAGCGACCGGGGCACCGGGACCTGAAGGCCAGCGGGGGCCTGAAGGCCAGCAAGGCCCTACTGGAGAAGCCGCCGGCTTTGGCACTCCTGCTGCTTCGGCTTCCACGCTGCTGCCGACTGACTCCGCTACGGCGTCTGTCACGGCAAGCGGCCCGGACACGGCGAAGGTGTTTTCGTTCTCTTTCGGCATCCCTAAAGGCGACAAGGGTGATCAGGGCGACGACTATGTTCTGACCAGCACAGACAAGCACGAGATCGCCGGCATCGTCGAGGAAGAGATTGACTACGCCTCCGCCGCCTCTGGCGACGCGACGAAGACCGCGCTCCGCTCGCAGGCGATCCCGTGGGGCAAGGTGGCCTCGACCTCGACCTCGACCAGCTTCACGGCGACCATCGCAGGGATCACGGAACTGAAGGACGGCACCTCGTTCTGGCTGAAGAACGGCGTGGTGACTTCGGCGTCTGGCTTCAAGGTGAACATCAACGGCCTCGGCGCGAAGAAATGCTACAGCAACATGACGCTCGCTACGCAGGACACCACCATCTTTAACGTCAATTACACTATGCTGTTTGTCTACGACAGCACGCTGGACGGTGGGAACGGCGGTTTTTACATTTACCGTGGCTACAACAGCGACACGAACACGATTGCGTACCAAGTGAGGACGAACAGTTCCGTCTTGCCGACCACGCATCGTACGCGGTATTATCGGATGCTATTCACGAGCGCGGATAACAAGAAGTGGGTGCCTGCGAACACGCAGTACGACAATAGCGCGACCAGCACAAAGACGGTAAACCAGGAGCCGATCAACCCGTTCGGGCGCATCGGGTATCTGGCAAACACGACGAACTATACGGCCGGCACGGATCTCCCGGCCGCCTCAATCTGGCAGCAGTACGTCCTTGTTCTGGGCTATTCGTTCAACAACACCGGGGCCGCCTGGAATCTGACCACGAAGACGCCGGTGTTCGTCAAGGCGGCACCGCAGAGCGACGGCAGCGCGATCATCGACAGCACCACGCCCATCGTGCAGACGCTTCCGTCCACGGCGGACGGCAAGATCTATATCTTCCTGGGCATCGCCTACGACGCCACGCATATCGAACTTCAGTTGACGCATCCGATCTACCATTACGCTGATGGTGCGATCAGATTATGGACCAACGCGGCGGCGGTAAGCGGAGGAGCGGTCGACAGCGTGAACGGCCAGACCGGCACAGTGACGCTGACTGCTTCTGACGTTGGCGCACTTCCGGACAGCACGACGATCCCGACCAACGTATCTGACCTGAACAATGACAGCGGGTATCTGACGTTGTCGACGCTGCCAATGTATAACGGGGAGGTATCACGATGAGCGACGTATCAATCCTTTACAGAAATAGTGAAATCACGTCCCTGTCGAACACCGGCATCAAGACGCTGGAGACAGGCGGGAAATATTGTGACAGCGACATAGAAATCCAGTACACCAAACCGGCGGCCCCGGCACCGTCCCTGCAGGCAAAGAGCAATATCAGTCCGACCTTGTCCTCGCAGACGATCACGGCGGACAACGGCTACGACGGCCTTTCCAGCGTGCAGATCAATGCCATGCCGGCCGGCAGTGCTACCACGCCGGCCACGACCATCACGGCGAATCCGTCCATCTCCGTCAATCTCTTTGGCGAGATCACGGCGAGCGTGAGAAAATCGCAGAAGGTGACGCCGACGGTCTCCGCAGGGTATGTTTCGTCCGGCACGTATGGCACCGTGACCGTCTCTGGGTCGAGTACGGAACAGCTCACGACGAAGGCCGCACAGACCTACACGCCCACCACCACGAATCAGACTATCGCGGCGGGCCAGTACCTGACGGGAGCGCAGACCATAGCGGGCGATGCCAACCTTCTCGCCGAGAACATAAAAAAAGACGTTTCCATCTTTTCGATAGTCGGCACATACGAAGGTAGCGGCGGAGGTGGTGTGCAGACGGCACTCGTGACAGATGTGGAGGCATCCAATGTCCTATATTACACAGACCAAAATATGACCGTTCAATCTGGAGTATTTATATCAAACGAATATCTCCCACTTGGATCGCTAATCGTCGTCTATAATGACGGGCCACCTGCACCATTCCCCCCGACAGGAGTGACACTACGCGCACAATGGAGTTTGAAGATGAATGAATGGCTCGTGTACGAAGTGACAGGATAAAGGAGAACACTATGAGCAACAAATTACACGACATTCTCCGCACCTTGAGGAGAGAATAAATAGGGAGGGACGATATGTTTATTCAAAATGCAGTATTAAAGAGTATCAACGCAGAGGGACTTTCCTTCCCCCTGGCAGAAGGCAGCGTGGTATCGGTTGGCGGCGTGACCGGCATCGTACCGACCACGCTTAACGTGCGGCCTGCAACGAACAGAATCTACGTGGCCGTGGCCGGCACAATCGACCTGACCAGTGATGCCAACAAGGGCGTGACGTTCACGGAGGAACAGATCAAGGCGCTGGGCGGAGATTTCAATTTCGTGCCGGCATTGGAGTCGCCCGCGGAGATCCCCGCGTATTCCAGCACTCAGAACGGCAAGTTCCTGGGCGTGAGCAGCGGAAAGCTGACGTGGGCGAAGGAACTGCCTGCGGTAAGCGGAAGTGACAATGGGAAGGTGCTGACAGTCAGCTCCGGCACGTGGTCCGCACAGACGCCGTCTGCTGGCGGCCTGCCTTCTGTCACCACGAGCGACAACGGCAAGTTCCTGACGGTGTATGCTGGGGAATGGGTAAAGCGGTATATCCCTGCGTGCGTATGGGGACTTGAATATAATAACGGGTGGGGAGTTGTCAACGTATCCCTTGACATCGAGTTTTACGACTTTGCCCAGGCGATCAGCGAGTGCAAATCGGCGGTCGGGTATGTTTCCGTGGACATTTCAAGCGATTCGTATTATGTGCAGGCGCTTGATCTTTCGTATTATTCGGACGGATTCGGGAACGAGCATGTAGTGGCGCGAGTGATCCTTCCCATTTCCGGATCTTCGGCAACGCTGCTGATAATTGACACGTACTTTGACTATGACAGCACCTACGAGTACGTAAACACCGTCACGACGAAGACTATTGCGCTGACGTAAAGGAGATGATGGAAAATGACCGTAAATACCATGACATTCGACCAGCCGACCACAAATGAACCGCAGTCTGATCTTGGCAATCCCATCGGCCTGAAGCAGATCCACGAGGCGGCAGAGATCCTGCAGCAGTACAAGCAGGGGAAGGCCAACCTGGACAACCGCGTCGTGGAAGAGGAAGAATGGTGGGAACTGCGCTACTGGCGGTATATCCGCGGCAAGCAGCGCGGCAAACAGGAAGACGACGTGACGCGGATCGGCCCGGAACCGACGTCCGGCTGGCTGTTTAACGCTATCGTCAACAAGCACGCTGACGCTATGGACAACTACCCCCAGCCGACGGTCCTGCCGCGTGAGAAAAGCGACGAGGAAACCGCGAAGACCCTGTCGGCGGTGCTGCCGGTCATTCTCCAGCAGAACGAGTTTGACCAGACGTATTCTGACAACTGGTGGGAGAAGCTGAAGCACGGAACGGCTGTTTATGGCGTATTCTGGGATACCAGCAAGGAAAACGGCCTGGGCGACATCAGCGTAAAGTCCATCGACCTGCTGAAGATTTTCTGGGAACCCGGCGTGACGGACATCCAGAAATCGCGCAACCTGTTCGTGGTGGAGCTGGTGGACCATGACCTGCTGAACAAGCAGTATCCGCAGTTTATGGGGAAGATCAATGGGTCGCCTGTCGACATCACGCAGTACGTCTACAATGACACCGTGGATACCAGCGACAAGGAAGTGGTGGTCGATTGGTACTACAAGGTCAGCAACGGGAGCAGGACCCTCCTGCACTACGCGAAGTTCTGCGGGGACACGCTGCTGTACGCGAGCGAGAACGATCCGCAGTACGCCGGCCGCGGCTTCTACGACCACGGCATGTACCCTGTCGTGTTTGACTCGCTCTTCCCGGAGAAGGGGACGCCGACCGGCTTTGGGTACGTATCCATCTGTCGTGACCCGCAAATGTATATCGACAAGCTCTCCGCCAACATCCTGGAAGCGTCCATGATGGGGACGAAGAAACGGTATTTCGTGAGCGAGTCCACCAACATCAACCTGGACGAGTTTATGGACTGGAACAACCCCATAGTCCACGTCCAGGGCGAACTGTCCGACGCAAGGCTGCAGGAGATCAACGTCAGTCCTGTATCCGGAGTGTATCTGGACGTCATCAATCAGAAGATAGAGGAGATGAAGGACACCGCTTCCAACCGTGACGTCAACAGTGGCGGTGCGACCGGGTCCGTCACGGCGGCGTCGGCCATCGCTGCGCTGCAGGAGGCAGGCAACAAGTCCAGCCGGGACATGATCGCGGCGTCGTACAGAGCGCAGACGAAGATCGCCACGCTGTGCGTCGAACTGATCCGGCAGTTCTACGACGAGGCACGGCATTTCCGTATCACGGCCCCCAACGGAATGGGCGGATATGACTATGCGACGCTGTCCAACCAGGGAATGCGGAACCAGACGACGGTCGACATCCTGGGCCAGGTAAAGATGCGGCGGCCGGCGTTCGACCTGAAGATCAGCGCACAGCGCAACAATCCTTTCAGCGTGCTGGAAGCGAATGAGCGCGCGAAGGAACTGTACGGCCTGGGGTTCTTTAATCCGGAACGGGCGCAGGAGACGCTGCCGGCGCTGGAGATGATGGACTTTGAGGGTATCGAGAAGGTCCGGGAGTATGTTATGCAGGGTCAGACGCTGCTCAATATATGCCAGCAACAGCAGCAGCAGATCATGCAGCTCACGGCGATGCTCCAGGGCCAGCCGGTTCCGATGCAGCAGGGGCAGCCGCAGCAGAGCGCGCCGTCTCCGGCACCGCAGCAGAAATCGGCGGGCGGCAAGACCGTAGCGTCCGGCATCATGGACAGTCAGGTCCCGCGGACGAGCTACAGCGACCGTCTGGCCAAGAGGTCCAGGCCGAGTATGGAAGCGCCGTCTGATGCGGCAAGGCCGGTATGACGGCCATCCTGATCACGGAGGACAACGGCGCGACGAAGATCCGCTGCATCGATCACGCGGACGATGACAGGGTATGCGCCGCCATCTCCATGATGATCACGGCCACAGCGAACTGGGTCATCGACGCCGGCGGCCAGACCGAGGCCGTGCTGGATCCCGGATATGCCTGCGTCAGCGTGCCGAACATCCCAGGAGCAGATGCGGTCCTGCGGATGGTCACGCTGGCGTTTGAGCAGTTAGCCGAGGCAGAACCGGGACACGTATCCCTTGTCGATTACCGTGCCAAATGTAGGGCGGATTCGGATAAGGGTTGTGCTACCATATAATTGACAATGTTTCTTCCAGGCGGTGGCGGCCTGCCAACCGTCACCGCCACCTAAAGAAACCGGCACACGGAGCCGTCAAGTCCGCGAAGGAGGAATCCATGAACAAAGAGCGATTCCGCCTGGTCCTCAACCTGTTCGGCGAGGGCGAAGGCGGCGCGACAACGGGCGAAAACAATTCTCCGGCCGCACCCACCGGGAAAAAATCGGGCGATCTTTCGAACGTCGTCTACGGCAAGCAGGCACTTGCTGAAGAGACAGCTCCGGCCGCCGCGGAGGAAAAGCAGGGCGTGCAGGTCACGTCCGACACTCTGGAAGATAGGCGCAAGGCTTTCCGTGAGATGATAAACGGAGAGTACAAGGACGTTTACACCGAGGAGTTTCAGAAAGCGTTCAACCGGCGTTTCCCAGATTACAAGGCCCTCCAGCAGAGGGCAACGGACACGCAGGACATCCTGGACAAGCTGTCCGCACGTTACAACGTGATGGACGGCGACATCTCAAAACTGGCAAAGGCAATCGACAGCGACAACGCCTATTGGGACGTCGCCGCGGAAGAAGCCGGCATGAGCGTCGAGCAGTTCAAGGAACTGCAGCAGATGCGCCGGCAGAATGCGGAGCTGTTGCGGGCCGAAAGAGAACGCAAGGCAAGATCGCAGGCCGACGCCCAGGTGCAGAAATGGTTCCAGGAAGGCCAGCAGGTCAAAGCCAAATTCCCGGCGTTTGATCTGACTTCTGAACTGAACAACCCTGATTTCGTGCGGCTGATTCGTGCGGGCACCCCTGTGGAACACGCGTACAAGGTGATCCACTTTGACACGCTGGTCGGGGACGCCGTGCAGCAGACGGCAGCGGCCACGGAAGGCGCGGTGGTCAACAACATCCGCGCAAAGGGCGCAAGACCCACGGAAAACGGAACAGCCTCCCAGAGTCCATTCATCGTTAAAAAAGACGTCCGCGCCTTAACGCGTGCGGACCGCGACGAGATCGCAAGAAGAGTTGCGCGGGGAGAGACCATTTCATTCTGATCCCCGCCGCAAGTGGAGGGAAAACATGAATGCTCTTTTCAAACTGAATCTTCGTCTGTTCAGTGCCAATACCAACGTGACCACGGATGGCGGCCTGTCCGACGAAATGAAAACCTATTACTCTGACTACCTGATCGACCTGGCCGGCCCTTATCTGGTCCACGATCAGTTTGGCCAGAAGCACCCGATCCCGAAGGCCGGCGGTAAGACCATCGAGTTCCGGAAGTATTCGCCCCTGGCGAAGGCCCTGACCCCCCTGACCGAAGGCGTGACCCCTGACGGCCAGAAACTGTCCATGAGCGTCATCACGGCGACGGTCGCCCAGTACGGTGGCTACATCGAACTGTCCGACGTCCTGCTGCTGACCGCCATCGACAACAACCTGCTGCAGGCGACCCGTCAGCTCGCTGACCAGGCCGGCCGTACCCTGGACACCGTGACCCGCGAGGTCCTTCAGGGCGGCACCAACGTCTACTATGCCGGCGGCAAGAGCGCTCGTGCGTCCCTGGGCTACACCGACGCGACCACGAACGACTGCGTCACCTTTGATGACATCCGCAAGGCCGTCCGCGCCCTGAAGGTCCAGAACGCGCCGAAGATCAATGGCACCTACGTGGCCATCGTCCACCCGGACGTCGCGTACGACATCATGAGTGATTCCAAGTGGATCAACGTGAAAACGTACAGCGACCCTGACGGCATCTACGAAGGCGAGATCGGAAAGATCGAGGGCGTGCGTTTCGTGGAGACCACCGAAGCGAAAGTCTATCACGCGCCCGACCTGACCGCCGGCAGCCGGACCCTGTCCGTCAAGACCACGTCCTCTTCCAGCACGACCCTGGCCGTGAAGGAAAAGATCACCGCGGACGACGCGACCGCCCTGGCCAACCGTAAGTTTACCGTGGACGGCGTGGAGTACACCATCGCTTCCGCGACCGCCGGCAACGCTGGCAGCGCTTCCCTGACCCTGTCTGCTGCGGCTTCCATCACCCAGAACAAAGTCCTGTACCCTGTCGGTGCCGGTGCCAACGGCCGCGACGTGTACGGCACTCTGATCCTGGGCGCTGACGCCTACGGCGTGACCGAAGTCACCGGCGGCGGCCTGCAGCACATCGTGAAGCAGCTCGGTTCGTCCGGTACGGCCGACCCGCTGAACCAGCGTGCGACTGCCGGCTGGAAGGCCATCAAGGTTGCGGAGCGTCTGGTGGAGCAGTATATGATCCGTCTGGAATCTGTCTCCAGCTTCAGCGACGCGCCTGAAAACTAATTCAAAAAGCAAAAGTCCTCTGCCGCGTGGTGCTTAATTGCACCCCGGCAGGGGCGCCAGAGAAAGGAAGAACATGGCTGAAAAGAAAGACGCCACGGATGAAGTGGTAATGAAGAGCGAAAAGGAATACTGGAACGAACGTGTTCCTTTCAAGGCTTTCAAGGACAACGGCAAGTACAAAGACGACCTGGTCGTCGGCATCAACGGCAAATTGTGGCGCATCCAGCGCGGCGTCAAGATCATGATCCCCCGGAACGTGCGCGAAGTGATCTATCAGAGCATGGACCAGGATGCTGCCACGGCGAACCTGATCGAGCGCGAATCGAACGCCTATAACGACGCATCGCGCTGGCTGAACTGAATATTACCGCGAAAACGATAACAATTACTTACGACACGGCGTAGGACCCATTGAGGCCCTGCGCCTTTTTGAAAGGAGTACATATATGAGCAAAAAACGACATGACTTTCTGCGTCTTCTCCAACTGATTATCCCCGACCTTGCATCCCTGTATGGGGTGCTTGATGTGGCGTTCGGGTGGGGGCATATCAGCGTAGTGGAAGCGTGCGTTCCCCTTGTCATCAGCATTATCAGCCACATCGCACAAGCGTCGAGCAACACGTACTTTTCTACCAAATCCATCGTGACCAAGATCCTGCCAGACAAAGAACCGGAGGAATGAAATTATGTTAAGACTCGCACAGGCTGCATCCTCTGAGTTTGGCACGAAGTATGGCACGCCTCCGAACCAGCTGCGCACGCCTGGTAAACTGGACGGTGAGCTTAACGTGGTCAACTTCTACGGCGGGTGGCAATATGTTTTCCGCCCGAAAGACGAACAGACGGCAGAGCGTATTGCTGACTTTGTATTGGGAGCGGTCGAAAACGGGGCCTATATCGGCTATGGGCAGGACTCTCTCAAGTCTGACGGCGGCAGATATCCCCGCACGACCCTATTTGATGCCCTTTTCCAGATGGCTGACCCAGACCCCCGGAAGGTCAAGACCCTCTGCAACTGTGACTGTACCGCTCTGATGGGCGATGCGCTCTACTTCGGGGCAAAGATCTACAACCCGGACTTCCGTACCATGTGGTCAAGGACGGAACGCAAGATGATCATGGACACCGGGATGTTTGTGGAGCTCACTGATCCGCTTCTCTTGGAACTTGGCACGGGCCTTATGCGCGGTGACATCCTCCTCCGCTACAATGCCGCTACGCAGGAAGGGCACACCGCCTGTGCTATTGACTCCGATGATCACCACGAAACCTTCCCGGTCAAAATCAATCATTGCTCAAAGAGCCGCATCCGTTCCGGTCCCGGTGTGGAGTATCAGACGCTGATGGTTGTTTCGGACGGCGAGATCTACGAGGCCGAGGGAACTGCCAAGGACAGCGACGGCTTCCCCTGGTACCGGGTGCACTACGACGATGATGGACAGGACTGCATCGGCTACACATCCTCTGCCTATGCTGCACCACTGCCGCAGGGCAGATGCACGTCCGACACCTGGCTGCGCAAGTCTGCCGGCACGAAGGGCAAGCAGATCATCGTGATCCCGAAGGGCGCGGAACCGTACCTGACCGGCGCGAAGAAGAAGGTCCTCCTGCGGACCTGGTATGAGTGCATCTACGGCGGACACCGAGGATGGGCCAGCGGCCTGAATGTGAAGGAGAAGAAATGAAACTGTCTGAAGCATTATCGAGCGCAAAGATGCTGCGGCCGCACGCGGCGGATGAGTTTACGCTGGCACAGCTCCTGTTCCGCGGCGTCGAGGGAGACGTGGCGGAGATGTTCGGAGTGGAAGCCCCGGAAAATCCGAACGACGGCACTGAAGCGGAACTGACCGACGTGGAACTGCTTATGCCGCATCCGTACGACGAGGTCTACACCTGGTACCTGTGCGCGATGATCGACATGGCTAACGAAGAGACTAACCTGTACCAGAATGATATGGAAATGTTCAATGCAGCCTGGGCGAGAGCCGCATCCTGGTACCGCCGCACCACGAAGCCGGCGGACAAAGGAAACTGGAGGGTCATGTGATGAAACTTCCGAAACTTCCTTTCACGATCCAGCACAGGAAAGAGGACACGATCCAGTTCTTCGGCCTTAACCTTACGCAGAATACAAGGGAGGGAGAGTTCGCTGATATGGGTGGACTCTCTACGTCAAATTATCCCGTGATCACCCAGCGCCCGATGCGCGGGCAGTACACGACCTACCACGACGTGCAGGACGTTTACGTGTGGGATGGCCACCTCTACGTGATTGACAACATCTATGATGCCCCGCTTTATAAGCCGATTCTCAAAAAGGATGGCGTGGACATATATGACATCGCATTGACTTCCGGCACGAAACAGATGGCTGTCATCAACAGCAAACTGGTGATCTTCCCTGACAAAGTCTACTATGACATGATCACCGGGGACATTGTTCCCTTTGTCGAACTGGACTGGACCGCCACAACCTGGGACATTATTATCTCCGGGAGTTCCGAAACCTTCTCCCTTAAAGCGGAAGGCATCGCGTCCAAAGTAAAGGCCGGCGACGTGATCGATATTCAGGCACAAGGATTAACTGCCAGGAGAGCCGTCGTGCAGGGCGTTAGCGCGGGCCAGACGCCGGCGGACGACGCCATCGGCTTGCTTAAATCCGCCGTGACATTCGATCCACCATACAGCGGTTCCCTCAATATCAAAGGATCTTTCCCTGATCTTGATTTTATCTGCTCCTCCGGAAATAGAATCTGGGGATGCAACATCGAAGAGAATACTATTTACGCGTCCGCCCTGGGAGATCCGACGGACTTTTTCCGATACTCGCTCGGAGACATCGGGCCGTACGCCGTGACGGTCGGTTCGGAGGGGCCTTTCACCGGCATCTGCGAGTACAACGGCACTGTATGCGCCTGGAAAGAAAAGATCCTGCACAAGATCCTGGGCAAGTTCCCCTCGGAATACTATATGGATGACTCCAACATCGATGGCCTGCAGAAGGGAAGTGAGCGCAGCCTGACAGTCATAGACCAGACGCTTTACTACAAGGGCATCAACGGCGTCTATGCGTACACCGGCGGCAGGCCGCAGTCTATTTCGTACAATCTCGGAAATGGCATATATACCAATGCGGTCGGCGGTACGGATGGGTTGAAATACTATATCGGCATGACCAATCCTGCCGGCGTCAGTCACCTGTACGCGTACGACCTCAAGCACGGTTTCTGGGCCATTGAGGACGTCGGCGGAGAGTCATATACCGCCATGACGAACAAGGACAATCAACTGCACATGGTGTTCCAGCAGGATGGCATTGGGAAGCTCCGCCGTGTTGAGCAGGGCGTCCTGGAAAGTCAGCAGTGGTTTGGCGAGTTCGTACCCACGTACGAAAACATCTTTAACCGCAAGGGCTACCTGCGCCTCCTGATCAGGATGACTATGACGGCCGGCAGCACCGTGACCGTCAAAGTCAAAGAGGACGACGGGGCGTGGAAGACCGTGTGGCAGCAGACCGCGGCGAACCTGGTGCCGGTGATGGTGCCGGTGAGACTGGGCCGCTGTGACAAGTACACGCTGCGCCTGGAGGGCACCGGCGAAGTGACTATCCGCGCCATTGGCCGGGAGTATGTGACAGGGAGTGTGATCAACTGATGGGACGATATATTCAGAGAGAACCGCCGATCATCAAGGATGACCTGCGGGAGACTATGAGGGAGACCATTGAGTACCTGGAGTACCTGCGGGAAACCCTCAATCACATATTAAGCATCTACGGAAAACGGATGCCGGGACCGGAAGCGAATGGGAATCAGGCGACGATTGACCAGAACAGAACGCCCGGTGAATAGGAGGGGGGTATGGAACAAATAACTATGGGGGACATCGGGACCTGGCTTGGGTTCCTGGCAGCTCTTATCGGGAGCTGCAGCGCGATTTTTCTGGCCATCAAAAAACTGATCAAGAAACTGTTTGCCACGCAGACGGCGGGCATTATGGCAGAGCTTGACGCACAGAAAACAACGCTAAACCGTATCGATCTTGAGGGAACGAAGAACTTCCTGGTGAACGTGTTGTCCGCTGCGGAACGCGGCGAGCAGATGACGGAGATCCAGCGAATCAGGGTAAGAGAACAATATGACCATTATACGGCAGCCGGCGGAAACAGTTATATCAAGGATTGGTACTCAAAACTGAAGGCCGAGGAGAAGATTTAGGAGGAATATATGGCAAGAGCAGGAATGGTGACAAGGACGCAGGATGCCGGCACCGGCGGATACAGAAGGAGCAGAAGAAGGACCGGCGCGGACACAATGACCGAACAGTATGATCCCCGCTTTGGTGAAACCGGACAGACCCAGGAAATGGTACAGCAGCGGCAGGAGGCCCAGCAGCGTTTTACGCCGCCCGCCACGGATCCGCCCGCCACGGATCCGCCCAGCGGCCCGCCGTCGTATATCCAGGAGTTCCAGCCGTCTTCTTTCCAGTACACCGGAAGCGGCAGGCCCGGTTTTGACTATACCGGGACGGGACGGCCCACGTTCACGTGGGAGACGGCGCGACCGGAAGATTTCATCTACGGCGTGGAACGCCCCACCGATTTTACCTACGAGGGACAGCGACCGGAAGATTTCACCTACGGCGTGGAACGACCCGAAGATTTCACGTTTGAGGGGCAGCGACCGGAGGACTTTACTTTTGAGGGACAACGGCCGGAAGATTTCACATACGAAGCAGAACGACCGGAGTACCAGTCCCGGTACGACGAACGCATCCAGGAAATGATCGAGCAGATCCTGGGGCGCGGTGATTTCTCTTATGACTACAAGGCAGACCCGTTGTACCAGCAGTACGCTGAAGCATATACGCGGCAGGGGCAGCAGGCCATGCAGGATACGCTGGCGCAGGTCTCCGCGCGCACCGGCGGCCTGGCATCTTCCTATGCCGGCACGGCGTCGCAGGGCGCATACAACCAGTATATGCAGGCACTGAACGACAAGATCCCGGAGCTGCAGCAGTTGGCATATTCTATGTACCGGGACAAGGGCAAGGATATGGTGGAACAGCTTGGCTTGCTGGAAAGCCTGGAGGGCCAGGATTATGGCCGGTTCCGCGATCTGCTCGGAGACTGGAGTCAGGATCGTCAGCTTGCCTATCAGCAGTGGCTACAGAGTCAGCAGCAGTATGGTGAGGACCGCGACTTTGCATACCGTCAGTGGCTGCAGCAGCAGCAACAGTACGGTGAGGACCGTGACTTTGCCTACCGCCAGTGGCTGCAGGGGCAGGACCAGTGGAGCGAAGACCGTCAGCTCGCTTACCAGCAGTGGCTTCAGCAGCAGCAGCAGTTTGGCGAAGACAGAGATTTCGCCTACCGCCAGTGGCTGCAGGGGCAGGACCAGTGGGAAGGCGACAGAGACTTTGCCTACCGCCAGTGGCTCCAGCAACAGCAGCAGTGGGAAGGCGACCGCGACTTTGCGTGGCAGCAGTACCGCCAGCAGGACCAGGATTGGGACACCGACCGCGAATGGCAGTACAGGGGTTATCAGGATGCCCTCGATCAGTACGAGCAGGAATATGCACGCCAGTACGGCGAATGGCAGGATGCGGAACGTCAGAGATACCAGCAGTATCTGGCACAGCTCGGCGGCAGTGGCGGCGGCACGCCGGAACAGACGCAGCCCGCACCGGAAGAAACCGGCGGCGGTGTGGTACACGGCATCCGTGGCACTATGGGCGGAACCGGCGAACGTAGACGTAGCATAGACACGTCCCTGTGGCAGGTGATGCAGGCACAGGGCATAGGCGGTTATGACGACGCATATCAGTTCCTGCGCGGTCAGGGATACGGTGATGATTACGCGCGACGCGTGGCGCTTGGCTATTTGGCGAGGTGATAAATGGCATTACGAAAGTTTGGTCAGTTGGGCGGATCTTACGACCCGCGTGAAGAGGCCGAGAAAAGGAAGAGAGAGGAAGAGGAAGAGCAGCGGAGACGGGAACAGGCGTATCACGACTATGTCCGTGCCACGTCTGCTATGGGAGCAGATCGCGGCGCGCTTGCGCGCAAGCAGGAGGCCCAGGCGGAACGGCGTGCGTATGACCGAGCGCTGGACGAAGCCATCGCAAGATTGCGCGAACAGGATACCGCAAGAATGGCTGCGGCACATGACTTTGTCGGGAGTGCCTTACAGGACAGCAGGAGACGAATTACCGGCGCCCCCAGTACCGGCGGTTTTGACTTTGCCGAGGCAAGCAGACGGCAGAGGCTTGCTGATGAATATGCCGCCACCAGACCGCAGCGTTCTGCCCCGACAGCTCCGACGACGGAGATTGGAGAGTGGTCGAGTGCCGCTGACCTGATGAAATGGAGCGAAGAGCGGCAGAAAGGTCAGGTGAGCGAAGAACAGCGGAAGAAAGAAGACGACGCCTACAGCAAATGGCGCGACGAGCGCGATTCCCTGATCGACCGCTATGTGACGGCCTACGAGCGTGCGGAAGACCAGATGAAGCACGAGGACCGAGCGGCTACGCCTGACGGTTATCTTGACGCCATGCAGGAGTGGCAGGACGCCAGCAAGGCCGTGGACGCCGCCGGCGGTATCGAAAACCTGCGGAAACTTCAGTTAGAGGACGCGGAAAAGGACCGCGTGTATAAGGCGAAACTGGCCGGAATGGACCTGGACCGCATGACTTTCTGGGATAAGGCGGCGACGGCCCTGGGCGGCACGCTGACCGGTGCGCTGAAGCAGTACGAGGCGTCCTGGCTTGGCCAGTATCAGAACGCACAGTCCGGCAACATCCTGAACAACGTGGAGAGCGAGGCGGACGAAGCACTGCGGACCGCAACGCGGTTTTATCTGGGCGCGGTAGACAATGATCCGCAGCGTCAGGACCCCGGCACGCAGAATCTCCGTGAAGGCATCGTGAGGACCGCCACGGCCCTCGGCGGCGATGACTATGCTCACCGCGTCATGGAGTATATCGACCAGCACGTAGCCCACGCCCAGGGCGCAGGGCAGGATATTTTCGCCGGCTTCGACTTGAGCAAGGTGGACCGTGACGCAGACGAAACGTACAAGCAGTTGTTCTCCCTCACGCAGTCCGGCACCGGCGAGGATCTGTTCGACGTTGAGACTATGCTCAATCTCCAGAACAGCGCAAACAAGGATCTTCAGCGCGCGAAGAACGCAACGGCCGAGCTTGGCAGTCTTGGTGATTTTGCCGTAGAAGCATTGTCCAGCAGGATTCAGTCCGGCCTGGACGCTGCCTTAACTATGGCACTTGGCATCAACAACCTGGGGGCTGTATCAATGTTGCCATTCGGTATGCGTGCAGCCGGTGGCGCATGGGCGGAAGGCGCAAATACCGTAATGAGCCGCGGTGAAGAGATCGGCAGGGACATGGCCAAAAACCTGAACAGGTACGCGGGCCAGGGCGGCGCAATCGAAATGGCGACGGAAATGCTTTGGGGATCTGTCGGTGCGATGAGCAAAGTCACCGACGGGGGCGCACTGGATGAAGTGACGACCAAAAAACTGACCGGCGCACTGCAGCGCATGGCAAAGTCGGATACCGGCGCAAAAATCCTCGGCAAACTTGGCGAGAAGGTCATCGGCGGGGCATTTGAAGGCATTGAAGAAGTCCTTGCTGACGCGGCGAACTGGATGCTTGACTCGGCCGGCATCATCGGGGAAGACCGCGGATCGTTTGCTGATACGATGAAGGACTCGCTGTCGTCTTTCGTCGTTGGTGCTATGTCCGGCCTCTTTGGCGAAGTCGGCGTGGTCGGCCGTATGCGGGACGCCCAGATTGGGCGCAACATCAGAAGCGAACTGAAGGCCGGCGACACGAGTTATCTGGACAGCATCGCCGCTGCTGCGTCACAGTACAAGGGCGACCTGCAGGACACCTTCGACAAGATCGTGGACAAGCGCGATATTTACCTGGACGATGACTCCATCAGTTTTGCGGACCAGGCAGACAAGATGAGCAACGTCGACCTGGGGAGACTGGCGCAGGCGTTTGAGGAACAGACCCAGGGCGACGACTACGACGATATCGAGCGTGCCGTGAAGCGCCTGGAAAAAGGCAAGGACCTGACCGAGCGTGACGTGGCGCGGATCGTGCGGAACGAGGCCGTGACGGATTATCTGGCCGAGCGGTCCGGCGTCGAGATCCACGAAGAAACCGCTTCCTCTGACGCTATCGAAGCGCTGAAGGCACTTGCAAGCCAGCGTGAGGCGTCCCAGGGCGCGCAGGCGGAGAATGTGTCACAGACGGAAGAAACTGCGCCTACGGGCGAATCTGAAGCCCGTCCCGAATTTGGCCGCGGTCTTAACTATACCAGAAGCGCCGAAGACACTGCGCGTGCGATGACGGAAATGGCGCAACCGATGAGTCCGGCGGAGAGCATCCGCATGCAGACCGGCGAGGAAGCACGGGCCGCACGGTTTGAGGACCTGGCGTTCAGGAAGTATTCCAAAGTGGCCGATGCGCTGGAACGGCTGAATGTAGACAGCGATTCCGCTGCTGAAATCGTGCAGGCTTACCAGCCGGGACAGAATGAAGTAGAATATGCCGGCGAGGCTGCACGGTTTATCAATCAGGGCGAAGAAGGCCGTGACTTTGATTACGAGGCGGCCGGCGAAAATCCTACGATGAGCTTAGCACAGGCGCGGGTCGCGTATACGGCAGGCCGCGCTAAATACAATACAAACATAAATGAGGAGGCTGAAAATGGCACAGAAGCAGAAACAGGAGAAGTACGTGTACGCGACGGGCTACAAGGGAATGACGGCGCGGGTACCGGAGTCGAAGCTGGCCGAGTGGAAAGAGGAACAGGAAGCGCTGAATTCCGGGAAGAAATCGCGGGATTCCGAGGGGGTCGAAGAGTTTCTGGCGTTCGTTCGGAATCTGTAAGTGCGTCTGATCTTGGGATTCGGAACGGAACGACGAGGAAGAACATCCGTATCCTTCAGAAGAACAGCAAGGGGGTTTACGCGGACAAATACATAGAACAAGCACGCGAGGAGGTTGAGGCCCGCGGGTATATGTATGTGCCTTTTGTCGGCGGGTCCTTAGAAATCGAATCCATATCGAAGAACGGGAAGAAGGTGATCGTCCAGTCCCGTGGGTACTTTGACCCGGAGACGAAGACCATCTACGTGCGTGCGGACCACCAGATTTTCACCGCGGATCAGATTGCGCGGCACGAACTGATGCACGAGACCCTCTCTCGTGAATACAATGATAGCAGCAGGGAAGAAGTCCTCTCAAAGTACCGCGACCGGATGATCGAAGACTTGGGAAGCGTAGACAAGTTGGAGGATGTCCTGCGTGATTACTATGCCCTGTACAAAGGAACCGAATTAAGCAATGAGGACGTCTTTGAGGAGATGATCTGCGACGCTGCCGGCAACATGAACGAGTTTATCATGCACGGCCACATGGAAGATGCGGCAAAGGCAGCGCCGGTGCTGAAGGCGGCGAAGAAAGCGACGGTGAGTGCGAGGACAGAAGGCGGGAAAGACAATAACAGTTCTGCCCCGAAATATAGTGCTGAATTGAAGGCCCCGGCTTCATTCACTCTTTCAAAGGACACGGCAGAAGAAACAGAAAAAAATATCCAGAGCGGTAAATCTGCGCTTAATGAATTGATCGAAAAAGCGAAGACCAGCGATTCGCCGGAGAGTTTGTCAGTGAAAAACGCCATGTCCCGAAAAGAACTGGGAAATATTGATTTTGTATGGGGCAATCCAGGAAAAGGTGCTTCGTTTAAGCACGGGTATGGTTTTTCGCACATAATCTCAAAGAGAAACTCTGAGGGTGGAGATGGCGTTAGGACGGCATACGAAATCGTAAATGTCATTGCAAATGCGACAAATGGTGACGTTCAAAAAAATGATTTTTCCGGAATGGGCAACAAGAGAATCCGTTTATACGATAATGGATATACGGTGGTACTCTCGCA
The DNA here is from genome assembly GCA_017428105.1 of Lachnospiraceae bacterium. Classification (GTDB taxonomy): domain Bacteria; phylum Bacillota; class Clostridia; order Lachnospirales; family Lachnospiraceae; genus UBA6987. The sequence goes on along the minus strand of JAFRRM010000016.1, from coordinate 82,406 downwards.
AAATAGCGGCGCCAATAGTTGGGTGCTATCGGGATGGGAAAACGAACAAACGGATGCGTCTGCATCCGGAGAGGTTCGCGACTCTTCCGGGGCTACTGCCGCTAAGCCTATACGTACTCGTCTTAGCGGAGGGAACGCATCCGTTTCTTCTGTTGACACTGTAGCAGAAGAGAACCCTGGTGTCAAGAAGAAAAACAGCCGCGATCTTGGCGTCTATCTTCAGGAGACGCACGAAGAATACAAAACAGACAAGGAGAACCTGACCATTGCAGAACAAGGAATTGAAGACCTCCTCGACGGACTCGAGAGAATATCCGCTGCCGGAGGAGAAGTGGATCTGGGTAGACAAGGACGGGACGGTAAGACCGATATCCGAACTCTTGGAAACGGAATATCAGCTCAGTTCATTAAAACCGGACGAGTCAACCTCAACGGAACAAAGATCCGGAACGCGGAAGATTTAGCGCAGCTGTGCCAGATCTTCCGGAATCCGAGATTCGAGACGGTGCGGTATTTCTATGTCAAAAAAGGGAAGATCGTTGGTACGGATTCAGTGACCTGCCGACTGCCTGGGCTTTCGCTGACGTACAGAGAGGACTTTCAGTCGAACGACCTGATCAAGAAGATTAAGCGTGTCGGCGCTGATGGTGTTTATCTCATGCACAACCATCCGTCCGGGCATGTAAATCCCAGCACGGATGATATCAATGCAACAGGTACGATTGCGGAGACGGTGCAGAAAAATACAGGGGCGAAACTTCTGGGACATATTATCATCGATCACCGCGTGTTTACCGAGCTGCAGGCAGACACGAAAAACAGGACGGTCTCGAAGGAGGAAAAGGAGATCCCCGGGCAGATGCAGCTGGATTTTCTTCTCATGCCGAGCCAGGAGAACAGAAACCTCGGGAAAGATGTTTACTCTCCTGAAACTGTTGCTGCGGTAGGCCGTGATATCGTTAGCGGCAAGGGCTATTCAGCGATCGTATACGCGAGCCAGAAAGGTCAGGTGCGCCAGATCCAGGAAGTCTCTGATAAGGCACTCCTGAACAATAAACAGCTTGTCAATTATATCCGGAACCAGCGCGTGAACATCGGTGCCGGTATGGCATTTGTGTACACACAAAACGATGACGTATACAAGGCTATGGGGAACGCATACGTGAACGACATCCTCACGGACGTTATCCTTGACGGACCGGAGATGCTGCTGGATATGCGCTCAGGAACCCGGCAGCGTGAAGGCATGTATATGGGGCTGAACGTCTCTCTAAAAGATGCCGTTCATGCCAACGAGGAACAATCTCCTTATTCTGACGTGGAATCAAAATATGATCGCTATCTTATGCCCGACTCGGATCTGACGCAGGAAGAGATTAAGGCAAAGAAAGATTATAGGACATACTTGATGCCGGAAGCGAAAGAGTGGTATAGTAAGAGCGCACGGTTTAAGAACTGGGCTCACCGTGACCTTGCCTACATATCTGCCGCTTCCGTGGCCGGGGCAAAGATTCCGTATGAAATCCTGAAGACGATCCCCGAAATTGTGAAGGCGGAGGAACGAGCCAGAGGTTCAAAAGGAGACAGCTGGTCAAAGAATCTGCCAGGAACGAATGCTGAGGTCGACGCCAGAAGAGATCGCCTTGTAGAAAAACTACTGGACGATGAACACGGCAGCGCTGCGTGGGATGAGGGAAAGAATAAAATTAAAAAGGTGAATGGGAAGGAACAGTTTACCGGGCCCGTTGCCAGAAACCGGGAGGCTTATATTGTAATCGGTCGGCCGGCTGGAGGAAAGTCACGAGTCTTTGCCAATCCTCTTTCCCATGAGCATCAGGCACGGATTATTGATAGCGACGTAGTCAAACCGTGGCTTGATGGTTTTGATGATGGCTATGGGGCCGGATATGTTCAAAAGGAAAGCGCGAAGATTGCTGATAAAGCATTGCAAATGGCGATTGCGAGAGGTGAAAATGTTGTCATTCCGCGTGTCGGTGGCAAGAGTGTTATCAGTGACGTGGTTGAGACCCTCAAAGAATATGGATACACGGTAAACCTGTATTATAACGAAGTGTCCGAGGATTCTTCTATAATGAGGGCAGCGTCCCGCTTCGCAGAAGAAGGTCGCTTTTTAAGCCTTGATTATTTAACTACGATAGGAAATAAAGCAGATAAGACGTTCAGAGATTATGCTGAAAACAAGGACTATTTCGATTACGCAGAATGGAGGAACAATGATGTCGAATTTGGAAAAGAACCGACCGAAACATGGAACTCCCGAATGGAACAAACAATTCGAGAACGATTGGCTGATCAGGGATTATATGGAGACAGAAGACGGGGCAACGAGCAAAGAGGAAATGCAGAAGGGAATCGAGAAGATTCTGAAGGAGCATCCAGAACTGCAGAATTAAAGACTTCCCGCGAGCTCAGTACCGGTGAACTATACGAAGCAAATCGCCAGCTACGCAAGGATCTCACCGAGCTCCGCTCCAAACTGAAGACCAGGACCGAGCAACGCGACTACTGGAAGGGCCAGACCAAAGTGACGGACGGCAGGCGGGTGCGCCTGGACGACGCGAAGACACTGGCGCGGGTCATCGCATCAGAGTATGGCACGAAAGTGGACGCGGACGTGGTCGGCGCGAAGATGAAGGACCTGGCAGAGTTCTGCCTGAACGAGCGCGAGTTCGACGACGAGTTCTACGGCGAGGCCCGGACGAAAGCCTACGAGATCGCGCACATTATCCTGGACAATGCGGAGATCCTGCGCGAGGAAGGCGACCCGGCGTCGTACGAAAAGCTTCGTGACTACCTGCGGACGACGAAACTGTACGTCCCCGGCAATATGCAGCACGACCTGGCGGAAGACTACCAGGCGTTCCGGAAGAGTCTTCTGGGTACCGTGACGCTGACAACGTCCGATACAAGCGCGACCGGCATCGACCAGGCGTACAAGGAACTGCAGGGAATCTTTGGCGAGGGCCTGTTCCCGGACATCAATCATCCGGCCGACCAGCTCAAGCGGGTGCTGGAGATCCTGGAATCCTTCCGCCCGATCTACGAGCGCATGAACAACTACGAGATGGCGGACGCGGTGGAATGGACGGCCAACGACATCCTGGGCCGCGTGGTGGGCGAAGAGATCCGGCAGACCGATCCGACCTACGCGGACAAGATGGAAGCACGGCTAAAGGCCGAGCGCGAGAAGGCGAAGGCTGCTCTGAAACTGGTCCGGCAGAAACGCGACCAGCAGGTGGAGGCCCTGAAGCAGCACTACCGTCAGGTGGCGGAAGACAAGCGGGCGAAGCGGATTGACAGTGAGGCGAGGACCCGCCTACTGAACATCGCCCGGAGGCTGAACAACAAGAAACTGGGGCCGGCCACGAGAGCGCTGCTGAATCAGTACATTGGCGACCTTGACCTTGTGTCGAAGGGAATCACCGGCAAGACCATCAAGAACCTGGAAGCGCTGCGTGACTGGTACAAAGAATGGGAAGCAAGACAGAAGGCTGAACTGGGTGATGACTTTGTGCCTGACAGCTATATCGAGGGATTGATCGAACGCCTGCACAAGAAGCGCATCAGCGATATGACGCAGCAGGAAGTCGCGGACCTGACCACAATCTTGCTTAACATCGAAACGATGACCCGCACGGAGAATCAATTTATCGATAGTCAGGAACGGAGAGATGCTTATGCGTCCGCGCTGGAATTTGTCGATGACTACAGAGGCGGGAAGGCAAGGACGGAAACCGAGTTCATCAAAACCTTGCTTTTCGGCAAGCGACACGGCAAACAAAATAAAGGCGGCGACGGCCTGCTGACCCCGGAGCGAGCGGTCCATAGAATCGTTGGCTACAATGACAATGACCCGCTGTACCGGTTGACGCAGGAACTTTCCGAAGGCCAGCGCAGAATGGACGACTACCAGCGGCGGTGCGAAGAAATCTTCAAGAAGTGGGTGAACGACAAGAAGTTTATCCGCAGTATTGCCGGCAAGGACGCCAAGTGGGTTAAGGTGAAAGCCCTGGTGGATGGCCAGATGCAGGAAATCGAGATCACGCCCGCCATGCGGATGAGCTTGTACCTGCACGCTAAGTGCGAAGACAACTTAAAGCACATTGAGAACGGCGGCGTACTGATCCCGAATAAGGAAATGTACAAAAAAGGCAAGCTGGCTGATGCGTACAAGGACGGCGAAGGCGTGCATGCTGTTTTCTCCCGGTATATGATCCACGAGATCACGCAGCAGATGAGTCCGGAAGAACGGGCCTTTGCAGACGCCGCGTTCGACTACTTTAACACCATGAGTAAGGAGGCAATCAATAGCGTCAGCGTTGAGCATGTGGGGTATGAGATTGCACGTGTGCTGAAATACTTCCCCATCGACGTGAGCAGAGACTTCCTGAAATCGGATTTTGGCGAAGTGAAACCGGATGGCACAGTCGCCGCTGCCGGATTCCTGAAAGAGCGTATCAAAGGCGCGACGGAAACGATCATGCTGTACGACATGAACGACGTGCTGACCAGAAGCATCGACGGCCACAGTAAATACTACGGTTTGGCGATGCCGATACGGAACCTGAACAAACTGCTGAACGTCAAGTTCCGGCAGGGCGAAGGCACCAGTGTGCGAAACAATCTGTTATCCGCGCACGAGGATTATCTGGATAAGATGATGCGGGATGTGCAGACAGGCGCAGGCGGTGGCGGTGGGCTTGCCACGGCACTCCGAAGCAACTATGCCGGTGGCGTGCTGACGTTGAACGGTGGCGTCGCCGTCAAACAGGCAGCATCCTATGCTACGGCAGCAGCCGTTGTCGGGTATGGCCCGCTTGTGAAGGCACTAAAGGATTCCAACAAGAAGGTGGACCTTGATCTGATCGCACAGTACACGCCGCTGCTGTGGTACCGGAGCAAGGGGTACTCCACCGCCGAACTTGGCGACATTGGCAAGCGCGGCGGACTGGTGGCGAAGCTGACCAGCCATAAGGTTCTGAACTGGATCCAGGCGGTTGATATTGCAACCACTACCAAATTGTGGACGGCAGCAGAGTATTACATCAAGGATACCAGAAAAGACCTGACACCCGGCACGCACGAGTTTTACGAAGCTGTTGCGCCGATTTATAACAGGATCATCGAGGAAACGCAGCCGAACTATGCGACCATGCAGAGACCCGGCGTCCTGCGGTCAGACAGCGAGTTTATGCGTGTGATGAATATGTTCAAAACGCAGCCGTTCCAGAATGCAAACATCCTGATCGACGCATTTGGCAATATGAATGCCAAAGCACGACAGTATAAAGCTAATGGGACCCAGGAGAACCTTGACGCCCTGAAGAATGCCAGGAAGACAGTAGCCAGGGCTGTGACGTCACAGGCGCTGTCCGCGTTCATCTTCAGCCTGATGCAGTTTGTCTGGGATATGCTCCGCGGGAAACTGAAGAAGTACAAGGACGACGAGGACGAGCTGACGTTCTGGAGCGCCGGCAAGGCTCTTGGACTGAATATGCTCACGTCGCTTGGTGGTATGGTCCCGTTTGGCGGAACGATCCTGGAACTCCTTGAAAGCACAGTAGACAAGATAGCCAAGCAACTTGGCGGTGACGCTATCTTCGACCAGAAGTTTTACGGCTTATCAGAGAACTCCATTGAAGCGGTGAATGATCTGCTGGAAAGCACCGTGTCTCTGATGACTGATACTATCGGAGCATTCCAGGGAGATAAGAGCGCGGAAACGTCAGCACGTAATATCGTCGACCATTTAGGCACCGTCGTGCAGATGACTACCGGACTCCCGATGCCGAACGTGGTCAAGGATTTCCAGGTGCTGGCGATTGCTGTTGGCCGTGCGATTGGGAAAGCAAATGGTGACCCGCTGTTTGGCCCCGGCCTGCGTGCAGAGTATAATGCGATGCGCGTGACTACGGACCCGGCCAAATACAAGAGCGATTACTATGCTCTGCTAAAGAAGGCATGGACGAAAGATCCTGAAATGTTTACCGAGATGCGCCAGGATATGATTGAAATGGCCGGCGATCCGTTTGCCACGTCCAGCAAAACTGCGGAAGAGAATATCGACGCAAAGGTCAAAGAGTGGCAGAAGGAACAGGCAAAGCGGGAATCGTTCTACCAGATAACGGCGGACGGTCTCCAGGCGTCGCCCGTGTGGCAGCAGGCCAGCAACAAGCAGCACGAGACTGTCATGAATGCGCTGCTGTCTTTGGCCGCTGGTCATGACAACGACACGCAGGCAAAGATTGATGCCGGCGAAGCTGTCGGAATCGATGCGACGGAATACCTGCTTTACAAGCTGGCCCTGTCCGTTGCCGATACAGACGGCGGCAGCCACACCAACGCCGATTATGAGAAAGCAATCCGGATGATGGACGGCCTCACGGATGAAGAGCGTTCGTACCTTTGGCACTTGCACACGGACAGCGACAAGAATAATCCCTGGGCGGCACCAACGGTCACCCGCGGCGGCACGATGACTCCGGAACTGGCGGATACCAATACGAGCAACGCGCCGAGATGGTACCGAGGCCGGCGTCAGAGGACAGAACCTATCGGACAGGCTCCGGACGTCGTGAAGCGCGGCGAAGGAATAAATCCGTACGGCACCTCGATGCATGGCGAACCGACGCAGGCACGCCGGGAGTTTGAGCAGACGCTGGGCGGAGACGTGTACCGGAAACTTTGGGCAATGGCTTCTGATCAGAACGCCATCTATGATGTGTATAACACGATGGAGTATATCGCCAAAGACCGGCAGGCACAGCTATATCAGGAGAAGCAGCCTGGCTACGTGCCGGAGGGATACAAGACGGATACTCCCGCGGAAAGGCTGACGGCGGCGCTGGCCTATATGCCGGAACTGGAAACCGATCCCGCGAAGGCGGCGGTGTTGCAGAAACTGTATGAGATCCTGGCAGATGGCGTCGAGAACGGAGACCTGTCCAGGAAGGACAGCGAGCTGAACAAACTGCTGTGGAAGTTAGGATTCTGACGGCAGGAGGGGCGGGTAAAACCGCCCCTTTTTTGACGAAACTCTGACGAAACTTTTCCGTCAATAGTGACAGAAAACGGTCATATATGACCATATCACGGTCAGCAGAGACCATAGCGAATTGCGTTGATATAGCGTCATATCCGCGCATTTGTTGATATAGCGTCATATGTGCTGATTTGCGCTTGATTGGGTTCGAGTCCCGCCACCGGCATGAAAAGGGCCGTCCTTACGGACGGCCCTTTTCATGCCGACAGGAACTCAAACCGGGTTCGATAAGTGACGGCCCGCAGCGGCGAGCGGCCGAGCGAAGCCGATGCGGCAGCCGGAACTTATGCAGGGAGCGGAGCGAGTCGCACCCGCCACCCGTGCCCATAAAAAAGGCCCTCCCTAAGGAGGGCTTTTTCTATGCCGGCGGCGGTTTTTTGGGCTACCCCACGATGAACGCCCACAGCGGCAGCGTCGCCATCGACACCAGCGTCGTGAATACCACGCATCTTGTCGCGAACGGCGCGTCGCTTCCGTAGCGGGCCGCGAAGATCGCGGCGGTGGCGCCGGCGGGCATGCCGGTCATCAGGACGCTGACGCCGCGCGCGGTGGGGTCGAGGCCGAGCAGCAGCGCCAGGCCCAGGGCGGCCGCGGGCAGGAGCAGGAGGCGCAGCACGCTGAACAGGGCGGTGTCCTTATTGAAGATGGTGCGGAGCGGGACGTCCGCCAGGATCGTCCCCACGATGAACATCGTCAGTGCGGAGTTGCAGTTGCCGATGTACCGCACGGTCTCCGTGAGGATCCCGGGCAGTTTCACCTGCGTGATCATGCAGATCAGGCCCAGGTAGATCGCGACCAGGCAGGGGTGCGTCAGCACGTTTTTGAGGACCTTCTTCTTATCGATCCCCTCGCCCGCCACGAAATACGTCGTTCCGACGGACCACATCACGATCCGCATGGGGATCAGGAAGATCGACGTGTACAGCACGCCGACCGAACTGTAGATGCCTTCCGCGATGGGGTTCCCCAGGAACCCGCTCATCGGCACGATGGTGCAGTACTGCAGCACTTTCCGCTGCTGCGCGGGATAGCGGTTGAACAGAAAACGGTTGAGGACCAGGCACAGGATCTGCAGGAAGACGGCGCAGAGCAGCAGCATGCCGCACTGCTGCAGGATGCCGGAATTGAATTCGATCAGGCAGGAGCGGAAGATGTTGCAGGGGATCACAACGCTGATGCACAGGTCGGACAGACAGCGCTTGCCGTTGTCGTCGATGATGCCCTTCTTCCGGAGCAGGGCGCCGATCAGCATCATCGCGAACAGCGTCAGCTGCAGGCTCCCCAGTTCCCAGAAACTCATGAAACAGCACTCCTTTCCGTTGCCGCCCGCCCGGGCAGGCCGGCTTTTTCCGATACCATCCTACCAGAGAAGGCGCGGCTTGTAAAATGGTTTTTGATGCGGCAGACGCGAAAACTGCGGGGAAATCCCTTGAACATCGGCCGGATTGATAGTAAAATGACAGCAGCGGAAATACACACCGAAAGGAATGAGATGGATAAGATCGCACTGGTGACCGGAGCGTCCCGCGGGATCGGCCGGGCTGTCGCCCGCCGGCTGTCCGAAGAGGGATACGCGGTCTGCATCAATTATCGGGAGCGCCGGGACAAGGCGGAGGAGCTGGCTGCGGAGATCGCCGCGGCGGGCGGCCAGGCCTTTTGTTTCCGGGCGGACGTGGCGGACCGTGCCGCGGTGAACGCCATGGCGGCGGAGGTGAAGCGGCGCTTCGGACCGGTCTCGCTGCTGGTCAGCAACGCGGGCATCGCCGGGCAGATGCTGATCCAGGACGTGAGCGACGCGGCCTGGGACCGGTATTTTGCCGTCAACGTGGAGGGATTCCGCAACTGCGTGCAGGCGGTGCTGCCGGACATGATCCATGCCAAGCAGGGGAGCATCGTCAGCATCTCCTCCATCTGGGGGCTGCGCGGAGCGTCCTGCGAGGCGGTGTACAGCGCCACCAAGCACGCGATCATCGGGCTGACGCGGTCGCTGGCCATGGAACTGGCGCCGTCCGGGATCCGGGTCAACTGCGTGGCGCCCGGCGTCATCGATACGGACATGGTGCAGGTGCTGGGACAGGAAACGCTCGCGGAACTGGCGCAGATGACGCCGCTGGGGCGGCTGGGCCGGCCGGAGGAGATCGCGGAAGCGGCCGCATTTTTAGGAAGCGAACGGGCCTCTTTCATCACGGGTCAGGTGCTGACCGTGGACGGGGGCTTTTCGGGATAAAAGGAGAACGGAATGTTTGAAAAACTGGATGAACTGAAGCCGGCGCTGAAAGAACTGGTGGAAACGCTGCGGCAGGAATATCCTTACGCCAGCGTGCTGGCGGTGGACAGCGACGAGCGGGGCTGGAGCGTGCGGCGTTCCGGTTCCTCGATCATGACCGGCGGGCCGGCGGGGCCGGACACCGGGTTCGTGGTGCGCGTCTTCGACGGGACCGGCTGCGGAGAATATTCCTTTAATGAGTTTTCGAAAGAGCGGATCCCGGCGGTCTGCCGGACCATCCGGGAACGCCTGGCCGCCCAGACGGCCGCACTGCCGGCCGGCGTACGGCCTCTGCCCACGCCCGTCCCGGCGGACGAGCCGGCCGTGCTGAAAAAAACAACGGCCGTCCGCACCCATCCTCTGGAACTGGGCGATGAAGAGATCCTGGACCGTATCCGGGCCATCCGCGAGGAAGGCCTGAAGACGGAAGGCATCCTGGACGTGGCCGTCCGCGTGAATTACCAGTCCTACCGCAAGCTCTTCCTGAGCGGGCACCGGGACCTGGACCAGACCGTCACCTGGACCACAGCCAGCCTGTACGCCATGGCGCGGCGCGAGGAGGAGATCAAGGACTATTACAAAGGGTTTTCCAACCTGGGCGGCATCGAGGTGCTGGACCAGGTGCGCGGAGGCCTGGACAAAGTGATCCGGACCACGCTGGAACTCCTGGACAGCGAACAGATCCCGCCGGGCGAATATGACTGCGTCTGCGACCCCGAGACCACGGGCATGATCGTCCACGAGGCCTTCGGCCACGGCGTGGAGATGGACATGTTCGTGAAGGACCGCGCGCTGGCCCGCTCCTGCATGGGCGGCCCGGTCGCGTCCCCGCTGGTGACCATGCACGACGGGAACGGCATGGACGAGGTGGCGAGCTTCCTCTTCGACGACGAGGGCACGCTGGCCTCGGACACCGTGATCATCGACCGCGGCATCCTGAAACAGGGCATGTGCGACGCGCTGAGCGCCGCCCGCCTGGGCGTGCAGCCCACCGGCAACGGCCGCCGCGAAAGCTATGAGCGGAAAGCCTACACCCGCATGACCAACACTTATTTTGAAGGCGGCACGGCCTCGCCCGAGGAAATGATCGCCTCCATCGATCACGGCTTCCTGCTGGAGAACCCTTCCTCCGGCATGGAGGACCCCAAGAACTGGGGCATCCAGTGCATGGTGAACATCGCCCGGGAGATCAAAGACGGAAAACTGACCGGCAAGCTGTATTCCCCCATCGTCCTTACCGGCTACGTGCCCGACCTGCTCAAGTCCGTCACGATGATGAGCCCCGACGTGGAGCTCGGCGGCGGCGGATACTGCGGCAAGGGCTACAAGGAATGGGTGAAGGTGTCCGACGGCGGTCCCTGCATGAAGGCCCGCATCCGACTGGGATAGGAGGCGCGTGATGATCGAACTGACAGTCAAACTGCTCAAGGAACTGGCCCCGGCGGCCTGGCGCATTGAGAAGAATGAAGACGAGTCCGCGGAACTGTTCTTTGTCAGGGAACAGCTGGATACCCGCCGCTTCAAGGACGTGAGCCGCCTCCGCGTCACCGTGTTCCGGGACGACGCGGACGGAAACCGCGGCTTTACCGGCGTGGATCTGACGCCCGGTCTGACGGAGGAGGAGATCCGCCGGAAACTGGAGGAAGGCTATTACGCCGCCTCTTTTGCGATGAACCCCGGCTTTGAACAGCCGGATCCGGTGCAGGCGGAGATCCCGCCGGCCGACACGCCCCTGATGCGTCTGCCGCTGTACGAGAGCGCCGGCCGGATGGCCGCGGCGCTGCTGGCCGGGAACGACCATCCGCAGGCCTTCCTGAACTCCGCGGAGATCTTCGCGGAGCGCACGCACACCCGCATCCTGAGCTCCGAGGGCACGGACGTCTCCTGGACCCAGGCGAAGGTCAAGGGCGAATTCGTCGCCCAGTGCCGCGAGCCGGAGGACGTGGAGATCTACAAGGATTTTGAATACGATGAACTGGAGGAGGACGCCCTGACCGCCCTGGTCCGCGAGACCCTGGCTTTCGCGGCGGACCGCGCCCGCGCGCAGAAGATCCTGGCGAGCGGCGAGTACGACCTGGTCCTGACCGGGGAGAACGTGCGGGAGATCCTCGACTACTACCTGACCCGGGCTTCGGCCTACATGATCTATCCGGGCTACTCTTCCTGGCAGCGCGGCGCGCTGGTCCAGCCGGCGGAAAAAGGCTACGAATCGCTGGACCTGGGCCTCAAGGCCTCCGCCCCGTTCAGCAATGAGGGCATCCCGATGAAGGACCGCGTGCTGCTGGACATGGGCGTCCTGAAGACGATCCCCGGCATCAACCGCTTCTGCCGCTATCTGGACACCGAGCCCACCGGCGAGTACCGGAAACTGAGCTGCGACAACGAAGGCAGCTGCTCCCTGGCGGAACTGAAAAAAGGCCCCTGCCTCTGGGCGGTGACCTTCTCGGATTTCCAGATGGATCCGATGAGCGGGTATTTCGGCGGCGAGATCCGCCTGGCGTATCTGATCGGGGAGGACGGGAGCGTGACGCCGGTCACCGGCGGCTCCGTCAGCGCATCGATCCTGGAAGCGCAGGGCAGGCTGCTCCTGTCGAAGGAGCGGTTCACGTCGGCCCGCTATGAAGGCCCGGCGGGCATCCGGATCTGCGGCGTGTCCGTGGCCGGTCCGAAGGAGGAAATGTGATGCAGGAAACGACGGCCCACCGGCACTGGCGGTGGTTCTTTACACTGTTCCTGACGGCCGCGGGCGTGCTGGCCTGCGTTTTCGTGCTGCCGCGCGCCATCGTGTTCTTCTTCCCCTTCGTGATCGGCTGGCTCATCGCCCTGATGGCGTCGCCTCTGGCCCGCGGACTGGAGAAGAAACTGCATATCCGGAAAAAGGTCGGGTCCGTGATCGTGGTGATCCTGGTGCTTGCGGCGGTCACCGTGACCCTGTATCTCATTGTGAGCCGTCTGGTCCGCGAAGTGGCGGACTTCATCCCCCAGGCGCCGGAGTATCTGCAGAAACTGCTGGATCTGCTGGCGAAGGTGGAAGACTGGCTGGGAGGCATTTTCAAGAACCTGCCGGAGAACGTCCGGGAGACCCTGGACAGCATTTCTAAGGAAGTGCGCGACGCCCTGATCAACGGCGTGCGCGATCTCAGCACCCATCTGGCGTCGCTGATCGGCAATGTCGCCCTGAGCGTTCCCACCGTGCTGTTTTACACGCTGATCACCGTCGCCAGCTCCTTTATCCTGCTCTGGGAGCGGGAACGCATCTGGAACGGCTTCTATGACCGCATGCCGGAAAGCATCCAGCGCTTCATCGACATGAGCAAGCGGAGCATCAAAAAGGCGTTGGGCGGCTATTTCATGGTGGAACTGAAGATGTCCCTGGTCGTGGCGGCCATCACGCTGGTCGGGCTGCTTCTGCTGAAGGTCCCTTATGCGCTGCTGCTTTCCCTGCTGATCGCGTTCGTCGATTTCCTGCCCGTGTTTGGCTCCGGCACCGTGCTGCTGCCCTGGGCGCTGGCGGAGGTGCTGATGGGCCGATACATGATGGCGGTGTGGCTCGTGGTCATCTACCTGGCGACGCAGGCCGTCCGCAACATCCTTTCCCCCAAGGTCATGGGGCAGACCATGGGCCTCTCCGGGCTCATGACGGTCCTGTGCATGCTCGTCGGCTTCCGTCTGTACGGCCTGGCCGGCCTGGTGTTCGCCATCCCGCTGGGCATGCTGATCGTGGAGATCTGCCGCTACGGCGTATTTAGCCCCGCCATCGGCGTCCTGAAGGAAATGACGGCCACGATCGGAGAGTACCTGAAAAAACCGGGTCCGGAACTGCCGGAACGCGGGGAGCCCGCGGAAAAGGAGCCGGCGGAAGAGAAAACGGCGGAGCAGGCCCCGGCGGATCAGACTTCGGCGGAAGAGAGACCGGGAGAACAGGCTCCGGCTGAAAAAACGGCAGAAGAAAAACCGGCGGAAGAGGATCCGGCAGAAAACCAGCCGGCGGAACGCGCCTCGGAAGAAGAATGACGGAGCGGAGATCCTTCCGGCATCGCCGAAACCAAAAGACGGCATGGCCCCCGGGCCGCGCCGTCTTCTTTTTTTTCCTTTCGGAGTGCCGGCGGCTTCTTCAGAAAAGATCCGCCCACTGCTTCAGCAGTTCCTCCGCCCGTCCGGCATCCTTCTCCCGGTAGGCGATGTGAAGATTATACAGCACGCCGTCCACCACCAGATATCCGTCCTTGCCCAGATAGCCGCTTTCCATGGCTGACATGTCGATGATATGGAGCGTTTTCCCGCTTTTGGCGGTGCGGAACGATTCGGTAAACCCGACCTTCTCCGTCGTGGCGGTCAGGAACGTGATCTCCCCCTCCGCATTTTCCGTAAAAACGTGGGTGAAGAAATACATCCGGATATCGCCCTCAGTATACCATGTTTCCACGTCAACGGAAGTGATGTCGCCCTTCTCCGTCCCCAGGACGCGCAGCGTCGTTTCTTTTTCCTCCGCATCCCACGACAGGCGCTTTAGTTTGTCAAAACCGACGTAATCATACGCTTCGTCACGGGTCCCGAAGGTTTTTTCCCAAGTGCTCGGCGCCCAGTTCATATACGGCTGATACGTTTCGAACTGCTGCCGGATCAGGGCCGGGACTTTCCGGATCTCCCCCTTCAGCTCAGCCGCCGGGAATTTGACGATGTCGGCGCTCAGTTCGTACCCGGTTTCCTCGCGGGACCTGAAGACCGACAACAGTTTCGTGCCGAGGCCGGTCGCCGCCAGCACGGTCGTGGTCCCCAGCAGGAGGCAGAGACACGCGGCGACGGCTCCCCATCGGATGCGCTTCATTTTTCGGATCTTCGGCGCCGACGCAGCCTCTGCGGCTTCGACGTAGGCCGGATCGATCAGTTCCATCTTATCCAGAAATTCTTTCCCTCTCATAATACATAACCCTCCTTTTCCAGATGCTTCCGCAGCCCGCTGCGGCAGCGGAAGAGCGTGGTCTTGACTTTGCTTTGCGATAAGCCGTAACGCGCGGAGATGTCGGCGACAGGATCCAGATACCAGTACCGGCGGATGAAGATGTTCCGCTTTTCGGCGTCGAGCCCGCTTAAAAACCCGTTGATCGCCGCGTTCAGCGCCATGGCGTCCAGACGGCACGCCGCATCGTCGGGGGCGGGGAGGCACTGCTCCATCTCTTTGCTGAGCTCGCAGATCAGCGCGCTGCGCCTGAGCCGGCTGCGGTCGCGGCAGCAGTTCAGCGAGATATGGCGGATGATCCGCGCCAGGAAGGGATACAGATACGTCCGCGGCTCATGAGGCGGGATGCTGTTCCAGGCTTCCCGGTACGTATCGTTTTCGCACTCTTCGGCCGTGCCCCGGTCCCCGACCATCCCGTAGGACAGCGCGCGCAGACGGCTGCCGTACTTCTCCATGGTCTGCCGGATCGCGTCCTCGTCCCGCTGCAGATACAGATCGACGATGCGGTTATCATCCAAAGCTTTCTTCTCCTTTCCTGCCGGTAATAAAGGCCTTCACCCGGATAAGCACCGTTAGAGGCGGGAGGGTTACACTTACCGGGGAATATTATAGCAGATTTTTATGAAAAGGACAGGCGGATAAAGATGGACTTACCCGTCTGCCCTGCGGCCATTCTGTCTTTTCTATATGCGTCCGTATGCGGCGCTCCGTTACAGGACCGCCTGCCCCTCCGTTTTTTCCTTCATGATGTCCCAGTACCGGAACCCGATCCGGGTGGCCGAGCCTTCGAACCAGATGGAATCGTAGTCCGTTTTCGGCGGATGGCCGGCGCGCGTCCGGAGGCGGCGCGTCCAGTAGCGGGACATGGAGGGCAGGCCGACCACGAAGGGCATCAGGAAGCCCAGGTAGCAGTTCTGGAAGGCGTGGCCCATCTCATGATTCTTGATGCGCAGGTCGTCGTCCCGGTCGGTCAGGAAAAAGATGCCGTAGGAGGCGCCGCCCCAGTGCTTGCCGGCGTTGAAATAGATGCAGGGGCCCCAGCGGTGCGGCTTGTGGCCGGTGAGCAGCATGGCGCACGCAATGAGGAGGCCGCCGACGTTCATCGGCAGCCCCCAGGTAAAGGACAGGAAATAGAACAGAGATTTACTCTTGAACGGCTTCATAGGAATAGATCAGGATGTGCGGGTCGCTTTCCGGCGCCAGCCACTGCAGCAGGGCGAAGAGGGTGGATTCGCGGGCGCCGATGGAGCCGTTGGAATCCTGGTCCGTCGCCACGTTCAGGAAGATGGCGCTGCCCAGCGCGGGGTCGATGGGGGACGTATTGTACTGGATCAGCACCGCGTATTTGAACGCGTCGCTCATCACGCTCAGATCCAGCGAGGACTTCCAGTCTTTCTTCTGCGAGGCGTCGACCAGCTGGTTGTAGAAGGCGGAGTCGGGGTCGGTCACCCACTGATCGCCTTCCCGGATCTGCTGGTAAGGCATGGCCGAGAAGATGGCAGGAGCCGTGCCGTAAGCCGGACCCAGGGCGTAATAACCGCTGGGGGTATAGGTGCTGCCGGCCGGACGCGAGGAGCTGACGCCGCGGCGGCTGATGACCGCTTTGGCGACGGGGACGGCTTCCGTCAGGGTCCATTCGTCGCCGGTCTTTTCAAAGAAATACAGCAGGCAGCTGCCGCCCATGCTGCCCTGTGCCACGATCAGCTGCGTTCCGGTCAGGTCGGATTCCTCCAGACCGGCAAAGTGCAGATGGTCCTGCAGATGCGTGAAATCGTAAACGGGCTCCGTGGGATATTCGGTAGTGGGCTCTGTGGTCGGTTCGGTGGTGGGTTCTGTGGTCGGTTCTGTGGTGGGTTCTGTGGTCGGTTCGGTGGTGGGCTCTGTGGTGGGCTCTTCCGTCGTCGGTTCTTCGGTGGTCTCCTCGGAAGCGGGTTCGGTGGTGGGTTCGTCAGTCGGCTCTTCCGTCGTAGCTTCTTCCGTGGTATCCTCGACGGACTCTGTTTCCTTCGTCTCCTCCGTCGGTTCCGTGGTCAGGCTCTCCTGCGTGTCATCCGAGGACGCGGTGGTCGGGTCGGACGTGTCGAGCGCAGTGGTGGTCAGGACGGGGAGCGTGGGGCCGCCGGCGGTCTCAGAGGCAATGGAGGTCAGGATGTTGCCGGGGATGGTGGGAACGGTGGGCAGCTGGGCTTCCGTGGTCTTCCGGGTCAGGAACGCGAAGGGGTTCCAGGTCTCGCCGCGGGAGATCTTGTAGATCAGCGAAGTGGAGAGGTATACCAAAAAGATCACCAGGAGCGTTCCCAGCAAGAGCAGGAGATTCTGCTTGGTGTTCTTCGGGCGGATGGGAGAGGCGAGCTCTTCGTCCGGTCCGGCCTCCGGTTCGTCCGTCTCATAAGGCTCGTCCGGGCCATCCGGATCCGCCGCGGACGGTTCCGCTTCGGTCTCCGGGGCAGCCTGATCCGTTTCCGGGGCGGTCTGTTCCGTCTCCGCTTCCGGCGCGGTTTCCGTTTCCGGTCCGGTCTGCGAGGCTTCCAGCTCCTCTTCCGGCGTCATATATTCCTGTTCCGGTGTGGTTTTCTGGTCTTCCATGATCATTCCTTTTTTTAGGGGATTTACCTATTATACACAAAACAGGTGAAAAATGCAAGTTTACTCGAATTGGGCGGCGTACAGGCGGTAATAGGCGCCCCGCGCCTTCATCAGGTCGGCGTGCTGTCCCTCTTCGATCACGTCGCCGTTTTCCACCACCAGGATCTTGTCGGCCTTCTCGATGGTGCTCAGGCGGTGGGCGATCACGAACGAGGTCTTGCCCGCCATCAGGCGCCGCATGGCTACCTGGACCTCGCGCTCCGTCTCCGTATCCACGTTGGACGTGGCTTCGTCCAGGATCAGCATGCGCGCGTCGTACAGCATGGCGCGGGCGATGGTGAGCAGCTGCTTCTGACCTTTGGAGATGTTCCCGCCGTCCTCGGTGATGACCGTGTCGTAGCCCAGCGGGAGCTGCATGATGGTGTTATGGATGCGCGCGGCTTTGGCGGCGGCGATGACTTCTTCGCGGGTCGCGCCTTCCTTGCCGTAGGCGATGTTGTCGAAAATCGTGCCGTGGAACAGCCAGGTGTCCTGCAGCACCATCGCGAAGCTGCGGCGCAGAGAATCCCGCGTGATGTGCCGGATCTCGTGCCCGTCGATGCAGATGGCGCCGTCGTCCACGTCATAGAACCGCATCAGCAGGTTGATGATGGTGGTCTTGCCTGCCCCCGTATGGCCCACGATGGCGATGGTCCTGCCCGCCGGCGCGTCCAGGCTGAAGCGCTTCAGAACGGGTTTCCCGGGCACGTAGCTGAAATTCACGTCCCGGCACTCGACGTGGCCCTGCACGTCCGTGAGCGGCTCCGCGTCCGCCAGGTCTGCGGGCTCCTCCGCCTCGTCCAGGAAGCGGAACACGCGCTCCGACGCGGCCAGCGCGGACATGATCTCATTGAAGATGTTCGCGATCTCGTTGATGGGGCCTGAGAATTTGCGCGAATACAGCACGTAGGAGGAAATGACCTCCAGGTTCACGATCCCTTTCACGTACAGCACGCCGCCGAACAGGCTCACCAGCGCCAGCCCCAGGTTGTTCACGAAGCCGACCAGCGGGCCGGCGGTCATGGCCACGGACTGCGCGTTGCAGTAGGCGTCCGCGGCTTCACCGTTGATCTTCCGGAAATCCTCGCAGACCCCGTCTTCGTAGGCGTAGGCCAGGATGGTCTTCTGGCCGCTGAATTTCTCCTCCACGAAGCCGTTCATCCTGCCGTACGCGGCGCTGCGCTTGGCGAAAAGCGGGCGGGAGATGCGGCCGCGGGTCCGGGTAATGATAAAAGCCAGCGGGATGGTGACCAGCGTGGTGAGGGACAGCCAGGCGGACAGGCGGATCATCATGAACAGAGAGCCCGCGACCGTTACGACACTGGTCACGATCTGCACCAGGTCCGTGGCCAGGGAGGTGGTCAGCACGTCGATGTCATAGGAAACGCGGCTGATGATGTCGCCGGCCATGTTGCGGTCAAAATAGGAGACGGGAAGGGACAGGAGCTTCTTGAACACGTCCTTCCGCATGTCGTAGGCCACGCGGCGGCTGATGCGCATCATGGAGATGTTGACGGTCAGGGAGATCAGGCCGCTGGCCGCGTAGACGAGCAGCATCGCGAGGGCGTAGTGTCCCACCCGCTCAAAGTTGATCTGCCCGATGCCGGCCTCCGCCTCGTGGATGGCCTTGCCCGCCAGGCGCGGCCCCATCAGGTTGCCCAGGTTGGAGAGCAGCGTCAGGACGACCAGGACGGCCAGGAACCATTTATAGCGCAGCAAATAAGAGAGGATGCGCTTTAAGGCGTTCCTGACGTCCTTGGGCTTTTCCAGTTTCCCGTTTCTGGGCTGTCCTCCCGGAGGCATGAGGCGGTCTCTCCTTGCAATGTCCTTGATCTGCGGGGCTATGAAAAATATGAGCAATCGTTTTTTACAGCCCCGAAACGTTCTGTTCTCCCACACCAGTCATCATTAGTTTCTTTTTGTATCATACACCATCTGGGCACAGGAAGACAAGATGGTTTTTTATAGCCCGACGACCTCCATCCCTTCCTGCAATGCCCGGATAAAGTCTGCCGTCACCCCTTTTTTATCCGTTCGCCAGGTCAGGCCATAAGAAAGGGCCCAATCCCGCCCCCAGTCCACCGGACGGCCGATCAGGCCCGGATGAACTTCGTTCCAACAGGGGAGAGAGATCAGCAGCACACCGTTTTCCGCGCAGTAATTGAAGACCTGCTGGTCGTAAAAGATCTGCGGGGTCTCGACCCGGATATCAAGACCGTACGCCACGATATTCCGGTTGAATTCCAGACAGAGCCTGCTATTGCTCCGGGACGGAAACAGGACTGTTTCTCCCTTAAGGTCCGACAACAAGATTTTTTCTTTCTGCGCCAGCGGATGACCCGCAGGGACTGCACAAATCAACGGATAAGAACATAGCGGAAAGAATTCGATTTCTGTGAAACGATCAATCACTGGGCCAGAACAGAACACAACATCCGTTTCCCGGAAATCGCCCCGCTCCGCGGATACGGTCTCATTGACGTCAGTCGGCAGGTTGATCAGGGACAGAGCAAACTCGTCTCGTCTTGGTGCACAGCGCCAGATCCGATTGAACTCCTGCATCGGATTCATGGCTGAAACACCCAGGCGGACGGCCTTTTTAGCCACAGCCGAAGCCCGACGCGTCCGCGCTGCCGCGATGGAAGACCGCCGTAGCAGGTCCTGCGATTCGCGGTAAAATACTCTTCCCGCCACCGTCAGTTCGACCCCCTTGGAGTTTCGAATTAGCAGCGGCACACCTATTTCCTCTTCCAGCAAATTGACCTGACGCATAACATTCGGCGGCGTCAAGGAAAGGATCTCACCTGCTTTGGTAAAACTCCCCTGATTGGCGGAAGCCAGAAAAGTTTCAATCATTTTTGAATCCATGCATTCCTCCGCATTGCGTTTTTCGTAATACATATTACACTTTATGTTCTTCCTTTTCAAGAGCAAAACGAGTACACTTTATGAGAAAAAAGAAAACATACGGCAGAAATAGCGGTAAATAACAAGGCAGAAAGGATGTGAGAACACTTTACAAAATATGTAGACAACGCAAATCACAGATTAATCATCCAAATATCACAATCTTAGAAAGAAGGAAGGTATTATGAAAAAAAATTGCATATGGATGCTGATCATTCTCCTTTTGGGGACTAGTCTTAGTCCTGTTCAGGCAGAAACTCTGTCAAATAGACAGGAACACGGAGAAGCAATGATTGCCAAAACAATTCTGCAAGTTCCCAACAAAAACGACGAAGAATCAGAAGATGGTTTCCGTCTCCATAAACACGTAACAGGAAATCTGGGGCCGGATTCTTTTGCCATAATCACGGAAAATGACATTCTTGTCCTCGAAGCCTGGATGGGATACGTGAAGCGCTTCCAAAACGGCAAGCATGTGGCGACCATTGAACTTGACGCAGATGACCTGTATGACGGTGGCTTCCTGGCTGCAAATGAGCGGTATGCCTATGTTGCAGGGAAAGAAGGCCTGATCCGAATCGACTTAAACGATTACAGTCAGACTCGCTATTTGTATTCCGTTGAGAACATAGGAGAATACATTACTGACCTGGTTTTTGAAGGAGACCGTCTGGTATTGATTTCAGAACAAATGGGCAACTATTGTTTTGATCCTGCAGATGGCAGCTTGACTAAAACCAATCTGAGTACGCATCGCGAAACCCTTGAGTCGAACGGGCAATGTGTCCTTCATGTCGTAAGAGAAGACAACGAATGGTTTTTAAACAACAGCGGTGCCATTGATGTAGTTGGTGTCGATAAGGAAGGAAACCTATACTTACGGGTGTTTGACTTTAGCCTGAGCACCGCAGATCCGGAGATCTATACGATTCGCAAATATGATCCAAGCGGGAATCTGACGGCTTATATCAGCATCGATATCACAAACCGGTTTGAATTTCCGTATCATGATGTCCGGCTGGGAGATGACGGCCGCCTCTACATGATGGCTGTTTATGAGCCATATACAACGGTATATTCTTTGGATAATTCGCTGCTGGGAACTCTTCCGGAACCGGAAATCCCTCATGTACCCGAGGTACGAACCACACAGGGGGCAAATCCTAATGAATCAAATGAAACGAGGGGGCCCTGGGATAACGAAATCCAGCCTATGCCCGTCACGCGTTCAAGAGCAGATGTTCTTAAAAGCGCGAAGACAATGAGAGATCAGAAATGGACTTTCCGCAGTTGGAGCGGAAAGAATGGGAAGTATGCGCGTGATTCTGCTCTGGGGAGAGATATATACAGCCGTCCCGCTTATCTGGCAAATGCGAAGGCAGGAGATGTATTCACCGGAATCCCATATTGCTGGAACGGGATGAATGGAAATGTAGGAGAGACACTGTATCCATTCGTTGATTGTGTGGGTCAGAGAAAAAACACAACTGGAAATTGCACAACTACCATTATTGGGGATACTATTGGGATTGATTGCTCCGGATTTGTAAGCGCAGCTTACGGGCTTGACAATAAGGTGGGGACGATCAGCTTTTATAGTGATCCACGAGCAGACGTATATTATCCGGAAATCAGCTTTAGTGATTTGCAGCCGATGGATATGGTGGTTAAAAACGGGCACATGATGTTGTTTCTAAAATGGGAAACCAACGGTAGCTCGTTCAAAACCATTGAGAGTAAGGCCAGTAATAGTAAACTTGATAGCGAAGGAAAAGTGAAATACAATAGTAATGATGGAAAGGTGGTCACCAGAACTGTAACAGCCTCTTCCCTGGGTGACGACTATATATACCGCCGTCCGAAACACTGGTTTACTTCATGTCAGCACAGCGGCACCTATCAACAGAGTACCGCAGCGGAGCATAACGTTGTCTGCAGCAAATGCGGACAATTGATCCGGGTGGAAGCACATCAGTTCTCGGTCACGTCATCTACGGATACAAAACACACCAGGCATTGCAGCCTCTGTGACTACACGAGAACTGATAATCACACTTTTAAGTACTCTGATATTACTACTACAACGCATACTAAAACATGCTCCGTATGTGGAAAGCAAATCCGGGAGAGACACACTTTCGCATCGGGAACCGGCAATTGCACGCAGTGCGGAGCTGCGTCACCTTATTCTCCGGATTGGGTGGATCCACCTGTTGGAGAATAAATACGAGGAGGCTTACTCTATGAAGAAGTTATTGATCCTCATGATGATCAGCATAACATGCCTGCTTTCCGCATGTGCAAAGAACGAAAACCAAACAAGTGATAATCCCCCTGCCTCCCGGGAGGCAGGGGACAGCAGCAATGCTGCCGACAAAACTGTAGCTGTGACGGAAGAATCTGCAAATCCTCCGCAGAACACTTCGGAACCGGCTTCGTCTCCGAGTGCTGCCATGTCAGAAGCCACAGAACCTATAACGAATACGGAAGATCAGACACCCACTTTCTCATCGCAGGAACCGGAAACAAGCACAGAAGTGCCAACGGATCCGGACCCCATTCCCGAAAAGAATCTGGTTATCCTCGACGATCCCTATGCGGAGCCTCTGATGCCGCCGCCGGAAACAAAGGAAGTCCTCCGGCTGCCGAATGAAGTATTTCTCTATCCGGCGCTTGCCGATGATGACGCTATTCACCTGAGAGAACTGGACACCGGAAGTGGTATCCTGGAGCCTCGCGGGTTTGCGGCTCTGGATGAAACAAGGTTTATCATTCTGGATAATATCGGCAGATATATAAAACTATACCAGGATGGGAAGTGTGTCAGAAGCTATTTTATGGACCCCGATGATTGTCCTAATTATATTGAAATCGATGAGGAGTATTTCTACTTTGTTAATTATGTCGAGGATCTGGATACTGCTGATGATAATATGCTTTATCAAGTCGACTTGGAAACAGGAGAAAGAAGGGGCATCCCATTTTATGAACCTGACCCGGAACGTTTACAAATTGACAGCATGCTTTGGATAGATGGACAGCTAACTATCTTTGATTGCTATAGCCTGAAGCCTGACAATACCAACTCTTGTTTGAATCCAGCCAGAGATAAAGTGGTTCCGACAGAAAAAGGTTTCCAAATGGACAGACTGAACGGTGTGGTAAGCAGCGGAACCACAACATGGGTTTTCGATCAAAAGGCGTTTAAATTTAAGCGTTTGTTTCCGATCTATATAGACAGGCAGGATAATCTCTATGCTATGATCTGGGATACAAAAAGGCTTTTTAAAGAGGGAGAACATACACTCCGCAAATATTCTCCTCAGGGAGAACTTCTCTGGTGTCTGAACGTCAGTGACCCGGACATGATCCGACATTGTCCCCATGCCGTAAAATACTGCCGGGACGGAAAGATCTATTTTATGATCATCTGGGAAAAAGAAACTGTGATTTATCAGGTACAGGAAGAAATAGATTAAAGGAACTATGCGGGAACTGACAGCCATGCTTTTAAATATTCTGCTATTACTGCCACAACACACACCAAAACATGCTCCATATGCGGAAAGCAGATCCGTGAGAGGCATACTTTCGCATCGGGAACAGGCAATTGCACAGGGTGCGGAGCTGTGTCACCGTATTCACCGGACTGGACAGGTCACCCTGTCGGAGAATAAATAAGGAGATGGTTTCTATGAAGAAGATATTGATGCTGATTCTGATGAGTATACTATGTCTGTTCTCCGCGTGTGCAAATAACGAAAAACAAACAACGGAACACGCCCTTGCTTCCGGGGAGGCCCGGGAAGCGGACAGTACTCCTGATATGACAAGAGCTGCAGCAGCAGAATCCGAAAACACGCCGCAGAATTCTTCGGAACCTGATTCGGCTTCAACTGCCATCTCGTCAGAAGCTGCGGAGTTCGACAAAGAAAGGAAGCGGACGCCGATAACGAAAGAACTGCCGGTCTCTGTTCCAACGGAAGCGGATACAAGTACAGAAGAACTAACGGCTCCGCATACCACTGCGAACGATAATCCTGTGATCAACCTCATCAGCGATCCCTATGCGGAACCGCTGCTGCCTCCTCCGACAGTTAAGGAAGTTCTCCGTGTTCCCAATGAAGTGTTTTTCTACCCTGCACTTGCCGATGGTGATGCGATCCACCTGAGAGAACTGGATACCGGAAGCGACATTCTGGAGCCCTGCGGTTTTGCAGCCTTGGATGAAACAAGGTTTATCATTCTGGATAATATCGGCAGATATATAAAACTATATCAGGATGGAAAGTGTGTCAGAAAATATTTTATGGAGCCTGGCGATGAACCCTGGTATATTGAAATCGACGAAGAGTATTTCTACTTTGTAAATGGAATCGAAGATCTGGATACAGCCGATGATAATATGCTCTATCAAGTCGACTTGGAAACTGGAGAAAGAAAGGCCATTCCATATTATGATCCTGATCCAAACCATGTTTGTTTTGACAGCATGCTTTGGATAGACGGACAGCTAATTATTATTGATTGGTTAAGCCTGAAGCCTGACACGAGCAATTGCAATTCCTGTCTGAATCTGTCCGGAGACAAAGTTATTCCGACAGATAAAGGATTTCAAAGGGACGGAACGAACGGCGTGGTCAGCAGCGGAACTACAACATGGATTTTCGGCAAAGATGGGTTTAGTTTTAAATATGTGTTTCCAATCTATGTAGACATGCAAGACAATCTCTATGCTGAAATCTGGGATTCGCATTTAATCGGGAAAGAGGGGGAAAGTACACTGCGCAAATATTCTCCTCAGGGAGAGCTTCTCTGGTGTCTGAACGTCAGTGACCCGGACATGATCAGGCATTGTCCCCATGCCGTAAAGTACTGCCGGGACGGAAAGATCTATTATATGATCATCTGGGAAAAGGAAACCGTGATCTATCAGGTGCAGGAAGAAATAGATTAAAGGAATGACGGGCCGATGCTTTATCGGCCCGTCATTCCAGGGCGCCCATCTGGGCGTTGCAGATGTCGCGGTAGTAGGGGCAGGTCTTCATGAGCTCTTCATGAGGGCCGTAGCCGATGCATTCCCCGTCGCGCAGGACGAGGATATTGGTGAGGTGGCGGATGGAGCTGACGCGCTGGGCGATCATGATCAGGGTGGAGTCCCGATACCGCTCGCTTAAGGTTTTGCGCAGCTGGGCGTCCGTGCGGTAATCCAGGGCGGACGAGGAATCGTCCAGGATCAGGATGCGGGGGCGGGCGGCGAGACTGCGGGCGATCAGGAGACGCTGCTTCTGGCCGCCGGAGAGGTTGGCGCCCTTGATGTCCGCGACGAAATCCAGACCGCCTTTCAGGCCGTACACGAAATCCGCGGCCATCGCGTCTTTCACCGCCGCGTCGACCTGCTCCGTGGTCAGGCTGCGGCCGAAGTCCACGTTGCTGAACAGCGTGTCGTTGAAGACCATGTCGTTCTGGAAGACGACGCCGAACTGGCTCCGCAGCTCGTCCGGCTCATAGCCGCGCACGTCGCGGCCGGCGATGAACACGCCGCCGTCCTTCACGTCATAGAAGCGCATCAGCAGCTGCAGGACGGTGGATTTGCCGGCGCCGGTCGGGCCGATGATGCCCAGGCTCTCGCCTTCTTTCACGGTAAAACTGATGTCGTCCAGCGCCAGCGCCTGCTCGCCGTCGCGGATCTCTTCCTGCGCCTCCTGATAGCGGAAGCGCACGTGCTCCATGCGGATCAGTTCGTCCCCGGCGGGCTGCCGGCATTCTTCCGGGCTCAGCACGGGCTGGTCCTCGGGCGAGGCCAGCACGTCGGCGATACGGTTCGCGGAAGCGGAGGCCTTGCTCAGCATGATGAAGATCCGGTTGAGCGCCATCACGCTCATCAGGATCGTGTTGAAATACGTCAGGCTGCCCAGGATGACGCCGGGTTTCATGGCACCGGTATTGACGCGCGAGGCGCCCACGTAGACCACCAGCGCCAGCCCCGCGTTCAGGCAGAGGTTCATCACCGGGCCGGGCAGCGCCATCACGGTGGAGGCGCGGGTGTTGCTGCGGTACATCTCTTCATTGGCTTCATCGAAGCGCCGTTTCTCGTATTCCTTTTTGGACAGCGCCTTCACCACGCGGATGCCGGTGATGTTTTCCCGCATGATGCGGACGACCCTGTCCAGCTTTTCCTGGACGACGTTGAACAGCGGGATGCCCTTGCGGGAAACGAAGAAAATGAAAAGGCCCAGCGGGATGATGATGGCGACCAGGATGGAGGCCAGCACGACGTCCATGCTGAACATCATGAGGATGCCGCCCAGCATCAGGAACGGGGCGCGCACGCACATCGCCTGCAGGGTCTGGGCGAACTGCTGGATATTGTAGCTGTCGCTGGTCATGCGGCTGGTGAGGGACGGAAGGGTGAAGAGGTCGAAACGCGTGCCGGAAAGACGGGCGGTCTTCTCGAACAGATCCTGGCGGACCGCATACGCGACTTCCTTGGCGTTGCGCACGGCGGCGCGGTTGGCCAGGATGTTGAGGCCGGCGGTCAGGGCTGCGACGAGGATCATTGCCAGACCCCAGAGCACGACGGAGCGGACCTGCCCGGTGGGCACGATCTCGTCGATGATATGGGTCAGGATGCGGGGCAGGAGCAACTCAAACATGGCCGCGAGGAATTTCAGCGTCATCGCGGCGGCCAGTCTGCCTTTTAACTTACCCAAATAAGACAGTATCAGTTTCATACCGATTATTACTCTACCACATCTTCTTGTGAAAAACCACAAAAATATGCTATAATTCGGCCATGAGCTTTTCCATCAAAGACGAACTGAAAAAACTGCCGGACGCCCCGGGCGTGTATCTGATGCACGATGAGGAGGGGCGCATCCTTTACGTGGGAAAAGCCACCAGTCTGAAAAACCGCGTCAAGTCGTATTTTGCCAAGACTGTGAACCGGGGCCCGCAGATCATCAAAATGATCGGGGAGATCGCCTGGTTCGAGACCATCACCGTCAGTTCGGAGACCGAGGCGCTGATCCTGGAATGCAATCTGATCAAGGAGCACCGCCCGCCGTACAATACGCTGCTGATGGACGACAAGACGTATCCGTACGTCTGCCTCACGTCCGAAACCTACCCGCGCGTGTTCCTGAGCCGGCGCTTAAAGCGCGATAAAAACGAGTACTTCGGGCCGTTCACCAACGTGACGGCGGTGCGGGAAGCCGTGCGCCTCATGGAGACCATCTTCCGGCTCAGGACCTGCAGCCGGCGGCTCCCGGAGGACCAGGGGAAGGAACGCCCCTGCCTGCAGTATCAGATGGGCCGCTGCCCCGCCCCGTGCCTGAAGGACGGGATCAGTCCGGAGGAATACGGCGTGAGCGTGGAAAAGGCGCGGCGGTTCCTGAAAGGTGATTACCGGCCGGCGCTGGCGTATCTGAAGGAAAAAATGCAGGAGGCGGCGGAACGGCTGGATTTTGAAGAGGCCGCGCGGTACCGCGACCTGATGCAGGACGTGAAGGTGCTGGCGGAGAAGCAGAAGATCTCGGAAGCCGGCGGCGAGGACCGCGACATCCTGGCGCTGGCGGTAAAGGACGGCGAGGGGATCGCGGAGATCTTCTTCATCCGGAACGGACGGATGATCGGCCGGGACCACAGCCGCATCGAAGTGATGGAAGAGGAGCCGGCCGCCCTGCTTTCGCAGGTGATCCGCCAGTTCTACAGCGGGACGCCGTTCCTGCCCCGGGAGATCCTGGTGGAGACCGAGCCCGAGGACCGGGAACTGCTGGAAGCGGTCCTGAGCAGCCGCGCAGGCCGGAAGGTCACGGTGCGCGTCCCGCAGCGGGGCGAAAAACGCGGCCTGCTGGATCTGGCGGCGGAGAACGCGGTGCGGGAGCTGGAGCGGCTTCAGACGCAGGCAAAGCGCGAGGAAGAACGCAGCGTCGGCGCCTTGAAGGGCCTGCAGGAACTGCTCGGCATGACGGAACTGCGGCGCATCGAGGCGTACGACATTTCGCATATCAGCGGCTTTGCCACCGTGGGGTCCATGGTGGTGTATGAGGACGGCCGCCCGAAAAAGAATGATTACCGGAAATTCCGCATCCGCTTCGTGGAAGGCAACAACGACACGGCGTCGCTGACGGAAGTGCTTTTTCGTCGCTTCACGCACGGACTGAAGGAACAGGGTATGGTGCGCGAGAGCATCGGTTACGACGCCGCGGATTCGTTCCTGCGCTTCCCGGACCTGATCCTGATGGACGGCGGGAAAGGACAGGTGCACGCGGCGCTGGAAGTGCTGGCGCGGCTGGGCCTGCGCGTGCCCGTGTGCGGCATGGTGAAGGATGACCGTCACAGGACGCGCGGCCTATATTTTGAGGACCGGGAGCTGCCCATCGACACGAAGAGCGAGATCTTCAAACTGATCACCCGCATCCAGGACGAAACGCACCGCTTCGCCATCGAATATCACCGCTCCCTGCGCGGCAAGAGCCAGGTCCATTCGATCCTGGACGACATCCCCGGCGTCGGCCCCGCCCGCCGCCGCGCCCTTCTGGCCGCCCTCCCGGACATCGACTCCATCCGCACCGCGGACTACGCCTCCCTCAAGGCCGTCCCCGGCATGAACGCCCCCTCCGCCCGCGCCGTCTACGCCTTCTTCCACGGCGGCGAAGTCCCGGAGACCTGACAGGGGGACGGTTCCTTTGTCAGATGGCCGGCTGCGGATGAAACGGAAGGAGGGGGCATCCGGGAGACTGAAAGAGGCCGGCCCGGGCCCGCGCTTCGGCAAAAGACTGCTTGCATGGGACACGGAAAATCGCTACAATACAACTATAAATTTGCAAATGAGACGGTGACGCCATGAGTGGAATTACTTTACAGGAATTATCCGAGAAACTGAACCTGCTCAATCTGACTCCGGAGATCCCGCTGAAGGACGTCGAGATCCATAACCCGGAGCTGAACCGGCCGGCGCTGCAGCTGACGGGGTTCATGAAGCATTTCGATCCCACACGCATCCAGATCGTGGGCATGGTGGAGTTCGAATACGTGGGCTCGCTGCCGGAAAAAGAGCGGATCATTGCCTTTGAACGCCTGCTGGACCAGCAGATCCCCTGCCTGATCTTCACGCGTGACTACCGGCCGCGCGAAGACGTGATGAGCATGGCGCTCCGGCGCCGCATCCCGCTGCTCAGCACTACGCTGCCGACTTCCGTGTTCGAGGCGCGCCTGCTGCGGCAGCTGGAGATCTCGCTGGCACCCATGGTGGCCATCCACGGCGTCCTGGTGGACGTGTTCGGCGAGGGCGTGCTGATCCTGGGCAACTCCGGCATCGGCAAGAGCGAGGCTGCGCTGGCGCTGGTCAAACGCGGACACCGCCTGGTGGCGGACGACGTGGTCGAGATCCGGCGCTACAGCGAACAGGAACTGGTCGGCCGCGCCCCGGACGTGACGCGCTACCTCATGGAGCTCCGCGGCATCGGCGCCATCGACGTCAAAGCCCTCTACGGCGTGGAATGCGTGGAGGACGAAAAACAGATCAGCATGGCGATCCGCCTGGAAGCCTGGGACCAGGGCAAGACCTTCACCCGCCTGAACATGAAGGAAGAATACGTGGAATACCTGGGCAACCGGCTGACCTGCTACACGATCCCCTTAAGCCCCGGCCGCAACACGGCCGTCATCGTGGAGACCGCAGCGGTAAATTTCCGCCAGAAGCGGATGGGCTACGACGCCGGCAAGGAGCTGGAGCGGCGGATCATGGAGAAAATGGCGCGCGACAGAGCTCAGAAGTAGGAGGGAGAAATGGCGGGAGACATCCTGTGTTTCGCAGAAGATTATACGGTGGCGACCGACGAGGTGGAGATCGTTCTGAGCGAGCCCATGCGGGAGCACACCAGTTTTCATATCGGCGGGAACGCGCAGGTCTTCGTGCGCCCGTACAGCGAGGAAGCGCTGGCCATCGGCCTTGAGCTGTGCCGGGCCTATGAATTGCCGCGCCATATCCTGGGCAAGGGGACCAACCTGCTGGTGAGCGACGCCGGCCTGCGCGGCGTCGTCTTCGACATGACGACCCTGTGCGGCTGGCGCTTTGACGGCGGCCGTCTGTTTTCCCTGGCCGGGAGCCTGCTGCGGAACCTGGCCAAAGCGGCGGCCGAACGGTCGCTTACCGGTCTGGAATTCGCCCACGGCATTCCCGGCACGCTGGGCGGCGCGCTGACCATGAACGCGGGCGCGTACGGCGGGGAGATGAAGGACATCGTCGAAAGCGTCCGGCTGATGGACGCGGACGGGAAAATCAGGGAACTTTCCTGCGGGGAGATGGATTTCGGCTACCGGCACAGCCGGATGGAAGGCAGCGACGACATCATCCTGTCGGCGGTGCTGCGGCTGGCACCCGGGGAGCGGGAGGCCATCGAAGAGAAGATGCGCGAACTCGGGGAAAAGCGGCGTGAGAAGCAGCCGCTGGAATATCCCAGCGCGGGCAGCACGTTCAAGCGGCCGGAAGGACATTTCGCGGGGCAGCTGATCGAGGAAGCCGGGCTCAAGGGCTTTACGGTCGGCGGCGCGCAGGTGTCGGAAAAACACGCCGGATTCGTGATCAATACGGGCAATGCGACGGCACGCGACGTGTATGCGCTCTGCGAAGAGGTATCGCGTCGTGTATGGGAGAACAGCGGCGTCCGTTTGGAACGCGAAGTCCGGCTCTGGGGGGATTTCTGATGGCCGGTTCGTTTTCCGGAGAGACCAAGGAGATCTTAAGCCGCGTCCTGCTGAAGCCGCGGAGCCAGCGGCTGGCGGAACTCCACGCTTTAGCGGCCGGGATCGGGGATCTGGACGTGAAGGAGGACGGTTCCCTGGGCCTGATGATCCAGAGCGAAAATCTTCCCGCCGTGCGGCGGGGGGATTTTTTGATGCGTGCGCTCAGCGGCTGCGATCTGATGAGCAGCGTTTTCACGGTGCACGGCGGCTCCCCGGTCTATACGGTCACCCTGGAAGATCACCGCGCTGCGGTCCGCCTGCTGCAGGAACTCGGCTTCATGAACCGCCGCGGCGTCCTGCGCGAAGAGGGCCTGCCGGCGCCGGAAGGCATGCTGAAAAACGAGGCCTGCCGCCGCGCTTTTCTGCGCGGGGCCTTTCTGGCGGGCGGCTACGTTAGCGACCCGGAGGGGGCCTACCACTGGGAAGTGGTGACCACGAGCGAAGCCCGCGCGCAGGAACTGGCCGCGCTGCTGAAAGACTGGGACTTGCCGGCCCGGGCAACTCTCCGCAAAGGCAAAAACCTGGTCTACATCAAGAGCAGCGAAGCGATCTCCTCCGTCCTCAGCCTGATGGGGGCGTTCCAGAGCACGCTCCAGTGGGAGAACGCGCGCGCCTACCGCAGCCTTCAGGGCCGGGTGAACCGTCAGGTCAACTGCGACCTGGCCAATTCCGCCAAGGTCTCGCAGGCCGGGGAGAACCAGATCCGCGCGATCAGGACCATCCAGGAGAAGGCCGGACTGGAGATGCTCCCCCGCCCTCTGCAGGACATGGCCCGCCTGCGTCTGGAAAATCCGGACCTGCCTCTCAAGGAACTCGGGGAACTGCTGGATCCGCCGGTCGGCAAATCAGGCGTGAACCACCGTCTGCGGAAACTGGTGCAGATCGCGGAGAATCTGTCATGACCTCAAAACAGGGCCACTTGGGGACGGTTCTTTCCTGGCACTGCCATTTAGGAACCGTCCCCAAATGGACTTATTTATCCGGAAAGGAGCTTCATGGACTGGCATAAATATTCGATCATCATTGATCCTTCTCAGGAGGATGCTGTCACGGCCCTTCTGTATTCGCTCGGGATCGAGGGCGTGGAGATCGAGGACGGCCTGATCCCCACCGAGGAGGAACTCGGCCGGATGTTCGTGGATCTCTCGCCGGAGCTCGCGCCGGACGAATTGCCCGCGGCCGCGGAGCCGAAGATCAGCTTCTACCTGCGCGTGACCGGCGGCGATGGGGATGCCACGCCCCAGAGCGGCGACGCCACGGACGATTCCTACACCATACATGACCGCCTCTGGTCCCCGGAGGAAGAGCAGGCTCTGCTGCGGCAGCTGCGGAAAAACTGGGCCCGACGCTTCCCCGGCAAGCCTCTCCGCCTGGAGAGCGGCGTCAGCCGGGAGGAGGACTGGCGCGACACGTGGAAACAGTATTACCAGCCGCTGCTGGTGAACGATCTGCTGATCCTTCCCGTCTGGGAGACCGTCCCGGAGGAACATGCGGATGCCGTTTCCACCGGCACCGTCAAACTGATCCGTCTGGATCCGGGCACCGCTTTCGGAAGCGGGACGCATGAATCCACGCGTCTGTGCCTGGACGGCTTAAAGAAGTGGATGCGCGGCGGAGAGATGGTTCTGGACATTGGCTGCGGAAGCGGCATCCTGGGGCTGGCGGCGCTGCAATATGGCGCGTCGTCCGTGACCGCCACGGAACTTGACCCGGCCTGCAGTCACGTGATTGAGGAAAATTTATCGCTGAACGGCGTTTCAGGTGACAGATTTTATTTTAGGGAAGGAAATATTCTTTCAGACCCCGCCCTCGTCTCCGGCCGCTTCGATCTCGTCCTCTGCAACATCCTGGCTCCGGTCATCATCGCCCTGGCCGCCCCCGGCGCGGCGGACCGGTACGTAAAAACCGGAGGGATCTTCATCACCTCCGGCATTTACAAAGAGCATCAGCAGGCCGTCGAAGCCGCTTTCCGCGCCAATCCCGCCTGGGAATTTGTCGAGACCGTTCCTTTGAACGACTGGGTCAGTGTGGTGGCACGGCGTGCCTAAAATATTCCCATAAAGAAGCGCCCCAATACATACAGCACGATCGCACAGAACGCCCCGATCCCGATCGCCATCAGGGCGCGCTTCTGATTCCGGACCTTCCGCAGCACCCGCGCCTGCCATTTCGGATCTGAAAAATCCAGGCGGGTCATCACCCACTCTTCCGGCGTCCCCAGCTTTTTGACCACGCTCGCATAATCGCAGGGCTCCGTTTTGGGATCCATGCTGTTCTTGATCATGGACAGATAATAATTCTTTTCTTTTTCGGGGCAGATCAGAAGGGAATACACCTTCCGAATGTATTTCGGGATCCCGTTCATTTTCAGTCCTCCTTCGGTATCGCCGCATTATCCGGAGAGACGAGGGCCGGTCCTTTGTCCGGAAGACCCAGCAGCCTCATCATGGCGCCGGTCACGCTCCGGTATTCCCGGATCAGTTCCTCCAGCTGCGCTTCCCCGGCGGGTTCCAGATGATAGTAGATATGAGTCATCCTTTTCTTGTGGGGGACGCGATATTCGGTGACCTGTCCCGCTTCCAGCATCTGATACAGGACCGGATACATGGCGCCTTCCTTCACGGCAAGGATGCCGTCCGTCCGTTCGGCGATCGTCTTGATCAGTTCATAGCCGTACATGTCCTTCTCCTTCAGCAGACGGAGAAGGATCAGCGGCAGAAGACCTTTTCGGAAGTAATTCGGGTTATAGGGAGACATTCGGCACCGGCTTTCCATGGATTCAGATCCAGTATACCAGAATATGCACAAAAATACAAGCACATAAAAAATAAAGTATTGCTTGACAGTAGTCCCGCCGTATTGTAAGATGTTTTACAGGAACAAGGTTCACGGCATTAGTGCGGGAAGTCCCGGGAGGAAACGGAACATGCGCAGAAAAAGGATCATCATACTGTTGTCAGTCATCCTGGGGATCATCCTGATCTATTCTTTCACGCAGGCTGGTGCGAAAGTCGGTGCATTCCGGATCCCTGTCATTCGCTTTATCGAGTCCCTGGAGCAGCCGTTTATTCAGACGACGGAAGAGGACACCTATCTGATCACCGTCAAAAACGTCAGTTTTCTGCAAAGCCTCTGGATCCGCTTGTTCTGGAAAGGGGAAGTGATCGCGGACGGCGATAAAAGCTTCCATGGTGTGAACTCGCCGAAGATCTGTCGGATCCGGGGCGGAAACGATGAATTCCGGGTGATCGTCGAGTACCATGACGGCAAGATCCAGATCGGGGAAGCGGATGCCCGGACCCGGGAGAAAGCGGCCAAGCCGTAACATCTTCAGTGAATATAAGAAAAAGCAGGAACTGATGTATCTTCAGCTCCTGCTTTTTTAGTCCGGATGACAAAAGAACAGTCCCTTTGTCATCTTTTCTCCTGCGTATCCAGACTCTTCCCAAATACGAAAAACCGCTGATACAGGAACTCCGTGACCAGGTTCAGCGCCATGTTCGCAAACGTCGCCAGATACTCGTTCCAGCCCCACTGCATGGTGTAGACGTGCTCCAGCCAGGAGGAGAGGGGCGTGAAGACCGCGTAATATGCCGCGACTTTCAGCATGGCGGCCGGTACGTTGGCGGCGGATTTGAACGTGAATTTGCGATTCAGTGTGAAATTCCACAGCACGGACAGGATCAGCGCGATCATATAGCTGAGCCAGTAGGGCCAGTGCAGCAGTTCGTTGAACAGCGCAAAAGAGCCGATCTCGATCAGACCGGCGCTGACGGAAAAGCATACAAATTTGACGATGCGGATGAATTCTTTCATGTGTTCACGGAAGGTGACAAAGGAACCGTCCCTCTGTCACAAAAAGCCTGACAAAGTTCGCGTCCCCTTGTCAGGTTTTTTGATTATGGGGGAGTCAGGCTCAGTAGCAGCACATCATGCGGCTGCAGCCCCCGCCCCCGCCGCAGCAGAAGGTGCTGCAGAGGATATAGGTGCCGATGCTGCGGCAGAGGGAGCCGCCGGCGCTGCGGCCGTAGCCGGAGCTCTGGCCTTCATACCAGCGGCCGCCGCCCTGGAGCTGCTGCAGGAGCGCGTTGTATTCGTAGTTGGTCGGATCCATCTGGACGGCCGTGCGGGCGAATTCAGTGGCCTTGATGTTGTTGCCCAGGCCGCTGTTGGCGGCGGCGGCCAGGAAATACCAGTAGGCGCCGTGGTTCTCAAAGCTGCTGAGCAGGTTCCAGGCTTCCTGGTAATGGCCGGCGTTGATGTAATTGACCGCCGACTGCAGGTGCTGGACTTCTTCCTCCGTGTATCCCTCATACGCGGGATTCCGCTGCTGATACGCGGTCCCGCCGAAGCCAAAAGGACCGAAGCCGAAGCCGAACGGGCCATAGCCGTAACTGCTCTGCGGATCCTGGTATCCGTAGCCGTAGCTGCTCTGCGGATCCTGATACCCGTAGCCGGAGCTGCCGTAGCTGCCGCCCGGCCCGTATGCGGAATACCCGCCGCGCTTGCCCTGCTCGCGGTCCTTCATGATCTGCTCATAAGCCTGCTGCACCATCTTGAACTTTTCTTCCGCCTCCGCGGCGTTGGGATTGTTCAGATTGGCGTCCGGATGGTAGCGGCGGCTCAGCGTGCGGTACGCTTTCTTGATCTCGTCGTCGGTCGCGTCGTATTTGACGCCCAGCACGGCATACGGGTCATACATCATGGCCGTCGCCTCCTTCCTCCGCCCGTGCGGCGGCGTTTTCTTTATCTTTCCGTGAAATTTCGTCGAATTTCGTCCAGACGCCCGCGTACAGGATGTTCCGCAGCAGATCCTCCCCTTCCACGATGGGAAGCCGCTCGAACGCCAGCGTGGCCTCGCTGAGCACCTGCGTCAGGGCTTCCTGCACCCGGTCCGCCACGGCGGCACGCGTCGCGCCCCAGCCGGAGAGAGGATTGTAATTTCCGGACTTCAGGTCGTCCTCCAGGTCCTCGTACGCATCCATCAGGTAGATGAATTTGCCCAGATAGAAGCCCATCTGCCGCAGCGTGGGAGCCCACACGTCCTCCTCCGTCACCAGCAGCTCGCCCAGCATGACGCCGGTGGCGTTCGCCGGGGCGTCCGGATCCGTCCCGCCCTTCCGCTCGATCTCCGCGACGGCGGCCAGGTAGTCCCGCACGGCCTTCCCCTGACGGGGATAGTCCCGCACGACCTGTTCCGCGTGCTTCTTCATCAGGCCGGAGAGGGCCCTGGCACTCAATTTTTTATCGTCCGCCCAGTCGTCCCGCAGATTATAATAGGCCAGCAGGAGGTTCATATCCGCGCCGTAATCCAGGAACCGGTTCCGGACGATGGCATGCCGCCCTTTGGGATGGACGGGGCACCAGACGGAATCTGCCTCCGTGGGCGGTTCATACAGGGCGGAGAGCAGCAGGACCACAAAGGTCATGTCGTAGGACAGCGTGCTCTGGCCGGTCACGCCGTGACGCTTTTTAAGCGCGCGGCACAGCCCGCAGTAGAAAGCCCGGTAGCTTTCCTCGTCCCGGATCTTCAGCTCCGGCCTGGCGATGGTGATATAGCCGAACATGGGAACTCCTTACGTGCGGCGCTTGAAATGATTGCCGCATTTGGGGCAGGTGATCTCGATCTTCCCGCGGCCCGACGGCACGCGCACCCGCTGCCGGCACGCCGGGCAGGCGAAGATCTTGTGCCCCGTGTCCGCCGCATGACCGGACGCGCCGCCGCTCCGGCCGTTCTGTGAACCGCTTCCCTTCCTGCCCCGGAAGATGTTCAGCAGTTTTTCCTTGAGCATCAGATAGCGCGTGTTCTCATTGTACCGCGCCTGGATGTTTTTGGAAAACATGCGGACGTAGACCAGGACCAGAAGCACCGCGACCAGAACGGACAGGATCACGTTCCGGAAGCCGAACAGGATGTTGACGGCCCAGAGGATCAGGGCAAAAGCCATCAGGAAGCGGGAGAGGTTGTCGATGCCGTAGCGCCCCTGCATGAAGCGGCGGAAGCGCATCATCAGATTGTTGAAGAAACCGCCCATAAGCGTATCCTTTCGAGGGGAGCCCCCCTCCGGTGTGTTTTCGCTGCGGGCGGCTCACGTCCGCCCCGTTGAATGGTAGCAAAAAGCCGGGGAAGATGCAAGTCTTCCCCGGCTTTTTCACAGAAGTTTCAGGATCGCGTCCGCAGATCAGTCTTCTTTCTCCGGCGCGTTCTTCACGTCGTCGGGCAGCTGGTAGCTGACGGGACCGTAGGTGATGCCCAGATCCAGCGAAAGGTCGCTGATCACGGCGGACAGGCCAAGCATCTCGCCCAGATCCAGCGTGTAATCCTTGACGGTCATGACAGCGCCGGTGATCCGCTTGTCGGGATCGACGGTCAGCTTCAGAGCCGGCTTCAGATCCTTGATCATGCCGCTGATCTCAGAGACCATCTCGTTGTCCAGCGCGTCGGTGTTCACGGCTTCCGCCTTGGCGGTTCCCTCAAAAATGTAGGCTTCCTTCTCCACGGTGAAGGTATAGGTCTCAAAGACCTTGTCCAGCGTCGCGCTCTCAACTTCCTTGAGATCCACATTCTTGAGATCGTTGGGATCGAAGGAAGTCCAGCTCCAGCTCTTGGTGTCCGGATCCTGGACATAGGTCCTGCCGGATTCCAGGTCGACGTAGGCGCCGGCTTCGATCTTCATGTCTTCGGCCTCTTTGCCGGCGGGCATGAGGGGACCGAACAGGGAACCCAGCACCTTCATGGCGTTCGTTTCAGCCTTCAGCGTTACGGAAGCGCCTTTCTTGTTGTCGACCAGACCGTTCGCTTCGCCGGAAGCCGTAATGGACAGATCGGTGTTCCCGGCCGCTGCAGCTGCTTCGGCGGGCATCTTGAGGGCGGCGGAAACGCTGCCGGTCATTTTGAAACTGAACGGAGCCGGCTCGGCGTCCTTATCCAGCATCGTCTTTACGGTGTTGGACAGATTCGTAACGGCGGCGGAAAAGATGTCTTCCGCTTTCGCGTTCTTGTCCGTCTTGTAGCCGTCGCCGCAGGCGGTCAGGCTCAGGATCATCGCTGCGCAAAGCAGCATTGCCAGAAGTTTTTTCATATCTTTCTCCTTCTTCATGATGATTATTAAAAAACTTCCTAACATATATAACACAGGAGGGACGCAAAGTCAAATATTAGGAACGGGACTGCGGGCATCTGCCTCAGTCCGCTATTAAAAAACCGGGGAAGGAAACCTTCCCCGGCCTTTTGCGGAAGATCCGGAATCATACTTCCTTCTTCTTCGCCAGTTCCTGTTCCACCATCTGGGTCAAAGGCGGAATGATCTGGAACAGGTCGCCCACGATGCCGTAGTCCGCCACGTCGAAGATGGGGGCGGTCTCGTCCTTGTTGATGGCGATGATCAGATCGGATTCCTCCATGCCGGCCAGGTGCTGGATGGCACCGGAAATGCCGCAGGCCATGTACAGTTTAGGCCGCACGGTCTTGCCGGTCTGGCCTACCTGCAGTTCCTTCGGGATGCCGAAGCCGTCCACGCCCGCGCGGGAAGAGGAGACCTGGCCGCCCAGCAGGTTGGCTAACGGGCGCAGGTACTTTTCGTAGTTTTCCTTGTTCTGCATGCCGCGGCCGCCGGAGATCAGGATCTTGGCGTCCTGGATGTCCACGTAGTCGCTGACTTTCTTGACCACGTCCAGGATCTCCACGTAGCGGTCGTTCTTCTCCAGATGCGCGTCGAAGTTCAGCACGTTGGCCTTCGCGTCCGCGATGGGAGCGATCTTCTGCATGACGCCCGGACGAACCGTGGCCATCTGCGGACGGAAGTCCGGAATGGCGATGGTGGCGATGGTGTTGCCGCCGAACGCGGGACGGGTCATCAGCAGCTGGTTGTGCAGGGTCTCCTTGCCGGGGATCGGGTTCATCGGGAAATCGCCGATGTCCAGCTTGGTGCAGTCCGCGGTCAGACCGGTGTGCACGGTGGCCGCCACGCAGGGGGCCAGGTCGCGGCCGATGGCGGTCGCGCCGAAGAGCACGATCTCGGGCTTGAGTTCGCGGATGATGGCGGAGATGGCCTGCGTG
The DNA here is from genome assembly GCA_017428105.1 of Lachnospiraceae bacterium. Taxonomy (GTDB): domain Bacteria; phylum Bacillota; class Clostridia; order Lachnospirales; family Lachnospiraceae; genus UBA6987. The sequence continues at coordinate 43,777 of JAFRRM010000016.1, read as the reverse complement.
TAAGGCTCGGTCATGTAATCCTTCAGGTAGGGATGGTCCACCAGCACGACCCGGTCGGCGCCGTATTCGGCCAGCACGTCGGCCTGGTCGCCGATCTCATGGCCCAGCAGCATGGCCACGACTTCCGTGCCCAGGTCCGCCGCCAGCGCCTTGCCCTTGCCTAACAGCTCCAGGGCGATGCCGTCTACTTTGTTATCAGTCTGCTGGGCAAATACATATACGCCCTTGTAATCGGATAAAGCCATATCTGTGTTCCCCCTCAGATGATGAATTTTTCTTTGAGTTTTTCCAGGATGTAGGCGGCGCCTTCACGGCCGTCTTCCGCCACATGCTGGGTGCCGGCGCCTTTGCGGACCTTGTCGGAAGCCTTGGCGATCTGGGTGGGGGAGCCCACCTTGCCCAGGTCGGAGTCCAGGGTGTCCACCAGGTCCTTGCGGCCCCATACGGTCACTTCTTTCTGGAACGCGTCGAAGATCCCGCCGGGGGTCATGTAACGCGGCTCGTTCAGTTCGGACAGCGCGGTCAGGAGGCAGGGCATCTTGACCTTCAGGACGTGATGGCGGTCATCGAACAGACGCTCGGCGATCACGTAGCCGTCTTCGATCTTCAGGTTCTGGGTGTAGCTGACCAGCGGGAGGCCCAGATGGACGGACAGCTGGGGACCGACCTGCGCGGTATCGCCGTCGATGGCCTGACGGCCGGTGATGACCAGGTCGTATTCCAGGCCGCGCAGCGCGCCGGCCAGGGTCTGGGAGGTGGCCCAGGTATCGGCGCCGCCCAGCACGCGGTCCGTGACCAGGACGGCCTTGTCGGCGCCCATGGCCATGGCTTCGCGCAGGATCGCGTCGGCCTTGGGAAGACCCATGGTGACCACGGTGACTTCGGCGCCGTACTGATCCTTCAGACGCAGGGCGGCTTCCAGGCCGGCCTTGTCATCCGGGTTCATGATCGCCAGCATGGCGGAACGGTCCAGGGTGCCGTCCGGATTGAACTTCACGCCGCCGGCGGTATCGGGTACCTGCTTGATGCAAACAACGATTTTCATGTGCTCGGTCTCCTTGTTATTTGAGTAAGTTATGGGAGATGACCATCCGCTGGACTTCGGAGGTACCCTCGTAGATCTCCGTGATCTTCGCGTCGCGCATCATGCGCTCCACGTCGTACTCACGAATGTATCCGTAACCGCCGTGAAGCTGGACGGCGCGGTTGGTGACGTAGGATGCGGTCTCGGCCGCGTAGAGCTTGGCCATGGAAGAGCAGGTGCCGTCGTTCTTCGGATCGGCGTCATGCTCCCAGGCGGATTTGTACACCAGCAGGCGGGCGGCTTCCGTGCGGACGGCCATTTCCGCCAGGGTGAACTGGGTGTTCTGGAAGCGGTCCAGGGTCTTGCCGAACTGCTTGCGGGTCTTGACGTAGGCCGTGGAGACGTCCAGCGCGCCGGCCGCCAGGCCCAGCGCCTGCGCTGCGATGCCGATACGGCCGCCGTTTAAGGTGTGCAGGGCGATGCCGTAGCCCTGGCCTTCCTTGCCCAGCAGGTTTGCCGCGGGGATGCGGCAGTCCGTGAAGACGAGCTCGTAGGTCGCGCTGCCGCGGATGCCCATTTTCTTTTCCTTGGTGCCGAAGGTGAAGCCGGGCGTGCCCTTTTCCACGATGAAGGCGGAGATGCCGCGGCTTCCCAGGGACTTGTCGGTCATGGCGAAGACCACATAGGTGTCCGCATAGTAACCGTTGGTGATGAAGACCTTGGAGCCGTTCAGCACGTATTCGTCGCCGTCCTTCACGGCTTTGGTGTGCTGGCCGGAGGCGTCGGTGCCCGCGCCGGGTTCGGTCAGACCGAAGGCGCCGAGCTTTTCACCCTTGGCCAGGGGCGTTAAGTATTTCTGCTTCTGTTCTTCCGTGCCAAAATGCAGAATGGGCATCTCGCACAGGGAGGTGTGGGCGGAAACGATGACGGCGGTGGTCCCGCAGACCTTCGCCAGTTCTTCCACGCAGATGGCATAGGTCAGGTAGTCGCAGCCCTGGCCGCCGTACTGCTTCGGGATGGGAATGCCCAAGAATCCCAGTTTGCCCATCTTTTCGACGGTCTCCAGCGGGAAACGTTCTTCCTCATCCACTTCCTGGGCCAGGGGCTTGACTTCGTTTTCCGCGAAGCTGCGGAAAAGATCCCGGGCCATCAGATGTTCCTGACTGAGTGCAAAATCCATAGTGTCCTCCTGGGAAATTGTTAAAAATTTAGCCGATGTTTTTCATTAATATAATACAATTTTTCCGCTGCAAAGTCAATGGAAATTCGGCAAATCGGCGGCGAGAAGCGCAAAAAGAGACCCGGAAATCAAAAAGCCCCCCGCAGGGGGCTTCGGAACCGTCCGGTGTCCGCCTCAGAACTCCAGGTTCGCGCCCGTCTCCTTGCTGAAGACGTGGGCGACGGCGCCGATGAAGCTGAAATGCACCGTCTGGCCCATGGAAGGGATGTCCGCCATGCTCACGGTCGGGACGATCATGATCATGCTGCGGCCCTGCGCGGTCAGGTGCAGATGGACGGAAGAGCCCATCATTTCGCTGACGTCCACGGTAGCGGCGGCGCCTTCGTCCGCCAGATCCACATGCTCCGGCCGCACGCCCAGCGTGACGGACTGGGACCGGACGCCGCGGGCTTTCAGGCGGGCTTCCTTTTCCGCGGAAAGTTCGGTCCGGAGACCGCCCAGCTCCACGAAATAGCGGCCGTTTTCCTCGGTCAGCTCCGCGTCGAAGAAGTTCATGACGGGCATGCCGATGAAGCCGGCCACGAACAGGTTCGCCGGATGGCTGAACACTTCCTGCGGCGTGCCGATCTGCTGGATGAAGCCGTCCTTCATGACCACGATGCGGTCGCCCAGCGTCATGGCCTCCGTCTGGTCGTGCGTGACGTAAATGAAGGTGGTGTCGATGCGCTTGCGCAGTTTGATGATCTCCGCGCGCATCTCGTTCCGCAGCTTCGCGTCCAGGTTGGAGAGCGGCTCGTCCATCAGCATGACCTTGGGGGCGCGGACGATGGCGCGGCCGATGGCCACGCGCTGCCGCTGGCCGCCGGAGAGCGCCTTGGGCTTGCGGATTAAGTACTCGGTGATGTCCAGGATCTCCGCCGCCTCGCGCACCTTCCGGTCGATCTCGTCCTTCGGCAGATGCTTCAGGCTCAGCGAGAACGCCATGTTCTTATACACCGTCATGTGCGGGTAAAGCGCATAGTTCTGGAAGACCATGGCGATGTCGCGGTCCTTGGGCGCCACGTGGTTCACCAGCTCGCCGTCGATGTACAGTTCGCCGCCGGAGATCTCCTCCAGGCCGGCCACCATGCGCAGCGTGGTGGATTTGCCGCAGCCGGAGGGACCGACCAGCACGATGAATTCCTTGTCCGCGATATCCAGGCTGAATTCCTGCACCGCGACCACGCCTTCGTCGGTGATCTGCAGATTGTTCTTTTTCTCCGGGGCCGTCCCGCCTTTTTTCTCCTTCTTGGGCCTCTTGGTATCTCCGCCGCTGAAAGGATAGACTTTCTTGATATTTTTCAGTTGGACAGTTGACATAATGCTTGCTCCAGTCGTTGTTTTATAAGTTGAGGACCAGTTCCGGCCGAACAGCGTCCATGCGGGCGTCCGCCAGGCCGAAATCCATCTGCCGGTAGCTCCAGGCCGCGCGGCCGATGCCGTAGTGTTCGAACGCCTGATGGATCAGGCGGTACCAGGCGAGCGCCTCCTCCGGTCTGCTGCGGTCGATCACGCCGTATTCCCCGCAGTAGAGCGGGACGCCGCGCTTTTCGGCCGCCTCGGCGGCTTCCGCAAGGAATCCGATGAAGAAATCCGCGGTCAGCACCGTCTCCGGCGGGAAATCCTCCAGGCCGGCCGTATTGCCGCCCACCATCCGGCGGGAGGCCTCCGCCATTTCCCCGAAGCTCGCCGTGACCGGGATGCGGAAGGCCGGGTCCATGGTCGGGATCCAGTCCGCGCCCTGATGCGTGAAGATCAGCGGCTCGTAGCAGTGGAAGTTGTAGACGAGGTGCGGGTCGTCCGGGATGTCGATGGCTTTGACGGACCGCGCGCTGTTGTGCCAGTAGCCGCCCACCAGGACCGGGACGTCCGGCGCGTGGACGCGGATGCGGCGGATGCATTCGGCCGCGATCCGGTTCCAGGCCGGCATGTAGCTTTCCTCGGTGACCTCGTTCAGCAGTTCGAACGCGATGCGGCCGGTGTGCCGTCCGTACCGCCCGGCCAGCTCTTCCCAGAGCCGGTAAAACCGCTCCTGGTACTTTTCGGAATCGAAGAACCCGCTTTCCTTCTCATCCGGATCGAACGAGAAGCCCGGAGTCTTGTGCAGGTCCAGGACCAGGTTCAGACCGGCGGCCAGACAGTACCCGAGGGCGCGGTCCAGATGCGCGAAGCCGGACGCCAGGAAGTTCCCGTCCTCATCCTCCAGCAGGTTGTAATCCACCGGGAGACGGACGTGGTCCGCGCCCCAGCCCCGGATGACCGCGAAGTCTTCTTCGCGGATGAAGTTCCGGTACCGCTCCTCGGAATAATCGCACTGGGAGAACCATCCGCCCAGATCGACGCCTTTCCGGAATCCTTTCCATTCCACCATGATCGCACGCTTCCTTTCCGGGCTCAGCCCTTGACGCTGCCCGCGGTCACGCCCTTGATGATCGACTTGGACAGGAAGATGTAGGTGATCAAGACCGGCAGGATGGCCAGCAGGATGAACATGTAGACCTTGCCCATGTCGAACTTGGAATAGTCCGCGGAACGCAGCTGGGCGATCATGATGGGCACGGTCTTCATCTCCGCCTTATCCAGCAGCAGGGCCGGGATGAAGTAGTTATTCCAGGAGCTCACGAAGGAGAAGATCATCTGCACCGCGATGGCAGGCTTGAGCATCGGCAGCACGATCGTGTTGAACGTGCGGAATTCGCCCGAGCCGTCCACGCGCGCCGCGTCGATCACGTCCAGCGGCAGCACGCTCTCCATATATTGTTTCATGTAGAAGAACACCACGGGAGCGGCAATGCCGGGCACGATCAGCGGGATGTAGCTGTTGTTCAGGTGGAACTTGTTCATCATCTGGATGAAGCCCAGCGCGGAGACCTGCGACGGGATCATCATGACCGCGATGATGAAGGTGAAGACGAACTTCTTGCCCTTGAATTCATACGCGTGCACGCCATATGCCGTGAGGGCCGAGAAATACGTGGTCAGCACGGCGGTGGCCAGCGCGATGATCAGGCTGTTCAGCATGCCGCGCGGGATATTGATGGACGAGTCGTTCCAGGCGTTGACCAGGTTCTTGAAGAAGTTCTCCTGAGGGACCAGGGAAAAACCGGTGGCCAGCTGCGCGTTGGAGCGCGAGGCGTTGACCAGCATCAGGTAGAAGAAGAACAGGCATAGGATGCACAGGAAGATAAGGATCGCGTATACGATCACGCGCAGGACGGTCAGCTTGATCAGGCCGCGCGTATTGCCGCTCAAACCTTTTTTCATATCACGTTCCCCTTTCTCTGCCGGTGCTGGCGCTCCGGATCCTTATACTGGGCGGAGAGCATCTTGTACACGACGGCGCTCAGGCCGCCGGTGATGATGAAGATGATCACGGAGATCGCGCCGCCCATGCCGTAGTTCTTGGTGGTCAGATAGCCGTTCAGATACATGACCAGGGTGCGCGTGAACTCGTTCGGCACGCCCTTGCCGTTCGTCAGGACCTGCGGCACGTCGAACATCTGGATGCCGCCGATCATGGCCGTGATGAGGCAGTAGACGAAGATCGGCATCAGCAGCGGCATGGTCACCCGGAAGAAGACCTGCACGGAATTCGCGCCGTCGATCGTGGCGGATTCGAACAGGGCCTGGTCGATGCCCATGATGCCGGCCATCAGCACGATCGTCGTGTTGCCGAACCACATCAGGAAGTTCATCAGGGCGATCATCCCGCGCACGGTGATCCGTACGGAGAAGAAGTCGAATGATTTGTCGACCACCCCCCAGTTCTCCAGCAGGCCCTGGATCGGACCCACGCGGGAGAAGAGCGTGTAGAACAGCATGGAGAAAGCGGCCGCCATGATCAGGTTCGGCATGTAGATGACGGTCTTGAAAAAGCCCTGCCCCTTGATGTTCAGGCGGTAGCTGGTGAAGAAGATGGCCAGCAGCAGCGCGATGACGAACTGGGGGACGGCGCCCGCGATCCACAGGATCAGCGTGTTGGCCGCGTATTTCAGGATGCGGACCGTGCCGGACGGATCCGCGGTGAACAGGGCCTTGTAGTTGTCTAAGCCAACGAAGTTCGGGCCGATCTGTTTGAGCCCGCTCCGGTAGTTTTCAAAAAAACTGTTGTAGATGGTCAGGAACTGCGGGGCCAGGGTGAAAACGATGTAGACGATGAAAAACGGGAGAATGAAGATATATCCCCATTTCGCATAGCTGACCGATTTCTGCGGCCCCAGTGTTTTGGAATCTTTTTTGCTCATTATGTCCCTCCGACTGGTTTTTTATAAAAAACCGGGGCAGGGGGCAGAAGCCCCTGCCCCGGCAGGCCGGTCGGATGATCAGTGCGCCGGAATGACGATGTCGGGATAGGTCTCGGCGATGTAGTTGTAGAAGTTCAGCATGGCGGTCTCTTCATCCACAGAGCCGTTGTAGAACTCCTGCAGCTTGTTCTGCAGACCTTCGTTCAGCAGCTGATCGTAGTTGGTGTGGTTCTCCCACTTGATGTCCTTGGCCAGTTCGTAGAAGATCGCGATGTCGTTCTGGCCGTCCAGGATGGCGGTGTTGCCGTAGTTGGGATCTTCGGCAAAGGCCTTGACGACGTCGGTGTTGTTGACGTACTGATTGTCATCCTTGACCATCTTGTTCAGGACGTCGGTGTTCACGGTGAAGGTCTCGAAGATGTCCTTCAGCATGGGAGCGTTGTCGGAACCGGTGGCAGCCAGCAGCCAGGTGCCGCCCCAGAAGTAAGCCTGAGGGCCTTTGACCAGGCACCAGTCGCCTACGCAGCCTTCCGCGGGATCCTGGGCGTTGGTCATGCAGAAGTTGTAATACCAGGCAGGGCCGAAGAAGCACAGGGTCTTGCCGGTCTTGAACATTTCATTGGTCTTTTCCTGATCCCACACGCCGGCGGTCAGGGTGTAGCCGTTCTTGATGTATTCACGGGTCTGATCCATCCAGGCCGTGATCTGGGGGTCGAACTGCAGGTTGTTGTTGGCGTCGACCCAGGGCATGGTGCAGTTGTTGGAGAAGGCGCGGAAGGTCTCGGCGAAGGAAGCGGTCATGTAGTAGCCTTTGGCCTTGGCTTCGGCGGCGACGGCGTCAAATTTCTCCCAGGTGTCGATCTTGGCCTGGACTTCTTCGGGAACGTCGGTGCCCAGCACGTCCTTGGCGATGCTCTTGCGGTAGATCACGCCGGCGGGGCAGCACTGGAAGGAAACGCCCTTGCACACGCCGCTGGGATCGCTGGCGGCCTTGATGGTGTATTCATACATCGTAGGCACGTTCTGGAAACCGAAGGAGGTGATGTCCATGGTGTAAGGGGAATCGACGTACTTGCCGATGTAGTCGGCTTCGGCCAGGAACATGTCGATCTTGTCGTCATCGGCCGCGTTTTCCTGGTTCAGCAGGGCTTCGTCCAGCTTCTGCTGATAGGCGCCGTTGTCGCTGGGGGTGATGACCCAGTTGACGGTCACGCCTTCGGGAACGGTGTAGTACTTCTCGAAGAATCCCTTGAACTCTTCGTTCCAGGCATAGATGTTGAAGACCTTGCCCTGGGTGACGGGAGCTTCCGTGGGAGCTTCAGTGGGGGCGGTGGTGGGAGCGGCGGTGGTGCCGGGGGCAGCCGTGGTCTGAGGAGCCGCGGTGGTGGTGGGGGTGTTGTTTCCGCCGCAGGCGGTCAGACCGATCACCATCAGAGCGGCGAGCAGGATAGCAAGTACTTTCTTCATTGTCTTTCTCCTTATCTTCTTTGTTCTTGTTGGCTTGGATTGGAGCCTTTTCTTTTTTTATTCAAACGCTTTCGCGCTTCAACCGATGTCTGAGACCGTGCTGCCTTCCAGCAGTTCGCCTTCCACGGTGATCTGCTGGGGGAGCCAGGTGTCCGGGCGTTCGATCTGCTCGATCAGCAGCCGGGCCGCTTCCGTCCCCATGCGCTCCGCGCCCTGGCGGTAGGTGGTGAGGCGGGGCCGCAGGACCTGCGAGAGCGGGATGCCGTCGTACCCGACCACGCTCATGTCCTTCGGGATGGCCAGACCGTGCTTTTCCAGTTCGCTCATGCCGCCCAGGAAGGACAGGTCGTCCGGGAAGAAGATGCAGGTCGGCCGGTCGGGGAGGGCGAGCAGCGCCCGGGTGGCGAGTCCGCTGGAACGGGGATCGTGGTAGACGGCGGGGCGGATATAGTCCGCCGGGACCGGGACGCCCAGTTCCGCGCAGGTCCGGCGGAAGCTGGCCAGCCGCTTCTGCGTGACCGAAGTCATCTCTCCATGGATGAAGGCGAGCTTCCGGTGGCCTTTCGCGCGGACGAAGCGGACCAGCGCTTCCATGCCGCGGACGTTGTCCGAGAGGATCGAACTGCAGTTGTCGAAACTGTAGTCCAGGGTCACGGTCGGGATCTCGCTGGCGGCCAGCCGCATGATCGCGGGGTCCTGGAAGTCCGCCGAGGCGATCACGACGCCGTCGCAGCTGCGGTACTTCGCGTGCTCGTAGTAGTCCATGGACATCCGGCCGAGATCCTTCGAGATGAAGGTGATGTCGTAGCCCAGCCGTTCGGATTCCGCCTTGACGCTTTCCAGGATCTGCGAGAAGTACTCGTGGGAGATGCCTCCGCCCGTCTCGTCCGAGAAGAGGACGCCGATGTTGTAGCTGCGGCCCATCTTCAGGGCCCGGGCCGTCGCGTTGGGCAGGTACCCGAGGGCGGCTGCCGTTTTGCGGATCCGTGCCGCGGTCTCCTGGGACACATCCGGAGCGCCGTTCAGGGCCTTGCTCACTGTGGCGCGGGAAACGCCGCAGGCTTTGGATATATCCGTGATGGTAACCATGAAAGATCGTTTCCTTTCAGTCTTTCTTTTTTACGCTGCTACTTAATCGATTTCGCTGGGCTCATTATAGCGCGGGCTCCGCGGGACTGTCAAGCCCCATTCTGCTTAATAAAATAAATTATTATACATTTTTCGCTTAACAAATGTTTGTGAAAAGAAAAAGTCATCCAAATCCGAAAAAAGTGCTTGCGTTTTTTGCCCCCCGTTCTTATAATGTGTCTTAATCGATTAAGTCGGCGGATCGGTCTCCCAATCGGTCTTTTCATAAGGAAAACGGAGGAAAATCATCATGCAATACGGCTATTTTGACGATAAAGCCCGGGAATACGTGATCACGCGGCCGGATACCCCCCTGCCGTGGATCAATTATCTGGGCAATGAAGGATTTTTCTCGCTGATCAGCAATACCGGCGGCGGTTATTCTTTTTATAAGGATGCGAAGCTGCGCCGCATCACCCGCTTCCGCTACAACAACGTGCCCGCCGACGAAGGCGGCCGCCTGTTCTACCTCTGCGACGGCGATACCGTCTGGAGCCCGGCCTTCCGGCCCGCCATGACCCCGCTGGATCAGTACCGCTGCCGGCACGGCCTGGGCTATACCGTATTCGAAGGAGAGAAGAACGGCGTCCGCGCGTCGCTGACCGTGACCGTCCCGATGCACTGCGACATGGAAGTGCAGAAGCTGGTCCTCAGCAACGTGAGTGGCACGGAGAAGACGCTGACCGTGTACGGCGGCGTCGAGTGGTGCTTATGGAACGCGGTGGATGACCAGACCAACTTCCAGCGCAACTGGAACATCGGCGAGGTCGAGATCGAGGGGAGCACGGTCTATCACAAGACCGAGTACCGCGAACGGCGGGACCACTACGCGTTCTATTCCGTGAACGCCCCGATCGCCGGCTTCGATACGGACCGTGACGCCTTCCTGGGCCGGTTCCGCGGCTGGAACGCCCCCGCCGCCGTGGAGCAGCGTGCTTCCTCCGGCAGCATCGCCGCAGGCTGGGCCCCCGTCGCTTTCCTGCGGCTGGCAGTGAAGCTGGCGCCCGGCGAGACCCGGACCTTCCTGTTCCGCCTCGGCTACGCGGAAAATCCGGAAGACCGCAAATTCACCGCGCTGAATGTCATCAATAAAGAAAAGGCGCATCGCATGCTGGCCTCTTTCGGAACGGAAGAACAGTTCGACGCCGCGATGGAAGAGCTTCGCGCCTACTGGGACAGCCTGCTGTCGCGCTTCACCGTGCAGAGCAGCGAGGAAAAGCTGGACCGCATGGTCAATATCTGGAACCAGTACCAGTGCATGGTCACCTTCAACATGAGCCGCAGCGCTTCCTATTACGAAAGCGGGACCGGCCGCGGTATGGGCTTCCGCGACAGCTGCCAGGACCTCCTGGGCTTCGTGCATCTGATCCCGGAGCGCGCGCGGCAGCGGATCCTGGACATCGCGTCCATCCAGTTTGCGGACGGCAGCACGTACCACCAGTACCAGCCGCTCACCAAACGGGGCAACGCCGACATCGGCTCCGGCTTCAACGATGACCCGCTCTGGCTCGTCGCCTGCACCTGCGCCTATATTCGCGAGACCGGCGACTTCACGATCCTGGACGAACCGACGCCCTTCAACAATGAATCCGGCACGGAAGTCCCGCTGCTGGAGCACCTGCGCCGCAGCATCGGCTTCACGATCTCGCACAAGGGACCGCACGGCCTGCCGCTCATCGGCCGCGCGGACTGGAACGACTGCCTGAACCTCAACTGCTTCAGCCGCGAGCCCGGCGAGAGCTTCCAGACCTGCTCCAACTTCGAGAGCGGCAAGGCGGAAAGCGTCTTCATCGCGGGCATGTTCGTCAAATACGGGAAGGAATACGCGGACCTGTGCGAGCGGATCCGCCGGCAGGACGAGGCGGATACGGTGCGCGAGCACGTCGTCAACATGGAAGCCGCTGTGCTGGAAAGCGGCTGGGACGGCGAATGGTTCCGCCGCGCCTACGACGCCTTCGGGCGGCCGGTGGGCAGCGATCTGAACGAAGAAGGCAAAATCTACATCGAACCGCAGGGCTTCTGCGTGATGGCCGGCATCGGCGGTCCGGAATACGGAAAGCGCGCGCTGGCTTCCGCGGAAAAGCTGCTCGGCAACGACTTCGGCATCGAACTGCTCTGGCCCTGTTACTCCGAATATCACGATCACCTGGGCGAGATCTCCTCCTACCCGCCCGGATATAAGGAAAACGGCTCCGTTTTCTGTCACAACAACCCCTGGATCACGCTCGCCTACTGTGCGGTGAAGGACGGCAATGCTGCGTTTGACCTGTATGCCCGCAATGCCCCGGCTTATATCGAAGACAGGAGCGAGATCCACCGGACGGAGCCGTACTGCTACAGCCAGACCATTGCCGGGCGGTCGGCCAGGACCTATGGCGAGGCCAAAAACTCCTGGCTGACCGGAACGGCTGCCTGGTCCTTTGCCGCCGTCAGCCAGGGCATCCTCGGGATCCGCCCCGCCTACGACGGCCTGACCGTGGATCCCTGCCTGCCCGATTCCATCCGCGAATGCCGCATCACCCGCCTGTTCCGCGGCACGCGCTACGAGATCACCGTCTGCCGCGGCCCCGAGAAAGGCCTTTTCGTGAACGGCGCTCCCGTCCCCGGCCGCACCGTCCCTCTGACGGATGCACCCGTCTGCACGGTCCGGGCCGTCATCTGATCATCTGCCGCAGTTGTTTCCGGTTCGTTTCCTCCTCCATACAAAGAGGGCTGCCCGTTCCTTTCCGGACGGACAGCCCTTTGCGTTTAGTCTGATCTGCAAAAAGAACACCCCGCAGCCGCAGGGTAAAAAAGAACGGAAAAGAAATATTCCGGTCACGCTTTCCAATAAAACGTGTAATGATATTTCTTCCGGAATCCCAGCTTTTCATAAAAAGCAAGGTCCGAGATCACGAATGCTTTCTCCGCTCCCCGTGCTTTCGCGCGGCGGAAAGCTTCCTGCAGCAGCGCCCCGGCGATGCCCTTTCCCCGCCACGCGGGAACGGTGCACACCGGCTCGACGTAGGCGTAACCGGTGCCCGGCCGGACCCACAGGCAGCAATAGGAGATCAGTTCCCCGGCGGGAGAGCGCGCTGCCAGGCTCAGCGCCGGATCGAAATGCTGCCGCGGCCTGAGTTCCTGGGCAGTCTTCTCAAAGTCCGCTTCGAATTCCGCGCGGTCGCTGCCGTGATCGAAGCCCTGCCAGAACAGCCACTGAACGTCTTTCAGGTCTTCCCGGGACGGATCGAGCTCCGTCAGGCAGACGCCTTCCGGCAGCAGGGCGGAAGCCTCGTCCGGGACCGTTCCCAGATCCTTTTCCATGATCGTCTCGCTCTGCTCCGCCGGCTTAAATCCGGCCGCCCGCAGCGCGCCGATCCCGGCCGCATCGCCGTCGCACACCGCGATCCTGAGCCCCGCGTCATCCTTCAGTTCCCGGTACGCGTAGTCCAGGACCTCCGGGTACAGGGATCCGAACGCGGGCAGGACGCCGCAGAACGCCTCCCCGAAATACATGTCGTAGATCGCCGCGCCGACCACCCGGCCGTCCTCGCACCACAGGCCGATGGATGCGGTCCGGCTTTTGTCGAATTCCGGGTGCTCCGCCATCCATTCGAACCGCGCCCAGTTCCAGTTGACGCGGCTTTCATCCGCCCGCACCAGCGCGGTCAGGAACGCGCAGACCGCTTCATAGTCCGCGTCGGTGTACGGCCGGAATGAGACCCGCCCGCGCAGGGCCGCCTCGAATTCCGGCGTCCGCGACCAGTAGCGGATCCCCCAGTTCTCAAAGTTCCACTCGTCCGAATAGGCGTTGCATTCGTAATCCACGTACCAGAGCAGGCCGTCCCGCACCACGAAATTCGCGGGGAAATAGTCGAGATTGAGGCCGGCTGCCCGCGCCTGCGCCGCCATCGCGCGGACCTGGGGCAGATACGGCTCCGCAGAGAGGCCGTCCCGCACCAGTTCAAAGACGGTGGGGCCTTCGATATATTCCTTGACGATCCGCTCGGCGGGGACGTCGAGCGCCAGCAGCTTCGGCATGCGGATCCCGGCGCGCTCCAGCCGTTCATGGTCGAAGCGCTCGGCCTCGATCTTGTTGCCGAAGGCATAATACGCGCAGGGTTCGTGATGGATCTGCTTGAGCACGGCCTCCGCACGGCCGTCCGACACCAGCCAGGAATAGCCGCCCTTGCCCTGTCCGAGGAGGCGGAGCCGTTCGTATTCCCTGCCGCAGACCGTCAGTTTCTCGTTCATATGTGTTTCTCCTGTGCGGATCCCGCGGCCGCACCGCCGACCTCTTGCGCAGCCGATCCGCCGCCTTTTTCCGCGGCCGATCCGGCTTCTGCCGCCGTTTCCGCCCCTGCTGTTTTACAGTTCCCGGCGCATCAGCACCAGCTCGCAGAACCCGCTCACGCGGCTCCGGAATCCCAGCGGATTCCGCCCGTATTCCTTAAAACCTTCGCTTTCGTACAGGGCGATCGCGTTCGTGTTCTCCGCGACGACGTCCAGTTCCACCTGCACGTATCCGGCCTCCCTGGCGCAGGCAAGACAGGCCTGCGTGAGCGCCCGGCCGATGCCGAGCCCCCAGTAGGCCTTTTCGATGCTGATGCCGAAATTGGCGCGGTGGCGGGCTTTTTCCCGCGCACCGATCCGGTCGATCCCGGCCAGGCCGACGATCCGCCCGTCCACTTCCGCAAGCAGTTCCGCATCCCACGGGCTCTCCGCCTTATCCTTCAGCATTTTCGCTTCCTGCTCTTCCGTGTACGTGATCTCGTCCGGATAAGAGGCGAGGAAATCCGTCTCCTCGTGCGTCCGGATGAAATTGGCCAGTGCCGCGGCGGCGTCCGCTTCCGTTCCGTGGCGGATGAGGCACGTCCGGCCGTCCTTCAGTGTGACTGTTTTACGGTAAAACATGACGCAGGTCCTCCTTAGGTTCCCTGATCGGTGATTTCTTCCTTAAGCGTCTTCGTCCAGGGCCTCCAGCAGGAAACTGACGGGACGGAAGCCGTCGTTGCAGGAGATCATGGCGGACTTTTTGTTCTTCATCCAGCCGTCGTAGAGATCCGACGCGCCGTGCGCCAGCGCCATCACGAACGGCGACACCGTGTCCCAGGCGCTGCCGCAGAATCCCTCAGGCCTTTCCCAGCCGTTCGCGACGAAGACCTGCCCGGGCTTCATGCCGCAGGCGTGTTCGATCGGGTTTTCATATTCTTCCATCAGATCCCGGTAGCAGGCGACCCGCTTGACCGTGATGCGTACTTTTTTCATAGGCTGTCTCCTCTCAGTTGTCCTTGCCGTCATTCGGCAGACTTCAGGCGGCCGATCCGTATCAGGTGCGTCCGGCGTGCGCCGGCTCCGTGCCCGGCTTCTCCCGCCGTTCCGCTTCCCGCAGTTCGCGCTCCAGCACGTCCGCATACCGCTGCACGGCAGGCCCCAGTCCTTTCAGCCACTCCCTGACTTCCGGCCGGTCTTTATACCGCAGCGGAGCCTGCCGGATCTCCAGAGTCCGGCGGAGCGGTCCTTCGTCCGGAAACAGATGCTCCTCCAGCGCCCACAGGCCCGCCTGGGTCTTGGCGATGACGTCTCCGGTCCGCAGCGTATGGATCCCGCGCGCGATGTCCAGCAGCCAGCCGCAGGAGTACAGGCTCTCGTCCGTCTGTCCCGCGAACCGCCGGATGGCATCGCAATGCGCCTGCACGGCCGCGCGCAGTTCCGCCCGGTCCGGCTCCGCAAACAGACTGCGGTCCTCCGTCCCGGCTATGCAGCGGCCGACCCGCGCCAGCTCGGCCCGGGCGAACGTGTCCGGCACGCAGCGGTCCGTGATCCGCTGTCCCGTCGTGCCCCAGTATACCAGCCGGCGGAACGCGCCGAAGCGGTATTCGCGAACGCAGGCGATGATCCCTTCGCAGGCGCGGTAATAGGGGTTTCCCGGTTCTTTTTCCGCAAGCTCCTGCCGGAGCATCAGCAGCCGCTTTGCCTGTTCCTCCGAAAGAGGAGAGGAGGTCAGGATCAGCAGATCCACATCGCTCCAGCCGGGCCGGAAATCGTCCAGCACGGCGCTGCCGTACAGCCACGCGCTGTGCAGCGCGCCGCCCGTGACGGCGGAGACCGCTTCCGTGATCGTCTGTACGGCTTTCAGCATCCGTCCCTCCCGCTCCGGTCTTTTGTCACCGGTGAATATACATCCTCGTCAGATCCGGCTCCCCGTCGCCCTGCACCATGCACAGGAACTCCCAGCCGTAGCGCTCGTAAAAGCCGGTATGGTCCGTCACCAGATACAGCGGCGAGACACCTTTGCTCCGCATGTCGTCCACGGTCAGGTCCAGGAGGCGGCCGGCGATCCCCTGCCCGCGGTACGCCTCCTCCGTGTACACCGCGCACACGTTCGGCGCCAGGTCCTTCCGGTCATGGAAATCATTCTCGATGACCCCCATGCCGCCGACGATCCGCCCGCCGTCCAGGCACAGATACCATCCGTATTCGGTCTTCCCGTCCAGATAATCCCGCATGCACTCCAGATACGCTTCCTCCGGCACATGCCACTTGCCGTGGAACCATGCTGCAGCCGGCCGCATCAGTTCCGGCGCCTGCCGCAGCGTGATATAACGCAGCCCGGTCTTCCGGCGGAGATAAAACAGCCGTCTGGCCTCCGCCGCCTCGCCCGGCCACGCGAAATGCTCCAGCCGTTCCACCGTGAAGTACGGTGCGAACACCTCCGCCCATTCCTCGTCGCTCCGGGAAACGAGCCGCAGGACCCCGTCCACGTACAGCTTCCGGCCGTCCTTCAGTTCCAGTCCCCGTTCCGCGGCCTTCTCCGGCGAAAGACAGTAATTCAGTCCGATGATCACGTCCGCGTCCGGCGTCACGATCCGCGCCGCCTCCCGCAGGATGCTTTCCGCGGTCTCCGGCGGGACGACGTCCAGCACGTTGGAGCAGAAAAAGCCGTCATACGTCCCGTCCGGGACGCTTTCCAGCCAGTCCGGCGCCGTGCAGCGGACATGCATCCGGTCCTCCGCGCCGAACAGGGCGGCGTAGAACCGCGCCGCGCCGGCCGGGCCTTCCGACACGTCGACAGCCGTCACGTCCGGACAGCCGCTTTTCGCGGCGATGATCCCGGCCCAGCCGCTGCCGCAGCCGTAATCCAGCACCTTTTTCTTCTGCCCGAGCGCTTCCGCCGCCGCAAGCAGCTTCTCCGAAGGCGCCATGTCCTTCCAGTCCGCCGCCTCGGCGCAGCACGCTTCCCTGTCTTCCTCCGACAGGGTCAGCGCCTTGTCCCAGAACCCGATCAGGATCCGGTCGTCTTCCCTGATATGATCTTGCATGAAACTGCCCTCCGTAAACGCCGGCGCAGGGCCGGCAGCTGTCATTATCTTACAGAACTCCCTATTTTTCCAGTATCTCGCTCAGTTTTTCCGCCAGTTCCTCCGGCGTCTCCCGGGACCCGTTCCGGAGCCACCGGCAGGCGACGTCATAGATCCCGCCGGAAATGAAATAGCATTTGTATTCTTCGTAAATGTCTTTATAAACGGTCAGGAACACGCGCTCGAGGTCCGTCCTCACGATGTTCAGCAGCCCCGCGCGGTCCAGGAGCAGGGCGAGCTCCCGGTATTCGTACAGGTGGGTGAACAGCGTGATGAAGTAATCCTTCAGCGGGTCGTTCCGGTAACTGATCCCGGACCGGGCGATGAACGCGTCCGTGATCCTGGTGCACTCCCGCCGCAGGACCTCCTCCTTGGTGTCAAAGTGCCGGTAAAAGGACATCCGGGACACGCCGGCTTTTTCGCACAGCTCCTTGACAGAGATCTGCGGAAACGGTTTTTTCTTCATCAGCTGCAGCAGGGCGGTGGTGAGATACTCTGTCACAGCGTTTTCCGCGGCTTTTTCCATGATACAGTTTTCTCCGTCTGTCACTCTCGGGCGCGGACTTATTGTCAGGCCGCCGCGCGTCTGATACACTTGTCACGTATTATAACAGCAGCGGCCCTTTCGTGCAAGGGCTCTGTTACGGTCGTAAAGAAAACAGAATAATAGGAGGTATTTATGGAAAAGAGAAAAGTCGTCATCGCGGGCGGCGGCGTGCTGGGCACGCAGATCGGTCTTATTTGCGCCTATCACGGATTTGACACCACGTTCTGGCTCCGCTCGGAGAGCTCGATCGGCCGGACGACCCCCAAGATCGAACGCTATTCGGCGCTGATGCTGGAAGACCTGGCCAAGGCCAAGGCCCTGATCGGCAACCCGATCGGCGGAATGCTGTATCCGCGCGGCCTGATCCGCACCTGGCAGGGCATCACGGCGGAGGACATCGACGCCTTGATCGCGGAGGGCAAAAAGAACCTGGCGGAAAACGTCCACATCGAACTGGACCTGAAGAAAGCGCTCTCCGGCGCCTATATCGTGATCGAATCCATGACGGAGGATCCGAAGGCCAAGATCGGCATGTATGAAGCCATGCGCGATCTGCTGGATGAGGACACCATCCTCTGCACCAACTCGTCCACGCTGCTGCCGAGCATGTTTGCGGAGTATACCGGCCGCCCCGAAAAGTACTGCGCGCTGCATTTCGCCAACACGATCTGGAAGAACAACACGGGCGAGGTCATGGGCCATCCCGGAACGGATCCCGAGATCTACAACGCGGTGGTGAAATTCGCGGCCGAGATCGGCATGGTGCCGCTGCAGCTGCACAAGGAGCAACCCGGCTACATCCTGAACTCCATGCTGGTCCCGTTCCTGAGCGCCGCGCAGGCCCTGTGGGCCAAGGGAGTCTCCGATCCGGAGACCATCGACCTGACCTGGCGCCTGGCCACCGGCGCGCCTGCCGGCCCGTTCCAGATCCTGGACATCGTCGGCCTGGAGACGGCTTACAACATCAATCAGATGAAGCCGGCCGCCCAGCAGGAAGGCACCCTGGAATATACGATGGGCAAGCTCCTGAAGGAGAAGATCGACCGGGGCGAGACCGGCGTCAACGCCGGCAAGGGCTTCTACGATTACACGAAGAAGTAAAGATCAGGCCAAAGGAAAAGGACGGCAGCGGAAAAACTGCCGTCCTTTTTTGATGGGTGGCGCGGCGCCCGCTTCCCTTACAGGAAGTTCGCGAACGCCGTGATGATCGCCGCATTGAAGAAATCGATGAACAGCGAGCCGACCAGCGGCACGATCATGAAAGCCACCGGCGCGGGGCCGTATTTGTTCGTGATCGCCTGCATGTTCGCCATGGCGTTGGGCGTGGCGCCCATGCCGAAGCCGCAGAAGCCGGATGAGATCGTAGCCGCGTCGTAGTCCTTGCCCATCACGGTGAACACCACGTACGAGGCGAAGAGGAACATGACCACGGTCTGCACGATCAGGATGGCGATCATCGGGAGCGCCAGGCTGACCAGCTGCCACAGCTTCAGGTTGATCATGGCCAGGCCGAGGAAGAGGGACAGGCAGATGTTGCCTAACGAGCCCATTTCCTTCATGGGGATCTTGACCTTGCGGGCTTCCTGGATGTTGCGGATGATCGCGCCGACGATCATGGCGCCGATGTATCCGGGCAGCGTGATGAGCTTGCCGAGCAGCGAGGAGACGACGGTCCCGAGCCCCACGCCGATCACGATGTAGATCGTGGCGTTCATCAGGTCGGGTTCATGGAAGAGGCCCGGATCCGCGTCGGTGGTCCCCGAAGCCTCCGCCATCCTGGCTTCTTCCGGCGTCTTGATCGCGGAAGAGCGCAGATCGTGCTTCCGGATCTTGGACGTTGCGATGGGGCCGCCGATCATGCAGCCGGCGATCAGGCCGTACGTGGCTGCCGCGACCGCGACCGTGGTGGCGTTGGCCACGCCGAGATCTTCCAGGAACGGGCCGAAGGAACCGGCCGTGCCGTGCCCGCCCACCAGCGGGATGGAGGCCATCGCCAGGCCGAGCCGGCCGTCCAGCCCGAACAGCTTGGCGCCGAAGCCGCCGATCAGATCCTGCACGCAGCATACAACGATCGCCAGGATCAGAAACTTGACGACGCCGATGCCGCCCTTTTTCAGTTCGCTGAAGGACGCCATATATCCGACGGAACAGAAGAACGCCGTCATGAACACGCCCTGCAGGGTCGTATCCAGGTTGAACTCCACGATCCCCAGCGTGCGCAGGACCACATGCAGGAGCGCGAAGATCAGGCCGCCGACGACCGGGGCGGGAATGCAGTATTTGCTGAGGAATCCTACTTTTTTAACAAGATAACGGCCGAAGACCAGCATGAGCACCGCCACGCCCAGGGCCTGATACATGTCCAGCTCAAGAACTTTCATTGCTTTCTCCTTTCAGTCTCTGTGTTTCCGCATGCCGTATGGTTCCGCCCCGCGGGTCATTCGGTCGGAACGGTGATGCCTTTTTCGGCGAAATATCTGGCCGCGCCCGGATGATAAGGGGCCGCGGTCACCCCGGCCGCCGAACGCAGATCCAGCTCGGCGCCTTTGGAGTGGACCTTTGTGATGGCCTCCAGGTTCTCATAAATACCGGAAATGATGTTGTACACGTCCTGTTCCGACGCATCCCCGGCGGCGACAAGAACCGCGCCGACTGCGACCGTATTGATGTCCGCCGCGGTATTGTACGTTCTTTTGTTGATGACCGCCTTGCTGTAATGAGGGGAGGATTCCAGCAGTTTATTGATATGTTCGTCATCCAGACTGATCAGGTAGATGTCCGCGGTGGCCGCCAGTCCGGATACCGCGGAGGTCGGGGCGCCGGCCACGACGAAGGCCGCGTCGATCTTTCCGCTCTGCAGGGCGCTCACGGAATCCCCGAAGTTATGGTATGTCGGGCTGATGTCGCGTTCCGACAGGCCGTAGGCGCTTAAGATGTCGATCGCATTGAAATACACGCCGGATCCCGCCGAGCCGATCGAGACGTTCTTCCCCTTCAGGTCGGAAACGGACTGCAGGGAAGGATCCATGGTGATGATCTGCACCTGCTCCTTGTAAAGCTCGGCAATGACGGTGATCTTATCCGCCTTCCGGTCGAACAGCCGGGTGCCCTCCCGGGCGTAGGAGAGAACGTCCGTCTGCGCGAATCCGATCACGGCGCTGCCGTTCTGGATCGCCAGGATGTTCTCCTGGGAACCGCCGGAGGTCACGACATTCAGTTTGGTGGAGGTCTTTTCCGAGATCTTTCCCGCCAGGACCTGGCCGAAGCGGTAATACGTGCCCTGTTCCCCGCCGGTCGTGAAGGTCAGGCCGCCTTCCGCCGGAGCGGGTCTCGTGGGCTCTTTTCCGCCCCGGCAGCCGGACAGCATCATGACGCAGGCAATGATCAGCGCTGCGAAAGCAAACAGTTTCTTCATGGCGTTTCCTCCGTTCTTATCTGATCGATCTGTGATCCGTTTCACTCGAATATCCGAAACACTGCCGGAGACCGGACCGGTGCTTCGTGATCGCTGCCGATCCTTCAAATATAAAAGAATTTTATCACAGACTGTTTCAAAAAGAAACAGAAAACGGGGGCATTCTGAAAAAAGTTCAGGCGGGGTCTTGTTTTATTTCTTCAGCCGCCGCATACGTTCGGAAGAATATTCTTCGATCTTTTTCCACAGGGAATTCAGCTGCTTCTTGTGCGCGCACAGTTTTTCGGTACAGTTCCGGCACTGCAGGTAATCATTTGTCTTTTCCGAAAACCGTTCGGGATGCAGATAGAACGTGATCTCCCAGCGGACCAGCAGGGCGACGGACAGGGCCAGCAGGCTCCAGGTATAACTTTTCCGCACGAAGAACAGTGGGGTGAACATCATGGCGTAATCCCAGTTGTAGATCCGGCAGGCGCTGCAGCATTTGTTCTTCATGAACCACGTCTGGAACGGGCAGAAGAACAGGATGCAGATGATGTCGCAGATGGAATACGCGCTGCACAGCAGGATCATGATCCCGTCGTCCAGGATCCCCGCCATATGCAGGGCCCCGAAGATCCCGTTGAACACGATCCACACCAGCGCGACCAGTACGGCGGCGTTATTGTCCGGGATCGAGATCTCGGTGTTCCCGGACTTTATGTAGTTGCGCGCAAACTGCTTCTGGCATCCCGGGCTCTCGTATCGGGACGGGAAGAACCGCATGACCATTTCGATGACGAAGACCGCCCAGGTAACGTAAATGATGCCCGGCATCTTTTCCACGATGTCGATCACCGAGTCCTGATCGTACAGCCGGAAGCGGATATATCCGATCAGAAGCAGGAGGAACAGTACGGACCGGTAGGCCAGCCGGATATAGTGCAGGGTGCTGACGACACTGATACGTTTTTTGCTGCTCATCTGAATATAACCTCTTCTGCGCAGGGATCATCCGAAGTCTGATCTGTCTTTCCTGTCTCGCATGCGGACCGGGCTTATGCAGCGAAAACTGCCTTGAAGTCTGTTGCTGCTGCAGATATTCCGACGGAATGAGACAAATTCTGCTCCGCTTCATTTATTGTAGCATACTGCCATCGAAAAAAATACTTTTTTTCAGGCTCACGAAAAAACTCCGTTGGGCTGTTGTCATCCTGGCATCCGCCCGGATCACATGCCCCGGAACCTGTTCCGGGCAGACATGCTCTTTCAACAGCTGCTGCAGTACGGAGTTCCCTGCCGCTGGGGAATATCAATGGGCACGACTTCTGTTTCTGGGAGCCTTTTTTTCTGATTTTCAGCCCTTGTTTCAAAACAGCTCATCCAGAAGCATGAAATAACGCAGCTTATCCCGGTCAGGATCTATCCCCAGCGCATCAAAGAGCATATCCGGATCAAAATCAGGATATATCCTTCCGCCGTATGTCCCGTCAAAATTATGTTTCAGACTTCGATGGCATAAGGCGATGTCTCTCCATTTGTCTCCCACGCCGGCATCGTCAAGATCGATAAACCCACTGACTTCCCCATCATTAAGGATGATATTCGGAAGACAGAAGTCGCCGTGCGAAAGAACGGGCTCGTAATCGGGTCTGTTTGCATACAACCATTCCAGCAATGCTTCCGGATCTTTAAATCCTCCTTCCCCGAAGGTGGCCGGTTCCGCATCGCCCACATCTACCAGACCGTTTTCGACCCTGCTTTTGGCTTCTTCCAGCTCTGTGTCAAGATCCCTGATGCGCGGACAGCCGGATATATCAACGGTCCAGAGCATCTTCAGCGCTCTGGCCAGAATGTTCAGCAGTTCCGCGGGGTGTTCCAGAAAGTATTCATCACACGACATCTGCCCGGAAACCCTGCTCATGAGAAGGTATTGGTATTCATCATCTCTTTCGCAGGCAATGACTTTCGGGACAGGGATCTTTCCCTCCAGCCATTTCATCATGCGGACGGTGTCTTCCCTTGCCATGCTGCAGGGAACGATCTTTAATACACCGTCCTCGAAGATCATGATCTTCGATCCGGACAAACCGATATGATCCGGCACATAGGCCTTTCCGTCCAGCAATCTGAAAATGTTTTCGGGAAGAGTCTTTTCCAGCAGATAGTTCATATACTCCAGAAGAGCCGTATGCTCCCGCTGATATGTGCCTCTCTTTTCCTCGCTTACCGCAGCATAGGACTCGTGTTTGGAAAACAGATCGACCGCTTCCGGAAGAGGAAGCCACTCAGGTACCAGCCCTCGGTCCTTTTCCGCATCGGTCAGATGCATCTGCCCCTCGCCGGCGGCTTCACAGATGTAATAGTGGCTGGTATAACGATATTCCTCATAGTATTCGTGTAATGTGAGGAATTGCTCTGCCGGGCGGACGATCAGCCCCGTTTCTTCCTCCACCTCTCTGACCACGCAATCCTCAGGCGTTTCGCCATCTTCCAGCCCGCCGCCCGGTATGAGCCGCCAACCGGTCGCTTTTTCATGCGAAAGAAGGATCCTGCCTTCCCGGACGATCACGGCACGGCAGCAGATCCGGGTCTTCGTATAAGTGTCGGACCTGTTTTTTCCCAGTATCTCCAGCGTCTTCATATCTGCCTCTCTGCTTGATCATCATCCGATCGCCGTCCGTATCACTGACAGAAAGCGCAGGCTTCGGAGAATCGGCCTGTCTTTCCGTTCGATCAGTCCTGCTTGCGGCATTTATAATATATAGGACATATCATTGATCTGTCTTACTGTATGTTTTCCGTCATCGCCGACGATCAGATGGGACACCCCTCCTGCCGGACCGCGGATATCCGCCTGATAACAGGATTCAACAGGCAGTCCCATGTACATGGCATGCCATATGCTCAGGAGATCCCCATGCGAGACTATGATGACATTCTCTTCCTTGCTCGCCATCACTTCATTGAAGAACGGCCGGAGACGCTCCCAGGCATCGCGTCTGCTCTCTGCGTCGGAAAACAGCCTGTCGTCCACGGTCTTCTCAGGATGCTCAATGTTCCTGCGAAGCCACTCCACGGACTTGCCGCAGCACTTCCCCAGGTTTCTTTCTCTGAGTTCCCGCCTGAAGACCGGCTCTGTTCCCAGATGCTTTGCGATCGCTTCTGCCGTCTGTTTTGCACGCTTCAGATCTGATGAATAAATAACAGCAGTCTTGCCCGCAAGTTCCGCTTCCAGCTTTTTTCCGATGTTATCGGCCTGTTCTTTTCCCAGTTCCGTCAGATCCCAATCCGTCCACGAGCCTACCATTCCGTTCGTGTGGTGAAGAGATTGTGTATGCTGGACCGTAATAATGTGTTTCATCTGTTGTCTGATCCTCTGTATCTGTTTCAAATCCCTGTTCGGTGACCTCGTTTCGCCAGAAGCAGATAGTCTGAATCCTTCGGTTCGTACGGCACTGAAATATGATCCTTGTTTTTGTGGTACAAGCAGCATACCGTCTCGACGTCGTTACGCTTGAGCAACACCTTGCCACCGTATCCATCAGCATAATCTGTCTGGAATTCTAAATCTGACCCACTGCAAAATTCTTAGCCAATCGTGCACAGCTTGCCGCGCAGAACATAGCCTATCTTCTCATAGCAGGCATTTGAAGCCACATAATCCGCATCGGTATAGAGCATCGGCACGTATCCAGCTTCTTTTGCCTTCATCGTTACTCGGTAAACAAGATTTTCCGCATAATGTTTTCTGCGAAACTCCGGTCGCGTGAATACAAGATTTATAGATGCCATATCTCCGGCAGGCGCATACTTACAACTTGCTGCACTCCGCCCCTGTTCATTCTTCCAAAGGTACATATTTCCTGTATTGATAAAAGATTCTGCATCTTCCCGGTAACCGGAAAGATCCTTCTGATCAATGCCAATTTCCTTATGGAAGTTATCCAGGAAGTTAACCACTTCTTCTAAATCTTTCAACTCACAACGGTAGATTTCTCCATCTGCTTCTGTTTCAGGTCTGACAGGATCAAAACAGTCATATGCAAACATGTTTGTAATGATTTTTAGCTCTGAACCATCCTCCGCTGCCCGTTTTATGAAATACTCCGCAAGAGAATACTTTATGTTAAAATGTCATTTTGCGGCGAGTAGCATGTTTCCTTTGGCCATCTGATACGCCTTCTCCATTTCCTCTTCTGATGCATCATCTGCTGCCCAGATCCAAACCGGGAACGGATGTCCCGTAAAGCAAATGATCAGCCTCTCGTGGTCGGTCAGCAGCAACTTACATTCTCCGCCCATGATCTGCTTAAGAACGAAGAAAGTATATTTGTCAGCTTCTAAAAGCTTGTAGTCTCTTTCGTCAACATAAGTATCCATCACGGTTTTTTCAGTACCTCCCATCTGCCGTCACCTCCGTTCTGTTCTTGATCCTATGATAGTCCTCCATTTCGACATCAAGGATGCTCGTTTTCTCCCGAGTGCTGCTCATTCGCTGCAGAAGGTTTACGACTCCGGTATGAATATCATAGTCCAAACTCAAAAAAAGCCTTCATCCATGATCAAATATATTATATCAAAACAAAACAGGATTTTGAAGATGCTCTCTCTTTTTCGGTGTTTATCGTCCTTTCCTTTGAAATGATGTCAGGGACACCCGGAGATCGTGTTCTCGAATGAAAAAAACGGGTCACACAGATACGCACCGACAGACGAACTCAAAAGTCCGCCTGAATCGATGTGTGTCTATGTGACCCGGCCTATTGCAGGAAGCATTATACCGATCCGGTCCTGCGCCAATTTTTTTGCACCGGCTCGTTGGGAACACCTCCCAAACCCAGAAATCGCACAAGTGCGAGCTGCGCGTTTTTGCAAAGCGCTTATTATTTTATAGATTGGTTTTAATGAGATTTAAACGTATTTTGAAAAAACATTTACGTATCGGTTGTCAATGGAGACAGATGTAATTCTGGAAAAAGGGATTTCGTACGGTTCTTCCTGCCAGATTCCATCTGCATCAAAATGGCGGAAGATTACTTTCGTCTTTAATACTTTTTCAATTCTGCCTATCCAGTACTCCCATTCTTTTTCGTCCAAGCTTTCATGCTCAATAACAATGTTCTTGTCTAATCTCTCTAACGACAGAAATGCACTGTGCCAGTCATCAAGGTTAATATCAGGGGCTGAAATACCTTCAAGAACTCTTTCCGCCCTCAATATCTCGACACATTTGTCGTCTTTTAATTCAAGTTTTTTTATGTCACTGAACCTCCGAATCGAAAACCCGTTGATTATGAAATCATCCTCTTTTGCTGCAAGGAATAGTTTGTCACTCGCACCAAACGGAAACCAGTAGGTGTAGTAAGCATCATATTTCAAGAAAAGACGCAAAAGCGGTTTTTGTTCGATGGAACGCTGAAACAACTCTTTTATTTCAGATTTTCTCATGATCTATTTCCTCCATAATTAGGAATATGCCGTTGACCATTTTCACATAGTCTATGGTCTCAAGAAAAAAGATTTTTTCAATCCCAGTTCAGTGAGATGCTTTTCAATTGCAAAAAGCAATTCTTCCCCAACGACAATCAGTTCCTTTCTCCACGGATGCCCGTAAAGTCCGAATTCCCAGTCTTTTGAAACAAAGAAATGGTAGTCCCCATCCGGATAGTATTCGGGGAAATATACATTGCATTCTCTTTCGTCATCATAGTATTCATAGCCGGTCGGTATTCTTTCATTTGGATCGAAGAGAAAACAATCGTGCTGCCAGTCAAGCGCATACATTTCTTTCCCAATCACTTCACAAAGAATGGAATTGATAATGGCTTCCTGTGTTTCGTTCCAAATCATTTCGAGTTTATACGTTCGAAATACACCTTCCGGTTTCAGCCATTTTCCATGACTTTCTATTGAAGGACGAAAAGAGTAATCTGAGTAGATCTTAGCCCAAATAGTTCGATATAACGCTTTATCTGTGATAACCTGCATTGCCTTCTCCTGTCTTACACCTAACCTGTAGTCACGCTCGGCTCGAGTGATCAACGTGACTGTCTCAATATGCCTTGGGACAATAGCATGCATAAAAGATCACTATCTACGCTGATTACTTGGCACCCCTCGCGGTTTAGTTCTCACCTTATGAAATGGTGGTGGTAAAAAAGGGTAGATACTATTTATGTTCTGTGAACTTGGAATAAGCCGACGCTAATTCTCCTGCAAAGATCTTTAGGTATGTCTGATCAAATACGGTTTCAAAGCGTAGTTCATTGCTCCGGGAATCATCACATAAATACCCTTTGACTACTATATGTCCTGTCCTACCGGCAACGAAAGAAATAAACTTCTCATACCCGTAAGGCTCCTTGATCGTCGCTTCACCTTTCAAAGAGTTGTAAATAGCCATCAATTCCATCGAAAACTTGGCAAAATCTTTGATATTTATATCCATGTCTGCTTTAGCAGAAAACTCGTTGCAAGTTACAAAGACTGTCATGTTCGTATTAATTGGATACTCGATATCACTTTCAAAAACATTCAGGCTTAAGCGAAGGCTAAAGTTGTCGCTTTCTAAAACATGCTCCGGCATGTGTCTTCCTCCCATTAAAGTATCTATTCTGTAGTCTCAACCCTGAATCGAGTGGTCAATGTGAACACCTTGGCAATCAGCGTCTATCATACACCAAAAAGGTAACATCTTGCAGCGATACATATTTTGAAATTTGTTTTGGTCAAATCATCTGAAAATGCTTTAGGGCCTCTTCAATTGCGATTACCTTTTCCTCCGGGCATCCCGGTTGCCGGGAATCCTTTGATTTCGGCTTATTGTAATTCTCACGTTCAATAATTCCATATTTACGCTTCACCTGCGCGATATTCAGGTGGGTCACATGGAACCCGTATTTCTCCTGCACCCACTCCTGAATCTCTTCGTATGTAGCCTTGCTCTCCGCACTGGTCAGATCCAGCTCGTCCATATCGACCTGAATGCTGATATGATGCTTCGCCTCCGAAAGTTTGGACAAAGCGCATACCGTCTCCACATGCACTCCCTGCGGAAACATATCCACCGGCTGAACTTTCCGAAGCTCATATCCGCCTTCTTCCCGCAGGATCTTCAGGTCCCGGGCGAGGGTCGCGGAATTGCAGGAGACGTAGACGATGCGGGCGGGAGAGCAGGAGATAAGAGCCTGAAGCAGAGCGGTATCGCAGCCTTTGCGGGGCGGATCCAGGACGACGACGTCCGGTGTTTCGGCGGGGTGTTCGCGGCACCAGGCGGGGAAGATCTCTTCCGATCTGCCGACAAAGAACTCCGCGTTGGTGATCCCGTTCAGGGCGGCATTGGCGCGGGCGTTTTCAATGGCCGGTGCAATGATCTCCACTCCGCGGACGCGGGCGGCGCGGCGGGCCAGGAAAAGGGAGATGGTGCCGGTGCCGCAGTACAGATCCCAGACATTTTCCGTTCCGGTGAGATCTGCGAATTCCAGCGCTTTGGCGTACAGGACCTCCGTCTGCTTCGGATTGACCTGGAAAAAGGCAAGAGGGGAGAGACGGAATTTCAGATCGCCGATGGACTCGGTGATATAGCCGGAGCCGTACAGGGGGATCAGCTCGTCGCTCAGGATCACGTTGTCCCGGCGGGTGTTGACGTTCAGGGAGATATCCGTCATGCCGGGGATCTCCCGAAGGGCGGATACGAGGTCCTGCGCGCCGGGGAGCTTCCGGCCGTTCAGGACCAGACAGACCATCCATTCGCCGGAGCCGGCGGCGCGGCGGATGAGGGCATGGCGCAGGAGGCCGCGGCCGGTCTCTTCGTCGTAGGCGGGGAGGCGGCGGGCGCGGGCGTGGTCCAGAATGATCTGAAGGATCCGGTCAAAGCCGGGCAGATTCAGGAGACAGTCCGTCATGGGGACGATGCGGTGGGAGCGGGCGGCGTAGTAGCCGGCCGTGACCTGCCCGTTTTTGTCCGTCCCGAAGGGGATCTGCGCTTTGTTGCGGTAATGCCAGGGGTCTTCCATGCCCAGGATCGGCTCCATCAGGGGCTCCGCAATGCCGCCCAGGCGGATCAGATGCTGGCGGACCTTGTTTTCCTTGAAGGCCAGTTGGGCGGGGTAGGAGAGGGCCTGCAGCTGGCAGCCGCCGCAGGGCGCCGCGATCGGACAGCGGGGGATGGCCCGGTCCGGGGACGGCGTGATCAGTTCCTGCACGCGGCCGAAACCGTATGTTTTGCCCGGCTTCGTGACGAGCACGCGGGCGGTATCGCCAATGACCGCGTCTTTCACAAAGAGGGGGTAGCCTTCGTGATGGCCGATCCCCTCCCCGTTTTCCGTCATATCGGTGAATGTCATGGTGATGACGTCGTTTTTGTTCAGCATGCTTTATTCTTTCGTGCGAGTCCTTCTCACGTTGCTGTCCAGGAATTTCTGGAAGCCCAGCCAGCCGGTGGCGCCGGCGTCGGAGAGCGTTTCGGACATGAGCTGGATCTTGGCGTCGGTGTTGTCGGCCAGATGCAGGGCCAGCGCTTCGAGCAGGGCGGGCTTCTTCGGCGAGCCGAATTCAAACTCGCCGTGGTGGGCCAGGATGATGTGGCACAGTTCGTTCTTGGTGACTTCCGGGAAATTGGGGATGTCCGCGATCTTTTCGCGCACCATGTCGATGCCGATGATGATGTGGCCCAGGAGCTGGCCCTCATCCGTATAGTCGTTGGCCGGGAAGGGGGAGAGTTCGCGGACTTTGCCGATGTCGTGGCACATCGCGCCGGTCAGCAGCAGGTCGCGCTTGATCAGGGGGTATTTTTTGCAGTAATCCAGGCAGAGCTCCGTGACCCGCAGGGTGTGCTGCAGGAGGCCGCCGGAGAAGCTGTGGTGGACGCTCTTGGCGGCGGAGTGGGCCTTGAATTCCTTGACGAAGGCGGCATCGTTCACGAAAAAGGATTCCAGCAGCGCGCGGAGCTGGGGGTGGGAGATGCTGCGGATCACGGCCAGGAGCTTTTCATACATCTCCTCGATGGGGTAAGGGCTCATCGGGACGAAATCCGCGGGGTCGTATTCGCCTTCGCGGGCCAGCCGGATGCGCTGGATGTTCAGCTGGAGCGAGCTCTGGTAGCGTTTGACTTCGCCGTCCACCTTGATGTACTGCAGGGCCTCAAAATGATCGATCCCGGAGGAAAGGTCCCAGACCTTGCCGTCCACCGAGCCGCTGCTGTCCTGCAGCTGGAGGGAATAGTACGATTTGCCCGCTTTGGTCAGGCTGACGGTCTTGGTGCGGCACAGGAGGACCTGGCTGATGCGGTCCCCTTCGCGCCAGTCGGAAATGGCATACATGACGGGAGATTACCTTCTTTCTATATTGACGTCGTAGGACAGCTCCTGATAGGAGGCGCGTCCCTTGCGCAGGACTTTGACGGAAATGGTCTGCTCCGCCGTGAAGGAGAGCAGGATGGTGCGCAGTTCGTCCAGGTTGCGGACGGGGTCGCCGGCCACCTGGATCAGGATGTCGCCGGCCTGGAGGCCCGCGCGCTGCGCCGGGGAGCCCGCAGTGCAGCGGCTGATGTAGATCCCGTCGGCCTGCGCGCCCAGGGCTTCCTTCATTTCATTGGAGAGCGTGATGCCTTCGATGCCCAGGAGGCAGCCCTGGCTGCCGTTGCTGATGCTTTCGATGTAGGCCCTGAGGTCCGAGATGCCCACGGCGGTCAGGGTCCCGCCGCTGGTGTGTTCCGGCTCGATCCAGCCGATCAGGCTGCCGTCCAGATTGATCAGGAATCCGCTGGAATTGCCGTCCCCCACCATGTTCGTGTGGAGCAGGGAAAGGGCGGCGTCCGTGGCGGGATAGCCGCTTTCGATGTAGGTCAGGATGCCGTTGTTGCAGGATTTGATGATGCCGCCGACGGGCGCGCCCATCGCGATGACCGGCTGGCCGGCGTAGCACACATAGGAATTGCCCAGACGGATGGCCTTGATGCGTTCCTGCGTCTGAGCCGAGACCTTGGCGCGCGAGACGGCCATGACCATCAGGTCGGCCACGCCGTCGCGGGCCTTGATGTAGGCGTCCGTCACCTCCAGATTGGCGAAACCGATCTGCAGCGTGCTGGAATCGGAGAGCTGGGTGGTGGCGGAGAACGGCGTGAGGATCAGCACTTCCTGCTCCGTGATGGCGATGATGACGCCGAAGCTCTGGGTCTCGTACTGGTGGCCGCCCATAAAGATCGACTGGTACTGATTGGTGGCGGTGACAGTGACGAGAGACCATTGGGCTTCAGAACGGAGGCTGTTGAGCAGGATGGCCATGCGCTGGTAGTCCTTGATCTGCAGGTCGTGATCGTCGATCATGCTCTGCACGGCGTTCCGCCATTCGGCGTCTTCCGGGGAAAGCGGGGCGGACGGGTCGGACTCCGTCGGAACGGATGTTTCGTCCGGCGGCGCCGTAGTCTCCTGCGGGAAGGAGACCGGCTCGGCCGTAGTGGTCTCCGGCGGGAAGATCCGGGTCTGCGTAAAGCGGAAGACCGCGCCTGCGATCACACCGAAAAGGACCGCGAGCAGCGCGGTCGTAAGGATTTTTTTCCAGAGCGGAGGCCCGGAGGTCTCATTGACGACGGTTTCCCGAATAAAAGGCCGGTTCTCCTGCGGAGCCGATTCATTGTCCTGAAAGTCAGACACAGGGACTATCCTCCTGTTAAGGATTTTAGGCGCTGGGAACCTTAGTCCCTATTAAACCACATCTTGCCGAAAAAGTCCATAAAAAAAGGACGCCCTCCGAAGAGGGCGTCCGGGAAGGTCCGGCCGGACTGTCAGCGGCTTGGCGCCGGTCAGGCAGCGGCAGGGGCCTTGTCTTTGGCAAACAGCTTCTGGAACACCACGACGGCGGCAACCAGAACGAAGCCGATGGCGTCGGTCAGCACGCCGGGGATCATCATGCACAGACCGCCGCCGGCCAGCACGATGCGCAGAAGCGGGTGGATCGGCTTGAACAGGAACCCGTTCAGGGCCGCAGCCACGCCGAAGATGCCCAGGATGGACGTGACGATGATCAGGACGACCTGCAGGGCTACGGCCCCGCCGGTGGCATCGCCGAACTCGAATACCATGGCCGGGTTCATGGCCAGGATATAAGGCACGATGAACGCGGCGATAGCGATCCGGGTCGCGTTGAATGCGGTCTTCATGGGCGGCGCTTTCGCAATGGCGGAGCCGGCATAGGCGGCCAGCGCGACGGGCGGCGTGATATCCGCCACGATGCCGAAATAGAACACGAAGAAGTGGGCGGCGACCAGCGGCACACCGATGCGGGGGTCGATCAGGATAGGCGCGCAGGTGGCGGCCATGATGCAGTAGTTAGCGGTGGTCGGCACGCCCATGCCCAGCACGATGCAGCACAGCATGGTCAGGAACAGGGCGATCAGCGGACGGCCGCCGGAAACCTGAACGATCACGCGGATCAGGTCGGAGGCCAGACCGGTGGAGGTGATGCAGCCGGCAACCAGACCGGCCATGGCGCAGGCCACGGCGACGGTGATGGAGCCCTTGCCGCCGGCTTCCAGGGCTTCGAAGACCTTGCCCAGGGTCAGGCGGTTATCTCTGTTGATCAGGCCGACGAGGATGCAGCAGAAGATGGCGATCGTCGCGGCCATCTGCATGGTCAGCATATTGGTGGCCACGATGATGACCAGCACGACCAGCGGCAGCAGCAGATACATCTTCGGCAGCAGGCTCTTCATCTTGGGCAGCTCGCTCTTGGGAATGCCCTTCAGGTTCAGCTTGCGGGCTTCCAGATGGACGGCAAGGTAAATGCCCAGGAAGTACAGGACGGCGGGCAGGATCGCCTTCAGGGCGACGGTGCCGTACGGCACGCCCATGTATTCCGCCATCAGGAAGGCGGCGGCGCCCATGATGGGCGGCATGATCTGGCCGCCGGTGGAGGAGGCCGCTTCCACGGCGCCGGCGAATTCCGGCTTATAGCCGCAGCGCTTCATCATCGGGATGGTCACGGAACCGGTGGTCACCGTGTTGCCCACGGAGGAACCGGACACCATGCCGCACAGCGCGGAGGAGACCACCGCCACCTTGGCGGGGCCGCCGGCGCTGGAACCGCACAGGCTGTTGGCCAGGTCAATGAAGAAGGACGAAATGCCGGTCCGTTCCAGGAATGCGCCGAAGATGATGAATACCACGATATATTTGGCGCACACGTTGATGGGCGTGTTCATGACACCGCTGGTGGTGTAGAACAGGTCATATATCACCTTGCCGAAACGCACCGTGGAGAAGGTATAGATCAGCAGGGCGCCTACCACACAGAGGATCGGGATGCCCACGCAGCGGCGGCAGAGTTCCATCAGGGCCAGGATGGAAACGATGGCCATGACCACCATATACCATTTGTCCGTGACCGAGGTCGCTTCAAACACGATCTTCTTGGCGTTGAAAGCAAAATAGAAGAAGGGCGCGCTTCCCAGGATCATAATGACGATATCATACCAGGGCAGGTAATTGACCTTCTGCACGCCTTTTTTGATGGGATAGTACAGATAGCCGATGATCACGATCAGGCCCAGGAAGCGGGTCAGGCGGATCTCCGGCATTTCCTTGCTGAGCAGTGTGACAGCGATGCAGTACACGGAGAAGAGGATGCTGATCCAGCGGACGATTGCGCCGGGAACGCCCTCCCAGATCCGGGTATTGGATTCGTTGTCGTACTTTTTCATGATAGCCTCAACGTCGGCCGCGGTGCCGACGTCGGGGTTCTGGTTCATCCCTTCCGGGATGGTTTTTTCATTTTCCATATTCAGTTTTCCTTTTCACGATGGATGTGAACAGGCAATGCCGCAGAACGAATGGATCCTGTAACGGAGCAGAGATCCATTGGCACCGCGGCATTTACCTCCCGAAATCACGAAAACCGGCGGCTCCGCCCGCAGGCAGAGACCGCCGGCCGAAGACAGCATTACGGAGTCTTGACACCCTTTTCGGTGAAGTACTTCACCGCGCCGGGATGATAGGAGATGGAGCCGTAGGAGGCCGCAAAGTTCAGATCCAGTTCATTGCCCTTGGAATGCGCGGAAGCGATATCCGCCTTGTTTTCGAAGATGGTGGAGATGAAGTTGTACACGTCAGCTTCCGCCACGTCGTTGCGGGCGATGACAACGGCCATCACGGCCACGGTGGTCACGTCTTCAGGCGTGCCGTACACGTCCTTGGCAATGACGTTCTTGCTGTAGTAAGGGGATTCCGCGATCAGCTTGTTGATGTGCTCGTCATCCAGGCTGACCAGGTACACCTTCTTGGTCGCGGCCAGAGAGGTCACGGCGGTGGTGGGAGCGCCGGCAACGACGAACGCGGCGTCGATCTTGCCGTCCTGCAGGGATTCTACGCTGTCACCGAAGGACTGGTAGGTGGGGTTGATGTCCTTGTCCGCATCGATGCCGTAAGCGCCCAGCACGTCGACCGCGTTGAAGTACACGCCGGAACCGGAAGCGCCGATGGATACGCTCTTGCCCTTCAGATCCGCAACGGACTTGATGTTGGGATCAAGGGTAACGATCTGGACCTGCTCCATGTACAGGGCGGCCACGGCCGAGAAGGACGTGTCAGCCTTGTCGAACAGACGGGTGCCCTTGTTGGCATAGGCGGCCACGTCGGACTGGACAAAGCCCAGCTGGGCATCGTTCTTAGCCATCGCTTCGATGTTGGCCTTGGAACCGCCGGAGGTGATGGCGGTGACCTTGGTGGCGGTCTTGTCGCTTACTTTGCCGGCCAGCACGGTGCCGAAGCCGTAGTAAGTGCCCTGTTCGCCGCCGGTGGTGAAGGTCAGCTTGGCGCCGCCGCTGGGGGCTTCGGAAGCTTTGTCATCGCCTTTGTTCCCGCCGCAGGCAGCCAGCGAGAGAACCATGGCCAGGACTAACAGAAGAGCCAGTACTTTTTTCATGTTTTCTCCTTCCTTTCAGGTGCGCAAATCTTTATAAGCCTGTCTGAGAAACGGAAAACCGTTTTTCGGAGATATAGGCCGCGCACTCTGTTAAGCAGTATTTTATCAAGAGATGTTTCCAGTGTCAATAAAACGATAAAAAAAGAACCAAATTCCTCATAAAGAGAAAGATATGCGGATAACAGATTGCAAAAATAACATAAACAGGCATTATGATACAGATTGCAAAAAAGTATGAACAATAATTTATTGATGGAATATAAGGCAAAAGACACAAATCGACAAAATGGCATCCGCTTTGATCTGGCCTGGCTTTTGGCTTATTGATATAGTAAACACTTTATTATATATATAAGAGTACCGTACAGTTTTTGCTTTGCCGGGGCGAAAAAGAGAGGGCCGGATGCATTGTACAGACCGGTCCCGTTGTATTATAATAAGACAAACAGACTTGATGGAGACAAACATGATTTTCGATACGCACACCCATTATGACAGCCGGCAGTTCGACGGGGACCGGGAAGAGGTCCTGGCCGCGCTGCCCGGGGCCGGGATCGGCGGCCTGATGAACATCGGCGCGGACCTGGCCGGCACGGAAGCGTCGCTGGCGCTGGCGGAGCGGTACCCCTTCGTATGGGCCGCGGCCGGCGTCCACCCGGATTGCGTGGACGAACTGGAGGAGCTGGGAGAGGAGACGGCCGCGGAGCGGCTGCGGGGATATCTGAAACATCCGCGGTGCCGGGCGGCCGGGGAGATCGGCCTGGACTATCACGGCGACTATCCGGTCAAGACTTCGCGCGCGCTGCAGCAGAAATGGTTCCGCTTCCAGCTGGCTCTGATGAAGGAGGCCGGCCTGCCCGGGGTCATCCACAGCCGGGAGGCGGCCGCGGACACGCTCGCGATGATCCGGGAGGCAGGCGGTGCGGAACTGCCCCTGGTGATGCACTGTTTCGGGTATGAAAAGGAAATGGCGAAGCTGTACCTGGACATGGGCCATTATCTGGGGATCGGCGGCGTCGTCACATTTAAGAATGGACGAAAGCTGAAAGAAGTGGTACAATATATGCCGGCGGACCGGATCCTCCTGGAAACGGACTGCCCGTATCTGGCACCGGAACCTTTCCGGGGGCGGCGGAATGACTCCCGCCTGCTTTCCTATATGGTGAACGAGATCGCCCGCCTGAAGGAAACGGAGCCGGATGAGATCGAATCCGTCTGTTATGAGAACGCCCTGCGGTTCTACCGCCTGGCGTGAGAGGTGACGCATGAAGCCGTATCTGGCCGACCCGAAGAAAACCAAAGAACTGCTGGCCCGCCATGAGTTCCTGATCAAGAAGGGCTACGGCCAGAATTTCCTGATCGATCCGTCGGTCCCCGAGGGGATCGCGGCGGCGGCCGGCCTGGGACCGGAGGATACCGTGCTGGAGATCGGGCCGGGCATCGGGACGCTGACGCAGTACCTGGCGGCGGCCGCCGGCCGGGTCATCGCGGTGGAGATCGACCGCAAGCTGGAGCCGGTGCTGGCGGATTCGCTGCAGGGCTTCAGCAATGTGACCGTCGTCTGGGGCGACATCCTGAAACAGGACATCCCGCGCCTCCTGGCGGAGCACGGCGTCACGCCGCCCGTCAAGGTGGTGGCCAACCTGCCCTACTACATCACCTCGCCGATCCTGATGGGCCTTCTGAAGCAGGCGGACCTGTTCTCCTCCCTCACCGTGATGGTGCAGGCCGAAGTGGGCGAGCGCATGGCGGCCGCCCCGGGGAGCAAGGCCTACGGCTACCTGTCCGTCTCCGTACAGTATTACGCGGAGCCGCAGGTGGTGCTTTCGGTCCCGCCCCACGCGTTCCTGCCGCAGCCGAAGGTCTCGTCCGCGGTCGTTCGCCTGGAGGCGCTGAACGGGCCGGCGGCGCCCTGCCGGGACGCGGACTTCCTGTTTGCGGTGAGCAAGGCGGCATTCCTGCAGCGGCGGAAAACGCTGGCCAACGCACTGGCCGGCTATGCGCCGCTCGGCGTGAGCCGGGAACAGGCGGAGGCGGCGCTGGCGGAACTGGGCCTGGATGCGCGCATCCGCGGCGAACGGCTGAGCCTGCGGGAATTTGCGGCATTATCGGATATCTTACGGGACAAGACCCGTCTGAATGACAAATGACAGATCGGCGGAGCCGGCCGGGCCGGACCGCCGATGACCGGAAGGAGTTTTTCGTGAGTGCAGCGGACAATAAAGACGAACGGGAGCTGGAGACGCCCCGCAGACGGATCCGGCCGGAGAGGCTGGCCCTGCTGATCCTGCTGGGCCTGGCCGTGATCGCCGGCGTACTGTGGCTGATCCTCCACAAGCGGAGCGGCTTCACCCGGGCCGAGATAGAAAAAACCTATACGACGGCGGCCTCCGGGCAGGCGGGCATCGCCCCGTTCGGCGACGGGCTGCTGCGCTATTCGGCGGACGGCGCGAGCTTCCTGGATACGGAGGGACGGGAACTGTGGAACGTGAATTATTCCATGAACGCCCCCCGCTTCCTCTGCCAGGGCAGCCACGCCCTGCTGGCGGACATGTACGGCAATCTGGCCGTGATCCTGGACATGAGCGGCGAATGCGGCCGCTTCACCACGGCGGAGCCCATCATCAACGCGGCGGTCTCCGCCGGCGGTGTGACGGCGGTGGCGCTGGAGCGCGACCTGAACAGCCTGATCTGCTTCTATAATGAACTGGGGATCCGCCTGGACATCGAGATCAGCCTGGAAATGGCGGTCAGCGGCTATCCGATGGCCATGGCCCTCTCGCCCGACGGCAGCGGCCTGGTCCTGTCCATGGTCAGCTCCCAGAGCGGCAATCTGAACAGCCAGCTGGTCTTCTACAATTTCACCGTAGGCCGCAGCGAGGCCAACCGCCTGGTGGGCTACTTCAATCATGAAGGCCATCTGCTCACGCAGATCGATTACCTGAGCGCCAAACGGGTCGCCGCGGTCTCCGAGGACGGCCTGGAGATCTATTCCCTGGAGCAGGAGAACAAGCCCGAACTGAAGGCGTCGGTCCCCTTCCCGGGAGAGATCGTTTCCTATGCGGCGGCGAACCGCCGCGAAGCATTCCTCTGCCCGGAACCGGGCACCGGGGACCTGATCCTGTCGGTCTATGACGACGACGGGGAAGAGTGCTTTTCCAAAAAACTGAGCAGCGGCGCCCGGGGCCTGACCCTGGGCAGCGAGCTGGTGATGCTGCAGACGGACGGCAGGGTGGACCTGTGGACGTATTCCGGCACTTCCTATTTTTCCGGGACGCTGCCGCAGCCCGGCGCCGGCCTGTATCTGATGGGGAAGAAACTGCTGCAGCTGGACGGGAACCGGATCCGTCAGTACCGGTTCCGGTAAGGAGCGGACATGAGGCTGAGCAAGAAAAACCTGCTGGCCGTGCTGGGGCTGGTAACGGTGCCCCTGCTCCTGCTGAGCGCGGCCCTGTTCCTGCTGGTCCGGGGGCAGGAAGACTCTGAGGCCCTCGGCATGATCCTGATCGGCCTGAGCCTGATGGAACTGCTGCTCGGCAGTCTGGCCCTGCTGCGCTGGCAGCAGGAGCACCTGTCGCGGCCTTTCAAAAAACTGCAGGACGCGGCCGGCGAGATCCGCGACGGCAATCTGGACCACGTGCTGGAACCGGAAGAGGAAGACGAGTTCAACCGGCTCTTCGACAGCTTTGAAGAAATGCGCCTGCGCCTGAAGAACAGCGCGGAGGAGCAGCTCCGCACGGAGCAGGACGGCAAGATCCTGCTCGCCAACATCTCGCACGACCTGAAGACTCCCATCACCGCCATCAAGGGCTACGTGGAAGGCCTCCGGGACGGCGTCGCGTCCACGCCGGAAAAGCAGGCGCGCTATCTGTCCACCATCTACAGCAAGGCGGAGGAGATGGAAAAGCTGGTGGACCAGCTGTATTTTTACTCCCTGGTGGAGACCGGGCGCATCCCGTATCATTTCACCAGGATCCCCGCGCACGCCTATTTTTCCGACTGCCGCTGGGAACTGAAGGAGGAACTGGACGCGCAGGACATGGTGACCCGCTATGAGAACCGGGTCCCGGAGGACGTCATGATCGCGGTCGATCCGGAACAGCTGCACCGGGTCGTCAGCAACGTGGTGTCCAATGCGGTGAAATACCGCGACCGGAACAAGGAAAAGAACATGATCGCCTTCCGCATCTGTGTGGAAGGAAAGACGATCGTCACGGAAATAGAGGACAACGGGGTGGGGATCGCCCCGGAGGACCTGCCCCATGTGTTCGAGCGGTTCTACCGCGCGGACGCGTCCCGCAGCGCGGCGACGGGCGGCAACGGCATCGGACTCTCCATCGTGCAGAAGATCATGGAGGACCACGGCGGCCGCGCCGTCCTGACCAGCGAGTTCGGGAAGGGCAGCTGCATGCGGCTGGAACTGCCGGTGTATGAGGAGAACGCCAATGAGCCGGATACTGATCGTGGAAGATGACAGGAGCATCGCGGAACTGGAAAAGGATTATCTGGAACTGAGCAATTTCGAGGCGGAGATCGCCGCGGACGGGGAGACGGGCCTGAAAATGGCCAGGGAGAACGAGTATGACCTCTTCCTCCTTGACGTGATGCTCCCCGGCCTGGACGGATTCACCCTCTGCAGCCGCATCCGCGAGCACAGCAACGTCCCGATCCTGCTGGTGACCGCCAAGACGGAGGATATCGACAAGATCCGCGGGCTGGGCCTGGGCGCGGACGACTACATCACCAAGCCCTTCAGCCCCGGCGAGCTGCTGGCGCGCGTGAAGGCCCACCTGCAGCGCTACGACCGCCTGACCGGCGCGCGCGAGGACCCGGGCAGCATCATCGAGATCCGCGGCCTGCGCATCGACCGGTCCGCCCGCCGCGTCTGGGTGGACGGCCGCGAAGTCTTCCTCACCAGCCGCGAATACGAGCTGCTGACCTATATGGCCCGAAATCCCAACCGTGTCTTCTCCCGCCAGGAACTGTTCCGCAACATCTGGGGCATGGAATGCGTGGGCGATGTCGCCACGGTG
Organism: Lachnospiraceae bacterium; assembly: GCA_017428105.1. GTDB lineage: Bacteria > Bacillota > Clostridia > Lachnospirales > Lachnospiraceae > UBA6987. The sequence goes on along the minus strand of JAFRRM010000016.1, from coordinate 4,461 downwards.
ACCGTGCACATCAAGAAGATCCGGGAGAAGATCGAACTCAACATCTCCAAGCCCCAGTACATCGAAACGATCTGGGGCGTGGGCTACCGCTTTAAAGTATAAGGAGGCTGCCGTGGAAAAGAAGAATACGGCCGGAAGAAAAACGCTGACGGAAGCGAAATTGCGGAAACTGGCCCGGCTGGAAGCGGGCTTTGACGAACTGCTGCGGGACGGGGCCGACATCCCGGACTATATGCCGCCCCGCCGGAAACTGGCGGCCGCGCCGGAAGACCTGCTGGCGGCGCTGGACAACGCGGCGCCCATGCCGTTCGAGGAACTGGAGACCAAATGGGTCAGCCCGCTGCTGTGCGGCTTCGGCGTCTTTTTCCATCTGTTTGAGGAACCGGATTGGGAGGATCCGGATGCGCTGCGCGATCCGGCGCTGGCACGGGATCCGGAATACCCGGGCCTGCCCGGCGAACCGGAGATCACCGCCCGCATCTGGGAAGACATGCTGCTGGACGCCGAAGACGGCGAATGGCACGCGGACGAATACCGCAGGCGCCTGAACCGGGTGATCGCCATGCGCGCGCAGGCCGTCCCGGTGCGGGAATATGAAGATGCGGTCAAGGAACTGTACGTCGAATACTACAGCGAAGAAGGCCATCTGCGGGAAGCCTCGGAGAAGGAACTGCTGCTGTACGTCCTGTACGCGGACGAACTGGCGGGCAAAAAAAGCATCGTGGCCATGCGGGCCAAGGCGCGCGGCTGCTTCGGCGGCGACAAGGCCTATGCGGCAAACTGGACCCGCGCCCGGGACCTGTATCTGCAGCTGATGGAACTGGACGACGACAGCCTGTATCCCACCATGCTGGGCCATATCTATTACGCCGGCCGCACCAATAACGGCAAGCCGCAGATGGACAAAGCGTTTTACTATTATTCGATCGGGACGCTGGGCGGCAACGACGAGGCGAAGCTCCGCCTGGCGGACATGTTCCGCAAGGGCGAAGGGGTGATCCCGAATCCGGAGATCGCCCACCGGCTGGTCAATGAAGAATACGAAGAGCTGCTGCCCTTCCTGGCCGAAGGCGTTTTCGACACCCGCTTCGCGGAAGCCGCGTGGCGGAAAGGGGAAAACTGCCGCGAACTGATCTTTGCCGGGCGCGAATACGCGGAGCGCGCGTATGCCTGCTTCCTGCAGGCGGCGTTCGCCCTGGAGGAACGGAAAAAGATCCGGGACGGCGAAGCGGAGCAGTCGATCGGCGAAGCGATCCGCCTGTCCCTGAACGCGGTGGAAAAAGACCTCAGCTTTGAAGACGGGGAGCGGATCTGTCCGGAAGAATTCTTCTGGAATCTGACGGAACTGTACGGCGGCAGCTCAGTATTCGAACTGAACTGGAAGGAAAAGAGCGGGGAGCGCTGCCGGGTGACCGTCACCCGCGTCAATCGCATGACCGGGGAGCGCGGCCCGATCCTGGTGACCGTGCCCGCCCTGAAGGGCTGCCGGCTGCTGGACAAGCTGACGTTCGACGTGTCCGACATCGATCACTGGGAAGGCCCGGAAAAAGGCCCGGTCTGTTTTGACGAATGCATGGACGGCGTCTTCCTGCTGAACAGCGAGGAAGTTCTGGCCTGCGAAGCCGGCTGGAAACTGAAGTGGCCGAAAGAGAAGAGAGCATGAGAGATAAAAGACGGATCCTCCTCGGACTGGGGATCCTGGCAGCGGTCTTGATCGCGGCCGGAGCACTGTCGGCCGCCCTGGGGAAGGGTTTTTCGCCCTTCGGGCTTTTTGCGGCCCAAAAACCGGCCGTACTGCAGGGGACTCTGCCCGTGATCGATCCGATCGCGGACATGAGCCGCGCCGCGGAGAAGGCAGCGACGGAAGCGCCTGCGACGAAGGCGCCGCCCACAGAGGCTCCGGCGACCGAAACGGCTGAAACGACGGACCCGGCGGAGACCGCGGCGAAAGAGACGACGACAGCGGACCGGACCACGGAAGCACCGTCAGCGGAAGGAACGACGGAAGAGCCTGTCACGGAAGAACCGGTGACGGATCCGCCGGCCACCGAGCCGCCGTGGACGGCTCCTCCCGAGACCGAACCGCCCGAGACCCAGCCGCCGTGGACGGCCCCTCCCGAGACCGAACCGCCTGTGACCCAACCGCCGTGGACGGCCCCTCCCGAAACGGAGCCGCCTGTTACCGAGCCACCTGCGACAGAACCTCCCGCCACGGAACCTCCTGCGACAGAGCCGCCCGCCACGGAACCTCCTGCGACAGAGCCGCCCGCCACGGAACCGCCCGCGACGGAACCGCCGTCCGCCGAACCCGAAGTTCCCGTCGTCCCCGATTCCCTGCAGGCGCATCTGGCTGCCTCCGGCTACACCGCGGACCAGCTCGCCGGCACGCAGCTCCTGGTCGTCAAAGGCCTGGAAAAGCCGCGCTGCCTTGTCTACGCCTTTGAAAAAGTGAACGGCAGATGGCAGGAAAAGCCGCTGGGCGGCCTGACCGAGATCCCCGGCATCATGGGCCGTGACGGCATGGCCCTCCACACGCCGGAAAACGCCAAGTTCACCCCCATCGGCTACTTCGGCCTGGGCCCCGCCTACGGCGAAGCCGCCTGGGAGGACACGGCGCTCGAATATCACCAGATCCAGAGCGAAGATTACTGGGTGATCGATCCGGACTCGAAATACTACAATCAGCTTTTCAAGACCCATTACGGCGACAAGGACTGGAAATACGCGGAGGAGATGATCGCCCTGCTCCAGTATTACGCCCTCTGCATCTTCGTGCAGAAAAACGTCAACCCCATCCTCTACAATGAGGGCAGCGCGATCTTCGTCCACATCGACCGCCTGGACAACTCCACCAGCGGCTGCATCGGCGTCGAACGCTGGGTCATGGAAGCTCTGTTCCGCTGGCTGCGCGCCGACGCCTCCCCGCACATCCTCCTCTACCCGGGCGAATGACGGATGACCTGACAAAAGAACCGTCCCCCTGTCAGAAAACCTGACAAAGGGACGGTTTGTTTGTGCAGGGGCCGTTGTTTCAACGGCCCGAGGCCGGAAGGAGACAGTCTCCCGGCGGCCTCTGCCGAGCTCCGTCATTCACTTTTATTCCACAATAAACTCGCCTGCCAGGTAAAATTTGATCCTCTCTCCCGTCCAGGCCGGAAGGACCATTCGATACCGTCCGGGGCTCAGTTTTCCGTAACAGAATTCGTACTCGAAAATGAACTCCCGGGTCTGTTCCGGTTCCATAGGTATCATCATGTCTAAAGAACCGGGGTCCTGAATATAATTCATGGCAAACCAATTATCCAGGTATATTTCCAACTGAGGAAAAGCCTGGCCGATTCCTGCCGTTTGTCCATGCTCTTTTCCATGGATGACGCGGTATTTTATATAATTATCTCCGATTTCCGTCAGCTCAAGTTTCATATCCGAGTATTCCGTGAAGGTTTCTTCGACCCCGGGCTTCATCGGTTTTGATTCGCTGCAGGCGGAAAGCATCAAAAATAAGCAAAACAATACGGCTGCTAAAACTCTTCTCATGTTTAGTTCCCATCTTGACTCATTCTGATCCCGCAGCAACCAAGTGTTGTATTTCACGCTTGATCACATGAAACATAATCCCCTCCTCTTAAAGTTAGATTCAATTCACCCGGGTCCTGTAAATCAACCTCAGATAACTCTGTTATTTCTTCCTCTTCTAAAACACGAAATACGTTTTCAACATCTTCCTCGGGAGCAGTAAATACAATTTTATTGCTTTCCGCATCCACACAATAAGAGGATACATGAATATTCCGTTGTATCATTTTATTTGCTGCTTTTACTGCCTGTTGATGCAATTCATTCCAGGAATATTCGACTTCCTGAATTTTGAATATGTCTCCATATTCCTGCAGTATTGATTGATACTCTTCTTTGCTCGCTCCCTTCTTGATACTAAGTACAAGCATTGTTCCATCGTCAAACAGACCCGCATAATCTGCGGGATAGATCCAACTTCCATCTTCAGCACATCCAAAACGGTCATGGATCAATCTGCTTACATCCATTTTCCTTATTAATTTTTCTTCCTCTGCGGCACTGCGTGTTGAATGGACAGGGATTTCCCTTGAAGCAGCCTTCTCGACAGGTTGCAGCAAAGCGATACAAACACAAGAAACAAGCATTAAAGCAAACAACAATCGACTCGTATTTCGCATGTGAGTCTCCTTTCATTGATTGTTTATTAATGCAAATGCCGTAATTCGTTTTTGCAACAGTTTAACATAATAATACCTTAATAATGCTGTGTCAAGTCTTCTATACATTGGTAAGATGGATCGGATGTAGGATTACAATACATGTGTTACATCGCTTCCAAGAAATAAAAGATGGAAGGTACCATCTTGTGTTAGAATAAAGTCACCACAACCAAATCCAAAACAGGAGGACTTCCATCGTGACTAGTATAACACAAGATATGCG
>JAFRRM010000015.1 GCA_017428105.1 Lachnospiraceae bacterium | reverse complement strand
CTGCCGGCCATCGTGGGCGGCAGGGAAGTCGATTTCACCTACGGCGACTGCCAGAAGGAAATGGACATGGTGAACAAGGCCTTCATCGAGATCATGATCGAAGGCGACGCCAACGGCCGCGGCTTCCAGTACCCGATCCCGACCTACTCCATCACGAAGGACTTTGACTGGTCCGAGACCGAAAACAACAAGCTCCTGTTCGAAATGACCGCGAAGTACGGCACGCCGTATTTCTCCAACTACATCAACTCCGACATGGAGCCCAGCGACGTGCGTTCCATGTGCTGCCGGCTGCGTCTGGACCTGCGCGAGCTGCGCCGCAAGGGCGGCGGCTTCTTCGGCTCCGGCGAATCCACCGGTTCCATCGGCGTCGTGACCATCAACCTGCCGCGCCTGGCCTACCAGTCCTCGGACGAGGCGGATTTCTACAAGCGCCTGGACAAGCTGATGGATATTGCGGCCCGCTCCTTAAAGACCAAGCGCACCGTCATCACCAAGCTGCTGGACAACGGCCTGTATCCTTACACCAAGCGGTACCTGGGCACGTTCGAGAACCACTTCTCCACCATCGGCTTGGTCGGCATGAACGAAGCCGCGCTGAACGCGAAATGGCTGCGCAAGGATCTGACCACCCCCGAAGCCCAGCAGTTCGCCAAGGACGTGCTGAACCACATGCGCGAGCGCCTGTCCGACTATCAGGAGCAGTACGGCGACCTGTACAACCTGGAAGCCACCCCGGCGGAATCCACGTCCTACCGCTTCGCCAAGCACGACCGCGAGGACTATCCGGACATCATCACCGCCAACATGAACGGCACGCCGTACTACACCAACTCCAGCCACCTGCCCGTGGGCTTCACGGAGGACATCTTCAGCGCCCTGGAGATCCAGGACGACCTGCAGACCCTCTACACCTCCGGCACCGTGTTCCACGCCTTCCTGGGCGAAAAACTGCCCGACTGGAAAGCCGCGGCCAATCTGGTGCGCAAGATCGCGGAGAACTTCCGCCTGCCGTACTACACCATGAGCCCCACCTACTCCATCTGCCGCGACCACGGCTACCTGACCGGCGAGCAGAACGTCTGCCCTTACTGCGGCAAGCCTACCGAGGTCTACAGCCGCATCACCGGGTACTACCGTCCGGTCCAGAACTGGAACGACGGCAAGGCGCAGGAGTTCAAGGACAGACGGCTGTATGACATCGGCCGCAGCACGCTGCGCGTCTCGCACGCCCTGCAGCACCAGGCCGAGCCGCAGCAGGTCCTGGAGCCCACCGTCGTGGACATCAAGGCCGATCCCGCGCTCACCCGCGCCGCCTTAAAGGACGGCAGGGAAGTCCTGATGATCGCCACCCGCACCTGCCCCAACTGCGTCCAGGCCGGCGCTCTGCTGGACGCCGCCGGCATTCCCTACACCAAGCTTCTGGCGGAGGAAAACACCGAGCTGGTGAAGGAATACGGCATCCGCCTCTCTCCCACCCTGATCATCCGGGGCGGCAGCGAGGAGCCGGTCAAACTGGCCGGACTGGGCCCGATCCGCCGGTACATCAACGAACAGTAAAAACAGCAACAAACCCTCTTTCCCGGGGCGGACGCCTGCGTCCGCCCCTTTATAGACAGAAAGGACGTCCCTCATGTACGAACTCATCATCATCGGAGCCGGCCCCGCCGGCATGACCGCCGCCCTCTACGCCGCGCGCGCCGGCAAGAATGTCCTGCTGCTGGAGAAGGAATTCCCCGGCGGCCAGATCGTCAACTCCCCCCTGGTGGAGAATTATCCCGCCATCCCCGGCGTCAGCGGCGCCGATTTCGCAATACAGCTGCAGGAGCAGGTGACGTCGCTGGGCGTGAAGCTCAGCTACACGGAAGCCGCGTCGCTGGAAAAGACCGCGGACGGCTTCCGTGTCAACGGAGACGACGCGCTGACCGCCCGCGCCGTGATCCTGGCCACCGGCGTCCATCACCGCGGCCTGGGCCTGCCCGGCGAGGAAGACCTGATCGGCGCCGGCCTGTCCTTCTGCGCGGTCTGCGACGGCGCCTTCTACCGCGGGCGCACGGCCGTGGTCGTCGGCGGCGGGGACACCGCCCTGCAGGACGCGGTCTATCTTTCCGCCCTGTGCAAAAAGGTTTACGTTGTCCACCGCCGCGACGCGTTCCGGGCCGCGGACGCGCTGGTCCGCAAGGCCAGAGCCGCGGAAAACATCGAACTCCTGACGCCGTACGTTCCGGTCTCCTACCGGACGGATGACGGCATGATCAGCGGGCTGGAACTGGAAAACAGAGCGGACGGAAGCCGCCGCGTGATCGATACGGAAGGGGTCTTCCTGGCGGTCGGCCAGGCTCCGCAGTGCGGATTCGCGGCCGGTCTGGCGGAACTCACCCCGGACGGTTATCTCCGCGCCGGCGAGGACTGCCGCACGAACGTTCCCGGTCTGTTTACCGCCGGTGACTGCCGCGTCAAGAAAGTGCGCCAGCTGACCACGGCCGTCGGAGACGGCGCGGTTTCCGCAACACTTGCCTGCGAATATATTGATGAAACGGCCTGAATGTGATATACTGACATAAATCAGTCAGCGAAACGGCCGCGGCCCGTTCCGGCCGTCGAAAATCCCCCCAAAAAAGGAGGCCCCTTTATGTCCATGCGTGGTATCTACACTTCCGTCAACGACATCCGCCACCGCGTCTTTTCCGAGGTCGCCCGTCTGTCCTACGAATATGAAAAGCCGGAAGATCTCAAAGAGATGGCAGTCATCCCCTACCGGATCATCCCCGGAGAAGTGTCCACCTACCGGGAAAGCGTCTTCCTGGAGCGTGCCATCGTGCGCGAACGCATGCGGCTGGCCATGGGACTGCCCCTCCGGACCGCGGCCGAACAGAGCGCGGTGTTTGACGGCGCGGAAGAATGCGCCTCCCCGGAGAAATATTATCAGCCGCCGCTGATCAACATCATCAAATTCGCCTGCCACTCCTGCGTGGAGAACAAAGTGGTCGTCACGGATCAGTGCCAGGGCTGTCTGGCGCACCCCTGCAAGGAAAACTGCCCGAAGAACGCCATCTCCTTCAAGAACGGGCACGCCGTCATCGATCAGAGCCTCTGCATCAAGTGCGAACGCTGCATGTCCGCCTGCCAGTATTCGGCCATCCTGCATCTGCAGCGCCCCTGCGCGAAGGCCTGTGGGATGCATGCGATCCGCAGCGACGAATATGGCCGTGCCGACATCGACCAGGAAAAATGCGTCAGCTGCGGCATGTGCCTCGTGAACTGCCCCTTCGGCGCCATTGCGGATAAAGCGCAGATCTTCCAGGTGATCCAGGCGATCCGCAGCGACGTGCCCGTGTACGCCGCCATCGCGCCGGCCGTGATCGGCCAGCTGAGCCGCGGCAGCACGCTTGGCAAACTGCGCTCCGCCCTCAAGGCGGTAGGATTCGCGGACGTATCAGAAGTCGCCATCGGCGCGGACCTGTGCACCATTGAAGAAGCCCATGATTTCATGGAAGAAGTCCCTGAAAAACTGCCCTTCATGGGCACGTCCTGCTGCCCGGCCTGGTCCGTCATGGCCAAGCGGGAATTCCCGGAATACGCCCACTGCATCTCCATGGCGCTGACCCCCATGGTGCTGACCGGCCGCCTGCTGAAGAAGAAGCATCCGGGCTGCAAGGTCGCCTTCATCGGCCCCTGCGCCGCCAAGAAGCTGGAAGCCAGCCGCCGCACCATCCGTAGCGATGTGGACTTCGTCCTGACCTTCGAAGAAGTGCTGGGCATCCTGGAAGCCAAAAACGTCGTCCTGGCCGACATGCAGGACGATCCTTCTCCCATCGAGGCCAGCAGCGACGGCCGTGCCTTCGGCATCGGCGGCGGCGTGGCCAACGCGGTGAAGAACGCCATCCACGATATCGATCCGGACCGCACCGTTCTGATGGAACGCGCCGAAGGCCTGGACGAGTGCCGCAAAATGATGCAGAAAGCCAAGGCCGGCAAGCTGAACGGCTACCTGCTGGAAGGCATGGCCTGCCCCGGCGGCTGCGTGGGCGGCGCCGGCACGCTGGCTCCCATCCAGAAAGCCACCGCAGCCGTGCAGATGAGCACGAAAGAAGGCACCACGGCCCACTCCACGGGCAGCAAATACAGCGACCTGCTCCCGAAGCTGGAGGAGTAAGGCTGCCGGCCAGGGTCTTTCCCGCACAAACATCCCGACCGCATCAAAAAAGACAGCCGGTTCTCCGGCTGTCTTTTTTGAGCCTCCGTTTTCGGCTCAGGGCTGTGTTTCCGTTTCCTCTCCGGCGTCATCTGACGAGTCCTCCGTGTCCGAAGTTTCCGCATCCGTTTCCTCTTCGGATTCCTCCGTACCCGGATCCTCGGTCGGGTCTTTCTCCGTACCGGGATCCCCCGTCGGCTCCCCCGTCAGGTCTTCCGTCCCCGGTTCTTCCGTCGGGTCTTCCCCGGTCGGCTCCTCGGTGGGATCTTCCGTAGGCTCTTCGGTCACCGGTTCCTCCGTCGGCTCTTCCGTGGGTTCCCCGGTGGTCGGTTCCTCCGTCGGCGGTTCTTCTGTCGGCGGAGACGTGGGAGTCGTTCCGCTGCCGGGGCTCTGATCGAGCCGCAGGAAGGTATAGCCCTGGCTCCGCGCGAAATCGATGAATTCCGGCAGTGCCTGAATGTTGCAAGGCGTCACATGCAGATAATAGATGGCGCCGGGCTGCAGACCGTTCTTTAAGGATTGCAGCGCCTCCCAGTAAGACGGCTGAGCGCTCAGATCGAAATCCCGGTAATAGAACGAGAACATCACCGTGGTCAGACCGACCTTCCGGGCCAGATACATATCCCGCTCCGTAATGAAGCCGTAAGCCGGGCGGTAATACTGCAGGTAGTAACCCAGCGTATTGGCGAACAGGCGGCGGGACAGCACCAGATCATTGATGAGGGTCACATCGCTCAGTTCCGACGTATAGCGGTGGCGGTAACTGTGTGATCCCAGCAGATGGCCGCGGTTTAAGATCGCGCGCGCCATGTCGGGCCGGTTGGCCAGATAAGTCCCGGTGATGAAGAACACGCCGCTCACGCCTTTGGACGCCAGCGTATCCATCATCTGGTTGGTGTAACCGTTCTCATAGTCCATGCAGAAGGTCAGGTAGATGACCTTCGACCAGGAATCCTTGGTATAATAGCCGCCGTACTGCATGGCCAGTGAGCCGTGCGCGCCGCCCCGGCCGACCCATTCGGGCACGGGCAGGTAACTGTCGTAATCAATGCCCGCCAGGCGCTCTCCGGTCAGTTCGGGCGTCTCACCCGTCGGCATCGTAGGCGTTCCCGTCTCCGGCGGAACCGTGGGAGCCTCCGTCGTAGGCTCGGCTTCCGTGGGGGCAGCCGTCGTGGGTTCGGCTTCCGTGGGGGCAGCCGTCGTGGGTTCGGGCGGCCGGGTCGCTTCAGGAGTCGTTTCTTCTTCCGAAGTGGGTTCATCGGTCGATTCCTGCGTTTCGGATCCCGTCTCTTCGGTGCTTTCGGAAGGGTCTTCCGTCTCTTCCGTGGTATCCTCTACCGTTGTTTCCTCCGGCTCCGTCGTCTCCGCGGTCGTAAAGATCTCTTCAGACGGTTCTCCCCGCGTATTCACGCCCGGGTCCGCGGTCCGTTTCTCCACGTCCTTCGGAGAAGGATCCGTTTCGGACGTGGGAAGGGTCGGCTCCGTCCCCGTCGTTTCCTTCTCATCCGGAACGGTCTGCACAGGCGAAGAAACCGAGGAGATATCTCCCCGGCTATCCGTCGATATTTCGTCGGCAGGTCTCCGGCTGCAGCCCGCGCCCGTCAGAATAAGAGCCAGGAGCAGCGTCAATGTCCAGATGATGAATTTCTTCATAGATGTATCGTTTACTGATCGATCCGCCGGATCTCGTACCCCTGGCCCTGGATGAAGTCGATCAGGTCACCCAGCATGGCCGCGTTGGTGGAGGACACCGCATGGAGCAGGTACACGCATCCGTCATGCAGGCCCTTCTCCGCCTTTTCCAGCGCCAGCGGGACTTCCATCTGGTTCTGCGTATCATAATCCCCGTAGGCATAGCTCCAGAAAACGGTGGTGATGTCCATCTTCCGCGCCAGGTACAGGTCGCGCTCGCTGCAGGAGCCCTGCGGCGGGCGGTAGAAATGGATCTGATACTCCACGCCCAGCATGTCGTTGACTTTCCGCTGCAGCTCATTCAGTTCCAGGATGAATTCGTCGTCCGACAGGGTCGGCATGACTTTATGATGGTCCGTGTGAGAGCCGATCACGTGCCCTTCGTTGTACATCCGAAGCAGCAGGTCCTTGTTCGCGGGATCGTTGACGAAGTCACCGGCCACGAAAAAGACCGCTTTCACGTTCTTTTCCTTCAGCGTGTCCAGGATGGACGCCGTGTGGCCGTATTCATAGCCGCAGTCAAAGGTCAGATAGGTCACTTTCTGATCCGCGTTCTTGCGGTAGATGGCGCCGTATTTGTCCAGCAGTTCCAGCGTTTCCGCGTGGCGTTCGTACTGCTGCTCCACTTCGCCGGTCTCCAGGTTGCGGAGCATGCCGCCGAACCACCAGCTGCCGTTGGGGTCGTCGGCGTTTTTGTCGCTGAAGAAATCATAGCTGATGCCTTCCGGGACCGGGAGGAGTTCCGCGGCGGTGTACATATGGAAGGCTTCCGCGCCGCCGGAACTCGTGGTCTGCGCAGGTTCGGTCTCCGCCGGCGTCGTGGCGGGCGCCTCCGTGGTCTGCGGCACGGCTTCCGTCGTGTCCGGGGCCGGGGTCGTGGCGGGCGGCGCTTCCGTAGTATCCGCTTCGGTCTCCGCCGGGGTCGTGGCCGGGGCTTCCGTGGTCGTGACGGGCTCCGCGGGCTTGCTGCCGCCCCATTTTTTGATGGCGTGGCGCACGGCGAAGAACAGCGCCGCGACGATCAGCAGAAGCAGGATCGCCAGCGGGACAGCGAGCCAGGGTTTCTGGCGCTTGACTCTCCGGCGGCTCCGGCTGGAAGTCTGAAAAGCCGTGTTTTTATTCTCACTCATAGGTATCTCCTCACATCAAAAGAACAGTTCCATAAACCGCAAATCGATTATAGCATTTTTTCCGTGATAAAGCAATCCTTTCCCGCTATTCTTCTTTCACCAGCGAGACGGCCCATCTGCCCTGCCGCACGAACAGAAGCCCCACGATCCCCTTGACGATGATCAGGGACTGGATGAGCGTATAGAACGGCACGATGGGCATGTCCGTGAAGCGGCTGATAAGGAACGCCGTGCTGACCTGCACGCCCCATAAAAGGCCGCTGTCCGTCAGCATCGTGATCATCGTCTTGCCGCCGGCGCGCACGATGAAATAGCAGCAGTTCAGGATCCCTTCCACCGGGAAGAAAACGGCGGACGCGATCATCAGGCGGGTCGCGAGCCGGTGCACGTCGCCGGTCGTGTTATACAGATACGGCAGAAAATGCGCCGCGGCGAAATAAACGGCGCCGAGCGCCACGCCCAGAAGCAGGGAAAAAACGATCAGTTTCGGCGTGCTTTCCCGCGCCTCCCGGATCTTTCCGGCGCCGAGCTCCTGCCCCACGATGATCCCGATCGCGACGCCCGAGGAAATGAACCCCACGGCGAACACGTCGAAAAACGTGTTGTTGATATTGCAGGCCGCCACCACATGGAGCCCGCGCAGCGAATAGCACTGCTCCAGGAATGCGATGCCGCCGGCCCACATCGTCTCGTTCACCATCAGCGGCAGGCCCTTTTTCAGGATCCGGCCGGCCAGTTCCCCGGGCACGTGCAAACTGCGGAACGCGCCGGCGATGAACGGGTTCTTTTCCTTATTCCGCAACGTCCAGACCGCGACCACGGCCAGTTCCACGAAGCGGGACACCACCGTAGCGATTGCGGCACCGATGACGCCCAGGCGCGGCGCGCCGAGATGCCCGAAGATCAGGACGTAATTCAGGAACAGGTTCACCATCCACGCCGCGATCCCCGCCGCCATGGGCGGCACGCCCTTGTCCGTCTCCCGCAGCGTGCTTGAAAATGCCTGCGTGAGGCAGTGCGGGACCAGGCCGATCAGGATCACCCGCAGATAATCATACGAGAAGTCCAGGATCCGGGCCGCTTCCGCCGCATCGCCCTTGCCCTTCAGGTACAGCACCAGCAGGCTCCGCCCCTTCAGCAGCACCAGGACGATCGCGCAGGCCGTCAGCGCGCCCGCGATCAGGATCTTGAAGCGGAAGGTGTGACGCACCCCTTCCTGGTCCTTTCCGCCGTAATACTGGGCCGTGAAGATGCCCGCGCCGGAGACCGCGCCGAAAACGCTCAGATTGTATACGAAAACCAGCAGATTCGCCACGGAGACCGCCGTCATCTCCGCCGTGCCCAGCCGCCCCACCATCAGATTGTCCAGCATGCTGACAAAATTGGTGATGGCGTTCTGGACCACGATGGGAAGCATCACCGTGAAGATCCGCCCGTAAAAATGCTTATCGCCGAAATATCTGCTTTTTGTGGATGTCATTTTCTCCTCCGCTAAGGCGACAGTATAGCAAGAGCGCGGGAAATAATCAAGGAATATCCGGGAAATCACCGGAATATTACAACAAGGGCTGGCATTTTCGTCGCCGTTCCGCTACAATGAAGCCAATACACGCAAAGGAATCCGACATGTCCGAGAAAAGCATGATCCGCGATCTGACCGAGGGGCCGGTGGTGCCCCGGCTGGTGGGATTCGCGTTCCCCTTATTCCTCTCCAACGCCCTGCAGGCCGTCTACAACCTGGTGGACCTGATGGTGGTAGGCCGCTACATCGGCGGCGCCGGCATGAGCGCGGTATCCATCGGCGGCGACATCCTGCACCTGCTCACGTTCATCGCGATGGGCTTTTCATCCGCCGGCCAGGTGATCATCGCGCGGTCGGTCGGGGCCGGCCGGCGCGACGAGATCAGAAAGACGATCGGCGCGCTGTTCACGTTCCTGCTCAGCGCCGCGCTGGTGATGGCCGCGGTCTGTTTCACGCTGCGTCATCATATCCTCCGCTGGCTGAACACGCCGCCGGAATCGCTGGCGTTCAGCCTGGATTACACGGTGACCTGCATCTTCGGCCTGGTCTTCATCTACGGCTACAACGTGGTCAGCGCGATCCTCCGCGGCATGGGAGATTCGCGGCGGCCTTTCGTGTTCATCGCGATCGCCGCGGTGCTGAACATGGTGCTCGACGTGCTGTTCGTCAAATATCTGCATCTGGCGGTATTCGGCGCCGCGCTGGCCACGGTCATCGGGCAGGGCACGAGCTTCCTCATCGCGCTGGCCTATCTGTACCGGCGGCGGGAAAGCTTCGGCTTCGACTTCAGACCCGCCAGTTTCCGCATCGAAAAAGCGGCCTTCCGCCGCCTCGTTTCTTTGGGCATCCCCATGGCGGTCCAGGCTGCGGCCATCAGTTTTTCCAAGATCGTGCTGATGGCCTGGATCAATATGTCCGGCGTTGCGTACTCCGCACTGGCCGGCGTGTTCAACAAGGTCAACACGATGAGCGGCGTCATCTCGCAGTCCTTCACCACCGCCGGCAGTTCCATGACCGGCCAGAACCTCGGCGCAGCCAAATATAAGCGGGTGACTCATATCCTGCTCACGGTGCTCGGCTTCGGACTGGGCTTCGCGGCAATGGCCTCCGCCCTTATGCTGCTGGCGCCGGATCTCGTGTACGGACTCTTCACGCACGATACGTCCGTGCTGGCGCTGGCAGGCGTGCTGACGCTTCCCATCATCCTGAACTTCTTCGGCGCGGCCACACGCAGCGCCGCCTTCTCCCTGATCAACGGCTCCGGCCGTCCGGGCCTGAACCTCGCCATCGCGATCATCGACGGCGTCATCACCCGTATCGGCCTTGCCGCCCTCCTCGGCTTCGCCATGGGCCTGGACTGCTACGGCTTCTGGCTGGGCGACTCCCTGGCCGGCTTCATGCCCCTCCTCATCGGCGGCACCTTCTACCTGTCCGGCAAATGGCGGAAATAAATAATCTGACAAAGGAACCGTCCCCCTGTCAGAAAACCTGACAGGGGGACGGTTCCTTTGTCAGGTTTTCCGGCAGGCAGATGACAGAGGTCGGCAGAAGGCTGTTGAGACATTTTTCCCTCATCGAAAACAGGAAAGGGCGGACTGTTTCGTCCGCCCTTATTTGTATGGATCGGTTCCCGCGGTCCTTACACGTCCCGTTTGCTGACCACCAGAAAACTAAGCGCGCCGAACACAGCCGAGTATGCCGCGCCCAGCAGGCCGGCGTGCCACAGATCCCCGCTCTCCGCCCCATCGGAGGCCAGACTCATGCCGTGGGCCAGCCAGTAGTTGGACAGCGTCCCGTTGTCGTCGAAGATCAGATAGTCCAGGACGAGCAGCAGCAGACCGAGGATCAGCGGGATGATGATGTTCAGGGCGATCGCGCCGCCGCTGCTGCGCAGCAGGACGCTCCAGAACACGAACGTCGCGGTATAGCCCAGCATGACCAGCAGCTGGACCAGAAGCAGAAGGATGTCGCTGCTCCGGACGCTGCCCGCTTCCCAGAACAGTGTGCCGGCCGCGTACGCGGTCCCCATGGCCGCCGCACTGAAGAGCAGGCAGGCGCAGGCGGCGCCCGTCATCTTGGCCGTGAGCCAGCCTGCGCGGGTATAGCCGCGGCCGATGATGTTTTTTGCGGTCTTTCCCGTATAATCCGAGCAGACGTACAACGCGGTGAAGATCCCCAGGATCATCGTCACGTTGTCCGACGTCAGGGCCTTGAGCAGCTGTCCGCGGCCGCTCGCGTTCGTAATGCCCGCCAGCATGGCCAGTTCGGACGGCGACAGACTTCCGACGGAGGAGAAATCCTGCATGACCAGCTGTTCCATGGAGTAGATGGCGTACACGGACAAAAATACAAGGACCGCCGTCACGGCCAGGCAGATGTAAAGGCTGGGCTGGCGGAACAGTTTCCGGAATTCAAAGCGAAGCAGTTTTCCCATCTCAGCGGCCCATCCTTTCGATGAAATAGTCCTCCCAGCTGCCGGATTCCCGCGCGATGGAGCTCACCTCCACGCCGGCTTCCACCAGCTGCCGGTTGATCGCGGCAGCGGGCGCTGTGCCTTCCTGCACCAGCATCGCATGATCGCGCCGTTCGATGCAGGCCGGGTCCATGGTCCCGCTCAGTACGGCAAGCGCCTTTTCCGGGTCGTCCACCACAAAGCGTAGTTTGCCGCCGCATCGCTCCTGCAGCTGGCCCACCGTCAGTTCCTCCACCAGGCGGCCGCTGCTGATGATCCCGAAGCGCGTGGCGATCTTTCCCAGTTCGTCCAGGAGGTGGCTGGAGATCAGGAAGGTGATGCCCTGCTCCCGGTTCAGGCGCAGGATCAGGTTGCGCACTTCCTGGATGCCGGCGGGATCCAGGCCGTTGACCGGCTCGTCCAGCACGATGAACTCCGGATGGCCCAGCAGCGCGATGCCGATGCCCAGCCGCTGCTTCATGCCCAGCGAAAAATGACCGGCATGCTTGCTGCCGGTGCCCGCGAGCCCCACCAGGTCCAGGATCTCATCCGCTTCCCGCGCGTCCGCCTCCGCCAGGATGGCGAAGCGCAGCAGGTTTTCCCGCGCGGAGCAGTTATTGTACAGGCCGGGCGTCTCCACCATGGAGCCGATCCGCCGGTGCAGTTCCGGCACGGGCTTTTGGCCGAACAGGTCGAAATGCCCCTCCGAAGGGAGCGCCTGGGACAGCACCATCCGCATCAGCGTGGTCTTTCCGGCGCCGTTCCGGCCGATGAAGCCGTAGATGTCGCCGCGGTCGATCCGCATGTTCACGCGATCCACGGCGGTCTTCCCGCCGAACCGCTTGGTCAGTTCATAAGTCTGTAAAACAGGTTCCATGACAGTACCGTTTTCCTTTCTGCGGCGCATCATAGCACATTCCGGAAGAAATGTCCAACGCTTCCGGGGCGGGAATGACGGAGGAAACAGGGACGCAAAAAGGGCGGCCGGAGCCGCCCTCGGATCATGATGCGCAGACCTCTCATTCCGCCTTCAGGAATGCCTCGTAGCCCTTCACGGCTTCGAAGATGTCCGCCTTGCTGGCCAGTTCCCACGGGGCGTGCATGCTGAGCACCGCGATGCCCGCGTCCACGACGTTCATGCCGTAGTTGCCGGCGATATAGGCGATGGTGCCGCCGCCGCCTTCGTCGACCTTGCCGAGCTCGGCCGTCTGCCAGTATACGCCGGCGTCGTCCATGACGCGGCGCACATAGGCCATATATTCGGCGGAGCAGTCATTGGAACCGCCCTTGCCGCGGGAGCCGGTGTATTTGTTGAACACAAGGCCGCGGCCGAAGTAGGCCGTGTTCTTCTTCTCGTTCACGCCGGGATAGTTGGGATCGTACGCGGCGCTGACGTCGGAGGAGAGCATGCGGGAGTTGGCGATGGCGCGGCGCACGGCCAGGCCCGACATCTCGCCGCACAGGGCCAGGATCTCCGCCACGGTATTTTCAAAGAACAGGCTCTGCATGCCGGTGGCGCCGACGGAGCCGATCTCCTCCTTGTCCACCAGCAGGCAGCAGGAGGTGCGCTTCGGGGCCGCCACGTTCAGCATCGCGACCAGGGAGGTGTAGGCGCAGATGCGGTCGTCGTGGCCGTAGCCCAGGATCATGCTGCGGTCCAGGCCGAAATCGCGGGCGGGACCGGCGGGGACCACTTCGATCTCCGCGGAGATGAAGTCCTCTTCCTCGATGCCGTACTTATCCTTCAGGATGGCTTTGATGTTCTTCATCACGCTGGCCTTGGGATCGTCGCCGGGCTTCTTGGCCTTCTCTTCCACGACCTTTTCACTGCCGATCAGGACGTTCAGGTCCTCGCCTTCCACGACCTTGGCGCCGGTCTTGGTCATCTGCGACGCAGCCAGATGCGGCAGCAGATCCGTGATGCCCACCACGGGATCCTTCGGATCTTCGCCGATGCAGACTTTCACCACGCTGCCGTCCTTTTTGGCGACCACGCCGTGCAGCGCCAGCGGCAGCGCGACCCACTGGTATTTCTTGATGCCGCCGTAATAATGCGTATCCAGCAGCACCTGGTCCGTGTCCTCATACAGGGGATTCTGCTTCAAATCCAGGCGCGGGGAGTCGATGTGCGCGCCCAGGATGTTCATGCCCTTCTCCAGCGGCTCCGTGCCGATCGTGAACAGGGCCATGCTCTTGCCCATGATGGTGGCGTAGATCTTGTCGCCGGGCTGCAGTTTCTTCCCGGCGGCAGCCGCCTCTTCCAGGCTGATGTATCCGGCCTTCCGCGCGTCGGCCACGGCCAGTTCCACGCATTCGCGCTCCGTCTTGCCGGCGCTCAGGAATTTACGGTAGTTCTCGCACAGGACCGTCAGGTCCTTTTTCTGTTTTTTGTCATAAGACAGCCATGCGTTCTTGCGTTCCACAGATGTTGCTCCTTTTTGATTATTCGGGCCGGAGTCCCGCCGGCCCGTCCGGTGCCGTCCGGCCTTACAGCCGGCAGACCTCTTCGACCCAGCCTTCCGGTCCGGGGATGCGGCCCCACTGGATGCCGGTCAGCGTATCATACGCGTACTGCGCGATCGGGCCGATCTCGCCGTTGTTGATGATCATGATCTTATCGCCCCACATCAGTTCGCCCACGGGGCTGATGACCGCCGCGGTGCCGCTGCCGAAGGCTTCCTGCAGTTTGCCGGCGTCGGCGGCGTCCGCCACTTCCTGGATGGACAGCTTGCGCTCGGTGACCTTGTAGCCCTTGTCCCGCAGCAGTTCGATGATGGACTTGCGGGTGATGCCGGCCAGGATGCTGCCGTCCAGTTCGGGCGTGATCACTTCGCCGTCGATCACGAAGAACATGTTCATGGCGCCGACTTCGCCGATGTACTTTCTTTCCACGCCGTCCAGCCACAGGACCTGGGAGAAGCCCTTCTCATGCGCCGTATGCTGCGCCAGCATGCTGGCCGCGTAGTTGCCGCCGGTCTTGGCGAAGCCCATGCCGCCGCGGACCGCACGGACGTACTCTTCTTCCACATAGATCTTGACCGGCTTCAGTCCTTCCGGATAGTACGCGCCGCTGGGGCTGAGCAGGACGATGTAGAGATAATTGTCCGCGTCCTTCACGCCCAGACGGGACTCGTTGCCGATCACGAAGGGGCGGATGTACAGAGAAGAACCGTCCTCGCGCGGGACCCAGTCCTTATCCAGCTTCACGAGCTCCTTCAGGCTCTCCACGCAGAAATCCACGTCCAGGTTCGGGATGCAGATCCGGTCGTTGGACAGGTTCAGGCGCTTGAAGTTCTCCTCCGGGCGGAACAGCAGGATGCGGCCGTCCGCGGAGCAGTACGCCTTCAGGCCTTCAAAGGTCTCCTGCGCATAATGCAGGCAGGTGCTGGCCGGGCTCATGCTGATGGGACCGAAAGGAACGATGCGGGCGTCGTGCCAGCCCTGTCCCTTGTCGTATTCCATGATCATCATGTGGTCCGTAAAGACGCGGCCGAAGCCCAGTGCGGTTCCGGGAGCCGGTTTCGGCATGGGGTTCTTGGTCTTCTCGATCGTTAAGTTCATGTTCATGAGTCTCCTTATCAAGAAATTATTGTGTAACTAAATGGAATTCGTTATAATACCGTGTTGGAGGGACTGATTATGCCGGCCAACAACATTCTTTCCGCCCGCGCGGCGGATCAGATCACCGAGATGCTGACCCAGGGGCGTTTCCAGCCCGGCGACAAACTGCCGGGGGAACCGGAGCTGTCCCAGGAACTGGGGATCAGCCGCACGACGCTGCGCGAGGCGATCCGGGTGCTGACCACCCGGGGGATCCTGGAAGTCCGCCGCGGCGTCGGGACGTTCGTGACCCGCAGCGAGCACATCCATGCGGATTATGAGCTCCTGAAGATCCAGAACACGCGGGTCAGCTTAAAGGACCTGTACGAAATGCGTCTCATGTTCGAGCCGCAGGCGGCTTACTATGCGAGCCTGCGCGCCACGGATGAAGAGATCGACTCGATCATCCGCCACGGACAGGAGCTGGAAGCCATCGTCAAGGCCCGCGATCCGCGCTGGGACGAATATGAGCAGAAATTCCACAATTCCATTGCGGCGGCCGCTCACAACCAGTTCATCACCGGGCTTTTTCCGACCTTCAACCGGGCCATCCGCCAGGGCGTCATCCTGGCCAACGAGTCGCCGCTCATCGCGGAACATACGCTGGGGGATCACCGGCTCATCATGGAATATCTGCGGGACCGGAATCCGGTCGGGGCGAAAGCTGCCATGCATCTGCACATGCTCAATACGATGCGGGATTTCCAGATCGAGATCGACTGACATGCCGGCGGCCGGCCCGGTGCCGCGCCGGTCTTTACAGCTCCACTTCCACCTCGAACGGCAGCTGGTCCAGCACGTCCTTCCGCAGGTCGATGCCCGGAGCCACTTCCGTCAGGATCAGTCCGTTTTCGCCCAGGCGGAACACGCATCGCTCGGTCACGTACAGGACCTCCTGCCCGTTCGCGTGGGCGTTCTCCGCGCTGAAGCTGAGCGCCGTGACCTGTTTCACAAATTTGGGGAATCTCCCCTCTTTTTTTATGTGCAGGCCGTTCCCGTCTTCCTCCAGTTCCAGGCCGCCGGCCGAAAAACTGGTGCAGAACACGACTTTATGCGTGAACTGCGTAATGTTGATAAAGCCGCCGATCCCGGAAAGCTTCTTCGGGTGATAATGGCCGTTCACGTTGCCCCGGGCGTCGATCTCCAATGCGCCGATGAAGCAGATGTCCAGGCCGCCCCCGTCGTAGAGGTCAAACTGTTCCGCGCTGGTGCAGATCGCGTGCGGGCTGATGGCGGCGCCGAAAGGGGTCCCGCCGGCGGGCAGGCCGCGCATGGGGCCGGACTCCACGGTCAGGTTCACCTGCGACAGGATCCCGGTCCGCGCCGCTTCCCGCGCCACGTATTCCGGGGCGCCCACGCCGATGTTCACGACATGGCCGGGCTTTAATTCCCGCACCGCGCGCCGCGCGATCAGCAGCTTGGCCGGGTCTTCGGCGGCGCCGGCGGACTGCTCCTTCACGTAATCCCCCAGCGCTTCGTCGCTCATCTGCGCCCGGCCGGACAGCAGAGGATCGACGCCCGGCAGGCCCTGGACCTGCGTCTGCTCCGGGCAGATGCAGATATAACTCACGAGCGCCGCCGGGATCACGATCTCCATCGGATGGCGGGGCTCCGTCTTATCACGCATCCGCGCGACCTGGACGATCACCAGGCCGCCGCGGCGCTTCGTCGCCTGCGCGATGGACAGCGCGTCGCCGATCGCGACTTCATCTTCCATGCTGATATTGCCTTCCGCGTCGCAGGAAGAAGCCTTGATGAAGGCCACGTCCGGACGAGGCACCTGGTATTTGAGGCGCCGTTTGCCGTCGATGACGATCTCCTCCACCATCACGCGCCGGCTCTTTTCGTTCAGCTGGTATCCGTTGTACTTCGGATCCACGAACAGGTTCAGGCCGCAGTCCGAAATGATGTAGTCCTGGCCGCCCGCCGCCGCGCGGATCGCGTGCGACATGGCGCCGAAGGGCAGGTTGTAGGCCTCCAGTCTGTTTTCCAGGATCATCCGGGCGATCTCCGGCGTCGTTCCGAAGTGGCTCAGCACCACGGACTTCACCGCGCCCAGGCACGCGATCTCCTCGCACACGTTTCCCGGCTTCCAGCCGCCCAGCCCGGCGCTGCAGTACAGTTCCAGGTCCTTCGGGTGGCCGGTGGCCTTATAGCGCTCGTTCAGGGCGGCGGAGAGCTGCTCCGCGTTGATGACGCTGAGGAAGTTGTTGTAGATGATGCAGGAGCCGTCCCGGATCCGGGCGACGGCTTCTGCGGGGGTAACGAATTGAGGCATACCGTCTCCTTATCAGGCGGACGGAGGCGTCCGTCCCTTCGTTTGATCTGCTGTTATTTCACGCACTCCGCGCCTTTGAGCAGCGCTTCCCGGTTCAGCGGGATCAGTTTGGCTTTTTTCTGCCCCAGCTTCTCCAGCAGCGCTTCCAGGATCGTATCGATCTCCACGCATTTGGACTTGCCCAGATAGGCGCCCAGCATGATCATGTTGGAGACCTTGTCGTTGCCCAGTTCCGCCGCGATCTCGTTGCAGGGGACGTAATAGGCGTTGACGTCCGTCCGCTGCACCTTGATGTCCACGATGGAGCTGTTCACGAAGATGCTGCCGCCGGGGGCTACGGTCTTTTCAAATTTCTCCAGGGAAGGCCGGTTCATGGCCACAAGCGCCGTGGGAACGGTCACCAGCGGGGAATCGATCTCCTGATCCGACAGCGTCACGCTGCAGTTCGCGGTGCCGCCGCGCATTTCCGGGCCGTAGGAAGGGACCCACGTGGTGTTCTTGCCTTCCATCATGCCGGCCTGCGCCAGCAGCTGGCCCATCAGCAGCACGCCCTGTCCGCCGAAGCCTGCGAATAAGTTTCTCTCAACCATCTTACACCTCCTTGAAGGTCCCCAGCGGGTAGTAGGGGATCATGGCGTCCGCGATCCAGTCCATGGCCTCGGCCGGGGATTTGCCCCAGTTGGTCGGGCAGGGGGACAGGATCTCCACCATGGAGAAGCCCTTGCGGGCGATCTGCGTCTCGAACGCCTTCTTGATGGCCGCCTTGGTCTTGATCAGGTTCGGCGTGCTGTTCAGCGCGCAGCGGGCGATGAACGCGGAGCCGCTGATGGTGGCCAGCATCTCCGCCATGCGGATGGGCTCGCCGCAGTGGTCCTTGTCGCGGCCCAGCGGGCTGGTGGTGGTCTTCTGGCCGACCAGCGTGGTGGGGGCCATCTGGCCGCCGGTCATGCCGTAAATGGCGTTGTTGATGAAGATCGTGGTGATCTTCTCGCCGCGGTGGGCGGCATGCACGATCTCGGCCGTCCCGATGGAGGCCAGGTCGCCGTCGCCCTGGTACGTGAAGATATAGTGATCCGGGTGGACCCGCTTGAAGCCGGTGGCCACCGCCGGAGCGCGGCCGTGCGCCGCTTCGTACATATCCACATCAAAATAGTTATAGGCAAACACCGCGCATCCGACCGGCGCGACGCCGGCGCACTTGTCCTGGATGCCCAGTTCTTCGATCACTTCCGACACCATGCGGTGCACGATCCCGTGACCGCAGCCGGGGCAGTAATGCAGCGGCACGTCCCGCAGCACGGGCGTTTTCTTGAATACGACTGTCATGTCTCAACCCCTCCTCATCTGTAAAATGCGTTCCGCGATCTCTTCGGCCGTCGGAATGTAGCTGCCGGCCTTGCCCATGAACTGCACGGGTCTTTCGCCGTTCACGGCCAGGCGGATGTCCTCCACCATCTGGCCGGAGCTGACTTCCACGGTCAGGGCTTCCTTCACACTGTCCTGCACGATCGCGTCATGCACCGCTTTGCTCGGGAACGGCCACAGGCTGATGGGCCGGACCAGGCCGGCCTTGACGCCCTGTTCGCCCAGGATGCGGATGGCGGCCTTGCAGACGCGGGCCACGGTTCCGTACGCGCACAGGATGTACTCGGCGCCTTCGGTATTGTAGGTCTCCCACATCTGCTCGTTGGCCTCGATCACGGCGTAGCGCGCGAACAGACGCTCCAGCAGCTGGTCCAGGTCTTCGGTCTCGATATACAGGGAGTTCAGCACGGAACGGGGCTTCTTGCCGCCGGGCGTATAGCCGGTGGCCGCCCACGGCTTCTCCGGAAGCACCAGGTCGGGGTTCGTCTTCAGTTCCACGGGCTCCATCATCTGGCCGATCAGGCCGTCCGCAAGGATCATGACGGGGGTCCGGTACTGGTCCGCCACGTCAAAGGCCTTCTGCATCATGTCGCAGGCTTCCTGGATGGAGGAAGGGGCGTACACGATCAGGTGGTAGTCGCCGTGGCCGCCGCCCTTGACGGCCTGGAAATAGTCGCCCTGGGAGGCCTGGATGTTGCCCAGACCGGGGCCGCCGCGCATCATGTTCACGACCACGCAGGGGATCTCGGCCGCCGCGCAGGTGGAAATGCCTTCCTGCTTTAAGCTGATGCCCGGGCTGGAGGAGGAGGTCATGACACGGGCGCCCGCGCCGCCGGCGCCGTACACCATGTTGATGGCGGCCAGCTCGCTCTCCGCCTGCAGGAAGCAGCCCCCGACCTGAGGCAGGCGCAGGGACATATATTCCGGAATATCATTCTGGGGCGTAATGGGATAACCGAAGAAATAGCGGCAGCCCGCCTGGATGGCGGCTTCCGCGATGGCTTCGCATCCCTTCATCAGTTTCTTTGCCATAGTCCTTCTCCTTACTTTTCAATTTCGATGGCGGTATCCGGGCAGGTGCGGGCGCAGGCCGCGCAGGCGATGCATGCCTCCGGGTTCGCCACTTCCGCCGGGTAATACCCCTTCTTGTTCAGATGCGTGGTCGAGATGGCCAGCACCGCCTTGGGACAGGCGCGCACGCACAGGCCGCAGCCCTTGCACCAGTCCTCTAAGATCGTGACCTTGTTCATACTGATTCCTCCTTGGTATGTCAACATGCTTATTTGTATGTTCATATTCCGTATCATCCCGGGCAGATGCGGCAGGACCGCCGCCGTAAGGCTTTATAACCCTTCCTTCAGGTACTTCGCCCAGCTTCTGTGCATCAGGATCTCGATCGGATACAGCCTTCCGATATATTTCTCCTCCAGCCCGTGCTTCTTTGCATACGCTTCGTATTCCTTCAGGATCCTCTCCTGTCCGCACGTGCCCCACACCGGCACGCCCGTCTTGTCCGACAGTTCCTTCACCAGGTCATACCCCGCCAGCAGATGGCTCAGATCGCTCTCCTCCGCCATGTTGCCGTTGTTTACGATCCCCGTGAATCTCAGGCGGGACACGCCCTCCACCTTTTCCAGCAGCGACCAGGCGCTCTGCAGGTCCGCCGCCACCGGCCGCATGGGATTGACGATGAACAGGATCTCCAGATCTTCCGGCGGGATGCGGCTGAAATTCGGTTTGTACTGGCCCAGCGCCGCCGCACCGACATGATCGCCGCCCACGTCGAAGATCACCGTCCCGTCCCCCGGCGTGAACGCCGCGTAGACGCGGGGCGACAGCGACATGATCTCAATTTTTTTCATGGAATAAGGCGGGGAGATCAGCTCCACCCCCGCCTTGTCCAACATGTCTTCCCGTTCACTCACGCGGAAGTACGGATTGATCACGTCCAGGTCCACCAGCATGCAGCTTCCCTCCGCCGCTTTTTCCAACGCCAAATTCAGCGCCATTTCGCTCTTTCCGCTGCCAAAACCGCCCAACAGAACATAGTATTTCCGCACAATGGACCTCCCGGAAACTCACCCGATCAATGCAATAAGCCGTTCCACTTGTCTGACAACATATTTCTGTTGTCTGATGTTGTCTATATGATAGCAAAAAAAGGGGGGAAAGTCAACCACATATTATGAGGCAGAACAATACAAAATGCTGTTTTCGAATCTGTTTTTTCGTTCATTTGCCTGTATTTTTTCGACTCAAATAAAAAAGAACCATCCGCTGTGACCGGATGATTCATAAGTGGTTGGAAACTACCGCTCATTTAATCCTTTCCCGGGATTGCACGGCGGAATTTGCACCCTGTAGTCTGATAATTGGAACAGCCGTAAAATGCGCCGTACGGCCCGTTGATCTTCTTCAACTGACCGCCGCACCAGGGACACGACCATTTTTCTCTCTTTATATCTTCTGCATAAACGTCGGTCAATTCTTTAGCAAAAGAACCGACATTCTTTCCAGCGATCATCAGATACACGCATTTTCTCGCACGCGTCAAAGCCACATAATACAGTCTTCTCTCTTCCGCATCCGGGTACTGATCCGCACTTTCCAGCAGTAAATCGATAAGCGGAGGATTCTGGACTTTGCTGGGAAATCCCATGACGGAACCGCGGTTATTTAGAATGAAAACGTAATCCGCCTGAAGTCCTTTCGAACGGTGCGCCGTATAGAACGCCATTTCAAGGTCTTCTCTGCTGCTCAATTTGACCCGGATGAGCTGTTTTTGATTATCGTATTTTATCGTAAAGGATTCGTTCTTTCGCAGGATATCAAGGTCAAACTGATATCTCCCGATGAAAAACACCGTCGAATCCTTCGGCAGAGATTCCAGTTTCTTTACCATAAAAAGCATAGCTGCAGAATCGGTATATCCTTCGATCGTTCCCAGGGCAGGCACAGTGGAATCGTTCCCGGATCGAAGATATTTTTTGATCTGCTTCGGATTTTGCATGATGAACCAGCCGGATATGTCGATCAGTTTCTGAGAAAAGCGATATGTCGTCTCGATACGGCTCAGTTCTGATCTGTCCCAGTAATGATAGAACTGTAAAATATAGTCGATGTCGCTTCCCGCAAAGCGATAAATGCTCTGCCAGTCATCTCCCACGCAGAACAATGAATAATCCGATTGCTTCCGCAATGCGTTCAGCAAACGGTATTGAGCGGAAGAGACGTCTTGGTACTCGTCGACGATAACGTATTTGAACCGATGTACGAATGCATTGGACCTTACCAGTTCTTCCGCTCTGTTGATCATATCGGTAAAGTCAACCAGTCCATGCTCCCGCAGGTATTTTTCATAGTCAGCCATTACAGGCGCTGTGATCTGTGCAAGAACCATTTCTCTGGGCATTCTGGAACTGCACAAAGCAATAAGGTCGTCGCAGGAATACTTTCTGTTTCTGCAAAGAGATATGATCGTCGCCACCGTTACTGCCAGACTTGAAAACACGCTTTTTTTGTTTTGTCCGGACCGATCCAAAAGGGTTTGCAACGATATTTTCTGAAAAGTTACGCCTTCCTGTGTCAGTTTTTTACGCAGACCATCAAGGAGAGTTCCTTCCAGATGCTCATAGGCATAGCATTCGATCAGGACCGTCCCGTGTTCACGGTGGATGGCTCGTTTCCAGTTCATTCCCTCCTGGTATGTTTCAGTCCCCGTCTTATTGTTTTTTCCCTGGTAATACTGTGGAACATTGCCGGAACGGTCTACGCTGTAATACTCGATGTAGATATTATAATCCGGCAGGAAAAAGTCCGGATGATACTGTTTATACTCTTCCGTACGCGTGTCGGCGGAATATGCCGCCTCGTATTCATAACGGATCCCATACTGAGTCAGAAAATTAGCGATCGTCATTTCACCATAACTCTTGACACGCTCTTCCAGGATCGTCATAGGAGGGTTTTCTTCAAGATATTCCCTATATTCGCTTTCGTTCGAAAATTCGAATTCCGACTTTCCCTGCACCCTGTTATACAGGAAATATTGTGCCAGCAACTGCTGAAATGCACGATCCTGAACCAAGGTGCGGAGATCGTCCAAAACAAACTCCCGGATATCTTTTTCATAGATATTGGGAGTTAATTTATCAGTTTTCCGAATAATGTCGTATCCGAGTTTATGGAATGTGGCAACATAGAACTTTTCCTGCATCTCCCGGAAAAGCCTGTTTCTCATTTCCGATGCGGCAGCGTTAGTGAATGACAGAATCAGGATCTCCTCTGGCCGCACCTGACCGGTCGCAAGAAGGTACTTGACCTTTCCCAGTATCACCGTCGTTTTTCCCGTTCCTGCTCCTGCAACCACCAGATGACTGGGAGGATCTTTTACGATACAGGCCATTTGCTGTTCATCGAGTTTCCTGCCTTCCAACGTTCCGATCAGGGAATAAGCTTCCCGGATCTTTTGGGTCAGTTGCCGACGGTTATGCAGTTGTATTCTTTGAATGAAATTCTTCTGGTTTTCCTGAAAATCCCCGAAAGCTTTTTCCAGAGTATAGTATTGAGGTCCCTTAAGAAATCGATGGGACCGAAGTTCTTTTTCTGCCTCTTCTTCCAATTCTCCGCATCTTGACAAAATATCGCGTAAAGACCACGCATAAATATAACCTTCCAGATCTCCGGAGAAGGCTCTCATTACCTCTGATTCATACTCCATCTCATATATCAGATGGTTATGCTGCTCCGGCGTCATGCCTGGAGCAGTTCTGCTGATCAGATTTGAAATGGTTTCAAATAATCCCATTCTATCCTTTTCGGCTGCCTTGTTTATGATCGTTTTCCCTTATATTCCATGCAGAGCAGCGTCAGATCATCGAACTGCTCCGCGTCATTGACGAACCCTTCCACGGCCGTGGTGATGATGTTCACCACCTCTTCCGGCGCAGCGTCCGGCTTCGCGTTCAGGGCGGCGAGCATCCGATCGGTGCCGAAGAGCGTATTCTCCGCGTCCATGGCCTCCGGAACGCCGTCCGTGTAGAGAAACAGTTTGGTGCCGGGAGCCAGTGTCAGACTGTATTCTTTGTACTTCACGCCCTCCAGACCGCCGATGACGAAGCTGTGCTTGTCCTGGACCAGTTCAAACAGGCCGTCCGGATGGCAGACCGCGGGATATTCATGGCCGGCGTTGGCGGCCGTCAGTTTTCCGGTGGAGATCTCCAGGATGCCCAGCCAGGCCGTGACGAACATCTCTTCCCGGTTGTTGGCGCAGATCGCGGTATTCGTGTCGCTCAGGATCCGGGCGGGAGATTTGCCCATCATGGCGTTGTTCTGCAGAATGATCTTGGATGCCATCATGAAAAGCGCCGCCGGAACGCCCTTGCCCGACACGTCCGCAATGATCATGCACAGGTGATCGTCGTCCACCAGAAAGAAGTCGTAGAAATCGCCGCCGACTTCCTTCGCCGGGTCCATGGACGCGTAAATGTCGAATTCCGGCCGGTCCGGAAACGCGGGGTAGATGTTCGGGAGCATGTCCGCCTGGATGCGGGTCGCCAGCGCCAGTTCCGTTCCGATGCGTTCCTTTTCCGCCGTGATCTCCGTGATCTGCTCGATATACGCCTCCGCCCTTTCGGTCAGCGTGGCGAAGGATTCCGCAAGGACTTCGATCTCGTCGCCGGTACGGTACACGTCCTCCATCCGGAAGACCTGGTCAGTGCCGCCGAGGGCGTTGATCCGTTTCGTCATGTGCTCGACCGGTCTGACCACACGGGAGGCCAGCAGCAGGGCGGCCGCGACCGCCAGCACCACGATCAGCACGGTCAGGATGATCGTGAGCCGGAAGATGCGGCTCATCTCCTGCTCATAGCCGGCCGAGGCATTCCGGTTGATCTCATCGTAACGGGACAGCATCATTTCCGCGGGCCGATCTGTCAGCTGCTTATCCACCACGGAAATGACGGCCCAGCCCAGCGTTTCCAGCGGGACGCCGCACAGGAAATACTCTTTGCCCCCGATCTCCGCGGCCTGCAGTCCGGTGTTTTCCTTCAGCGCTTTCGTGACAAACTCCGCCAGCGCCTTGTTTTCGCTCCGGCGCAGGTCCGGCGCGTCCGAAGAAAGCTCCACGCGGAAAACGCCCTCCTTTGCCGGAGAGAACAGCATCTGCCCATTCTCGCTCACCACGCAGAGGAAGCTCCCGTCGGAGGCCTTGCTTTCCACGTATTCGCTGATGGAGGTTAGCCAGATGTCGGCGCTTACGACCGCCGCCAGTTCGCCGCCGCAGTACACCGGGGCGGCGCACTCCAGCATGGGCGTATCCGTATAGGCGTCCAGTTCAACGCCGGTAAAGACCAGTTCCCCGGCTTCCGCAGCCCGGACGTACCAGGGGCGGTGACGGATGTCCAGCGTACGGGTCGTGCCGTCCGGCGCCAGGAAAGTCTCCGGCCGGTCATTGACCAGGATCATGTTCCCGTCGGCCGTTCCGATAAAGATGCTGCTGAGCTTATCCGAAGCCGTGTACATGGCCTGCATGATCCCGCTCATGTTCGCCGCCAGGCCGAGCATCTCCGAGTCCGCCGGATCCACGCCCTCCTCATGGATGAACTGCACCGCCAGCGTGCCTTCGGCGGCCGGCGCCGGAGGGCTGTACGGACGGCCGGAAAAGCTGTCCGCGTGGGCAAAAAGTTCCTCCGCAAAGGCCCGGAGCGTCTCGACGCCGGTGCGTACGTCAGCGAACAGGTCGTTGGCGATATACGCCTGCAGGGCCGTCGTCTGCGTCATGGACGAGTTCAGGACGGACTGCATCGTCTGCTCGGAGACCTCCGTGATGGACGCCTGCTGGTCCGTGTTCGTCTCCTGCACGGTGCGTCTCAGGCTCTTCTGCTGATATACATTTATGACGGCATACGCGCCGATCAGCACGGCGATGAAGATCAGCATCAGATTGAAGATCTTCTGCTGCAGTCCGCCGATTTTTATGCCTCCGATCATTTTCATCGCATGTTTCTCCGCTGTCTGATTCGAATGGGGATGACGGTCATGTCCCGGCCGCAAGGATCCGGGATCATTATACTATCATTTCGCGTCTGCGGCAAGAGCGCACGGCTTCCCGCGCGGCTGTTTTATCACGCTCCGCCGATCATTTTCCGCTTTGCTTATTCCTCCCGATATGGTATGATCTCATCAAAACCACTGCTGAAGGACCTCCCATGAACAAGAAAACTCTCGGTTATCTCCTGATCATATTATCCGCCGTCATTTTCAGCACGGTGGAACTGAGCATGAAAGCCGTTGCCGGCCTGTTTGCGCCGCTGCAGATCACCGCTATCCGTTTCCTGGGCGGCGGGCTGTTTCTGATCCCGTTTGCGGTCCGCGCCCTGAAGAAAAAGGGCCGGAAGCTCCGGGCCGGCGATATCCGTTTTTTCCTGGTCGCGGGTCTTCTTTTCGTGGTGCTCAGCATGGTCCTGCATCAGATGGCCATCCTGCGGGCGCCGGCCGGCCCCGTAGCGGTGCTCTTCTCCTGCAATGCGCTGTTCGCCACCCTGCTTGCCGGCCTGTTCCTGAAAGAGCCGCTGGGCCCGAATCATTTCATCGCCCTGGTTTTTGAGGTCGCAGCCGTCGTCGTGATCATCCGGCCCTGGCAGCAGCATCTGGACACCTGGGGCGTCGTCCTCGCCCTGCTCGCGGCATTTCTGTACGCGGTCTATATCGTCGTGGGCAAAAAGCGCAGCGCGGAAATGGGCGGTCTGGTGATCACCTGCGGCGCCGTCCTGGCCGGTTCGCTGGAGCTGATCCTGCTCATCCTGCTGGGCAACATCCCGGCTGTCGCCGCCCTCCTGACCCGCATCGGTCTGACGCCTCTGGCAAACGTCCCGCTGATCCCGCACCTCACCTGGGCCGTCGTTCCCGTCCTGCTGGCCATCTGCGTGATCGTCACCGGCGCCGGCAATGTCTTCCACATGATCGCGGTCGAACTCACTTCCGCCCGGGAAGCCGCCGTGGTCTTCTTCCTGAAGCCGGTCCTGGCGCCGTTTTTCGCCTTTCTTTTCCTGCATGAAGAACTCGGCCCGAACATGATCATCGGCATCATCCTGTTCCTGACCGGCTCCGCGATGGCGCTCTGGGGAGGAAATCTGTTCGGAAAGAAAAAAACACTTGAAACGCGCGCGGACTCGTGATATACTCTTTCACGTTCAGGCGGAAGTGCTGGAACTGGCAGACAGGCATGACTAAGGATCATGTGCTCGACGAGCGTGAGGGTTCAAGTCCCTTCTTCCGCATCGGACAAGCGGATATAGTTCATTGGTAGAACACCAGCTTCCCAAGCTGGATAGGCGGGTTCGATTCCCGTTATCCGCTCAGTTGTAAAAACCGCGCAGCAGCGCGGTTTTTTATATCTATATATGATCTACGGGGAATCATCCTGCCATTATCTGTCTGATATCCATGGTTCCGCTCCGGCCTTTCCCGTATTCCTTCCGGGCGGTCCGGGTCTTCAGCTTCGCACGCATCTCGGAGAGATCCTTGCGGAGCTGGCGGTTGGCAGCGACAAGGTCCGCCCCATCAAGAATGGTGGAATAACGTATGTCTGGATTCCGTTTGTCAAAGATTCCAACGTTGTCAGTCGCGCTCTTAACTTGCGTGTTGTTAAATACAATATAGGATTTTACATTTTCACGTTTCCCGTCAACATACCTGTGTGCATCATAATCAAGGATAATCCCATCATACCCACTGTCATTGTTCAGGAAATAATCATTCAGAAGGTCACGGAGACGTCCACGATAACCGTCCTCGACTTCCTTCATCTCATCGTGTTTCTTATCCCATTCCGCCTTAAGCGCCTCGTACTTTGCGTCGTCGACATTCTCGCCAAACATCTCATTCTCAAGCCGATTCACTTCCTGATCAATCGGCTTGATTTTTTGCTCCATTTCGTCCTGTAACGCTTTGTACCCAGCAACGTTCTGACAATACCAATTATTTGCCTCTTCTCTGTTGGTAAAGTGTAGAGGGTTCTCCATTCTCAAGTAGCACGCCATTTGGCGGGCACCACCGATTCCTATGTCATGATCATTCTCTTTGAAGAATATGCCATTAGGAGTTTCACTGTCGTTTTTCCCAGCAACTGGACTGTCCGTACTAAACATCCAAAAGTCTCTTGCCGTCTGATGATAGACAATTTTGGGCGAACCATCTTTGTTGACGATTTTGCTTTTACCAAACCATGAACGGAACTGTTGTGTTTGCGTCATTCCTGTTATTTTCGGCTTGACAACAGAACCGTCATCTGTTATCTTATGAATGATCCCATTAGGTAAGAGGACCCCGTGCTCTCGCACGGCCTGCTCTACACCTGACGGGATTTTATTTTTATTCAGATAATACAGACGGACTCTATCGTCGCTGTCCTTGACGATGGCGGTTGTTAAGTCATTATCCGCCAATTCGTTTCCATAAACACTTTTCACGCGCTGAACATCTTTTGTAACGCCACCGAACCGCATCCCAGACACAATTCTAAACGGAACAATAGTTCGCGTGCCAGCAATGTTTATTAGTTCAACGTAGACAATAAGATCGTTCTTGGCTAAATCAGCGATCACGGCAACTGGATCTGCAAGCCTATCCGGTAGTTTTGCGAACTCTTTAGGATCATAGGTATGATTATCAATATATCTTTGGCTTCCCGAATATGATCCGTCTATTGCATAAGAAACATGTTCTTGGTCAATAGCTACAGGCATCTTGGGCAAACCAAGATCTTGTAATATTTTTGGCGTCGTTCCAAGAAGCAGACCGTCTCTTCCAAATAACTGTTTTCGTTTCTCTTTGTCTGCAAAATCTTTTAATTGTTCTTCAAAAGGCTTCATATACTCCGGATGGTATCCAAGCACCGTACTAAACCTTACATCCGGATTATCCGTAGGATTCAGATTGTCAGAATTCTTCACTCCCTGGTGGATCCCATGCAGTCCTTCCGCCTGTGCCTGTTTCCTGGATGCGATATACTGGCCTTTTTCATTCACAGCCAGGTCACGGCCATAGCCCCAGGTCGTTCGGCTTCTTGCCGGCCTTGATGTCCTTCACCGCCTGATCAGCCCAGTCTTCCAGCGTCATTCGCTTTCCGTTCCACTCGGAGGCGTCTTTGAAGTATTCAAAGTAGCCCTGGGATTTCAGGGATTCCACGGCTTCGGTCGCCGCTTTCATATCGAACGTCGGCTGCAGCACCTGCGTCTCGCCCTCGCTCTGGCGGTTCTCGTTGACCAGCTACATATACATTTCCGGCGTGAGCTGCACACCGTCATAAGAATACTCGCCGGCCAGTTTTATTGCTTCAATTGTTCTTTCGTGCTATAATGATTAAACCGATTTATCTTCCGAGGTACCCATGCTAGGCATCTATATTAAAACCATCCGGGATTTCTCCCGCCTCCTCTTCCTGGAGCCCGTTTTTGATGACTTCCTTCTCGCGGAGGGGCGCTTCGTCACGTCCTTCACCACGGATTTTGACGGCTCTGCCACGGCGGAGGATGTGGATCCCTATATCCGCTGGGAGCAGGTCAGGCCGCTGGCGTTCCAGCTGATCAAAGGGAAGGTCCCGCCTAAAAGTTTCTCCCTTGCCCTGGTCTATCCTTCCGGCAAAACAAAAGCCCTGCTTGCGCAGGGCGGGGAGCCCGCGGACGAGGATGCTCTTCCGCTGCTCTTTTTGAATATCCGTTACCGGGAGGAGAAGCTGATGCTGACCACCGGCGTGAGTGAAAAAACGTTCCGGCCGCATTCCGGGGCCGTCGCGCTGTGGGACCGGCAGGTCCGGAGGATGCTGGAGGAACTGGGCCTCGGGGACGCTATATCCGAGCCGTAAAGACCACGCCGCCGTCCCGGTTTTCCACACCGCAGCGGCCTCCCAGCAATTCCGCGGCGGCCTTCACCACGGACAGGCCGATGCCGCTGCCGCCGTAGGCACGGGTGCGAGCTTTATCCACTTTGTAAAATTTATTCCAGACCTGTTCGAGAGCCTCCTCCGGGATCGGCTCTCCTTCATTGTATACGGAGATCAGCGCGCCGCCCTCCTGCGGCGCGGCGCTCACGCGGACCAGTCCGCCGTCCTTCACGTAATGGAAGGCGTTGCTGAGGTAGTTCTGCAGGATCTGCTCCAGGAGGAGCTCATCGGAGACCACGGGCAGGTGCTCGGGGACGTCCACTTCCAGGCGGGCGCCGGTCTCCGCCGCCTTCCCCTGGTAAGGGGCGGTCATTTCGCGGATGAGGACGCTCAGGTCCAGGGCGGTCTTGTCCGCCTTCATGCCGCCGGATTCCATTTCGTTCAGGCTCAGGAGCTGGCGCACCAGGCGGTTCATGCGGTTTGCTTCGTCCAGGATGATGTCCGAATAGCGGACGCGGGTCTCCTCGTCCTCGCACATGCCGTCGCGCAGCCCCTCCGCATAGCCCTGGATCAGGGCAATGGGGGTCTTGAGTTCATGCGAGATGTTGGCCAGCAGTTCGGTGCGGCGGCGGTTCTCCTCTTCTTTTTCCCGCACGTCTTCTTCCAGGGTCAGGTTGGCCTGCGTCAGATCCGAGATGGTGGTCTCCAGGCGGTCGGACAGGTGGTTGATGTTCTCGCCCAGGGTCTGGATCTCGTCGCCGGAGCGGCCTTCGAAGCGCTCCGAAAAATCCAGGTCCGCCATCTTCTGCGACAGGCGGTCCAGAGCGAGGATGGGTTCCGTCATGCGCCGCGTGAACAGGAAGACCAGGACCGCGCCGAGCGCCAGGACGCCCGCGCCGATCATCAGCAGAAAACGGTTCGAGATCTCCGCGCTTTCCTCGATGCGGGCCATGGGCAGCGACAGCAGGTACAGATATTCCCCGCTGTCCGCCGACACTGTTCCGGTGCATTCGATCTTGTCCGAGCGGGTGACGGGGTCTGCCGCCTGCGTGATGATATAATGTTCCGTCTTTTTGAATACGGTCTGCGGGCGGTTCGGTTCGTTCTCCCGGCCCCACATCTGCCAGGGGCCGCGTTCGCCGCCGGCCGTGAATACGATCAGGTAATACCCCTGGCGGCTCTCCTGCGCGAGCACGGCGGCGATGCCGCTGCTTTCGCACTGCAGGGTCAGCCTAAGCTCCAGATCCTCGTCATCCGGATCCATCGCCAGTTCCTCCACCTGACGGCGCGTGTCCTCCAGGCAGGCCAGCTGCTGCCGCAGATAGTATTTCTGCAGATAGATGGAGTTGATCAGCCAGAGGACGGCAATGAGCAGCGCAAACAGACCCACGAAGATCAGGGTGCTCTTCGCGCGGAAACTCAGGCCGCGGCGGGTCTTTGCTTCGTTGTTCGCCTCAGGGTTCGTCATGGTCCGGCGCCTCTGCTTCCAGTTTATAGCCGATGCCCCACAGCGTCTTGATGCGGTCGCCGTACGGGCCGAGCTTGCTGCGGAGCTTCTTCACGTGCGTGTCGATGGTGCGGGCGTCCCCGTAGTAATTGTAGTTCCAGACGTGGTTCAGGATGGATTCGCGGGACAGGGCGACGCCGGGATTCTCCAGGAAATACTGCATCAGCTCGTACTCCTTGAGACTCAGGTCCACGGGTTTGCCGTCCACGGTCAGCTGGCGCGCGACGCGGTCCAGCTTCAGGCCGCCCATGGCGAGGGGAGCGGCATTGCTCTCCTCCTGGCGGCGCAGGATCGCGGCCACGCGGGCCATCAGGACGCGCGGGCTGAAAGGCTTGGTCACATATTCGTCCGCGTCGAGCTCAAAGCCCTTGATCTCGTCGCGGTCGTCGCCCAGCGCGGTGAGCATGATGACCGGCACCTTGCTGTAGCGGCGGATCTCTGCCAGCACCTGCCAGCCGTCCAGCTTGGGCATCATCACGTCCAGCAGGATCAGGCTGATGTCCTTGGTATCAAAAAACTTCTCCAGCGCTTCCTCGCCGTTGGACGCTTCCAGCACGGTATAGCGTTCCCGGACCAGGAAATCCCGGATCAGGCTTCTCATGCGTTCTTCATCGTCTACTACTAAGATCTTTGCCTGCGTCATGGTCTGCCGCCTCCTTTTGCCGTCATCATAACAAAAAACCGGGCAAAATGTCCGGTTTCACAGAAATTTCACAAGCCCGCTCACTCCTGGAGCGTGATGAGTTCTTTTTCCACGCCCGCCAGATGCTTCTGGCAGAGTTCGGCCAGCACTGCGCCCTGTCTGTACAGGTCCAGCGCTTCGTTCAGGGGGATGTTCTCCTCCGAGAGCCGCTTGTTGATGGCTTCCAGGCGGTCCAGGGCCTCGTCGACGTTGAACGGTTCCGTGTTGTTGAGTTCTTCGTTATGCATCGTTTTCCCTCCTGATCTTCGTCACGCCGGCTTCCAGTTCGCCGTCGTGGATGCGGATCTGCAAAGTATCGCCGGTCCTTACCTGCTCCGTGCTGACGAGCGGCGCGCCGGCCAGACTGATATAGCCGAAGCCTTTCACGAGTTTGGCCGTCGGAGACAGCCCGTGCAGGCGGGCGGCGGCCAGCTCAAAGCGGTGTTTTTTCCGGTCGAACACGGCGCCGATATTGGCCCGCAGCGCCGCGTCCTGCAGGGCAAATCGGTTTTTGTCCCGCTGCAGGACAGCCTGCGCGGCCGCGTCCATTTTTTCCTTCAGATACGCGTATCTGGTCTTCCGTTCGTCCAGCAGGCGGCGCGGATGACGGGCTTCCAGCGCGGCGCGCTGCACCTCCAGGCGTTTCTTCTTCTGCAGCAGCTGGCCCAGGAAGACCGCCTGCAGTTCACGGGTGAGCGATCTCAGGCGGCGCAGTTCCGCCATCACGTCGGGGACGGCCTCTTCCGCCGCTTCGGTGGGCGTGGCCACGCGCTTGTCCGAGACGAAGTCGATCAGCGTCCAGTTGCCGGCGTGGCCGACCGCGGAAATGACGGGCGTCTTCGCGGCAAAGACCGCGCGGACGACCGCTTCGTCGTTATAGGAATACAGTTCCTCGTCCGAACCGCCGCCGCGTCCCACGATGATGGTATCCACCCCGTACGCGTCCAGCGTGCGGATGCCCTGCACGATGCTCTCCGCCGCCAGTTTCCCCTGCACGATCACCGGATACAGCACCAGCTGCACATACGGATCCCGCTTGGCGGCCAATTTGCAGATGTCCTGGATGGCCTGCCCGCTCCGGGAGGTCACGATCCCGACCGCGCGCGGATGCTTCGGGATCGGCTTCTTCCATTCCGGCCCGAACAGCCCCTCCTGCTCCAGTTTTTTATGCAGCTGCAGCAGTGCCAGACTTGCGCTGCCGACGCCGAGTTCCATGATGCGCTCCGCCTTGAGCTGCGTGCGCCCCTGGCCCGGATAGTAGTCCAGCGAGCCTTTGAGGGACACCATCTGTCCGTTTTTAAGCGGCGCTTCCAGCGCGGTCCTGACCTCGTCCTTCCACAGGATGCAGTTGATCAGGGCATCCGGGTCCTTCAAGGCAAAATACAGGTGCGCGGTGCCGTCCTGGCGGATCTTTTCGTTCAGGTTGGTCACTTCGCCGCGGACCAGGACCTGGCGGAAGGCGGGTTCTCGGTAATACTGGGCGCGGATCAGGCCGCTGAGCTGGGAAACGGTGAGGAAGGGCTCCGTCGAGGCCTCCGGCGGCAAAAACAGGCCGGCGTCCGGCGCGGCCGCAACCCCTGTCTGCGGGACGGTCCCGGGATCCGCAGCGGGGATCTCCCGGACCTGGGGAGCGGGCCCCGTCGGCGTTCCCCGGAGCGCCCATCGCCGCAGGTCGTCCG
Source organism: Lachnospiraceae bacterium (assembly GCA_017428105.1). Lineage (GTDB taxonomy): Bacteria > Bacillota > Clostridia > Lachnospirales > Lachnospiraceae > UBA6987. Next base: position 134,713 of record JAFRRM010000015.1, on the reverse strand, counting down.
GCAGGACGTCGCCGGGGTAAAACCAATAGCGCCCGTCGGCGTTCCAGCGGGCTCCCCTCTTCTTCACTTCATCCTTTTCCGCGAACGGAACGCTCAGTCTGATCATGCTTCTTCCGTTCCGCCGGCCGTCCCGTCCTGCAGGTGCATCATGCGCCGCGGGATATGGCAGTAGCCGCCGGGGTTCTTTTCCAGATATTTCTGATGGTACGCTTCCGCGGAGTAAAAGTTCTCCAGCGGCTTCAGTTCCACCGCCAGCGGGGCGCCGGCCTTCTTCTCTTCACGGGCGTACACGGTCCGGATCTCCGGCAGATCCGCTTCGTCCGTGTAATAGATCCCGGTCCGGTACTGGATGCCGGTGTCGCCGCCCTGCCGGTTATAGGACAGGGGATCGATCACCATGAAATAAAAATCCAGCAGCTGCGTCAGGGCGATCTTTTCCGGATCATATCCGATGCGCAGCGTTTCCGCGTGGCCGCTGCTCGCGCACACGTCCTGATAGGACGGATCGGCCGTCGGGCCGTTGGCATAGCCGACCTCTGTTTTCACCACGCCGTCAAACTGGTCGAAAAACTGCTGCATGCCCCAGAAGCATCCGCCGGCCAGATAGATCTCTTTCATTGCTTCTCCTTCAAAACTTCTTCGTGGTCCCTCAAAGTTCCGGTATTATTTTACCACCTTCCGCGCGCCGGGGCAAGCAAAACAGAGGACCGCGGAAGCAGGCAGTCTCCCCTGCGTCGGAGCGCTCTTCTTCCGAAAAAGAGATTGAATGATCCGGGCTTTTCGGGTATAATAATTGCGGCAAAAAATCATACTGAAGAGGTTTGTTTTATGAATCCGTATCTTGACGTGAAAGAGGAAGTCGCGCAAGCGCTCCGGGAGGACCGTCCGGTCGTCGCGCTGGAGTCCACGATCATTTCGCACGGCATGCCGTATCCGCAGAACGTGGAGACGGCACTGGCCGTGGAGCAGGCCGTAAGGGACGGCGGCGCTATACCGGCAACGATCGCGGTGATCGGCGGCCGCCTGAAAGCGGGCCTGACGCCGGAGGAGATCGAATACTTCGGCAAAAAAGGCCGGGAGATCGCCAAGGCGTCCCGCCGCGACCTGGCCATGCTGGTCTCCCGCGGGGAGGACGGCGCGACTACCGTGACCACCACCATGATGATCGCGGCCATGGCCGGCATCCGCATCTTCGCCACCGGCGGCATCGGCGGCGTGCACCGCGGCGCGGAGACCACGATGGACATCTCCGCCGACCTCGAAGAGCTGGCCCAGACCCCCGTCATGGTCGTCTGCGCCGGCGCCAAGAGCATCCTGGACCTGGGCCTGACGCTCGAATACCTGGAGACCCACGGCGTCCCGGTACTGGGCTATCAGACGAAGGAGCTGCCGGCGTTTTATACGCGTCAGAGCGGCTTTTCCGTGGATTACCGCGTGGACAGCCCCGCGGAACTGGCTGCGGCCTTCCGCACGCACACGCAGCTCGGCCTGAAGGGCGGCATGCTGGTGACCAACCCCATCCCGGAGGAGTACTCCATGCCCAAAGAAGTCATCGACGCCGCCATCGGACAGGCGCTGGCCGAGAGCCGCGCGCAGGGCATCCACGGCAAGGAGACCACGCCTTTCCTGCTCGCCCGCGTCGCGGAGATCACCGGCGGCGACAGCCTGGCGTCCAACATCAAACTCGTCCTGAACAATGCCCGCCTGGCCGCGGAAACGGCGGCGGAATTTTGTAAAATCAATCATTGAGGAGGAACCATGAAAGTCTGCGAACTGCCCTACGAACGGGTCACCATCGAAGAAATCCGGGAGAAAGTCCCGGCCATCGTGAAAGCCATCCGCGAAGCGGGGGCTGTTGACGAGATCCTCGCCGCCCGCGAAGAGCTCCGCGCCATCATCAAGCGTTTCTACACCAACGCCTCCCTGGCCAGCATGCGCTACACCATCAACACCGTTGATGAGTTCTACGTGACGGAGAACGAATATTACGACGAGATCGGCCCGCAGGCCTCCGCGCTGCTGCAGGAGTACTATAAAGCCATGCTCGAATCGCCTTTCCGTCCGCAGCTGGAGGAAAAGCTGGGCAAACTGGTCTTCCGCCAGTGGGAGATCGAACTGAAGTCCATGTCCCCCGCCATCATCGAGGACATGCAGGAAGAAAACAAGGTCGTCATGGAATACAGCAAGCTGATGGCCGGCATGGAATTCGAATTCCGCGGCGAAAAAATGCCCCGTACCCTGCTCATGAAGTACGCCAAGGACGACGACCGCGCCACCCGCAAGGAGTGCTACGAAGCGCTGGGCAAGGGCCTTCAGGCCCATGCGGCGGAACTGGACGACATCTTCGACCGTCTGGTCCATATCCGCGACCGCATGGCCAGGAAGATGGGCTACAAGAACTTCGTGGAGCTGGGCTACTACCGCATGGGACGTCTCAGCTACGATCAGGACACCATCGCCGTCCTGCGCGAAAACATCCTGAAGGACATCGTGCCGGTGGTGGCGCGTCTGCGGCTGGAGAACGCGAAGCGGCTGGGCATCGACGGCGATTACATGCTTTACGATAACGACGTGGTGATCCCCGGCGGCGATCCGAAGCCTTTCGGCAAGGCCGAGATCTTCGCGGCCGCGAAGGAAATGTACCACGCCATGGGCCCGGAGACCGGCGCCTTCATCGACCTGATGATGGACAACGAGGCCTTCGACGTGGATTCCCGCCAGAACAAGTGGGGCGGCGGCTACTGCACGGAATTCGAACTGTACAAGCAGCCCTTCATCCTGGCCAATTTCAACGGCACCGCCGCGGACGTGGACGTCATGACCCACGAAGCCGGCCACGCGCTGAACGCGTACTTCTGCTTCGACAACGAGCCCTTCGAACTGGGCATGGGCATGGAGACCGCCGAGACCCACTCCATGAGCATGGAGTTCTTCTCCTGGCCTTACATGGGCAAGTTCTTCGGCGATAAGGAAAGAGACTACCGCTTCATGCATGCGCTGGATTCCCTGACCTTCCTGCCCTACGGCACGATCGTGGACTATTTCCAGCACATCGTGTACGAGAACCCGGACATGACGCCGGCCGAGCGGAAAGAGGCCTGGAACAAACTGGAAGCCGAGTTCCGTCCGTGGATCTCCACCAAGGGCATGCCGTACCTGGAGGAAGGCACCCGCTGGCAGTACCAGATGCACATCTACGAAAGCCCGTTCTACTATATCGACTACGTGCTGGCGCAGACCGCGGCGTTCGCGTTCCTGCTGGCCTCGCAGGAGGATTATGAAGGCGCGTTCAAGCGCTACATCGCTCTCTCCAAGAAAGGCGGCACCGAACTGTGGCCCGACCTGCTGAAGGAAGCGGGACTGCCCTCTCCTTTCGAGCCCGGGGCGCTGAAAGAGATGGCGGAAAAGGTGGAGAAGCTGCTGAAGACGCTGGCGTAAGGAGCGGTTCTCCTCACGAAAAAGGTCCGGCCGGAATCGATCCGGCCGGGCCTTTTTCGCCGTTAATCCGTGATAAGATATTTGTGTTTTTAATTCTGCGTATCACCAGTCAGAATCATATACAGATTCATTTCGACCCCATGTCCTCCAACCCATTCTGTATCGCCTTTCATGGCCTTATACGAAAAAGTACCGCGTGCTATTCTTCTTAAGTCGGAAAAGCCAGTCTCTTCATCAAAATGGAAACCACCATTTTCGAAAATAGTCCATTCATCAAGTGCTTTCACTGTACAATCTTTAAACTCTGCAAATGAGTATCCTCTTCCGTCCGCAGCTTTCTCATATGTGAACAGCAGTTCTACCTCTACATCGGGGCCGCCGACAATAGGTCCGTCGGGTCCATATACCCATTCGTCCCTTCTGAATATCTGATGGTATTCTCCCGTCTTACTCTCCGGATGAAAGACATACCACACTTCCTGCTTCGGTTTGGTTTCTTTTTTGCGATCCAGCACCCAGAACACACAGCCCGCTGCCAGGATCAGCAGGAGCCCCAGCACCACCCAGCGCATCCTGCGCTTCAATTTCGTCTTGTCCTGCCGGCTGTAGTCCGCCACCTGCAATACCGTCTCTTTTAATTCCTGATCCATACGCTCGCTTCTCCTTTCTCCGTTCAGGATCTCGCGGAGATCGACTTCGTAAAAATCAGACAGTTCGATCAGGACGTCCAGGTCCGGCATGTTGCTCCCCGTTTCCCAGCGGGAGACCGTCCGGCGGGCTACGCCGATCTGCTCTGCCAGCTGCTCCTGCGTCAGCCCTTTTTCTTTGCGGAGCGTCTGAAGAAAAGTACCGATTTTTACAAGATCCATTGCGGAATGACCTCCTTGCCGGTTTAAGCGTAGCGGAAAAAGCCCGGCCGGTAAAGGACACGGAGCGTCCAAATGCCCCGGATCGGCCGGCGAGACACAATTGTCTCGTGGTTCAGGCGAGAGAAAAGCCCTCGCGAAGAGGGCTGAACGGACCGGTCTCCCGGTCGGAACAGGTTGTCGTTGGCCGATTATTGGAACAGCGCCGCCAGCGGGTTGATGTCTGACGCGATCGTGGTCAGCGGCGCGCCTTTCAGCACGTTGACGTAGGAATCCGGGAAGAAATGCTTCCAGGCCAGCAGGGCGGCAAAGATGAACGCCGCCGTGACCGCCAGGCTGAACGCGCCGCCCAGGATCTGGTTCAGGCCGCCCACGACCGGGACTTTATTCAGCGAGGCCGACAGGCCTTTTCCCAGGATCCGGACTACAAAGCCGACCGCCAGCGCGCCCACGATGGCGATGGCGACCTGCACGACGGTCCGGCCGGTCTCATTGCTGAACTGGCCGACGCCCGCGTCCCCGTTCAGCACGAGTTTGGCGACCGGATCCACCAGCAGGACGGACAGCAGCCAGCCGCCGATGATGGCGATGGCGACCGTGACCAGGCCGGTCAGGGAATAGACGAAGCCGCTTTTCGCGCCGCGGATCGTGGAGAGGAGCAGCCAGACCAGCAGAACGGCGTCCAGGATCAGCCCCACTGCGCTCCAGGTGTTTAATATACTGATATCCATCTTGTTCCCTCCTTACAGGTAGATCATCTGCGCTCTTCTGCCTTTGGCGATCCCGGCGCCTTCAAACCGGTAAACGGTCTCCGACTCCCAGGTCCCGCCGGGCCGCAGGATGCAGGACGGGAATTCCGGACGGTTCACGGCGTCCGGGAACGCCTGCGTCTCCAGGCAGACCGCGTGGTGCGGGCCGTAAAGGGCGCCGTCCTTGCCGGGGCCTTCTTTCAGGAAACCGGCGGTATAGACCTGCATGGCCGGCCGGTCCGTGTACACTTCCAGGGAGAGGCGGCCTTCCGGGTCCGTCAGCACCGCCGCCGGGCCTTCGCCGCCGCGCAGGACAAAGTTGTGGTCCAGGCCGCGGGTCCGGGCCAGTTCCGGGAGATCCCACAGCGAGCCCAGTCTGACCGGTTCCCGCAGGTCCAGGGGCGTTCCTTCCGCCAGACGGATCTCGCCGGTGGGGATCATCTCCTCATCTGACGGCGTATAGGCGTCCGCCCGCAGCATGAGCCGGTGGTCGTCGACCGGGCCGGCCGCCTGGCCTGCCAGGTTGAAATAACTGTGATTCGTCAGGGAAACAGGCGTCGCTTCCGTGCAGGAGACGCGGTACGAGATGCGCAGCGCGTTTCCTTCCAGCCGATAGCAGACTTCCGCTTCGGCCTGCCCGGGGAAGCCCATGTCGCCGTCCGGGGAGGTCAGGCGGAACAGCGCTTCCGTCCCGCTTTTGACAATGGGGGTCCAGAGGCGGCGGTGAAAGCCCTCCGGGCCGCCGTGCAGCTGGTTTTTGCCCTCGTTGGGGACCAGGCGGTATTCCCTCCCGTCCAGGGTGAACGCCGCGCCGCCGATGCGGTTGGCGAAGCGGCCGACGGTGGCTCCCAGGAAGCAGTCGCCGCGGAAGTATTCTTCCGGCGTGTCATAGCCCAGGACCACGTCCCGCAATTCGCCGTCCGCGTCCGGGACCTGAAGGCTGCGGAGCGTCGCGCCGAGAGTCAGGATCGAGGCTTTGAGGCCGCGGCGGTTTTCCAGGGTCACTTCGTAAACGTCCCCTTCCGGGACCTGTCCGAATAAGCGCATGTTCATGTCAGTTCCACTCCTGTTCCGCCCACCGGGCTGATGGACAGCGGGATCACGCAGCCGGGTCCCAGCAGCTGTTCAAGGCGGGTCCGGAACTCTTCCGTCTTCTCCTGCGGCACGAATGCTTCGACCGTCCCGCCGAAGCCGCCGCCGTGCACGCGCACCGCGCCTTTGCCGCGCAGGACGTTTTCACAGACGGCGAGGGTGAGCAGCATCTCCTGGTGCTGGGTCTCCCCGCTGGGGACGATGTTCTGCAGATACATGGCCGAGGACCGGCCGGATTCGCGCACCAGATGCAGGAAGCCTTCCATGTTGCCTCTGAGCAGGCACATGGCTTCCGCCAGCGCGCGGCGGTTTTCTTCGTAAACGTGGATGGCGCGGAGGCACGCCCGGTCGCCCAGCTCCTTCCGGAGGGCGGGCAGGGCTTCGTAGAAGTCCGCTTCGGGCACCTGCGCCAGGCGCTTCTCGCCGAAATGACCGGCCACCGCGCAGCATTCGGCGGGGATCGCCGCGTATTCCGCGGTCAGATTTTCGTGGCCGGCGCCGCACAGGACGATGAACAAGCGGTAGTCCGTCTTCTCCAGGTCCAGGGACAGCCGGCGGATCCAGGGCGCTTCCCCGGAAAAATCCACGGAAATAACGCCGCCGTGCGCGCAGCTGAGCTGGTCCAGCAGGCCGCAGGGCTTGCCGAAATACTCGTTTTCCGTCCGCTGGGCCATCCGGGCCAGGTCCGCGGCGTCGGGCACCGGGGCACCGGTAAAGTCATTCAGGATCGTCCCGATCAGGATCTCAAAAGCCGCCGAAGACGACAGACCGCTGCCCTGCGGAACGCGGCTGATCACGTAGACGTCCAGGCCGCCTTCGCTTTCCTTAAACCGGGTGCCGGCTTCCGCAAAACCGGCCAGCATGCCCCGGACCAGGGCGATCGTCGTGCCCTTTTCTTCCGGCCGCAGGGCCGCATCCGTCAGGGAGAGGCTGATCAGGGGATAGCCTTCGGAGAGCAGGTTCAGCTGTCCGTCGTCCCGGGGCGCCGCCGCCGCGATCATGTCCAGATCCACCGCCGCGGACAGCGTCACGCCGCCCTGGTGGTCCGTATGGTTGCCGCCCAGCTCCACCCGGCCGGGCGCGCGGTAAAACCGCTCCGCCGGACGGCCGAACTGCCGGGCAAAGGCTTCCTTCAGTTCCGTGAAGCGGGTCCGCGCCGCGGACGCGCCTGCGCCGTATATCTCCTCCGGAGTCCAAAGTTTCGTATTCATAGTCCGTATTCCTCCGGTCTGTATTCTATCACATATTTCCGCAAAGCGCTATGCTTTGGCGCGTCCAGACCCGGATCTTCTTCCTGGATCTTCGCCGCCAGCGCCGCGGCCTGCAGCAGCAGGGCGTGGTCCTGATAAATGTCGCCCAGCGCGAAGTGCATTTCACCGCTCTGGCGCACGCCGAACAGGTCGCCCGGCCCGCGCAGCTTCAGGTCCTCTTCCGCGATGCGGAAGCCGTCGTTGGTGCTGCGCATGACTTCCAGGCGTCTGTTTTTCTCCCCGCGGCCGGAGCCGTCCACAAAGATCGCGTAGGACTGGGCGTTCCCGCGGCCGACGCGCCCGCGCAGCTGATGCAGCTGGGCCAGGCCGAAGCGCTCCGCGTTCTCCACCATCATGACCGTGGCCGCGGGGACGTCGACCCCCACCTCCACGACGGTGGTCGCCACCAGGACCTGAAGGCGGCCGGCGGCAAATTCGTGCATCACGCGGTTCTTTTCCTCCGGTTTCATGCGCCCGTGCAGCTTGCCCACCCGGATCTCCGGCCCCAGGGCCTCCTGCACCTGTGTGCTGTAGTCCTCCACGTTCTCCGCGTCCAGGCCTTCGGATTCCTCCACGAGCGGGCAGATGATATAGGACTGATGACCCGCGGCGGCCTCGCGCCTGATAAGGCGGTACGCGTTCTCCCGGTAACTCGGCGGCACCACCGCATTTTTGATCGGGATGCGGCCGCCGGGCAGTTCGTCCAGGACGGAAACGTCCAGATCGCCGTACAGGATGATGGCCAGGGTGCGGGGGATGGGCGTGGCGCTCATGACCAGCATGTGGGGCGAGGCGCCTTTGTCCGCCAGCACGTTCCGCTGCCGCACACCGAAGCGGTGCTGCTCATCCGTGATGACGAGGCCCAGGCGGTGAAAGGCGACGCCCTCCTGGATCAGGGCATGGGTGCCGATGACCAGATCCGCTTCGCCCGAGGCGATCGCCCGCAGCGTCTCCCTTTTCTCCGCCGTCTTCCGCGACGAGGTCAGCAGCACGGCTTTCACGGGCATGTCCCATTCCGCCAGCAGCGCGGAGATCTTTGCGAAATGCTGCTCCGCCAGGACTTCCGTAGGCGCCATCAGTGCGCCCTGGTATCCGTTCCCCGCCGCGCGCAGCAGGGCCAGCAGCGCGACCGCCGTCTTGCCGGAGCCCACGTCGCCCTGCAGCAGGCGGCTCATGCGCTTATGGCCGGCCAGGTCCGCGGAGATCTCCTGCAGCGCGCGTTTCTGGGCGCCTGTCAGTTCATACGGCAGCTGCGCCGTCGCCCGGTCCGGCAGGGAGCCGTCCGGCATGGGGCAGGGGTTCTCCGTGTTTTTTTCGTCGCGCCGCATGAGGCGGACGCGCAGGATGAACGCGGTGAACTCTTCCAGCACCAGGCGGCTGCGCGCCTGCTCGAGCCGGCTCACGGAGTCCGGGAAGTGGATCTGCCGGATGGCTTCCGCACTGCCGGGCAGACCGGCGGGCAGATACTCCGGCGGCAGGACCTCCGGCCAGTTGTCCGCATAGCGCAGGGCCTGCTCCATCGCGCTCCGGAAGCGCTTCCGGCTCAGGCCGGCGGGCAGGCTGTAGACCGGGCGGATGCTCCCCTGCAGTTTTTCATAATCCGCGGGAGCGAACATCTCCGGCTGGTCCATGCTCAGTCCGTATTTCCCGCCGTCGCGTACGCGGCCGCGGAAAACGCGTTCGTCGTATTTATGGATGCTGCTTTTCAGGTAAGGCGCATGAAAATAACTGACGTGCAGGGTACCGCTGCGGTCCCGCACACGGAAGGAAACGATCGTGTTTTTGCCGAAACCGTAGGAAGAAGGCGCGGTGTCCACGGTCGCGCGGACGACGCAGAAGCGGCCGGGCGCTGCGTCCCGGACGGGGATCGGCGCTTCGTACCGTTCGTAATCCGCGGGATAATAGCGCAGCAGGTCCCCCAGCCGGCCGATCCCCAGTTTTTCCAGGGCCAGCGCGGTCTGCGGTCCTATCCCGTCCAGTTTTCTCACGGGGATCTGTTCCCAGTCCATGCAAAACGCTCCTTGTTGCAAAATACGGACAAAGGAAGCCCCCTTGCCCGTATCGTCAGTTCTGATTTCTGTTTCGGATCATTCCACCGAAATGATGTAGTAGTAGACCGGCTGGTCGCCCCGGTACAGTTCGACGTCGCAGCCCGGATATTCCCGGGTCAGGGCGTCGGCCAGCTTGCCCGCTTCCAGATCGGTCACGTCTGCGCCGGAGTAGACGGAGATCACGCTCGCGTCCTCATGCATCATGGCCGCCACCGTTTCCACCGTGACGTCGTGAAGCTTGCGGCCTACCGCGTAGAGGCCGTCCGGGCCGCCCAGGCCCATCACGTCGCCCTTGCGGATCTTCTTGCCGCTGATGGTCGTGGCGCGCACGGAGTACGTCACTTCGGCGCTGCGCACGGTCTGGCGCACTTCCATCATCTGCTGCTCGTTCTCCTCGGGAGTCGCGCTCTGGTCGTAGCTCACCAGGCAGCTGATGCCTTCGGGGATCGTGGCCGTGGGGATCACGATGACCTTCTTGTCCTGGGTCATTTCCCGGGCCTGCTGCGCCGCCAGGACGATGTTCTTGTTGTTCGGGAAGACGAACACGGTGTGGGCCGGCACTTTGCCGATGGCATCCAGCAGGTCTTCCGTGCTGGGGTTCATGGTCTGGCCGCCTTCCACCACGACGTCCGTGTTCAGGCTCCGGAAGATCTCCGCCAGGCCTTTGCCCGCCGCGGTGACCACGAAGCCGACTTCCTTCCAGTTCTCCCGGCTGATCTCCTGCGGTTCCGCCTTGACCTCGGCTTTGGCGGCCGCCGCGATGCGGGAAGCGTCGCGGATCAGTTTTTCCTCATGCTCGAAGCGCATGTTGTCGATCTTCATGTTGGTCAGGCCGCCGAAGGTGAGCGCCTTCTGGATGGCCAGGCCGGGATCGTTGGTATGGACGTGGACCTTGCAGATCTCTTCGTCCGCCACCATGACGATGGAATCGCCCAGGCTTTCCAGATAGCTCTTGAAGCCGTGCTCTTCCTCTTCCGTCATGGGCCGTGTCAAGTTGATCAGGAATTCCGTGCAGTAGCCGAAGGTGATCTCGCCCAGGTTCTCGTTGTTGACCCTGACTTCTTCATGGCTCAGGGAGCCGTCGGAAGCCACGCCGGCCGGAGCCGCCGCCGCGATCTCCTGCCCCATCAGGCAGGAATAGGCGCCCTTCAGGAAGACGATCAGGCCCTGGCCGCCGGAGTCCACCACGCCGGCTTCCTTCAGCACGGGCAGCATTTCCGGCGTCTGCGCCAGCACGGCCTCCCCGTGTCTGACGGTATCCGCCAGCAGGGCTTCCAGGTCGGTCACGTTCGGCGCGTTCTCCGTCCAGTATTCGGCCATGCCGCGGGCCACGGTCAGGATCGTGCCCTCCTTGGGCTTCATGACCGCTTTATACGCGGTCTCCACGGCCTTGTTCACCGCTTCGGAGAGGTTGTTGACGTCCAGATAGGACTGCTCCTGCACCACTTTGCAGAAGCCGCGGAACAGCTGGGACAGGATGACGCCGCTGTTGCCGCGGGCGCCGCGCAGGGATCCGAAGGAAATGGCTTTCGCCACGGCCTGCATGTCCGGGTCGCTCAGCTTGCCCAGTTCCTTGACGGCGGACGAGACCGTCATGGTCATATTCGTTCCCGTATCGCCGTCCGGCACCGGGAACACGTTCAAATCATTGATCCAGTTCTTATTCGCTTCCAGCGTGGCCGCTCCCGAAAGGAACAGGCTCATCAGCCGGGAAGCATTCAATTGATAGGTAGCCACGTACCGCTTCCTCCCGGGTTTAATCGATCAGGCGAACGCCTTCCACAAATACGTTCACCTTCTCCACCGGGATCCCGGTGAAAGCCTCGACTTTATATTTTACGTTTTCGACCAGGTTGTCCGAGACGGCGGCGATGCTGACGCCGTAGGCCACGATCACGTGGAACTCCAGCAGGAGCTTGCCCTCGTTCACCTGGACGCTGATGCCCTGCGCCAGATTTTCCTTCTTCAGCAGCTGGGCGATGCCGTCCTTCATATTCATGGCGGCCATGCCGACGACGCCGAAACATTCCACGGCGACGCCACCGGCATATTTCGCGATCACCTCGGTATCGATGATCACTTCGCCTTGTTCCGTTTTGATGCTGGCCTTCATGAGCAGCCTCCTTTCACATTTGTGCGGGTCAGTGAATTATTATACTCATTTTCCCGCATAAACGCAAGTCATTTTCCGCCCTTTATGCTTTTATCAAAGGCGATCACGCTGTTGGCGATCTTCTCCGGCGAGATCTTCATGCCGTCGTTGATCCAAGCTTCCACCAGGCCGATGACCGCGCTGTTGCAGTAGGTCACGCGGATCCAGGTGTCATCATTCATGACTGCTCCGAATTTCGGCGCGTAATAATGCTTCCAGAGCAGTTCGAAGAAATCCTGGTGCATGCCGACGCTGCGCTGCAGCAGGAACATGCTGCGGATCTTCTTGTCGCGGTAGATGGCGGTGATGATCCGCGAGACCAGTTCATAGACATCGGAGCGGTCCTCGGGGATCGTCTCCTTCATCAGTTCATCCAGATATTCCACCATTCCGGCGCGGACGACCTTGCCCAGCTGGTCCGCGTCCTCATAATACTTATAGAACGTGGTCCGGTTCACCTGCGCGGTCTCGCAGATCTCCTTGACGGTGACTTTCTTCTCGGGGTTATTGATCAGAACGTCGAAGTAGGCGGATTCAATGGCATCCTTGGTAATGGCGACTCTTTTGCTTTGTTTTCTCATGATCTTCTGCCTTTCGTGGTGCTAACCGGCGGGGTCTGCCGTTTCCGCCGCTTCCGCGCGAAAACCGGCGGTTCATATTGTACAGGGGGATGCCAAAAAAATCAACCGTCCTGTTGATAAATTCTGTAAAAAATCACAGAAAAGCCCCGGCGTCTCTTTACTGAGACATCCGGGGCTTTGTCTATTCCGCAGGAAAAAGGATTACGCTCTTTCAACCTTGCCGGATCTCAGGCAGGAAGTGCAAACATACATCTTTTGCGTTCCCTCACCGACTTTCACGCGAACAGACTTCACATTGGGCTTCCAGATATGATTGGAACGTCTATGAGAATGGCTCACATTGTTTCCAAAATGCACGCCCTTTCCGCAAACAGCACATTTCGCCATGACAGCACCTCCTTACGATAAACTGAAGCGGCAGGAGCCGCAACAGCGATACTATAGCAAAGCCTCGTGAAAAAAGCAAGAGGCAATTTTCAAAAAATCCGGAAAATTTGCAAAAAATCAGATCTCCAGGTCGTCGAACGCGCTTTCCACGGCCGCGTCGACCTTTTTGCTGTCCTTCTTCTTCAGGGCGGACAGGATGGTCTTCACGGTATCCGGCGCGGTCTCAATCAGATGCACGATCTTATCCTGCTCCTGGATGTTGATGATGCGGGCCGCTCCGTCCTGCACCACCAGTACGGCGCTGGGCGAAAACTTGGCGCCCAGACCGCCGCCACCCAGATTGCGGCCGGAGGTCTCGTTCACGTTGGCTCCCGCTCCGACGCCCACGGAAACATCCATCAGCGGCAGGACAAAGGTGTTCTCATTGATGATGACCGGCTCTCCCACCACTGTCTTGGAGCTGATCATGCCCTTCATGCTTTCGAACATGGACTCTATGGTCGCGCTGAATTTGTTTTTGTTCTCCGCCATCGTATTCTTCCTCCCGGTGATTATCCGTTTGCGTTTTCGTCTGTTTCGGCTCGTCCGCGCTGCGCGTCTTCCGGCTGCTTATTCTTTTTTTCCGTCTTGTCTTTTTTCATCAGCTGCTTCACCCAGGTGCGGCAGCGTTTGTTGAGGAGCAGGCGGATCACGATCTCCACGAGGACCCCCAGGCGCAGCCGGCCTTTCAGTTCCGTATAGAGGTCGACCGTCTTGCGGTCGAACACGCCGTCCACCCGGATATGTTCCCCGTACAGCGGATAGAAGCGGTAGATCTTCCCGATCAGCTGGCCGGTGGAGCCCGGGTCCTTCAGGCCGATCCTGCCTTCCAGCAGGAAATGGGTGGGCAGCAGGTGCCTGCCCAGCCGCAGCAGCTGCCGCTCGATGAGGGCGACCGCGTCGCGGTTCTTTTCGTCGTCCCAGAAATCCGTGACCTTGTCGATGAAGGCCTGGATCTTTTCGGCCGTCCCCGCGGAAGGATCGTCGGAAGATGCTTCGTCAGCCGTTTCCCCGGCCGCGGCTTTGGTTTTTTCAGCTTCTTTTTTCTTTTCCCGCTCTTCCAGAGCCTTGAACATGGCTTCGTATTTGTCGGGCTTTTTATTCGGTTTCTTTTCTTCTTCCGGATCCTTCTTCCCCTCTTCGTCCGCATCGTCTTTGTCCGGACCGGAGGTTTTGGCTTCGGATTTTCTGTTCTGCTTTTTCTCTTTGCTTTCTGTCTCTTTGTCTGTTTCTTCGGAAGTTTCCGAAGCGTCCCCGGTCTTTTCCGGTTCTTCTTCGCCCCATTTTCCGAGGTGGAGCTTCTTGAGGCAGAAGCCCAGCAGTCTGACCCGGCAGAGGATCTGGGCGTTGATGGCGGCGAACGTCACGTGGATCAGACGGAGCAGCCAGCTGACGCCGCCTTTGGCCTTGAATCCCTCCGCGACCCGGGCTTTGATCCGGTAGCGGACGGGCACCAGGCAGATCAGGAGCACGAGGAGCAGGATCAGGGCGATCAGACCGCCGGCGAGGATCCCCAGCCATTTCAGGATCCCCAGCAGGATGGCGAGTACGGTACCTATACGCTCACCCCCCTCCAGTCCGTGACGGCCTTGCCGGCGAAATGCGCTTTGAGCGCCGGACCGCCGCCCGCTTTCAGGCAGTCATTGGCCATCTGCTCCAGCAGGCCGAACGCTTCCGCCTTGCTGGCCGCCAGGCCCAGGACTACCGTCTTTTCGGGGCTGAAGAGCCTGCACTTCAGATCCGATATCGGGAACAGGTCTATCTGGCCGTCCGGATACTGCGAGAGCGTAATGAGCCACCAGGAATCGAACTTGCTCTTCCTGCCGCCTTCCGCCGCGCGCACCAGGCTCTTTCCCTTCGCGCGGGCTTTCTCACTCCAGTACAGTTCCTTCAGCCAGATCATTTCAGGTCCTTGAATAAATCCTTGTTTTTGACGACGTAATCGATCAGCGAGACGACGGTCAGGATCACGGAGGCCGCCATCAGGATCAGCGCGACGGGCTCCCGGAAGCTGACCGGCAGGCTCGCCATGATCCAGATCACCCAGAAGACCTGGGCGTTCGTTTTGATCTTCGCGATGCGGCTGGCCGCCAGGATGACGCCCTTCTCGGCCGCGATCAGGCGGATGCCGCTGATGGCAAACTCCCGGGCCACGATCAGGATCACGGCCCACACGGGCACGTGCCCCCATTCGGTCAGGCAGATCAGCACCGAACAGACCAGCAGTTTGTCCGCCAGCGGATCCATGAGCTTGCCGAAATTCGTGATCTGATGGTACTTGCGGGCCAGATGGCCGTCCAGCAGATCCGTCAGCGACGCGATCACGAACAGGACGCCGGCGATGCGCAGCCAGAGGATCTCCGGCCGTCCCAGGCACAGGACCGCGACGATCACCGGGACCGTCGCCATGCGAAAGACCGTCAGTTTATTGGGCGTATTCATAATACCTCCCCCACCAGGTCATATCCCCGGGCTTCCGTGATGCGGACGTCCGCAAAGCTCCCGCTGTCCCGGTCCCGGTCGTCCTCAAAGAACACCAGGCCGTCCACGTCGGGCGCGTCCATATAGCTGCGGCCCGCATAAACGCCGTCATCGGGCAGGTATCCTTCCGTCATGACGGTCAGGACGCGGCCCTTCATGGCGCGGGCCTTTTCAAAGGCGATCTCCTGCTGCGCCAGCATAAGTTCCTTCCGGCGGCGCTCCTTCGTGCGCTTGGGGACCTGGCCGGGCATTTTGTACGCGGCCGTGCCCTCTTCGCGGGAATAGCAGAAAACGCCCAGGCGGTCGAAGCCGATCTCCCGGATGAAATCCAGATTTTCCCGATGCTCCTCCTCCGTTTCGCCGGGGAAGCCCGCGATCAGAGTGGTGCGCAGGGCGATGTCCGGGATCCGTTCGCGCAGGCGACGGATCAGGTCCGTGACCTCCCGCCGGTTCGTGCGCCGTCCCATCCGCGCCAGCACCGTGTCCGCGGCGTGCTGGATGGGCAGGTCCAGATAATGGCAGATCTTGCCGGAGGCGCCGATGGTCTCGATCATCTCCTCCGTCAGTTCCTCGGGATAGCCGTACAGTAGGCGGATCCAGACGATGCCGGGGATCTCTTCCAGTTTCTTCAGCAGGTCCGGCAGCGCTTTCCGGCCGTACAGGTCCGTCCCGTACAGCGTGGTCTCCTGCGCCACCAGGATCAGTTCCCGCACGCCTTTTTCCGCCAGCGCGCGCGCCTGGATCTCCAGCTCCTCCATCGGGATGCTGCGGTACCGTCCCCGGACGAAGGGGATCGCGCAGTAGGTGCAGTATTTGTCGCAGCCCTCGGCGATCTTCAGATAGGCGTAATATCCGCCCGTGGTCAGGATCCGGTCCCGTACGAGCGGCAGGGCGTTTCTGTCGTCAAAGCAGGCGAACGGCGCGGCGTTTTTGTCCGCCAGCACCGTTTCCACGGCTTCCGTGATATGCGGATACGACGCCGTGCCCAGCACGGCGTCCAGTTCCGGCAGTTCCCGCAGGATCTGGTCCTGGTAGCGTTCCGCCAGACAGCCGGCCGCGATCAGCGCGCGGCACCGGCCGGACTCCTTATAGGAAGCCATGTCCAGGATGGCCCGGATGCTTTCTTCCTTGGCGTCCCCGATGAAGGAGCAGGTGTTGACGACGATGACGTCAGCCTCCGCCGGATCGTCCGTGAAGCGGTGGCCTGCTTTCTGCAGCAGGCCGAGCATGGCTTCCGAGTCCGTCAGGTTCTTGTCGCATCCCAGGGACAGAAAATAGACGGCGGCCATCAGACCTCTCCGCTGTCCTCTTTTTCATCGGCGAAGAAAGCTTCGGCGGCGGCGGTCAGGGCGGCGTCCTCATCGTATTCTTCGTCTTCCTCGTCGTCATCCTCTTCGTCGCTCTCGCGCTTCATGGCTTCCAGATCCGCCTGGCGCAGGGCTTCCTCCTCGGCGCGGCGGGCCGCTTCTTCGGCGGCGCGGCGGGCGGCTTCCTCCGCCAGTTTGGAGGCGAAGCGCTCCCGGTATTCCGCGTCCTCTTCTTCGGTCAGGATGCGGATGTCTCCGTCGTACAGCTCATCCACCGCGATGGAAAGCGGCTTTCTGGAATGATCCGGCAGGGCGTGGTAGCCCTTGTCCACCAGCTGGCGGGCCCGCTTGGCGGTGCTCATCACGATGGTGTAGCGGCTCTGCACCAGGGACTGGCCGGCGTCCTCATTGACCTTGGTCATCAGTTCGGAATAAGAAGGATGCAGCATATCGTAAACTCCTTTGAATAATCAGAATGCATCAATTTATCTTATCACAGTTTTCTTCTTCTTGCAAGAAGTTCCTCAGATCAGCCTGGATCTGTTTCGTCAGTTCCAGCGCGTCTTCCCGCGGCATGCGGGTCTTTTTGCGGCGGTTCAGCAGACCGTGGATCTCCTCGGCCGCGGCGTCCGCTTCGTCGTTCACCACCAGATGGCGGTATTCCGGGACGATGTCGGCCTCGCTTAAGGCTTTTTCCATCCGGGCGCGGATCTGCTCCTTCGTCTCCGTCCCGCGGCCTTCGATGCGGCGTTTAAGTTCCGCGGCGCTGGGCGGGATGATGTACACCGAGACCGCTTCGGGGCACGCCTTCATGACGTTGCGGGCGCCTTCCACCTCGATGTCCAGGATCACGGTCTTCCCCTGGTTCCTGAGGTCCTCCACGTGATCCTTCAGCGTCCCGTACGCCTTTTCGAAGAAGCGGGCATACTCCAGGAATTTATCCTCCTCCACCCACTTTTCGAAGGTGTCGCGGTCCACGAAGAAATAATCCTTCCCGTGCACTTCTCCCGGACGGGGCGGCCGGGTGGTGGCCGACACCGAAAAGGCGTAATCCGGATGCGTGCTCATGAGGTGACGGATCACCGTCCCCTTCCCTACGCCGGAAAATCCCGAGATCACCAGCAGCGCGCCTTTTTTTGTTCGTTTTTTTGCCATCGCGTCTCCCCGCCTTCGTTGACAATCCAGTGTTTTTTCATTATAATCCATCTGAAAACTTTCGTCAATGAAAGAGAGAAGTCCCATGAAAAAATTCCAGCGGATCGGAGCCGTCGCCGTCATCGTCATCCTGCTCTCCCTGTACGTGGTCTGCTTCATCTCCGCGCTCAGCGGCGGGGAAAAGGCGCAGGTCATTTTCAAAGCCACGCTGGGGATGACCATCGCGCTCCCCATTCTGCTTTACATCTTCATCCTGTTCCTGAAAGCGGCCAAAAAGCGGCAGGAGTCCCTGCTCGCACCGCCGGAGGAACGGCCCGAGGAGCCGGAGGAAGGCGGCGGGTCCGATGCGGACGCGCCCTGATTTCTCTGTGAAATCCCCTGTTTTCTGTTTACAATTGAACGCCTTTGTCCTATAATAAAAAAGATGAGCATCGGCTCATGCGGATTTTTATTGTTTCCGGACGGCCGCGCCGCCGGGAACAGGCGAAACGGAGCACCCAATCTATGCATTCGGTAGACATCATCGTTCCCTGCTACAATGAAGCGGAGGTCCTGGACAGCTTTCTGCAAGAAAGCGAACGCGTCCTTTCCGCGGTGGAGGGATACTGTTTTCACTATATTTTCATCAACGACGGTTCCCGTGACGGGACGCTGGAGATCCTGCGCCGTCTGAGCCGGGACCACGAACGGGTCCATTACCTTTCCTTCTCCCGCAATTTCGGCAAGGAAGCCGCCATGTACGCCGGCTTAAAGCACAGCACGGGGGATTATGTGATCGTGATGGACGCGGACCTGCAGCATCCGCCCGCCCTGATCCCGGAAATGATCAGGGAGATCGAGGCCGGGCACGACTGTGCGGCGGCCTGCCGCAAAAGCCGGAAAGGCGAAAAGAGCCTCACGAGCCACATCTCCGGCCTGTTTTACCGCTTCAGCAATTCTCTTTCGGACGTGAAAATGCCTCAGAACGCGGTGGATTTCCGCATGATGAGCCGCCCCATGGTGGACGCCATCCTGAAACTGTCCGAAGTGGAGCGCTTCTCCAAGGGCATCTTCGTCTGGGTCGGGTTCGATACGGTATGGATCCCCTATGAAAACGTGGAGCGCACGATGGGGACCAGCAAGTGGAGCTTCCGCAGCCTGCTGAAATATGCCGTCGACGGCATCACGTCCTTTACCGTGAAGCCGCTGAAGCTGATCCGGAATTCGGGCATCCTCCTGTTCATCGGCGCCACCCTCTATCTGCTGATCACCCTGATCAAGACGCTGATCATGGGCAAGGACGTGCCCGGCTACGCCTCCCTGCTGTGCGTGATGCTCTTCCTGGGCGGCACGCTGCAGCTTTCCCTGGGCATCGTGGGCGAATACATTTCCCACATCTACCTGGAGGCGAAGGACCGTCCCGTCTATATCCTGCAGGAAAGCGACATGGCCAGCCCCGAGATCACGCCCGACCCCCGCAGGAAGGAGCAGGCATGAAGAAGGTCCTGCAGCGGCTCCTGAACCGGGAGACGGTCACCTATCTGATCTTCGGCGTGCTGACCACGGCGGTCAACTACGTAGTCTACGACGGGCTGCTGCGGCTCCGGGTCAATTACCTGATCGCCAACGTGATCGCCTGGATCGCCGCCGTGCTGTTCGCATACTTTACCAATAAGCATTTCGTGTTTGAGAGCCGCGACTACCGTCTGCGCACGGTGCTGCCGGAGATGG
The DNA here is from genome assembly GCA_017428105.1 of Lachnospiraceae bacterium. Taxonomy (GTDB): domain Bacteria; phylum Bacillota; class Clostridia; order Lachnospirales; family Lachnospiraceae; genus UBA6987. The sequence continues at coordinate 115,455 of JAFRRM010000015.1, read as the reverse complement.
GGCGCTTCGCCGCCGGCCGGCTCATCACCCTGGGCATCGAGCAGGCCATCCTCTTCATCGGCGTGGATCTGCTGGGAGGAAACGAACGGGTGATGAAGCTGTGCGCCGCCGTGATCGTGGTGATCCTGAACTACGTGTTCAGCAAACTGTTCATCTTCAAGAACCGGAAGAACCAAACGGACGAAAAGGAGGACCCCGATGAAAACTAAGCGGAGTTTCCAGGAAAAACTGCCTCTGATACTGGCCTTTGCGATCCCCGTCCTGATCATGCTGGGGATCTTTGCGGGCAAGGAGATCTGGCCCTTCGGGGACAACTGCTTCCTGCGGACGGACCTGTATCATCAGTACGTCGCCTTTTTTGAGGACATGGCGGACCGGGTCCGCGAAGGCAAGAGCCTGCTGTACGCCTTCGACATCGGCCTGGGCAGCAATTATTCCGCGCTGTTTGCGTATTATCTCTGCGGTCCCCTGCACTTCCTGGCGGTGCTCGTGCCCACGGAATACATGATCGAGTTCATCACGTTCCTGATCGTGCTGAAGATCGGTCTGTGCGGCTGGGCCATGGCATGGTACCTGTCCAAGCGGTTCAACACCCGGCATTTCGGCATCACCATCTGCGGCATCTGCTACGCGCTGAGCGGCTATCTGGCGGCGTACAGCTGGAACGTCATGTGGCTGGACGTGCTGTGGCTGGCGGTCATCGCCCTTTACGGGCTGGAACTGCTGGTCAAGGAGGATAAGCCGTTCCTGTACTGCATTTCCCTGGCGCTGGCCATTCTCTGCAACTATTACATCAGCATCATGCTCTGCGTGTTCCTGGTGTTCTATTTCATCAACCGCATGATCGCCTGGTCGCCGTTCACCGGCCGCCAGGTGCTCCGAAAGATCCTGAATTTCGGCCTGTTCTCGCTGCTGGCGGGCGCCATCGCCGCCATCATGGTCCTGCCGGCCGCCATGGCGCTCAAGGGCACGGCCTCGGCCGGTTCGGTCTTCCCCCGGACGCTGACCAACTATTTCTCCGTCGTGGAGATGCTCTCCCGCCATCTTGTCGTGGTGGACTGCGAGATCGGACTGGACCACTGGCCCAACATTTATTCCGGCGTGCTGGTCTTCCTGCTGATCCCGCTCTATTACATGAACAAGAAGGTCAGTTTCCGGGAAAAGATCGCCAACACGGTGCTGCTCGGCTTCCTGCTGCTCAGCTTCAACATGAACATGCTGGACTTCATGTGGCACGGCTTCCATTATCCCAACTCGCTGCCCTGCCGCTTCTCCTTCCTGTACACCTTCCTGCTGACGACCATGTGCTTTGAAGGCATCCGCAAGGGCGAAGAGGTGCGCAAGGAAACGCTGGTCCGCATCATGTGGGCCGCCATCGGTCTGATCCTGATCCTCGAGGTCATCACGGATCCCGCCGAGATCCCGTACTACGCCTGCTACGCCAGCATCGCGTTCATCGCGCTGTACACGCTGTTCGCCTACCTGCACAAGGCCGGATATCTGGAGAAAAGCACGGCCTGGGCGCTGATCCTCTGCGTCCTGATCGTGGAAATGGGCCTGAACACGGCCGTCACCAGCGTTTCCTACGTGAGGCGCTCCGACTTCATGGTCTTCAATGACTGCTTCGACGAACTGGTGCAGCAGGCGGAGGAAGGCAAGACGTTCACCCGCATCGAGCGGCAGCGCATCCGCACCAAGAACGACGGCGCGTATTTCGGCTACAACAGCGCGTCCATCTTCTCTTCCACCACCAACAAGGCCATCTCGGACTTCTACTGCAAGGTCGGTCTGGAAGGGAACACCAACGCCTACGCCATCACCGGCGCCACGCCGTTCATGTATTCGTTCCTGGGCGTCGAATACACGCTGACCGACGCCCGTCTGCCCCGCAGCCCCATCTACGAGCTGGTAAGCTCCGCCACGGACCGCAAGGGCAACGCGCATTATCTGTACCATAACCTTTACACGCTGCCGCTGGGCTATCTGATCCCGGACGACATGGCCATGCTGTGGAAGCCCACCACGTCCGATCCCGTCAAGAGCCAGAACAGCTACGCGAACCTGACCGTCGGCGTCGCCAACGTCTTCGACAAGGTCACGCCCTCCACCTCCGGCGGGGAAATGACCTACACGGCGGACCAGGCCGGCTTCTATTACGTCCACGTCACCGGCTCCGTCCGCAAAGTGACGGCCACGGTGAACGGTGAGAAATCCAAGGTCTGGGACAGCCTGAACCGCAACTACCTGGTCGATTTCGGCTACGTGGAGGAAGGCGACGTGCTGAAGCTCGTCGCTTCCGAATCCGGCTCCAGCATCAGCGGCACCATGCACCGTCTGAACATCGACAACTTCATTGAATATTACGGCCGCATTACCGAGCATCCGCTGACCATCACGGAGTTCACGGACAAGACCTTCAGGACCCGGATCACCGGCACGGTGGAAGCCGAAAAGGATTCCCTGCTGGTCTACTCCATCCCCATCGACAACGGCTGGAAAGCCACGGTGGACGGTCAGGAAGCGGAGATCCGGCCCCTGGCGGACGCTTTTGTCGGCGTCCCGGTCACAGCCGGCAAGCATGAGGTCACCATCAGCTACATGCCCGAAGGCGTGAAGCCCGGCATGCTGATCTCCCTGGCCGGCCTGGCCATCCTGCTGATCCTGCTGGCCGTTTCCCTGATCCTGAAAGCCAACCGCAAGAAAGCGGCCGGAGAAGGCCTGCCGGATGGCAGCGTCCTGCCGGAGATCCCGGAAAATGCCGAAACGAATGCAGAGCCCGCCGTTCCGGAAGAAGCGCCGCCGATGAACGCCAAGGACCGCATCGCCGCGCTGCATCGTCTGGACGAGGCAGAACGGCTCCGGGAAGAAGGCAATTCCGCCGTCATCTTCGAAAACGGGGAAGCGCACGCGCGCGTGATCTCTCCGGCTGAAATGCAGGAAGATGAAAAACTGCTGAGTCTGCCGCAGGAAGAAAAAGCGGCGGATGCGGCAGAAGCTGCGGATGCTGCAGCGGAGCAGACGCTTCCCGAGTCAGAGAAGAAAGCAGCGGATCCGGAGGATCTTCCCGGGATCAAAGAAGGACCGGCCTCTAAGGAAAAGATCTCTGAAGTCAAGACCGAGCCGGCTGCGGAAGAAGTGATTCCTGAGATCAAGACCGAACCGGCTGCGGAAGAAGTGATTCCTGAAATCAAGGCCGAGCCGGCCGCGGAAGAAATGATTCCTGAGATCAGGACCGAACCGGCTGCGGAGAAAGAACTCCCTGAGCTCAACGTCAAACAATCCGTTCCCGAGCAGGATCTGTCCGGTCTGGAAGACAAGATCCGACAGGCGGAAGACATTCTGGACAGCCTGTTCAAAAACAATCCATAAGAAAGCGGGTATTGCCATGCAACTCGGTATCGTAGGCCTCCCCAACGTAGGCAAAAGCACCTTATTCAACAGTCTGACCCGGGCCGGCGCCGAAGCCGCCAATTATCCGTTCTGCACCATCGATCCCAACGTGGGCGTCGTGGAGGTCCCTGACGAGCGGCTGGGGCTGCTGGGCGAGTTTTATAAAAGCAGGAAGATCACGCCGGCCGTGATCGAATTCGTGGATATCGCGGGGCTGGTCAAGGGCGCCAGCAAGGGCGAGGGGCTGGGGAACCAGTTCCTGGCGGCGATCCGCGAGGTGGATGCCATCGTGCACGTGGTGCGGTGTTTCGAAGACGGGAACGTCGTGCATGTGGACGGCAGCGTGGATCCGGTGCGGGACATCGAGACCATCGAACTGGAGCTGATCCTGGCGGACCTGGAAGTGCTTGAGCGGCGCATCGCCAAGACCGGCAGGGCCGCCATGATGGACAAGAGCGCGGCGGCAGAACTGAAGATCCTGAAGAAGCTGCAGGACGTCCTGAGCGAAGGGAAACAGGCCAAGAGTTATGAGCCGGAGGATGAGGACGAAGCCGCGTTCATCGCGACGCTGGGACTGCTCTCCTCCAAACCGGTGATCTACGCCGCGAACGTGGGCGAGGACGATCTGGCGGACGACGGCGCGTCCAACGCGTACGTGCAGGCGCTGCGGGACTTTGCGGCCGCGGAAGGCAGCGAGAGCTTCGTGATCTGCGCCAAGCTGGAGGAAGAGCTCAGCGAACTGGACGAGGCGGACCGCGCGGAATTCCTGGCGGATCTGGGGCTGAAAGAAGCCGGCCTGGAGAAACTGATCGCCGCCAGTTACCGGCTGCTGGGCCTGATGAGTTTCCTGACGGCCGGGGAGAAAGAGACACGCGCGTGGACCATCAGACAAGGCACCAAGGCGCCGCAGGCCGCCGGCAAGATCCACACGGACTTTGAGCGGGGCTTCATCCGCGCCGAGGTGGTCAATTACAAGGACCTGCTGGCCGCCGGCTCGTACGCGGCCGCCAAGGAAAAAGGACAGGTCCGCGTGGAAGGCAAAGAGTACATCATGCAGGACGGGGACGTGGTCCTCTTCCGCTTCAACGTATAAGGAGGGACAAACATGGATATGGAACTGAGAGAAGAAAAGATCATTGAGGACAGCTACGAAGACGAACTGCTGATGACGCTGGAGCTGGAGGACGGCACGCAGATGGAATGCATCGTGCTGGCGATCTTCCCGCTTGACGAGCAGCAGTACATCGCTCTGACGCCAGTGGACCAGGCGGAAGACGAGGACGGCGATATCTTCCTGTACGCGTACAGCGAGGATGACAACGGACAGCCCATCCTGGGCGACATCGAAGACGACGACCTGTTCGACGCGGTGTGCGACCGTTTCGACGAGATCTGCGATGAAGAGGATTTCGACGAACTGGTCCCCACTACGGAAGCGTAAAGGACATACCGGGGACCGGATCAGCGGGAGCCGTCACGCGGCTCCCCGGTCCGGATGCCTTTGATCTCCTTCAGGAAACGCGAGGGGCGGCTGCGGCCGCCTCTTTTTTTGACGGTGCAGCTCAAATAAAGGCCGGTCCGGGCGCGGGTCATGGCCACATACAGGAGGCGCCGCTCCTCCTCCAGCTGCTCCGCGCTGACGGAGCGGCTGCCGGGGATCTCTTCGTCCTGGAGGAAAGGAAGGTACACACGGTCGAACTCCAGCCCTTTGGCCCCGTGCATGGTCATCAGGCGGATCCCTTCCCGCTCCTCTTCTTTTTCTCTGCCCTTTGCCAGCAGCGCTGCGCGGGCATTCTCCCACTCGGCGACCGAAGCGAACGCCGCGCTCTCCTCCTGCAGTCTGTCCAGCAGTTCCAGGAACGGGGCAGACGGGACGTTCCGGTTCAGCGCATATTCTTTCAGATATTTATCATACCCTATCTCATGCCGGACATATTCCACCGCCGCGAAAGGCATCATGTTTTTCAGGCGGTCCAGCCGGCGGAAAAAATCGGTCAATTCCCGGGCGGTCCGGGGCTTTTCCCAGAGCATGACGTATAAGGCGCGGCGGTCGACTCGCGCGGTCTGAAACAGCTGACGGCTGAGATAGCGCGGCGGTTTGTTCAGGATCTGCAGATAGTCTTCCCTCCGGTCGCTGCCGCGGCCCAGGCGCAGATAGGCGAACAGGTCTTCCGCGACCCAGTGCGCGTGATCGCCCTCCGGCCCCTCATCACAGGTGAAAGGCAGGCCGGCCCCGGCTAAGGCCGCCGCCACACGGCGCAGGGAAAAGCGCGTGCGGCAGAGGACCGCCAGGGAAGCGGGCGTTTTGCTCTTCTCCCAATCCTTCCGCAGAAGAAGGGTCAGGGCCTTGAGTTCCGCGCCGTTCTCCCGGAAACCGGTCAGGACGGGAAGCGGGCCATCCGCAGCCCTGCTCCGCAGAGATTTGGGATACCGCTGTTTATTGTGACGGATCAGACTGCCGGCGGCGGACAGGATCTGAGGGCTGCAGCGGTAGCATTCGGAGAGACGGTAGATCTTCGCCCCCGGAAAGTCCTGCGGGAAACGGAGCATCAGCGTGCTGTCCGCGCCGCGAAAGCCGTAGATGCTCTGATCGTCATCGCCCACCGCGAACAGGTTGGCGGAGCCGCCGGCCAGCAGTTTCAGCAGGGAAAGCTGCAGCGGGCTGGTATCCTGGTACTCGTCGATCATGATGTAGCGAAACAGACTGCGCCAGCGGGACAGGACTCCGGGGTCGCTTTCCAGCACGGTGCGGCATTCTTCGAGCATGTCTTCAAAGTCCAGCAGGCCTTCCTGTTTTTTCCGCTCCGCGTAAGCGTCCTTCAGCCGCGTCTGCTCTTCGGGCGTCAGAAAAAGGCCCTCCTCCGCCGGTTTATCGCGGCCGGCCAGCAGGACGTCTTCCGCCTGGCGGATGCGCTCCGGCGGCATTTCCGTCCCGGGGAACAGCTCCGCGGCCAGCTCGCGGATCCACTGGCGGCGCGTGCCCGGAGACAGCACGGAACAGGCCGTCCCCGGGCGGCTGATGCGTAAGATCCGATAAAAAACAGCGTGGATGGTTCCGAAACGGACGGGAGCTTCCTCGCGGATCTGCTCCCGGAAACGGTCTTCGATCTCCCGGGAGGCGGCCCGGGTAAAACTGAGGACTAGAATTTGTGAAGCGGGAATGTGATGAAAAGAGATCAGTGCCTGAATGCGTCCGGTGATGACCGTCGTTTTTCCGGAACCGGGGCCGGCCAGTACGAGGGCCGGCCCGTCTTTGTGCAGGATCGCTTCCTGCTGTTCCGTATTGAATGGCATGATATTCCCTGATCAGCGGGCCGCAGGCGCAGCGTCCTGCGGAGATCCCGGTGTTGTGTTAACCCGCCGCTTCCAGCTTGGCGATGCCTTGGCGGATACGGGCCAGACTCTCCTCTTTCCCGAGGATCTCCATGATCTCGTAGGCGCCGCCGGGGGTGTTCGCGAGGCCGGAGACCGCGATGCGGAGAGGCCAGAGGACCTGGCCGGTCTTGCGGCCGGTCTCCGTAATGTAAGCGCTCAGGTATTCCTTGAGGCCTTCCAGTGAATAATCCTCCTGCCGCTCCAGACGGGGGAGCAGATCGCGCAGGATCTCCAGCGAGACCGCGGTGTCCGTCTTCATCTTCTTATGGGTGTACAGGTCAACGCCGTATTCCGGCAGTTCCTCGAAGAAGCGGATGGGTTCGGCGATATCCGGGAAGACTTCGATGCGGGTCTTCATCAGATCCGCGATCTTCTTCAGATCCAGCGGCTTCGATATGACTTTCCGCACTTCCGGCAAGGCGCGTTCGTAATACTTCTCGTCGGACAGGCGCTTGATGTATTCGCTGTTGAGCCAGCGGAGCTTGGTCATGTCAAAGACCGCCGGGGACTTGTTGATCTTATGGTAATCGAACTTTTTGACAAGTTCCTCCAGACTGAAGATCTCCTCGTTGTCCTCGGGGCTCCAGCCCAGCAGCGCCACGTAGTTCACGATGGCCTCGTCCACGAAGCCCTGCTCCACCAGATCCTCGTAAGAGGAATGGCCGCTGCGCTTGCTGAGTTTCTTCTTGTGCTCGTCCGTGATCAGCGGGCAGTGCACGTATACGGGCTCCTCCCAGCCGAAGGCGTGATACAGGCGGGTGTATTTGGGGGCGGAGCTCAGGTACTCGTTGCCGCGCACCACGTGGGAAATGCCCATCAGGTGGTCGTCCACGACGTTGGCGAAGTTGTAGGTGGGGAAGCCGTCGGATTTCAGGAGGATCATGTCGTCCAGTTCCGCGTTGGGCACGGTGATGTCGCCGTACAGCACGTCGGTAAAGGTGGTGGTGCCTTCATTGGGCGTGTTTTGACGCACCACGAAAGGCTTGCCGGCGGCCAGGTTGGCTTCGATCTCCTCCTTGGGCAGATGCAGGCAGTGCTTGTCGTAGATGGTGATCTCCTTCGTCTCTCCGTCTACCGTCAGGGTTTGGCGCAGGCTTTCCAGACGCTCCTTGGTGCAGAAGCAGTAATACGCCTCGCCTTTTTCGATCAGTTTTTTGGCGTAATCCATGTAGATCCCGGCAGTCACGCGCTCGCTCTGCACGTAAGGACCCACACCGCCGTCCTTGTCCGGGCCCTCGTCCCAGAGCAGGCCGGTCTTCTCCAGCGTGCGGTTGATGATCTCCACGGCGCCTTCCACCTGGCGTTCCTGGTCGGTATCCTCGATGCGGAGGAGGAAATCGCCGTCTTCATGCTTGGCGATCAGGTAAGCGTATAAAGCGGTCCTCAAATTGCCCACGTGCATGCGGCCGGTGGGACTGGGGGCATATCTGGTTCTGATTCTCTGCAGCATAGCAAACACCTGCCTTCTTTTTTTCGACAGGGAATATTTTAGAACAAACGGGAGGAAAATACAAGGAAAAGCTGCAGGTTTTTTGTTTTTCCCGGGGACCGCTTTCAAATATCTTTACATCGGGGAGAAAAAGCTTTATATTGAAAGCAGTTATACCCGGACTTTCCCCGGTTCTTTCAGGAGGTTCCGTATGTTTGAGAAAATCGGCAAGACACTCAGCGATTTCTTCGCGACCAGCGCCGGCGCCGTCGTGCACGCACTGCTGCTGCTGGCCCTGGCCTTCCTCGCCGCGGCGATCGCCAAATGGCTGATCACCCGGCTGCTGAAGTTCCCCCGGATCAAAGGCTTCATGGGGCGCTTCGATACGGCCGACAATCCCGGCGGCACGGTCCGGTTCATCGGCAAACTGGTCTATTTCATCGTTTTCATCCTGTTCGTGCCCGGGATCCTGAATGCGCTCCATGCGGACAATGTCGCGCAGCCCATCCTGAATCTCGTCAATCAGGTCTGGAATTATCTGCCCAACATCATCGCGGCCGTGATCGTGCTGGCGGTGGGCTTTTTCGCGGCCCGGCTGCTGCGCCAGCTGCTGATCCCCGTGTTCCGGCGGATCAGGGTGGACGCCCTTCAGGAAAAAGCGGGCGTGGACGTGCCGGATTCGGCCCGGCTGTCCACCACGCTGGCGTACATCGTGTACGTGCTGATCATCATTCCGGTGATCATCGTGGCGCTGAAGGTGCTGAAGATCGAGGCGATCTCCGAGCCCGCGGTGGCGATGCTGAACAAGATCTTCAACGCGATCCCGAAGATCCTCGTGGCGTGCCTGCTGGTCGGGGTGGGGGTCGTGATCGCCCGCTTCGCGGGGCAGATCACGGAAAAACTGATCGCCAGCACCGGCGCGGACGCCAGACTGCGCGGCGCGATGGGCGATACGGGAGCGAAGTTCTCGCTGTCCCGGATCGTCAATGTGACGCTGCAGGCCTTGATCCTCATCTTTTTCACGGTGGAGGCGTTCAACATGCTGGGCTTCACGGTGCTGAAGGACATCGGCGCCACGGTCATCAGATACCTGCCTAACGTGCTGGCCGCCGTCATCATCTTCGTGCTGGCCGTGATCCTGGCGCGCCTGGCTGAAAACGCGCTGAAAAAGACCAGCCTGGGTACGTACGCCGTGCCGGTGAAGGGCGTGATCTTCGCCGCAGCCGGATTCATGGTGCTGACGCAGCTGGGCATCGCGTCCCGGATCGTCACGTACGCGTTCATCGGCGTGCTCGGCGCGCTGGCGGTCGCGTTCGCGGTGGCGTTCGGCATCGGCGGCCGCGAATTTGCCGCGCAGACGCTGAAGAAGCTGTCCGGCAAGGCGGAAAGCCCTGCAGAAGGACCGGCGGACGAGCCGGACGAAGCCGGCAAGGAATGATCCGTCTCCCCATGCGTTTCGGGGCCGCGGCAGAGGCCGGCGGCCCTTTTTTCAAATCATATCCACAGAAAGGATCCGTCATGCAGTATTTATTTGATCCGCTCCGCCAGCAATACCCTTCCCAGCGGTTCCCGATCTACGCCCGCGGCGGGATGGTGAACGCGTCCAGCCCCCAGGCGGCGGCCGCCGGGCTGGAGATCCTGCAGCAAGGCGGGAACGCGATGGATGCGGCCGTGGCCGCGGCGGCGGCGCTGACTGTCACGGAACCCACCGCCAACGGGATCGGCAGCGACGCCTTTGCCATCATCTGGTCCGAACAGGACAAAAAACTCTTCGGCCTCAATTCCAGCGGACCCGCCCCGGGCCTGGCCTCGATCCGCCGCATTCTGGACGAAGGCCGGGACGATCACGGCACGATGCCCACCTGGGGCTGGACGCCCGTCACGGTCCCCGGCGCTCCCGCGGCCTGGGCGGCGGTCTCCGGCCGTTTCGGCCGGCTTCCCCTCAAGGAAACGCTGGCGCCCGCCGTCCGCTATGCGCGGGACGGCTACCCCTGCGGCCCGAATCTGGCGCAGATGTGGAACATTTCCCTGGACCGCTTCCGGAAGGAACTGACCGCGCCGTGTTTTCAGGCCTGGTTCGACACCTTCTCCCCGGCCGGGGACCGGTGGCATGCGGGCGACATGATCCGCCTTCCGGACCATGCGGACACGCTGGAAGCCATCGGGGAAACGAATGCGGAGGCGTTCTACCGCGGCGCGCTGGCCGAAAAAACGGACGCCGCCAGCCGCGAACAGGGCGGTCTCCTGCGTTATGAAGACCTGGCCGCCTATCATCCCGTCTGGGTGGAGCCCATCCGCGTGAACTACCGCGGCTGGGAGGTCTGCGAGATCCCGCCCAACGGCCAGGGCATCACGGCGCTCATGGCACTGAACATCCTGAAAGAGTTTGATTTCAGCGATAAGGAGGACCCGCTCACGTATCACCGCCAGATCGAAGCCATCAAGATGGCCTTCGCGGACGCGCTGCATTACGTGACCGATCCCGCCTGCATGGAACTGGATTATCACCGTCTCATCGACCCCGCCTACGGCGCGATGCGGGCGGCGGAAATGACGGACCGGGCGCAGATCCATACGCACCGCACGCCGCCCGGCGGCGGAACGGTGTATCTGTGCACGGCCGACGGGGACGGCAACATGGTCTCCTTCATCCAGTCCAATTACAAGGGCTTCGGCTCCGGCATCGTGGTGCCCGGGACCGGCATCTCGCTGCAGAACCGCGGGAAGGATTTCTCGCTGGATCCGCAGGCGGCCAACTGCCTGCAGCCCGGAAAACGGAGCTATCACACCATCATCCCGGGGTTCCTGATGAAGGACGGCGCGCCTGCCGGGCCGTTCGGCGTGATGGGCGCCTACATGCAGCCGCAGGGCCATGTGCAGGTGATCACGAATTTCATCGACTTTCAGCTGGATCCCCAGCAGGCCCTGGATGCCCCGCGCTGGCAGTGGACGCGCGGCAATGAGCTCCTGGTGGAAAAGCGCTTCGATCCGGCGATGACGGCAGCGCTGGCCCGCATGGGCCATGAAGTCCGCCCCGAGCCCTCCACCCCCGCCTTCGGCCGCGGCCAGATGATCGTGCGGACGGACGGCGGCGTGCTGATCGGCGGCACGGAATCCCGCACGGACAGCAACATCGCCTGCCGGTAAAGGCTTGCCCGTTCCCCGTATTCTGTGCTATACTCTCTGTGTTTTGCAAAATATGCTCATCGGAGATGATACCGACCCATGAATGAAAACGGTCTGACAACTGCTGAAGTGAAAGCCCTCGCGGCGGAGGGCAAGATCAACCGGATGCCCGAAAAGAGCGGGCATTCCGTCCCCTCGATCTTCTTCCATCAGATCTTCACTTATTTCAACGCGATCTTCGCCCTGCTGGCGCTGCTGCTGATCCTGACCGGATCTTTCCGCAGCCTGACCTTCCTGCCGGTGGTGATCGCCAACACCTGCATCGGCATCTTCCAGCAGCTCCGCTCCAAAAAGGAACTGGATAAGCTGAAGCTGCTGGACGTATCGGAATATACGGCCATCCGCGACGGCGCGGAGGTGAAGGTGCCGGCGGACAAGCTGGTCCTGGGCGACCTGATCAGGCTGTCCATCGGCCAGCAGATCCCGGCGGACGCGGTCGTGGTCTCCGGGGAGGCCGGCGTCAATGAATCGCTGCTGACGGGCGAATCCGACGAGGTGGAAAAGAAGCCGGGGAGCGAGCTCAGATCCGGCAGTTTCCTGACTGCGGGCACGCTGACGGCGCGGCTCACGCACGTGGGCGCAGAATCGTATGCCGCGCAGCTGACCGCGCGCGCCAAGGAGATCAAGGACAAGAAGTCCGAGATGATCCGGGACATCGAGACCATCATCAAGACCGCAGGCATCCTCATCATTCCCATCGGCGGGATCCTGATGGTCCAGTCCATGGCCGTCAACGGCCGGAGCCTGAAGGATTCCATCGTCTCCATGGTCGGCGCCGTCATCGGCATGATCCCCGAAGGGATGTACCTGCTGCTGACCATGGCGCTGGCGCTCTCCGCCATGCGGCTGGCCAAGAGCAAGGTCCTGCTGCACGACATGCGGAGCATCGAAACGCTGGCGCGCGTGGACGTGCTGTGTCTGGACAAGACCGGCACCATCACCTGCGAGGACATGAACGTCAGCGAGCTTTTCGCGCCGCACGAGATCACGGTGGGGCGCGCGGAGGAAGCCCAGGCGCTCCTGGCATCCTACATCCGCACCATGCCCGACAGCAACATCACGATGGAAGCGCTGCGGGCCTGTCTGCCGAACGGCGCGCCGTTTGAGAACGCGAAGATCACGCCGTTCAATTCCAAAAACAAATATTCGCGGATCGATCTGCCCGGCGCCGCCTACCGCCTCGGGGCGCCCGAATTCATTCTGCCGCCGGCAGAGCTGGATAAGAACCGCCCGCTGATCGAAGCCCGCGCCTCCGAAGGCAAGCGGGTGCTGGTCCTGGCGGAAGGCGAAGGGGATGGCACGCGCGCGCTGCTGTTCGTGGCGCTGCACAACGCGATCCGGGAGAACGCCATCGAGACGTTCCGGGGCTTCGCCGATCAGGGCGTGGTCGTCAAGGTCATCTCCGGCGACAACCCGCTGACCGTGTCGCGCGTCGCCGCCCAGGCGCAGATCGACGGCGCGGAAAACTATGTGGACGCCACCACGCTGGACACGCCGGAGAAACTGGCCGACGCGGCCCTGAACTGCACGGTCTTCGGGCGTGTGAATCCGGAGCAGAAAAAGGACCTGGTGCTGGCCATGAAGGCAAAAGGGCTGAAGGTGGCCATGTCCGGCGACGGCGTCAACGACATCCTGGCCATGAAGGAAGCGGACTGCTCCGTGGCCATGGGCGGCGGCTCCGACGCGGCACGCCAGGCGGCCCAGGTGGTCCTGCTGGACTCCGACTTCTCGCACATGCGCGAGATCGTTTCCGAAGGCCGGCGCGACATCAACAACATCACCCGCTCCGCGACGCTGTTCCTGTATAAGAACATGTTCTCCCTGCTGATGGCGCTGTTCGCCATTCTGCTGACCATGACCTACCCGCTGCGGCCGGCGCAGGTCTCGCTGGTCTCCGCGTTCAACATCGGCATCCCCGCCTTCCTGCTGGCGCTGGAGCCCAACGAAAAGAAGCAGCAGGGCCGCTTCATCCGCAACACGCTGGTGCGGTCCATCCCCGCGGCGCTCACTTCCTTCATTGCGATCGCGGTGCTGGTGCATCAGGCGGATCGGTGGCAGATCCCGCAGGACGAAGTCGGGACGGCGTGCACTTATCTGCTCTCCCTGGTCGGTTTCCTGATCCTGATCAACATTTCCCGGCCGTTAAACAAATACCGGGTCGGCGTGATCATCCTCTCCATCATCGGCTTCGGCGTCTGCGCCATGCAGTTCAACTGGCTGTTCGAGATGATCCACGTTTCCGGCCACACGGCGCTGGTATGCCTGCTGTTCGCCGGTGCGGAGATCCTGTGCATGATCGGGCTGACGGCCTTGCTGGAGCGGATTGGAAAAAAGAAGGCCTGACAACTTCCGGAGCTTATCAAGGGGAGAACAAGGACCGGGATCCGCTGTTTTTCCTGTTTGAGGAACTGACGGAGGAAAAGAAGGAATAACGCAAAAGAGCCGTTCACGCAACGGCTCTTTTCTTGACAGGTTGTTATTGACCGGTCTCCTGCCTTACCGGAGCTCGGTGTAGACGCGCCTGCCGTCCTTCAGGTCAGACCGCATGACGGACAGTTTTCTGACCATCATGTCGCCTTTCGGCGCGGGGACGGTCTGCCAGCGGCCGGCAGCGCGGCGGACGAGGGTTACGTGCGGGATAAACGCCTGGGGATCGCAGGGGATCCCCGCCGCGTTCAGAGCGGCGCGCAGGTCCTTCGCCAGCGTCTTCAGTCCCTGATTGCCTTTGATCCCCGCCCACAGCGTATTGTCGAACGTACCGAGCCCGTCCAGAGAAAGCTTGAACGGCTTGAACGGGACGCCCGCTGCCGCCTGTCTGACCGCCTCCGCATCCTTGAATTCTCCGATGAACGCCATCGTCAGATGCAGATTCGCCCCGGGCGTGTAGCTTCCTTTCACCCCCGCCTTCTTCAGTTCATGCATCGTCCCCAGCAGGGCGGTTTTCATCTCTTCCGACAGCTGTACCGCGATAAACAAACGCATTTCATCACCTCATTGAGTTCTCTGTCCCCGGGGCGCGGCATCGGCCCCCGCATCCGGAACAACACGTCCCCGTCAAAGCATTCACGCGGCAGCACATTTCCTCACGGCGGCCGGATGCTTTTGCTTTCGATTTCTCTTCTTCGCGATCGTTCAGAAAGCAGCATTGCCGGATCAACGATGCTTTTCGATTCCCTTTCTCCGGGGCGGGAAAAGTTTTCATTGATCCGGCAATGTATGGCTGGCGGCTATCTCTGGATCCCAAAGTATTTGTCCAGCCCGTCGGCGATGCCTTCGGCCAGGAGATCCTGATACCAGTCTTCTACCAGTTTTGCGTCTTCCTCCGGGTTCGTCATGAATCCCATCTCCACCAGCGCCGTCGGCCGCTGGCACCAGTTGATCCCCGTCATCCCGTCGGTCTCCAGCAGTCCCTGGTTTTTGGCGCCGGTCACGCGGCAGGCTTCATCCACGATGCATTGCGCCAGGCGCTTGAATTCCGCGTACTGCGCGCCGTTCCACGGGTTATTGGGCGTCTGGATCATGGCCAGCAGGCCGTTCACCGACGTATCGTCCACGCCGTTGCAGTGGATGCGGACGAAGGCGTCCACCTGCGCGTCATTGGCGATCTGCGCGCGCTCCGCATTGCTGATGTCGACGTCATGCGTGGTGCGGATCATCAGCACTTCGTAGCCGCGGGCTTCCAGGACCTGCTGCAGCTTCAGCGCCACCTGCAGGTTCACCACGTATTCCGGCACGCCGGTGGTGCGGCCCTGCGTCCCGGAGGAGACCTTGGTCTTCATCTCGGATGAACCAGGGCCCAGCGGCTCCTGGCCGGTATTGGCGTGCGCCTGATGACCCGCGTCCAGACAGACCAGATAGCCGGTCTTTTCAGACGGGGCGGTGGGGGTGGGCGGATCCGTCTGCGGAGGGATGGTTTCGGTGCTGGTCTCGGGTGCCGGCTCGGTCGGCACGGTCGGTGCCGGTTCGGCAGTGGTATCCGGAACGGCCGTCCCCGGCTCCGTCGTCAGATCGTCCGCCGCGGTGGTCTCCGGTGTCCGGGCCGTCGTGCTCCCGTGCGTGCGGGTCGGCGGATTCGTATAGGGCTGCGGCGAGGTCTCAGGACTTTCCGTCCCGCCCGTTGCTGCCGTCTCGGAATAATCCGGCGAGATGATCGGCAGCGTCTGAGGGACCGCAGTGGGGTCCGAACTGCCGCCGCAGGCCGTCAGCATCGTCATCATAAAGCACAGCAGTACCATCCAAACCAATGATCTTTTCATCTTACCGTTCCAGTTTCTTTAATCTTTCCGCAAAATACTCCGGCAGAGGCGCTTCAAATTCCATGTATTCGCCGCTTCCCGGGTGCACGAACCCGATCAGGCCTGCATGCAGGTACTGGCCCGGTTCCTTTCCGAGGCTCCTGCCGCCGTACAGCGTGTCCCCGGCCAGCGGATGGCCCAGGGAAGCCATATGTACGCGGATCTGGTGCGTCCGCCCGGTCAGCAGGCGGCAGTGCAGCAGGCTGTAGTTCCTGAATTCGTCGATCACCCGGTACCGCGTGACCGCTTCCCGGCCGTTCTTCGGGTCGATCCCCATCCGCAGGCGGTTTTTCGGGTCGCGGCCGATCGGCGCGTCCACCTCGCCTTCCGGTTCTTTGAAGCGGCCCTCCGCCAGCGCCGTGTACCGCCGGCTGATGCTGTGTTCCTTCAGCTGCGCCGCGATGCTTTCATGCGCCGCGTCGTTCTTGCAGACGATCAGCAGTCCGGTCGTGTCCTTGTCGATCCGGTGCACGATGCCCGGCCGCAGCACGCCGTTGATCCCGGACAGGCTTCCCGCCGCATGATGCAGCACCGCGTTCACCAGCGTGCCGCTCCGGTGGCCCGGGGCGGGGTGCACCACCATGCCCTTGGGCTTGTTGACCACCATCAGGTACTCGTCCTCAAAGACGACGTCCAGAGGGATGTCCTCGGGCTCCACCGAAAGCGTCTCCTGCTCCGGCAGATCGACCGTGATCTCCTCCTCGCCGTCCAGACGGAAGCTGGCCTTCCGGGGCCTGCCGTCCACCAGCACGGCGCCGCGGTCGATCAGTTTCTGCACATAAGTACGGGAATACCCCTCCAGATATCCGGAGAGGTATGCGTCCAGGCGCTTGCCGCCGTCTTCCCATTCACTGATCAGCCGAAGCCCGCTCATAAATGAATCTGTTTCAAATCCTCGTTTTTGTAGAAAAACACCACCAGCAGCGCGATGATGACCGCCGTCCAGGTCAGGAAGCAGTCCGCCAGGTTGAACAGCGGAAAGTCCATGAATTCCAGCTGGAAGTAATCGATCACATATCCCAGGCGCAGGCGGTCGATGAAGTTCCCCAGCGCGCCGGCCATGATGAACAGCACGCCCAGGGACAGCGGCCAGAAGCGTTTCTTTTCCGGGATGGCGTGATAGGCGGCCGCCAGGACGATCAGAATGATGACCGTCAGGATGACGAAGAACACGCGTCCGCCCTGCAGCATGCCGAACGCCATGCCGCGGTTCTCCACATAGCCCAGGCTCAGCACGCCCGGGATCAGGACCCGGACCGGGCCGCCCTTGAGTTCCGCCGCCGCCAGCGCCTTCGCGCGCTGATCCAGCAGCACCAAAAGCAGGACCCATACGAGTCCTGCCGCATAATAAAGCCAGGCGTGTTTTTGCTTAATGCCTGTCATCCAGACGCAGGCTGCCGCCGCTGACGGAATTCAGCACGTTCTGAAAATCTCCTGACAGCTCGATGCTGCTGGGAGAAACGATGAAAATGTAACTGGAGATCTTCTGGATGTTGCCTTCGATGGAGTAGCAGGCGCCGGAAGCGAAATCGATGATCCGCTGGGCCAGATCCACCTGGACGCCTTCCATGTTGATCACCACGGCGCGGCCGGACAGCAGCATGTCGCAGATGTCGCGGGCGTCTTCCATGTCGGTCGGCTTGACCATGCTGACTTCCATCACCGTGCCGGTGCGGGGAGTCATCTGACGCATGGAGGTCACGTTGCTGCGGCGGGCGGGGCGGGCGGGACGGGCCGGTTCTTCTTCCTCTTCGGGAGCCGGCTGACGGGTCCTGCGCGGGGCACGCTCCGCTTTTTCCGGACGTTCCGCTTTCTCAGGCTTCGCCGGACGCTCGGGCTTCACCGGGGGCAGTTCCTCTTCTTCGGTCTCGTCGTCCAGATATTCCTCGTCTTCCTCGAGATCTTCATCGTCGTAAAGACGCATGGAATTTAAAAATTTATCAAAGATGTTTGCCATGGGTCTCTCCCCTTCTTCTTTTCTATATTTCATTATATTGCCTGCGCCGCGGATGTCAAGGCGGAGCAGGCCGCTTTGCGAAATTATTTACCGCAGGATCTGCCCGTCCGTGTAGCGCGTCCCGTTCAGCAGGACTTCGTCAAACGTGGCGATCCCGCGCTCCGTCCCGCGTTTCACCAGCAGGTAGTCTCCGCTCTCCTCCAGGATCTCCACGGGGCAGAATACCGTATAGCCCGCGTTGACCTGGTAGACGCCCGTCAGCGCGGCGGTCAGGCGGATCGTATAGCGGTCCTGGGAATTCTGCCGGATCAGGACCGACTCTGCCGGCAGGTCCTGGCGGCTCACGTAGCAATAGCGGTCGTCCCGCTTATAGACCGCGGGCGTGATGTGGCGGATGGTCTGTTCCGAGCCGGTGACGATCTCCTGGTAGAAGCCGTCCTGCTGGCCGTCTTCGCGGACCGTTTCGAATTCCCGGGGGATCAGGTAGACGTTCTCCTCCACACGGCAGCTGACCGGGATCTTCAGCCCCTCGGAGCCGAAACCCTCCAGGCGGATCTCCGTGAAGCGGTCCGTGGCGAACTGCACCAGATAGCGGTTCAGATCCAGGCGCAGCAGCAGGCTGCCATCCGGCCCGTTGTAGACCTGCGCCGCGGCCGTCGTCTGCAGGCCGTTTTTCAGGAAGGTCAGGTCTATGCGGGACAGCTGGCCGTATTTCGCCGCTTCCTCCGCGGTCAGCGGGATCACGAGCGTCCAGTTTTCGGAATCCACGAGCTTATAAAGGAAATCGCCCAGCGTCACCAGGCGCGCGGTGCTTTCCCGCTGGTAATCCCGGCTTTCAAAATCCAGCGCCGTGACGGCTTCGGGCTTCCTGCCCTCAAAGCCGTCTTTGTAATACAGGATCATACCGGTGGTGTCCGATTTATACAGGTGGAAGAATTCGTTGAGCGCCGCATTCCCTTCCAGGACGTCCAGCGACGCCTTGCCGACGTGGGTCGAGAAAAACGCGCTGATGGCGCCGCGGGACTCGTAGACCGAGGAAAACGAGCGGCTGTCGTAGTTCAGGGACAGTTTCTGCAGACGGGTCTTGAAATTCCGCAGTTCGTCCCGGCTCAGGCTCTGCAGTTCCGCGACTTCCTTGATCTTTTCGCTGTAGGTGCCGATTTCGTCCACCGAGGTCACCACGCTGCCGATGCTCACGTGGCCGCATTCCGGCGCGAACATGTCCACGTACCCGGCCCAGCGGGACGTGACCAGCTGCTCGTTCCGCAGGATCAGGGCGCGGTAGGTCTGGTTGCCGTTCAGGCTCTCCTCCCGCCCCACCGTGAAGGTGGAATACGATTCCCGGGTAGCGGAGCGGATCACGGAGACCGCGAGATACAGCAGGATGAACAGGAAGATGATGACGCCCAGATTGATGGTCAGCTCACGCCGAAAAGGAAGGATCTTGGCTCCTTCCCTTCCTTTGCTGCTTCTCCTGTTCTGCGTCTGTCTTCCGCTCCCCGCCACGGCTTCTCCTGTTTTACAGCGCCAGGCTCACCATGGGTCTGACGGTCTCCGGCAGCGCCTCGCAGTCCATGGAAACGCTCAGCACCATGCGTACGCCGAATTTTTCACTGATGATGTCGATATCTTTAATGAGCTCCGCCAGCTCCTCCTGGCTCTGCACTTCGTTCAGCGTCAGGAAGCTGTCCAGGAACACGACTTCCAGGTCGTGGTCCTGCGAAATGATCCCGCACAGAAAGCCCAGGAACGCCTCGGTGGAATTCACCGGGTATTCGGAGACGTTGATCAGGCGGATGTTCCGGTTGAGTTCAAACATGTGCTTGCTGTTTTTGTCCAGATAGACCACGGTCCCGTGGGCGGCGTTCATGGCGTCGTTCGCCATGGCCAGTAGATGCTTCGTCTTTCCTTTGCCTTTGTTGCCGGCAATGATCTGAATCATGATCGTGTCCTCCCGTATCTGAAGATTTTATGTTCAGTCGTATGCGATAAGTTCCGGTCTCCGTCCTCGGCGGATTTCGAAATCCTCCACCATAATTATAAACAACGCCGGCGGAAAACACAAGGGGAAAATGCCCGCCGGCCCGCGCCAGCAAAATGCCCGCCGCCCCGCGCCGCTTCCTACCAGTCCGGGCTTTCCGTTTCCCGGCGCTGCAGCCCCACGTTCATCACGAGCCCCAGGCAGATGAACGCGCTCAGCAGAGAACTGATGCCGTGGCTGAAGAACGGCAGCACGACGCCCGTATTGGGCAGCACGCCGCTGGTGACGCCGATGTTGAAAAAGACCTGCAGGCCCAGGAATGCCCCGGACCCCGCGCAGATGAGGCGGCCGGCCAGGTCCGGCGCCTTCGAGGCGGTCCGGAAGCACAGGAACACCGTCAGCGCGAACAGCAGCAGGATCGCGGCGCTGCCCCAGAAGCCCAGTTCCTCTCCCACTACGGCAAAGATGAAATCGCAGTTTTCCTCCGAAAGGAAATTGCCGGCCTTGACCGAGTCGAAACTGGCGTTGAACAGGCCTTTGCCGCTCAGGCGGCCGGACGAGATCGCCATGATGGCGCGGTCCTGCTGGGCAGTGAGCCCGGAGCCGGAAAATTCGTCGGGATTCAGGAAGCTGAACAGGCGGTTCAGCATATAGCGCTTTAAGATCAGCGGGTTCTCCTGCATGGAGTCCCAGACCAGGAAACCGGCCACGGGGATCGTGCAGGCCGCCATGCCGCCCAGCCATTTGTAGCTGATCTGGCTCATGAACAGCATGACCAGGAACAGCAGGACGAAGGTCAGCGTGGTGGACAGGTCCGGTTCCAGGAAGATCATGACCGCGGGGAGCATGAACAGGCCGAGCGCGGAAAAGACGACGGCTGGCCTGTTGATGCGATCCCGGTATTTCTGGAAAAACCAGGCGAAGAACACGATCAGCGCCGCCTTCACGAATTCCGAAGGCTGCAGACGCCCCAGGACCGGCAGGTTCAGCCAGCGTGTTGCGCCCTTGGTGGTATAGCCCAGCGGCGTGAACAAGAGGCCCAGGATCAGGAGCGAGCCGCCGTACAGGACCCAGTGGAGCTTCAGCCAGACGTGATAATCCACCAGCGTCAGGAAGGCCATCAGCAGGCCGCCGCCGATCATGCCGATCAGCTGCTTCCGCATGGTATCCGCGCCGTCCGCGTCGTTGACCACGGCGCTGCCCAGCACCATGTAGCCCAGAATGCACAGGGCCAGGACGCAGAGCAGCAGCGCCAAGTTGAAGTTCCTCAGTTTGTAGCGGTTAAAAGCAAACATGATTTTCCTTTATGCATGGAACAGGCCTTTGCGGCGCGCGTTGAGCCGCGGCAGGGACAGGGCGGTCCCCCGGACGCGTTCCGCGATGCGCTTCAGGGCGCTTCCGGACATGCATCGGACCGTGACCAGCGGCACGCCCGTGTTGCAGCAGACGATGGCTTCCTCATCCTCGGGGATGACGCCCAGCAGGGGCGTGCCCAGGACGTCCCGGATGTCCTCCGGCGTCATCATGACCCCGTTCTTCATCAGGCGCTGCCGCAGCATGTTGACGATCACGAAGCGGTATTTGACCCCCGCCGCCTCCATCAGATGCAGGACCTTGTCCGCGTCACGCACGGCGGAGACCGTCGGACTGGTCACGACGATCCCTTCGTCCGCCAGCCGGATGGCCGCGGAAAAGACGGGGCCCACGCCTGCCGGCGAATCGATGATGATCACGTCATAAGCCGCGCGCAGTTCCCGCACGAGTTTCTCCAGCTGCTCTTCCTTCAGGTCGGCCGGGTCCATGTTCTGGGGCGCGGCCAGCAGCGCCAGGTCCGGGTAGCGCTCGTCCGTGGTCACGATCTCCTCCAGGGGCATCCGTTCCTCGAAATAGTCCCCCAGATGGTTCAGCACCACGGTCTCCAGCCCCAGTGTCACGTCAATGTTCCGCAGCCCCAGATCCAGGTCGATCAGGGCGGTCTTCCGCCCCGCCTGCCCCAGGCAGATCCCCAGATTCGCCGCGATCGTGGTCTTTCCCACGCCTCCCTTGCCGGAGGCGATCACAATTACTCTCGACATCGCTTCCCCTGTCTTACTCGTTGATATCGTTGCCGCCCGCATCTCGCGCGTGCCCTTCCAGAATGTCCTGATACGTGATGTATCCGTAGTAATAATCGTAAATGTAGCCCGCCAGTTCCGATGTGTTGCCCGACGTATACCCGTTGGGGATCGTCAGGGCGACGCTGATCTCCGGCTTTTCGTACGGTGCGAAGCTGACGTAGGTGACGTGGTCCGGCCGCAGTTCGTTTTCCTCGGCCGTCCCGGTCTTCGCCGCGATGGTCACTTTCTGGCTGTAGACGTGCGCATGGTTGCCGCTGGTCACGGAGCGCCGCATCCCGTCCCAGATGCTGTCCCAGGTGGAATCCCGCAGTTCGGTCCGCGAGACCAGGCTGCCGCGGTAGCTCTGGATCAGGCTGCCCGACGAAGATGTCTCGTGGTCCAGCAGCGTCAGGTCGTAAATGCTGCCGCGCGTGGCGATGGCCGTGGCGTAGCGCGCCAGATGGCTGCAGGAATACAGGTTCGTGCCCTGTCCGATCGCGCTGGTCAGGGCGGAAATGTCGGAAATGACCGGATTGGATTCCGGGATCTCCACGCCGGACTTCTCGCCCAGCCCCAGCAGCTGCGCGTAGCGGGAAAGCTTTCCCATGCCCACCGCGTCGTTGTAGGCCCCGTCGTCCAGCGAGAGCTTATAGCCCACCTGGGCGAAGAAGTCGTTGCAGGAGACCATCAGCGCGTCGCTGACGTTGATGTCCCCGTGCGATTCGGGATAATACCAGCAGTTGACCGTCATGCCGGCGGCCGAGAAGGAGCCGTGAGTGGTCAGATACGTGCCGGGCCCGATCACGTCGAGCTCCAGGGCCGCCGCGGAGGTGACCATCTTGAAGCTGGAGCCGGGCGCCGTCCGGGCCTGCGTGGCCACGTTGAACAGCGGCGTAGACTGGTCCTCCAGCAGGGAGGCGTAATAGCCATTATCCGAGATGCGGTTGTTGTCATAGCCCGGATACGAGACCATGGCCAGAACCTTGCCGGTGTTCACGTCCACGATAGTGGCCGCGGCCGAGAACGGGTCCAGCGCCAGCTGGGCCGGCGAGATCTCGATGCGGGTCAGTTTGTCGATCATGAACTGGAAGGCCAGGTCCGGACTGCGCTGGTTCAGGTTGGCCTGGTATTCCGGATCCGGCTCCAGGATGCCCTGCTCGTACATGGCGAGCGCCAGGTCGCAGCGGTTGATCAGGTCGTCCTCGATCAGCATCTGGTACAGCGCTTTGGAAAACTCCTGCGACTGCTGCAGTTTGTCCAGAACGAATTCCACCAGGACCTGATAGGCCTTCTCCACGCTCGTATACGTGCCGTTGATGCCCAGCAGGGAAACGTCGATCCACTCATTTTCCAGCGCGCCGCGCAGATACGCCTGCAGGCTGATGCTCCCGTCCACGCGGTAGGCCGTGTACAGTTCGCTGTCCGTGTCCACACGGTCGCGCAGGAGCAGTTTCTCGCTCAGCAGGACGTCGTACATCTCCGTAAAGAAGGTCTGCATCTCCGCATCCAGCGCGGCGTAGCGGCGGGCGCCGGCCCCGGTCAGTTCCGCCCGGATCTTGTCCAGCATCTCCGTCTGCTTGGCGGTGAAGTGATAATACACGCGCTTTTCCGCCTCGCCGGCGTCCGGGCTGCTGAAATGCCGGTAATCCAGCACATTGTTGTTGATCAGCTGGAAATATGCCTTTTTGATGGGGATGTAATGCTCCTCCTCGCCGGGATCCACGTCCTCGTTCTTGAGGTGGTTGATCAGGATGCCGGCCAGTTTCTGCTCCAGCAGGTGGTAGATGCCCTTCTGCATCTCCAGGTCGATGGAAAGATAGACGTCGTCGCCCGCCTCGGGCGGGGTCTCCTGGACGACCTTCTTGATCTGGCCCAGGTTGTTGACGTACAGGGAGCGCGTCCCGTTCTTCCCGCGCAGCGCCAGCTCCATGCTGGATTCGATCCCGGCCTTGCCGATCACATCGCCGGCCGCGTACTCGCCGCCCTGCGCGTTCAGTTCCTCGATCTCCTCCTCGCTCGCATACCCGGTATACCCCAGGATGTGGCAGAGGTAGATGGCGTCGTTGTACACCCGTCGCGAGCTCTGCGCGATGTCCACACCCAGCAGTTCTTCCTGGTGTTCCCGGATCGCGGCGACGGTCTCTTCCTTCACGCCTTCCGCCACGGTGCTCGGATTATAGCGGACGTAGTAATTGATGTACATGCTGTAGCGGATCCAGACCAGCTTCAGCGCGGTCTGCGGATCGATCTCATACTCGCTCTTGTCCTCGTTCCGGCCTACGCCGAAAAAGTCGCAGTAATGGTCCAGGATCTGCTGCGGCGTCGTTTCGGTCTCCTGCGTCGTCAGATCGGCAGTGCTCTCCCGCCCGTACATGTCGCGCAGAAAGCGGAGGCGGGCGTTTTCGGAGGCAAAGCGTTCGCGCAGCACGCCGTTTTCGTCAAAATAAATGTCGATGCTCGGGACGACCTCCTCGCCGAAGCGGTCCAGCAGCGCGATCAGCCGGAGCAGCATCCGGTTGCGTTCGTACCCGTTGGCATAGCTGCCGTTGTCCGCGACGGTGACGTTCTGGATCAGTTCATTGTACGCCAGGAGGTTTCCGTTCCGGTCGTAGATGTTGCCGCGCGTGGGCGCCAGCGTGACCGTGCGGGAAATGATGTTCTCCACCTCCTGCTGGGCGTCGGCGCCGGCCACGACCTGCAGGTGGAACATGCGGAGGATCAGGACGGAAAACAGCGCCGCGAAAACAAGGGTCACCGGGAACAGACGCGAGGTGACCACGTGCTTGAGTTTATAGGCGATGTAATCCAGGATCTCTCTAAACATACTTCCGCGTGTTCTTCTCTTCCCACCGCCGCGTGAGTTTCTCCGTCTGCCGGAACAGCGGATACAGCAGGATGGCCATCAGGCCGGTGTACAGCATCTCCGGCAGGACGATCTTCGTCAGATACGGGACGAAGCCGTGCCCACCGCCCAGGACGATGGCAAACACATAGATGCCCAGCAGATAAAGGAGGTCGCTGAGCAGGCAGAGCGTCAGCGGCAGGCTGACGTATTCGGTGTAATAGATGCGGCCCAGCACGCCGATCCCGTACCCCAGCACGGAAAAGATCAGTGCGGACAGGCCGATGGTGCTTCCGAAGAACAGGTCCGTCAGCAGCCCGCAGGCGAAGCCGATCAGCATGCCCTCGAAGCTGCCCCGCATGAACCCGAAGGAAAACACCAGGATCAGCAGCAGGTTCGGGACCGTGATCACCAGCGAGGAAGCGGCGAAGATGTTGTTCTGCACCAGGAAGACCGCCAGGATCAGCAGCGCATAGACCAGCCCCCGCTTCATGGCGTCTCTCCCGTCCCCTTCAGGGTGGTGATGACCAGGACCATGTCCAGGTTGTCAAAATCCGCCACCGGCCGCAGGGAGCCGGAACGCAGCAGGCGGTTGGCGTCCGTGACGGTCTCTTCCACATAGCCGATCAGCAGGCCGGGCAGGAAGACGTCGCTGATATTGGACGTGACCACCATGTCGCCGGGCTCCACGTCGGCTCCCAGCGGGATGTTCTCCAGCGCCAGCATGCCGTCAGCGTACAGTTCCAGGCTCCCCGCGACCAGGAAGGAGTGACCGCTTCGGGTCGTCATGGCGCTGACGTAGCGGCCGGTGTTGATGATGGTGCTGACCGTCGAGGTATTATTGCCCACCGACGTGACCAGGCCCACCAGGCCGCCGCCCGCCATCACGTTCATGCCGGCTTCCAGGCCGTCTTTGCTGCCCTTGTCGATCAGGAACGACTGGTACCAGTTGCCGGAGCTGCGGCCGATGACGTGGGCGCCCATCGATTCATACTCCCGGTACTGCTCCTGCAGATGCAGCAGCTCCCGCATGGCGTCCAGTTCCTGCTCGTTCAGTTTCAGTTTGGCGTTTTCCTCGCGGAGCTGTCCGAGTTCCTCTTCCAGGCGTTCGTTGTCCTCCCGGACCCGGCGCAGTTCCTGCAGTGCCTCCAGGCGGCCTGACAGGTAGCTGCCGGCCCGGTTCATGCCCTTCTGCATGGGCATCAGGACCGTGCCGATGCCGTCCCGGAGCACGCGGGCAAAGCCGGGGCTCAGCGAGCTGACCAGCATGAGGAACAGGCATATACCGATGACGATCAGCAGGCCCCCGCGGGGATTCCTGCTTCTGCGGGGCTCACTCATGGCGATTCCTTGCGATTCCTTCGGTTTCGGTGTCTATCTTCCGGACGGCGGGCGCATCAGGCCCTCCTCGCGGAAGCTGATATAGCGGTGGTCCCCGATGATGATGTGATCCATCACCGGGATGTGCAGCAGTTCGCCCGCTTCCGTCAGGCGGCGGGTCAGGATCAGATCCGCCTCCGAGGGCGTCGGGTCGCCGCTGGGGTGGTTGTGCAGCAGCACCAGATAGACGGCGCCGCAGCGCAGCGCCTCCAGGAACAGTTCCCGGGGCGAGACCAGCGAAGCATTCACGGTCCCGCGCGAAAGGGTCTCTTCGTGGAGCAGGCGGTTCTTCGTGTCGAACATGGCGGCCCGCATCTCCTCCCGCGGGAGGTAGCACAGGTCTTCCATGAAGTAGGCCGCGATGGAGGACGGGTCCTTTAAGGACAGGTCCGGACGGCGCATCG
Organism: Lachnospiraceae bacterium; assembly: GCA_017428105.1. Lineage (GTDB taxonomy): Bacteria > Bacillota > Clostridia > Lachnospirales > Lachnospiraceae > UBA6987. The sequence continues at coordinate 89,120 of JAFRRM010000015.1, read as the reverse complement.
TCTTCGCCATGCGGCGGCAGAGCTCCGCGGCAGCCAGGACTTCCACGGTCTTGACGGGGCCGAAGCCCGGCAGCGCCATCAGTTCCGCCCGCGACAGGCGCATCAGGCAGGCCAGCCCGTCCCGCTCCCCGTATACGGCAAGCAGGTTGCGGGCCGCTTCCACGGCGGAGAGGCTGCGGGTCCCGGTGCGGATCAGCGTTGCGAGCAGTTCCGCGTCGGACAGGGCGCCGGGGCCGTGTTTCAGGCATCGCTCATACGGCCGCTCGGAGAGCGGGAGCGATCTCATCGTGCGTGCGTTTGGTGTTTCTTCTTTCAATTCTCCCTCCCAAGTCTCCCCAAAGAGTCCCAAGAGGAATTAATATTATATCACAGAGCCAGGCCTGCGTCCACCAGTTTTTGGAGCGAGAGCAGGATGCCGGCCTTGCCGTGGAACCAGCTCAGGCCGCCCTGGAAGAAGACGCGGTACGGCTCGCGCAGCGGCCCGTCGGCGGACAGCTCGATGGAGGATCCCTGCACGAACGTCCCCGCCGCCATGATGACCTTGTCCGCATAACCGTCCATGTCGGACGCTTCCGGCCTCACGAACGAATCCACCGGCGCTGCGCCCTGGATGCCCGCGCAGAACGCGGCCAGCCGCTCCGGAGACAAAAGATCGATGGCCTGGATGATGTCGTAACGCGGCTCCTGCGGTCCCGGGCTCACCTTAAAGCCCAGGCTCTCATATAACGCCGCCGCGAACACCGCGCTCTTCTTGGCGCCGGCCACCACGGTGGGAGCCAGGAAAAAGCCCTGGTAGAACGACGGGTTCACGCCCAGGCTGGCGCCCATGTCCTTGCCCAGGCCGGGCGCGGTCAGCCGCTTGGCACAGCGTTCGATCAGGTCCTTCCGGCCGGCGATATACCCGCCGCTCGGAGCCAGACCGCCGCCCGGGTTCTTGATCAGCGAGCCCACGACCATGTCCGCGCCGCAGTCCGACGGTTCCTTGAGGTCCGTGAACTCCCCGTAGCAGTTGTCCACCATCACGGTAAGGTCCGGCTTGAGTTCCTTCAGGAACCGGATCAGTTCCCCGATCTCCGCCGGCGAGAACGTCTTGCGGGCGCTGTAGCCGCGGGAGCGCTGGATCGTGGCCAGCTTCGTTTTCTCTCCCACCGCCGCGCGGATCCCGTCCCAGTCGAACCGATCGCCCGGGAGCAGGTCGACCTGGCGGTACGTGATCCCGTTTTCCGCCAGCGAGCCGACGGACGGCCGGATGCCGATGACTTCTTCCAGCGTGTCGTACGGCGCGCCGACCGGGGACAGCAGCTCATCGCCGGCCTTCAGGTTGGCGGCCATCGCCAGGTACAGCGCATGCGTGCCGCAGGTGATCTGGGGGCGCACCAGCGCGTCCTCCGTATGGAACACGTCCGCATAGACGCGTTCCAGCGTGTCGCGGCCCTGGTCATCGTGGCCGTAGCCGGTGGAGCCGTGCATGTGATACTCGGCCACGCCGTTCCTGATCATGGCGTTCAGCACTTTCAGCTGGTTGTGCTCCGCCACTTCATCGATGCGGCGGAAAGGTCCGGCCAGCGTCTTAAGGACCGCCTCCCCCCGTTCATATACTGCTTCCGAAACGCCCAGCGTCCGGTATTCTTCCCACATAAAAAACCTCCTTGCGGTCATTTGGATGAAATTATAGCATAGAATTCAAAAAACCGCTTGCCTTTTTTGATTTTCCTTATATAGTAATAATTATCCCATTCAGTCCCGTAAAGAAGGCCTTATCATGAAAAATTTTACAGGATTTCTGATCAAACAGCAGCGACTGCACCAGGGACTCAGCCAGGAAGCCCTCTGCCGGGGGATCTGCGCCGTTTCGTACCTGAGCAAGATCGAACAGGGTCTGGGCCATCCGAGCCCGGCCATCCTGCGCCAGCTCATGGCGGCGCTGGGGATCACCTATAACCAGGACGAGGAACTGCTCGGCCAGGCGCAGGCCACGCTGGACGCTTATTTCGACAAATATTTCCACTCGGTGACCGCGGACCGCGAAGCGGCCTGGCTCAAGCTGCACCAGCAGGAAATGGAGAACAGCGAGCTTCATCTCAGCTGGCACCTCTTCAACCTGTACGCCCAGCTGCAGAAACAGGGGAAATCCTCCCCCGTCTGCCATCAGGAGGCGGCTTACCTGGCGCGTTTCCTGGACTATATGGAGGATGACCAGCTCTTCCTCTACTACGCCGGCGCCGGCCAGGTGGAATCCGAGGACCAGCTGGAGCTGCTCCGCCTGGCGGAGAACCTGAACCCGACCAGTTACGTCAAGCAGAGCATGGCGGAGACTTACTATATCCGGAAAGACTACATGAACGCCATCGCCTGCGCGGAACGGGCTTTTGCGGCCGCCGCGGAGGAGGGGTCCCTCCCGATCCTGCTCTGGAGCAGCTATCTGCTTGGCGCCTGCTATTCCAACTACAACGATCTGGGCTTCATGCTGCGTTATTACAAACGCGCCCGCGAACTGTCCCGCAGCTACGACGCCTCTGTCACCACCCTGATCGATTACCAGATCGGCTCCGCCTTCCTGGAGCACAGACGCTGCGCCGAGGCCATCCCCTATCTGATCGACGCCTATTCTCCTCAGAAAGCCGGTCCGGACCAGCGCTTTCTGACCGCGATCAAACTGGCCGTCTGCTATTTTGAAGAAGGCTACGAACCCCTGGGCATGGAATACCTGCAGAACGCGGTCGGACTGAAAACGGCCCGCATGCCCGCCATTTATGACAAACTGCTCCGGATGGCCGATCTCCGCTACGTCAGGGGCGACCGCAGTTCCGACGAATATGAAGAAGTGCTGCGGGACCTGTACGAAAGCAGCGAAGCCACGCTGGGCACGGGCAGCAAGCGCCTGTTCGCGGACAACCTGATCCGCCTGTACGTCTCCAAGCGGAAATACAAGGAAGCGCTCAACCTGGGCGCGGAACACGGTTATGTGGGCTGACGCTCCCGCCGCCCCGGTCCGTCCGTCTCCCGCTGCCGAGGCGGTCCCCGATGCCTGCCGGCTTTGTCCCCGTGCCTGCGGCGCACCGCGCACGGAGGAACAAGCGGCGGGCTTTTGCCGTTCTCCCTTAAGGCCCCGGCTGGCGCGGGCGGCGGCGCATTTCGGCGAAGAACCCTGCATCAGCGGCACGCGCGGCAGCGGCACGCTCTTTTTCACGGGCTGTCATCTGGCCTGCGTGTTCTGCCAGAATCACGAGATCTCGCGATGCGTGATCCCGGGGCAGGCGGTAAGCGACGGGGAACTGCGGCGCATCATCGACCGCCTGCTGGAACAGGGCGTACACAATCTGAATTTCGTATCTGCCTCGCATTTTATCCCCGCAGTCGCACGCGTCCTGAACGCGGTCAAGCCGCCGGTCCCGGTGGTGTGGAACAGTTCGGGATATGAAACGGTCAGCCAGCTGCGGCAGTTGGACGGCCTGGTGCAGGTCTACCTGCCGGACTTTAAGTACGGCGACGAGGCGCTGGGGCGGCAGCTGTCCGGCGTGCCGGACTACCCGGCCGTCGCGCTTAAAGCCCTGCAGGAAATGCTGCGGCAGCGCGGCCCGTACCGGCTGGACGGGGACGGCCTCCTTAAGAGCGGCGTGCTGGTCCGCCACCTGGTTCTGCCCGGCTATATCGATAATACCCTGGACGTTCTGGACCTCCTGCGGGATCATTTCGCCCCGGGCACTCTCCTGCTCAGCCTGCTCAGCCAGTACACCCCCATCCGTGCGCTCGCATGCACCGGCCGGCTGGATGCCTTCCCCTCCCTGAAGCGGCGTTTGCAGCCGGAGGAGTGGGACCGGGTCTGGGAATACCTGCGCTACTCGGACTGGGAAGACGGCTACGTTCAGGACCTCTCCAGCGCCACCGAGGAGATGATCCCGGCTTTCGACGGGACCGGACTTGCCGAATCAGGACCTTCCTCCGCGGAATAATGAGAATATTCAAAATTCCTTGAAATCATCGCATTTTTCGCTTGCATTTCAGAGAAACTGTGCTATGATGGGTAAGAAATTCTGCTACAAAAAGGAGAACTATCAGCATGAATAAGAAAGATTATATCGCAGCAGTCGCCGAGAACGCCGGCGTCTCCAAGAAGGAAGCCGAACTGGTCGTGAAGGCCGCTTTCGAAGAGCTGGAAAAGGTCCTGGTAAACGGCGACAAGATGAGCATCACCGGTTTCGGTACGTTCGAAGTCCGCGAGCGCAAAGCCCGCACCGGCAAGAACCCCCGCACCAAAGAGACCGTGAAGATCGAAGCCTGCAAGGCCCCCGCCTTCAAGCCCAGCCACGTTCTGAAGGAAGCCGTGAACAAATAATCACCGCTGCATAAAAAACAGGGAGCGGTCATCCCAAAAGGATCGCCGCCCCCTGTTTTTTTGTTCCTCTCTTACCGGTTCTGCTCAGAGATCGTACATTTCCGGATCTTTCCCTCCGGTGTCACCGCATAAATGAAATCATCGCCCGACTTCAATCTGGCCCGGTAAAAACGATACCCCGCAAAAGCGCTCATGCTCTCTTTCTGTCCGGCATCGATCTCCTCCCCCATCAGGAACCAGCGGATCAGGAGGTCCTCCACCGGCTGGGCGTCGTTCACGACCAGATACGTCGTCCCGGAAGGTGTCACGACAAACGGCTGGACCGAGGCTCTGTTGATTGGAAAGACGTTAAACGTACACAGGACGAGATAAAGGAGCAGAACACCCGCTATGATCCCGATAATGCGTATGATCCATTTTTTCTCTTTCTTCGGTCAGTTCCTTTTCTTTCTTCTTGAGTTCCCTCTCCAGTTCTTTGATTCGATACAATAGTTCAACCTCCGTCTGCGGATCTTTCTTCTTTATGCCTTTCTCTTCGGTATAACTTGGCATCCCATGCGTCCTGCGATACTCTCTGACCCACTTGCAGATGGTGTTGGTATCGATCCCCATTTCTTCTGCGACACTGGTGGCGGATTTCCCGGTCTCCTGCACGTAGGGTGCTGTCTTTTCCCGGGTCTCCTGGGTGTATTTGCTATTGTTACTTGGCATCTTTTTACCTCCTTGCCAATGTAATATAGCACATTACCCACTAATACTTTTCATCCTCTGTTCCAAGTGATAGATTCCATACATGAATATCAGGATTCTCACTTACTATTGCTTTTATCTTATGTACAAGTCTTGCAGTCTGAATTCTTTCTGCACAAACACCGTAATGCTTTACTCGGAACCTTCCGCAACCATCATCTAGCCATGGATTAAGTCTTGGACCATCCACGATAATTGATGTAACTTCGGTACCATGCTCTCGACTTGCATCTTTATAATTGACATCTATCAGATTATTATTTAGGAGCTTTTGTACGCTTCGATAATACCTCAGTACCGCTCTCAGGTCTTCAACAAGCGAATCTATCTTTTCCGAAGTAACTTCAGAGTTAGTTCGTAATTGACGCTCGTTTGGCCTTTGATTATTATGTTCATTCGTATACCCAAAAACTGCCGGATGACCGGCAGTTTTTGGGTACACAAGGCCACCTGAGACGGGCCACTGGAGACCGGTTCCAGCTAGTCCCGTTTTCGCGGCAGGTCAACTGGGGGCCCATTTAGTCATTTGATACCAAATGTATAATTCGGACTATTAAAAACCAGTGATAATCCTTGGTAACAGCCATTAAACCAAGATACTGAATTTGTCAAGAGTACCCAACTACCCCATGTTGAACTTGAATACGGGGAGCTCTTCGTCTGAACATACACCAGATTAAATCCCAACACATTTAAATCCTGATAATAATAGTTCTGAAATGTCTCAACTATAGCTGCCCATTTTCCATAATAACTGTCGTACTGATCACTAAGCGTTGCTGTGTAGGTATGAGAATAAACCTGATAGATAACATCTTCGCTGTAGTTCGTAAGCCAAACAATATTTTGCCATTGCGTTGAAGAAACCTGTATTGTTGCATTCTGAACTGTGATTATTTGACGTGTCGCACCATTAATACTTTTGCTTCCCAAAAAATCCAACAGTTGAGAATGCGACATTGTTACCACGAGTTTGTCGCCAGTAACACTCCAATCCCATATTTTGAAGCACAATTTGCTTTGTGCATAGTATGAAATAAATGCTTCAACTCCTTTTGCAGCCCTATTCATTCCTGTTAAATATAGATAATTACTTACATCACCGCCTGCTTTTGTAGGACAAATAATGTCGTAGGAAAGCCTCGTTCCCGTAGTGAAATTATGAAAGAACGAATCTGAATAATAAGCACCACCTCCCACTCCTCCTGGTGCAGGTTGACTCATCAATGATGTCTGTGGATCTATTTCTATTGCTTTGCTGCAGGCTTCTTTTTCTGCAATCCTTCGTTCCTCAAATAATCGTTCAGACTCGTAGTCTCTTCCATTTAATGCAGAAAGACGCGCAATCTCTTCTTCTGCATTGATTATCCTCTTATACTGCCCTGTCCCAGGATCCCATAAGTACCTATTACCTTCCTTGTCCACATAGTCAGCAAACTCACAAGGTATTTGTGATTCTTCACCGGCATCTGTGTCAAATGCTTTGACTAAAAGAAAACTTCCATTCAGTATAATAGTCATTACTATCACAACACTGAGCATTCGTTTCATGGTGACTCTTCTCCTTATTGTTTAATATATCACGATGTTAATCATTTATCTTTCAGATACAATTACGCAAGTATCACGATACAATTCTATTACATATTTTCTTTCCTAACCGCTTTTAGTCTTCCAGTCCGTAACGTTCCGGCGGCGGCGGTGCAATTTCCCAATGAGTGTAAATCCATTCCGGACAGTTCTCAGAACCAAATGTGATGGGAAATTTTTCCCCACTATATGGCAAAGTGGTCAATTTCTCTATCGGCTGATAAAGCCAGAAATCAGAGAGAATCATATCGGACGAGCTTTGAGGAAGAACGTAAATCTTACATCCTCCCAGTCCTGTGCCGGCAGATTCTTTGTCCGAAATCTCACGAAGGAACACATATCCATCAGGCAGACGATCTGATCCATACGTGGCAGAATAGTCGGTTTCCCCAATTCTTACAATATTTGAATAGTCCGGAGGGCAAGGGACTGTAATTTCCTTCACAAGACTGCTCGTCCTGTAAGATGATATTTCTCCCCGCTCTGTTCTATTTTTCCTGTCAGCAAATGAAGAGATTACGATCAAGCATGTAAGCACTATACTTAATAAAAGCGCCGGAAGAAGTGCTTTTAGAAACATCCTGCGTTTTCTTTGCCGATCAGCCAAATAATTATCCCTACGTATTTTCAGGTCGGCAATCATTTCATCTGAACTCTTCATCATCAAAACCCTCTTTCAAAAGGACAGCCTTTAGAGTCTGCTTGGCACGGTAAAGGAGGTTCCGAATCTGACGCGGACTCTTATCCATAATCTTTCCTATGTCCTCATGAGATAACTCTTCAAAGTATATCAGCCAAATAACTTGACGGTATTCCGATGAGAGTTTTGCCAGAGATCTGTGGACCATGATTCGTCTTTCCTCTTTGATGTAAGACTGTTCAAGGTCGGTCTCATCAGCGAGGAGGTAAGCCATGTCCTCGACCGGTTTATCTGCGATCCATTTGTTTTTCCTGACCCAATCAACAGCCACATTCCGGGCGATAGAATAGATCCATGTTTTGAACTTACATTTCTCTAAGAATCTAGGTCTTCGAATCATTAATCTGAAGAAAGTGTCTTCTGCGAGATCTTCCGCTGTATGAAGATCGGACACAAAACTCTGCAGAAAAAGAATCAACCCCTCCCTATACTCTCTTACAATCTCGGCAATTCCCTCATCGTCCCCGTCAAGGTAACGGCGGTAGCTACTGGCACCGTTATCCATTGTCGGTTTCTCCTTTCGGGAAAGGACTACCGTCCTTTTCAATTATATGTCGTATGAAACCATAAAATGTCTCACCTGTTTGAATCAATCAAATACTTATCTACTTCCGTATAGTTCAGCGTTTCTTCAAAGCTGTTCACTGCTGGTAAATGCATATTAATCACAATCTGATCTATAACGGAAAAGATTTCATGTCTCTTAAGAAAATTGTTTTGCTTTCTTCTTTATCAAGTGCAAGATAACCTGTACCTCCGGACAATCTTTATGATTCTAAAAGTGTTTGATGTAACTCTTCTGCAAACTCATCCAGGTTCATAATAAATACCAGATAAGAAACTACGTCATCTTCTGATCGTATGGTTTCTGGAAGTTCTGCTTCATTGATTATAGAGTCAAATCTTTTTGTCTGAAGCAGAACTTTCTCAAGCCAAGTTTTGTTTTTCAAAGAATCATTTCTTTCACAGCGTATAGCGTACTCCTGGAGAAATGAAAAGCATAATGCCAATTTTAAGGTTACAGAGTCACACAATGAAACATCGTCTGGAATTCGAATGCTCGTGCCTTTTTCGTTAGATAACGAAGATACAAGAAAGTAACTATTTGCCTTCATCGCATAGGTTTTACAATAAAATTCAATTCGAGGGATCATATCATTCAATCTATAGCAAGCGTCATATAAACTAATATAGTCCCGTTCATCATTCATGATTGCCTCTATCGGACTGCTGAGGCTGCATGGATACCATCTATTATACTCTTTAGTTGAAAATGTATTCATTTCGTGTTGAAAACGGATCTGCTGAGTCACAAATGCGCCTGTTCCAACAACCAGAAGAGAACACGTTACAACGAGTATAGTCTTCAATTTCCTGTTCATCTGATTTCCTCTCTCAGGTTCAGTTACCCAAGTCACAATAATAACTGCAGTTTCCGCTTGAAATCACTTTATTCTGAATTAGTGTTGCACCATACTTAGCGTCAAAACTAATTCTAACCTGCCCCATTCGTAAACCACTTGTCATGTTGCCGGTTTGATATAAAGTTGAAGCTCTTGCAAAGCAAAAATGCTGCACTTAATGATCTTAATTCCCGCTGTCCATGGATTTGCTGAACTAGTATTGACATTAACAATTGACCATGTTCCTTTTTTAATTCCGTCCACACAAAAAGGCCCCCATAATAACTGGCACCGCTATCTATTGTCAGTTTATCCTTTCGGGGAAGGACAACTGCACCTTTCACTTATAAGTCGTGTAGAATTACAAAATGTCTCACCCGGTTATGATTTTTCTAATGGCGGACAAAGCGTCCGACCTACGGAATGCCCAAACAGGACCATTTAGGGGCTGTCCCCGAATGGCCCTATTGCCCTGCAGAGTACCCGAACTGGGCCACTCGGAACCGTCCCCCAGCGGCCTTATTCTTCCCAGATCTGCGCGTGGTACGGGCCGAGATCTCCGGTGTGGAGGGGCTGGGAGTCAAAGACCAGGCGGGATTTTTTGGGTTTGTAGAGGGGTTTGCGGGGCTCGGCGGCAAGGTTGCATTCGATGACGTAGGACTTGCCGCTTAAGCTGCGGCGGTAGACGAAAGCGTTCTTCTTGTCGCTGATCAGTTCGAATGTCCCATACGGGAACACTTTGCTTGAACGGCGGAGCTTCAGGAGGAAGCGGTAAGATTCTTCCACCTCCGGGTCCGGGGTCTGCTGGGTCACGCCGGCGTGCCAGGGCGGGAGCTGCCCGCCGCCGGGGAGGAGGATGCGGGTGTGTTCGCGGGTCCCGGCGTTCAGGATACGCAGCATCTCCGCTTCGCTCATGCGGGCCCGGTTCTCCGCGATGAAGCCCTTCGCCTCCACGTCCGTGATCTGGTCCAGGCTGGTGAATTCATAATTGGACAGCCCCATCTCGTCGCCCTGATAAAGGAACGGCGTGCCGGGGAGCGTCAGCTGCAGGACCGCCAGGAGTTTGGCGACGTATGGGTGCAGGGCCTTGTTGCGGCTGACTTTGCTGACCATGCGGGGATTGTCATGGTTGTTGAAAAACAGGGAAAGGCGGCAGTTGGTGCCGTAGTTTTCGATCCACTGCAGGATGTGGTCCCGGTAGTAGTTCAGGTCGTACTCATAGTCGTCAAACTTGCCGTGCCCCGGCGTCTCCAGGTGGTCGAAGGAAAAGACCATGTCCAGTTCCTTCCGCTCTTCCGCAGTGACCATGCGGCTCATGTTCATGCCCAGGCCGGGGCATTCGCCCACGGAAAAGGCGCCGTAGAGGTCGAACGCTTCGCGGCGGATCTGCTTCAGGAATTCATGCAGGCGCGGCCCGTAGATGTAATGCTCCACGCCGCAGAAGCCGACCAGGCCCGCAACGGTGGGGTCACCCGCGGGCAGGCCGGGATCCTTGGAAATATAGTTGACGACGTCCATGCGGAAGCCGTCCACGCCTTTTTCCAGCCACCAGCGGATCATGTCCAGCACTTCCCGGCGCAGATCATCGTTCTCCCAGTTCAGATCCATCTGCTTTTTCGAGAACAGGTGCAGGCCCCAGAGGCCCTCCTCCGGGAAATAGCGCCAGGCGGAGCCGGAGAAGAAGCTGGCCCAGTTGTTGGGCGGCGCGTCCGGCCTCCCGGGCTGCAGGAAGTAGTAATTCCGGCGGGGCGAAGACGGGTCGGCGAGCGCTTCGCGGAACCAGGCGTGCTCGTCCGAGGTATGGTTGATGACGAGGTCCATGATCAGGCGCATGCCGCGGGCGTGCACTTCGGCCAGGAGGCGGTCGAAGTCTTCCATCGTGCCGAATTCGGCCATGATGGCACGGTAATCGCGGATGTCGTAGCCGTTGTCGTCGTTCGGCGAATCATAGACCGGGGAGAGCCACAGCGCGTCCACGCCGAGGTCCTTCAGATAGTCCAGGCGCGAAATGATCCCGGGGATGTCCCCGATCCCGTCCCCGTTCGAGTCGCAGAAGCTGCGCGGGTAGATCTGGTAAAACACCGCTTCCTTCCACCAGGCCGGCTTCACCGGACCTTTCGCGGCGGACACGATCTCCGGCTCGCGGTTCACCAGGTTCAGGATCGCGTCGAACAGCGCCGGCTCGATCTTCCCGGGCACCAGTTTGGACGCGGAGCGGATCTTCATATGCGAGACCAGCGGATTGGTCAGGGTGCTCTGCGGCAGGCCCGCCTGCATCAGCAGTTTGTCCGCCAGGTCGCGGCCGATGGGGGTTCGGTATAATTCGCCGATCGTACTGTCAAGGGTCAGCATGGGGCTCCTTTCTTCAAACGGACGCCCGCAGACGCCCGTTTTTTGCACAACTTATTCCAGCACGATGTCCGTCAGGGACAGCTGGTTGCTCTCGGCCATGTCGCCCAGGATGCCCATGTGCGCCATGGTCTCCGCCAGGGTCGAATTGATCTTCGAGCGCTGGATCATGTCCTCGCGGGACAGGAACGGTCCCTGCGCGGCGGCTTCTTCCAGGCTCTGCGCGGCCGCCAGGCCCAGGCCGGCGATGCTGTTGAAGGACGGCATGATCTTCCCGTCGATGATCTGGAAGCGGTCCGCCTTGGCTTTGTACACGTCGATGGGCATGAACTCGATGCCGCGGGCGTACATTTCCTCCACCAGGCGCATGTCGCGCAGGACCAGCAGTTCCTTGTCGGACAGGGAGTCCTTGTTTTTCCGCAGCATGGCCAGATTCCGGGTCATGTTCTCTCTTCCCGTGGCCATCATCTCATAGTCAAAGCCGTCCGCGCGGATGCTGAAGTAGGCAGTGTAGTATTCCAGCGGGTAGTACAGTTTACAGTAAGCCACGCGCAGGGCCATCATGACGTAGGCGGCCGCGTGGGCTTTCGGGAACATGTACTGGATCTTCTCCGCGGAGCCGAGATACCATTCGGGCACGCCGTGCTCTTCCATCTCTTTTTTCCAGGCCGGCCAGCTGCCTTCCTTCCCTTTGGCCACTTTGCCCTTGCGGACACTTTCCATGATCTTGAAGGACAGCGCGGGGTCCATGCCCTGGCCGATCAGGTAGAGCATGATGTCGTCGCGGGTGCAGATGGATTCCTTCAGCGTCGCCGTTTTGTTGACGATCAGGTCCTGCACGTTGCCCTTCCAGACGTCCGTGCCGTGCGCGATTCCGGCGATGCGGACCAGGTCGGCCACAGACTGCGGGTTCGCGTCTCGCAGGATGCCCATGGCGAAGTCCGTGCCGAATTCCGGGACGCCCAGCGTGCCGAACGCGCAGCCGCCCAGGTCCTCCGGCGCAACGCCCAGCGGCTCGCAGCTGTTGAACAGGGCCAGCACCTTTTCGTCGTTGATGGGCACCTCGGTCATGGTCAGGCCGGTCAGATCGCCCAGGCGGCGGATCATGGTCGGGTCGTCGTGGCCCAGGATGTCCAGCTTCAGCAGATTGTGATCGATCGAATGATAATCGAAGTGCGTGGTGACGATCCCGCTCTTCTCCTTGTTGGCCGGGTACTGGATCGGGGTGAAGGAATAAATGTTCTCCCCGCGCGGCATCACGACGATCCCGCCCGGATGCTGGCCCGTAGAGCGCCTGGTCCCTTCCAGGCCCTTCGCGATGCGCTCGATCTCGCAGCGCCGTTTATGCTCGCCTTTTTCCTCGTAATACTTCATCACGAAGCCGAAAGCCGTTTTTTCCGCCAGCCCCGTGATGGTGCCGGCCTTGAACGTGCAGCCCTTGCCGAACAGCACTTCCGTATATTCATGGGCTTTGGACTGGTATTCGCCGGAAAAGTTCAGGTCGATGTCCGGCTCCTTGTCGCCCTTGAAGCCCAGGAAGGTCTCGAACGGGATATCGTAGCCGTCGCGGATCATGGGTGCGCCGCAGACCGGGCAGGCCATCGGTGCCATGTCCACGCCGGCGCCGCCCGCGTTCCGGCGGGTCTCCTCGTTGTCGAAAATGCTGTGGCGGCACTGCGGGCAGCGGTAATGAGGCGGCAGCGGGTTCACTTCGGAGATCCCGCTGAAGGTAGCGACCAGCGAGGAGCCCACGGAACCGCGGGATCCCACCAGATAGCCGTCGTCATTGGATTTTTTGACCAGCCGCTGCGCGATGATGTACATGACCGCGTATCCGTTGCCGATGATGGAGGTCAGTTCTTTGGACAGGCGCTCCTCCACGATCACGGGCAGGCGCTCGCCGTACATGTCGTGCGCCCTGTCGTAGCACATTTTCTCCAGTTCTTCCTCCGAACCGGGGATCTGCGGCGGGCATTTGTCGGGCCGCACCGGCGAGATGGCTTCGCACATGTCCGCGATCAGGTTGGTGTTGTCGATCACGATCTCCTTGGCGGTATTGTAGTCCAGGAAATCGAATTCCGCGAGCATTTCCTCCGTCGTGCGGAAATACAGCGGCGGCTGGAAATCCGCGTCCGCGTAGCCCTGACCTGCCTGCAGGATGCGGCGGTAGATCTCGTCCTCCGGATCCAGGAAATGGACGTCGCAGGTGGCGACGACCGGCTTGGCGTACTGGCGCCCCAGTTCGAGGATGCGGCGCACGAAGTTCCGCAGGTCGTCCTGCGTATAGATCCGGCCGTTCCGGCCCGTCCGGGTCAGGTAGGCGTTGTTGCCCAGCGGCTGGACCTCCAGGTAATCGTAGAAATTGACGATGCGCTGCAGTTCTTCCTCCGGCGCGTCCCTGAGCAGCGCGCGGTACAGCTCGCCGGCTTCGCAGGCGGAGCCCAGGATCAGCCCCTCGCGGCATTCCGCCAGAAGGCTCCGGGGGATGCGGGGCCGTTTGTTGAAATAATGCAGGTGCGACTCGGACACCAGCCGGTACAGATTGATGCGGCCGGTGTCGTTTTTCGCCAGAAGGATGATGTGATAGCTGGGCGCTTTTTTGATGTCCTCCGCCGTCATGCCCGGTTCGTCGTCCACCAGATAGCCTTCACAGCCGTAAATGATCCGGATGTCCTTGCCTTTCTGCCGCAGGGCATCCGCCGTGTGCATCGCGTCCGGGAAGGACTGCACCACGCCGTGGTCCGTGATGGCGACGGCTTTGTGGCCCCAGGCAGCGGCGCGCTTCACGAACTCGTCCGTATGGGTCAGGCCGTCCATCTCGCTCATCTGGGTGTGGGCATGGAGCTCCACCCGCTTGAGCGGGGCGGTATCGGTGCGGGTCATCTTCATGTTCTGATCCGGTTTGATGCCGCTGACGGAGGACAGGACCACTTCGCCGTCATACTGGTCAAACAGCGCGACGGCGCGGACCCGCAGAAAGTTGCCCTCCTTTAGGACCCGGTCCAGCTGCTCCTCTTCGTGCGGCTTGCCGAAGACCTTGCCGCGCATGGAATCCGTAAAATCGGTCAGGACAAAGCTGAACAGGGTGTTCCCGTTGCGCAGCGGCTTTTTTTCCAGGGACAGGATCTGGCCGCGCACGGTGACTTCGCCCATCTCGCTCCGGATGTCCGAAAGCGGGATCGGGTCGCCGTCGAAATCGCGGCCCCAGCTGCCCTCTTCTGCGAGCAGCGCGCGCTTGGGCGTGAAAGGCCGGGCCGGCGCTTTCTTTTCCGGCCGGTCCTCTTCGCTCTGCTCCGCGCGGATCGCCCGGTCCAGGATCGAGAGGATCTCGGACTCCTCCGCGTCATCCTTTACTGCCTGACGGGCCGCGGCGCCGCCGGCCCGGAGCCGGATGTTCACGGGAAAGCCCAGGCGCTCGCGGAAGACCTGCTTCAGATAATCCGACAGGCTGCCGCTGCGGGCCGCCAGCACGCTCAGGTCCGGCATTTCCAGCACGACCGTTTCCCCGCCGGAAAAATCCAGCGAGGCGCGGCGGAGCAGATTGTATTCGTACAGCCGGATGGATTTAAGCTCCAGCAGAATGCTGTCTTTATACTGTTCGTAGGCCTCCTGCGCCGTCATGTCATCCAGATGGAAATGCTCGATGATCTCGACGCGGACGTCTTTGTTTTTGAAGTACTGCTTTTTGACGGCGGCTTCAAGCGCCCAGATGTCCCGTTTGGGAATGATAAACGGGGCGTGCAGATAGATCTTCAGCCGGTCCCGTTTGCGGGACATCAGCATTTTTTCGATGTAGATCCGGTCCGCCCGGTCCATGACGGTCTCGGTGGTCATCAGGTCCGGGACGGCTTCCGTGAGGGGTTTCATCTGCGCGGGTTCAAACATGCGGGTCCTCCCATCTCTGTATTTCCGCTTCCAAAGCCCCCAGAAGCTCGTTCTCCGGCAGTTTCCGGAGTATTTCGCCTTTTCGGAACAGCAGGCCTTCGCCACGCCCGCCGGCGATGCCCAGATCGGCTTCCCGGGCTTCCCCGGGGCCGTTGACCGCGCAGCCCATCACGGCGACGGTCAGATTTTTGTCCGGATACCGGGCCGCCATGGCCTCCACGGCCTCCGCCAGCGCGATCAGGTCGATCTGCGTGCGGCCGCAGGTCGGACAAGAGATCACTTCAATGCCCTCTTTCCGCAGGCCCAGGCTCTTTAAGATCTGCTTCGCGGCCCGCACTTCCTCGAGCGGATCGCCGGTCAGGGAGACCCGGATCGTGTCGCCGATGCCGCGGGACAGGATCGCCCCGATGCCCACGGCGGATTTGACAGTGCCGCTGTACACGGTCCCCGCCTCCGTGATGCCCACGTGCAGCGGCCAGTCGCAGCGCTCCGCGATGATCTCGTGGGCGCGGATGCTGACGGGTACGCGGCTGGATTTGATGCTGATGACCAGTTTGTCGTATCCGAAAGCTTCGATCATGGCGGCCTGGCCCAGTGCGCTTTCCGCGAGCCCTTCTGCCGTCACGCCGCCGTATTTCTCAATAAATTTTTTCTCCAGCGAGCCGCTGTTGACACCCACGCGCAGCGGGATCCCGTCGCGGGCGGCCCGCTCCACGAGCGCCTTCACGCCCTCGGGAGAACCGATGTTGCCGGGATTGATGCGCACCTTGTCCGCGCCGCCGTTCATGGCCGCGATGGCCAGTTTGTAATCAAAATGAATGTCCGCCACCAGCGGGATATGGATCCGTTCTTTGATGGCGGGCAGCGCCCGGGCGGCGTCCGCAGTGGGCACGGTCACGCGAATGATCTCGCAGCCGGCTTTTTCCAGCGCGAGGATCTGCGCCGTGGTGGCTTCGACGTCTGAAGTTCTGGTATTGCACATCGACTGGATGGCGATCGGGTGGGAGCCGCCAATAGGACGGCTGCCGATCCGGATGATTCGGGTATGTTTGCGTTCCATAAAGTCAAATAAAATCCTGCGGGCCGTTCTGCCCGGAATAATGCTTGCCGAAAGGGATCTTGTCATATAAATGTCCGCCTGACAGGGGGCTTTCCCGTTATTTCCCGAAGAACTTCAGCACGTCGCTGAACAGGATCACCGCCATCAGCGCCATCAGCAGGATGAAACCGATGAAATGCACGATGGATTCCGCCTTGCGGGGCACGGGTCTGCGGAAGATCAGTTCGAACAGGATGAACAGGATGCGGCCGCCGTCCAGCGCGGGGATGGGCAGCAGGTTCATGATGCCCAGGTTCACGCTGAGCAGGACCATCATGGTCAGGACGTTCAGGGCCGCGTCGCCCACGCCGCCGCTCTCCACGCCGGCCTCCACGGCCTGGCCCATCGTGCTGACGATGCCCACGGGGCCGGACAGGTCGCGTACGCCGACCTTGCCGGTTATCAGCATCTTCAGCGAGAAGAAGGTGTAGGACAGCCAGTAGCGGACTTCCCGGAAGCCTTCCCGGAACAGGTGGAAAATGTTGCCGTCCCACTTGTAATAGACGTTGTAGGCCGAAAAGCCCAGGTCGTAGGTCTCGTAATGCGCCGGCGTCATGGTGAACGTCAGCTCCTGTCCGTCCCGGAGAACGGTGAATACGATCGGCGTGCCGTCCAGCGGGTGCTCCGCGAAGAACTGCTGCATCGCCGTGCCGCTGGCGATGGGCGTACTGTTCAGGGAGGTCACCGTATCGCCGGCCTTGAGTCCCGCTTTTTCCGCGGGACTGCCCGCACTCACTTCCGAGAGTCTGGCGGTCTCCTCCCCGGCCATGTAGCTGATGCCCACGCGGTAGCCGCTCATTCTGGTATCGACCGTCACGTCGCGCGTCACGCCGTCCCGTTCCAGGGTCACGGTGACCGGTGAGCCGTCCAGCGGGTTCGCCAGCAGGTACAGCATCAGTTCGCGGCCCATCGAGATGCGGTGGCCGTCGATGGCGGTCACTTTATCCTTCCAGGCTTCGATGCCGGCTTCCTGCGCCGGACTGCCCGCCGTCACGGCATGGACGTCATTCGTGTTGACGCCGCCGAAGCCGAGCAGGAACAGGGACGCGAGGAACGCCAGGATGATGTTGAACGCCGGGCCGGCGAACACCACCAGGAAGCGCGCCCAGGCCGGTTTGGCGCCGAACGAGTTAAGCGCCTCTTCCTCCGGGTCGTCCTCTCCCACCATGGCGCAGGAGCCGCCGAAGGGAAGGGCTTTCAGGGAGTATTTCGTCTCCCCCTTGCCGAACGAAAAGATGCGCGGGCCCATGCCCAGGGAAAATTCCGTCACCCCGATCCCCACGGCCTTGGCCATGATGAAATGGCCGAATTCATGGAACAGGACCAGAATGCTGAATACGATGATGGCTATGATGATACCGGGAAGCATAATTACCTCATTCAGCAGGCGGCGGTCCGCCGCCGGGAGTCATTTCATGAACAGCAGAAGCAGATAATAGACCAGCGGCGCGGTCACGATGACCGAATCGAAGCGGTCCAGGATCCCGCCGTGGCCGGGGATCAGGTTGCCGTAGTCTTTTACGCCGACGCTGCGCTTGATGGCGGAAGCCGCCAGGTCGCCGATCTGGGACACGACGCTTCCGGCCGCACAGAGCAGCGGCGTGGCCAGCAGCGGGTCTCCCAGAAACTTCAGATGGCCGCCGAACGCCAGGGCGTACAGAAAGCCCAGCAGCGCGGCGCCCAGCACGCCGCCCGCAGCGCCTTCCCAGGTCTTCTTCGGGGAAAGCTGCGGCGTCATTTTATGACGGCCGAACAGGCGTCCCGCGCAGTAAGCCAGGGTATCGCTGCCCCAGGAGGCGATGAAGACGAGCCAGATCAGGGCGAACCCGTCCGGCATGCTGCGGATGCGATACAGATAGGACAGCATCACGGGCACGTAAAGCACGCCGAAGACGCCGGCCGCGGTCTGACTGAACTGATACCGCGGAAACGTGAACACGAACGTCCCCAGGATCAGGATGAAGCCCAGGAACAGAACGAACAGCAGCCAGGCGTCCCACCCGAGGTACACGGCCTCCAGAAAGAGGGCGCCGGCCATCATCCCGGCCGCGGCCAGGGGCGTTTTCCAGACGGAAGCCGCCTGATACAGTTCAAACATCCCGATCAGGCTGACCACCGCCAGCACGGCGAACAGCGGGATGCCGCCGAACCAGAAGAACAGGATCGCGGACCCCAGCACGATGACGCTGCTGCGCAGGCGGATGAAAAAATCACGATCCATCGCTCTTCCTCCCTCCGAAACGGCGGTCGCGGCCGTTGTACTCGGCGATCGCAGCCTCCAGGTCGGCGTCCGAGAAATCCGGCCACAGGACCGCGGGGAATTCAAATTCCGAATAGGCGCTCTGCCAGGTCAGGAAGTTGGACAGGCGCATCTCGCCGCTGGTGCGGATGATGAGGTCCGGGTCGGGGACCCCGGGGTTGTCCAGACACGCGCCGATCATTTCCTCCGTGATCTCCTCCGGCTTCAGCTCTCCGGCGGCGATCCGCTGTCCCAGCTTCACCACGGCGCGCCGGATCTCGTCCCGTCCGCCGTAATTGAGGCCCAGGATGAAGGTCAGTCCGGTGTTGTTTTTCGTGGTCTCCTCCACAGAATCCAGGATGGCGATCAATTCCGGCGTGAAGCGCGCGCGGTCGCCCATGATAAGGACGCGCGTGTTTTTCTTCATGGCCTTCTTTTCCAGGCGCGGGATGTAATAGCGGATCAGCTGCATCAGGGCGGCCACCTCGTCGCCGCTGCGCTTCCAGTTTTCGGTGGAGAACGCATAGACGGTCAGGTATTTCAGGCCGATGTCGTTGCAGCTGTCCAGGATGCTTTTCAGGGTCTCGCAGCCCTGCTTGTGTCCCAGGGCGCGGGGCAGGCGGCGTTTTTTCGCCCAGCGGCCGTTGCCGTCCAGGATGATGGCGATGTGGTTGGGTACTTTCTGTTCGGTGGTCATTGTCTCTCCCGTTCCGCGGCGGCGGATAAACAGGGGGCGGCCGTCCGCCGCCCCCACGACACAATGCTTCCGGCGGCGCTCTCCGCCGGCCGGTCTGTTCGCTGATCCGTCATGATCTTATACCGTCATGATCTCCTTGGTCTTCGCTTCCACGGCCTTGTCGACCTTTTCCACGAATTTGTCCGTGAGTTTCTGGATCTTTTCCTCGTCCGCCTTCTGGTCGTCTTCGGTGATCTCGCCGGCCTTCTGGGCCTTCTTGATGCTGTCGACGGTATCGCGGCGGATGTTGCGGACGGCGACCTTCGCGGCTTCGCCCTTCTTGCGGACGTCCTTGGTCAGATCCTTGCGGCGTTCCTCGGTCAGTTCCGGAAAGACCAGGCGGATCACGGAGCCGTCGTTGTTGGGGTTGATGCCGATGTCGGAGGCCTGGATGGCGCGCTCGATGTTCTTGATGGTGCTGCGGTCCCAGGGCTGGATCAGCAGGATCCGGGCTTCGGGGACGGAGACGTTGGCCATCTGCTGGATGGGGGTGGGGACGCCGTAATAGTCCACGGTCACGCGGTTCAGGACGCCGGGATTGGCGCGGCCGGCCCGGATGGTCACGAACTCGTCGTTCAGGTTATCTAAAGTTTTTTGCATTCTCTCTTCTGCAGATTCCAGGTAGTCCATGGTGTACCTCCTTCAAATTATATCCAATCACACGGTGATCCTTGTTCCGCTGATCTCGCCGCGCAAGGCGCGGGTGATGCTGCCGCAGCCGTCCAGGGCGAAGATGGCGAGGGGCATGCGGTTGTCCAGGCAGAGGGCGGAAGCCGTCAGGTCGATGACGCCCAGTTTCTTTTCCACGACCTCGTCGATGGAGATGGTGTCGTACTTCTTCGCATTCGGATTCTTGGCCGGGTCGCTGTCGTAGACGCCGTCAACGGCTTTCGCGAGCAGGATCTCATCCATTTCAAGCTCCAGGGCGCGCAGCACGATGCCGGTGTCGGTGGAGAAATAGGGGTGGCCGGTGCCGCCGGCGAAAAAGACGACCCTGCCTGCCGAGAGGGCTTCCTTCGCCGCGTCCTCGGAAAACAGACGGGTCATGCCGCCGCAGGCAAAGGGGGTGAATATCTCGGTCCGCATGCCGCAGGAACGGAAGATCTCCGAAACGTACAGGGCGTTCATCACCGTGGCCAGCATGCCGATCTGGTCCGCCTTGCTGCGGTCGATGTTCCTGCTGCTGCGGCCGCGCCAGAAGTTTCCCCCTCCGATCACGACGGCCAGTTCCACGCCTTCGCGCACCGCCGGCAGCACTTCCATCGCCACCGAACGCACCTTTGCCTCATCAAAGCCGAACCGCGTTTCACCCGCCAGGGCTTCCCCGCTCAGCTTCAGTATCACTCTCCGATGCTCTCCCATGCCGTACCTCCTCATCCGGAAGCCTTTTTACCGCCGATATTTTATCATACGATTTTCCGTTTGTAAACACTCTGACAGAAAAATAACAAACTTTGCCTTCGTCCCGGTCCCGTCCGGCCGATCAGACGAAGTTCGCGTCCCTTCGTCAGGTTTTGATTTACAAGCGGGATGCGCTGTGGTATATTTTTAGGCGGAAATTATTTAGTCCGGAAGGTAAGAGATCATGAAGCGCCCCGACGGCAAATTACTGAGACACACTGACCCCATGTACCGCGTAGCCGTGCATCTGATGCCCAAGCGCAGCGATGCGATGAACTCGATCACGCTGGACATCCCGTACGAGCCCATCCGCCAGTACGTGCGCGACAAGAAAAAAGAAGGCATCCGCATGAGCAACATGACCGTGATCCTCGCCGGCCTGGTGCGGCTCACGGCGGAATACCCGCCCATTAACCGTTTTGTCATGAACAAGCGGGTCTATGCGCGCGAAAAGATCACCGTGGGCATGGTGGTGGCCGGTTCCCGGAAGGATGACGGCACGGCCAATGAAGGGACCATGTCCAAGATCGTGTTCGAGCCGACGGACAACATCTTCCAGATCAATGAAAAGATCGAGCAGTACATCGCGGAGAACCGCGTGGGCGACAATTCCGCGGAGAAGGTCATCCACGCCGTCACCTCGATCCCCGGCGTGCTGCGCGGCGCGGCCAACCTGATCCGCTGGACAGACAAGCACAATCTTCTGCCCAAGGCGATCATCGACGCCAGCCCGTTCCACTGCTCCATGCTGTTCACCAACCTGGCCAGCATCCGCACGAACCACATTTACCACCATATTTACGATTTCGGCACCACCAGCATGTCCTTCGCGATGGGCAACCCCCGTATGGTCCCGAAGCAGAAAAACGGCGGGGTCGTCTTCGAACACTGCATCCCGCTCGGCATGGTCATGGACGACCGCACAGTCTCCGGCCACTATTTCGCCACGTCCTTCCACCGTCTGAAACAGCTCTACGCCGACCCCAGCCTGATGGAAGTCGGCCTCCCGGCGCCGATCCCGGATCCCGAGCTGTAAGGCCGAACTTTTCACGGAGGATCCCATGACTCAGGAACAGGCCGCAAAAATGACTGAATGGATGTACCGCTGCCCTTACGAGTCCGCCGCCGGCATCGTGCCGGTCAGCCTCACGGAAGGCCGCTCCGTCATCGGGGTCACTTTGCGTCCGGATCACATGAACATCTGGAACATCCCGCACGGCGGCCTTCTGTACGCGCTGGCGGACATTGCCAGCGGCGTGGCGGCGGACAGCGTGCATCCGGATGCCCACATCGTAACCGCCGGCAGCTGCTTCAACTTCCTGTATGCCGCCCCGGACGCCAAAAGCCTCCGCGCCGTCGGCCAGGTCATCAAACCCGGCCATTCGCTGACCGTCGTACAGGCGGACGTCTACGACGACCGGGACCGCCATCTGGCCACCGGCCAGTTCACGATGCATCTCTCCTACGATACGGCCGGAGCGCATTCGCAGCAGCAGACGGGATCGTGAATCGCCGGGCATGATATCATGACATGAAAGAATTCCGGTCCTGCGGGACCGGAATTTTCGTAAAAGATCTGACAAAGGCCGCAGATCCGGGCGGCCGTCCCCTTGCCGGAAAACCTGACAAAAGCACAGTCCCCCTGTCAGGTCAAACACGCCCTGTTTTTTTTCGCTGCACACGCAATACTCACCCCGTGTCCTGTACATTTCCGGCCCTGCATGGGATAATTCAGGCAAATATTCGTGGAGGACAACACCATGGATCAGGAAAAGATCGGCGCTTTTATCAGAGATATCCGGAAAGAAAAGGGACTGACGCAGGAGCAGTTTGCGGAAAAACTCGGGGTCAGCCAGCGGTCGGTGTCCCGGTGGGAAACGGGGAAGACGATGCCGGATTATTCACTGCTGCCCGGGATCTGCGAAGTGCTGGAGATCAATGTGGCAGAACTGCTTGGGGCGGAGCGGATCGAAGGGGACAGTGTTCCGAAAAGCCGGGTGAACGATGCGGCGCGGAGTCTGCTCGCACTGGTGAATGATAAAAAGAGGCGGCGTAAACTGATCGGGGCGGTCGTGTCCGTGATCGTAACGATTGCGTGCGCCGCCGCCTTGTATTGCCATGAATTCCATATCCGTGTGGATTCTACGGCCGACCTGGAGCGGGCGATCGAGGATTATCACACCGACCGTCTGTATGGGACCGTTTCTGCTGATGAGCTTGAACGGCGCGCTGTGGGCCGTCATTTATATGTTCTTTACATGGACAGGGACTTTCCGGGCTCAAGCGGCCTGGCCTGCCTGGAAAAAGGACTGTTCGGAACCTATCGGTTTCTCTGGTATACGGAGTCGGATGACCGGTGGATCAACCGGTATATCGTGACTGAGGGGAAGAAAAGATACTGCATTACGTTTTGCATCAATGATTTTCCGGAGCTGGATTCCTACGGGATCTGCCGGGTAAAGGACGGCGCCACTGATTTTACCGAGGAGAACACAATGCTGCTTTTCCGGGCCGCTTATGACGGTGCGCCTTTCCTGACCTTTACGGAGATCCCTGATGATGCCGTTCTGTCCCCTGTCGTCAGGTATTACCGGAACGATACGGAAATAGATCGCGATGCCCTTCCGGCAATTCTGGGCGAACGCCAGGCCAAAGGAGCGTCAAATCGCAGCGCCTTCACGGCCGAATTATGGCTGCTTTACGTCTGGGAAGGAATCGTGATCCTGCTGGGGGTCATGATGACAAGGTATTTCCTGAGCGATGTTGTAAGCGGTCGGAAGAAGAAAAACTGACAGAGGAATGTAATCTTTATCCAAAAAGGACCATTTGGGGACAATCCCCAAGTGGTCCTTTTTTATGCGGGCAAGCCGCCAAAACCTGACAAAGGAACCGTCCCCCTGTCAGGTCAATCCAGCTCGCGTTTCCCGGTGTACAGTTCGTAGTACCGCCCTTTCATGGCCAGGAGTTCTTCGTGTGTGCCGCGTTCGATGATCTCGCCCTGCTCCAGGACCATGATGGCGTTGGCGTCGCGGACGGTGGAGAGGCGGTGGGCGATGACGAAGGTGGTACGGTCTTCCATCAGGCGGTCCATGCCCCGCTGGATCTGGCGCTCGGTGCGGGTGTCCACGGAGGAGGTCGCTTCGTCCAGGACCAGGATCGGGGCCTTGGACAAGGCGGCGCGGGCGATGTTGAGCAGCTGGCGCTGGCCCTGGGACAGGTTGGTTCCGTCGCCTTCCAGCTTCGTGTCATAGCCCTCGGAAAGCTTCATGATAAAGCTGTGGGCCGATGCGGTCTTCGCCGCGCGCACGACTTCCTCGTCGGTCGCGTCCAGGCGGCCGTAACGGATGTTTTCCCGTACGGTGCCGGAGAACAGGTGCGTATCCTGCAGGACCATGGCGATCTTGCTGCGGAGTTCTTCGCGCTTCATGTCCCTGATGTCGACGCCGTCGATCGTGATCGTCCCCTCTTCGATATCGTAAAAGCGGTTCAGCAGGTTGGTGATGGTGGTCTTGCCGGCACCGGTGGAGCCTACGAACGCGATCTTCTGCCCCGGCTTGGCATAGACGTTGATGTGTTTCAGCACGGTCTTCTCCGGCACGTAGCCGAAGGAGACGTCGTTCATGATCACGTAGCCCTTCATGGCGCTCATGTCGGCCGCGTCCGGTCTATCGGGCGCTTCCGGCTCCGTATCCATCACTTCGAACACGCGCTCCGCGCCGGCCAGGGCCGCGAAGATCGTGGTCATCTGCTGGGACAGGTTGTTGATGGGCATGGAGAACTGGCGCGAATACTGCGCGAATACGGTCAGACCGCCGGGCGAGAGCCGCCCCGCGGCCATCAGCAGCGCGCCGACGCCCACGGTCACGCCGTAGGAGACCTGGGAGGTGTTGCCCATGATCGGCCCCATGACGCCGCCCCAGAACTGGGCCTTGAACTGCTTGTCGCGCATGTCGTCGTTCAGGCTGCCGAATTCTTCCACGCAGTCCGCTTCATGATTGAATACCTTTACGACCTTCTGGCCGCTGACGTTCTCCTCAATATAGCCGTTCACCGCGCCGAGCGCCGCCTGCTGGCTCCGGTAATACTTCCGGGACAGATTCGCGATCGTCATGCCGCCCATCAGGAACAGCGGGATGAAGACCACCACGATCAGGGTCAGCAGCCAGTTGGTGGTCAGCATGAACACCAGCGTGCCGATCAGCGTCACCACGCCGGACACGATGGAGGTCAGGGAATTGCTGAACATGGCGTCGATATTGTCGATGTCGTTGGTGAAGCGCGACATGATCTCGCCGGTCGGATGGCCGTCGAAATAGCGCAGCGGCAGACGCTGCAGCTTGACGAACAGATCGTTCCGGATCCTCTCCATCACGTGCTCCGCCACGTGGAGCATGAGCCGCCCCTGCAGGTAGGTCGTGACGATCCCGACGCCGTAAACGATGGCCAGGATCAGCATGGCGGTCAGGATGTAGCCCATCACGCCCGTGCGGCCCCAGGCGTCGGCCGTCCGTGAGATGATGCGGTCCATCATTTTGCCCACGGCGGAGATCTGCGGCTTCCAGTCCGGCGCGACCGCCTGTGAGAGTTTGTCGATGATCGGTGCCATCAGATAGGAGCCGAACAGGGAGGTCACGGCGCTGACCAGCATGCAGACGAGCACCAGCACCAGATGCAGGCGGTAGCCCTTCACGTAGGTCAGCAGGCGTTTCACGGCCGCGCCGGCGTTCTTGGGGCCGGTGCCCTTGCCGCCGCGCGCCTGACGGTTCGAGGAGGTCTGGAGCAGCTGCTTTTTGGCGGCGCTGTTATAGCGTTCCTGAAGTTCTTTCAGAGTCCTTGCCATCTCACGACGCCTCCTTTCCCTGCATCTGCGACTCGCAGATCTCGCGGTAGGCTTCGCTGGTCCGCAGCAGTTCTTCATGGGTGCCCCGGGCCGTGATCCGGCCGTCTTCCATGACCAGGATCAGGTCCGCGTCCATCACGGAACTGATGCGCTGGGAAATGATGAATTTGGTCGAATCCTTCAGTTCCCTGCGGAAAGCCTCCCGGATCAGGGCTTCCGTGGCCGTGTCCACCGCGCTGGTGGAATCGTCCAGGATCAGGATCTTCGGTTTTTTGAGCAGGGCGCGGGCGATGCAGAGACGCTGCTTCTGGCCGCCGGAGACGTTGGTGCCGCCCTGTTCGATGACGGTATCGTAGCCGTCCGGGAAACTGTCGATGAATTTATCCGCCTGGGCGCAGCCCGCCGCGTGCCGGATCTCTTCGTCCGAAGCACCGGGATCGCCCCAGCGCAGATTGTCCGCGATCGTCCCGGAAAACAGCGTGTTGTTCTGCAGCACCATGCTGACGTCCTCACGCAGGCAATGCATCTGGTAATCCCGCACGTCCACGCCGTCCACCAGCACGGCGCCTTCATCCGGGTCGTACAGGCGGGGGATCAGGGAGACCAGCGTGGATTTGCCGCAGCCGGTGGCACCGGTGATGCCGACGGTCGCGCCAGCCGGGATCGACAGGCTGACATGGTCCAGCACCGCGTCCTCGCTGGTCTTGTAATAGCGGAAGGTCACGTCGCGGAACTCCACCGCGCCTTTCGTGACCCGGAGCGTCCCGTCCGCATCTTTACCGTCCAGGATGTCGCTCTCCTCTTCCAGTACTTCCTTGATACGCCGGGCGGAGGCCGCCGCGCGGGAGGAGAACATCAGCATGAAGCTCATCATGAGCAGCGACATCAGGATCTGGGTGGCATAGGTGATGAAGGCGGACAGGTCGCCCACAGGCATCTCGCCGCGCAGGATGATGGGACCGCCGATCAGGACCAGCGCCAGAATGGTGCCCTGCATGAGCAGCGTCATCAGGGGCTGCGTCGTGATCATGACTTTCACGGCGGAAATGTTCGCGTCCCGCAGGCCGCGGTTGGCCGTTCCGAATTTCTCCGTCTCGTGATCTTCCCGCACGAAGCTTTTGACCACGCGCACGTTGGTCACGTTTTCCCGCACCGTGGCGTTGATGCCGTCCACTTTTTCCTGCATGCGCGTAAAGCGCGGGAAACCTATGCGCAGCACCACCGCGACGCCGACGATCAGCAGCGGGATGCTGACCGCAAACACCAGCGACAGCTTCGGCCGGATGCTGATGGCCATGATCAGGGCCGCGATCATCATGCCCGGCGCGCGCAGCATCATGCGGAGCATCATGCCCACGAAGTTGGTGATCTGCGTCACGTCGTTGGTCATGCGCGTCACGAGCGAACCCGTGGAGAATTTATCGATATTGCTGAACGAAAACGTCTGAATGCGCGCATAGATGTCGGCCCGGAGGTCCGCCGCGAAATTGACTGCCGCCTTCGCGCCGAAATAGGCGCCGCCCACGCCGCCGGCCATCATGATCAGGGCATTTAAGACCATGCCCCCCATCGCGCGCCAGCCCATGGCCGCGGTCAGCGTCCCGTCGTTCGCCGCGTTGATCACGGCCTGCAGGAAGGTCGGCATCCGCACTTCCCCGATCACCTCAATGATCATGCACAGCGGTCCCAGCACGAACCAGGGCCAGTAGGGTTTGATATACTTGAACCATCTCTTCATTCACAAAGTCCTCATGAACCAAACTGAAAACAACAAGTAATGATACCACAAAAAAAGGAGGGCCGCAAGCCCTCCCGTTTGAAAACAAGGCCGCTGAGGGACGGTTCCGGAATAGCCCTGTCTGATCATTTTACGAAAAACAAGGCCAGGGAAGAACCGTCCCCAAATGGCCTCACGGGACGTCAAACTCCGCCGTGACGTTTTTTCCGGTCGTGGGATCGGTGTTGTGCGGCACCCCGCCCGGGATCACGATGCGGTAATGGCCGGCGGGCAGCGGATAGTATGCGAAAGGCTCGTTTTCGGCCCCAACATATCCGAAGATCCGATACTCATGCGAAACGGTGCCGCCGGCAGGCAGAAGAAGTCCGACCAGATCGAATGCCAGGCCGTAAGGGGATGGAGGCACCGGGTGCCATTTTTCTCCGTCGTAAACGTCCAGACGATACATTTCCCCATACATCAGTTCTTCGTCCGATCGATTGGTAAGTGTGACGATGACCGCCTTCTCCGTGACCTCTTTCACTTCCATTTCCATGACGGAGGATATTTCCGGCGTCTCCGCCTCCGGCAGGCGGTCGAAAAGCCACGTTCCCTCCGTTTCCGTCACAAAGCGGGCGCATTTCATCGCCGTAAGCCCGCCGCTCCGTTCCATTCGGTCCTCCCAGTCTTCCTGCGCGAGCTGCGCGAAATCATAAGGGAAGCGCCAGGCATTGCCGCTGCTGTCGATCAGATATCCATTGGTCCACAGCACGGCATCGGATAAATATGAACGATGCGCCGGATCTTTTCTGGAAAAGTGTATTTCGTATACGGGAAACGTCATCAGGTCCGCCGTGAATTCCGGTGCCGGAACCGCTGCGATCCCCTGCAGCGCATAGATCACTTTCCGGTAATCCCGGTAAAAATCACAGACCAGACAGGTTTCCCCGTCGCATATCCGCAGGGACAATCCGTTCCAGATGCCGACATCATCGAAAATGTCGTTGCCCTCGCCGGCGGGAACGGGCTGCGTCTGAATCGGGGAAGGTCCCTCCGTCAGGTCCGTCTCCGGCGGCTGCGTCCCGGTCTCGGCCGGCGTCTCCGTTTCATCCGGTGCCGTCGTCTGCACGGGTCCCTCCGTCATTTCCGCTGTCTCCGGCGGCTCCTCCGGGCCTGCCTTTGTGGTCAGGACCGGTGTCGTTTCCGGGACCTGCGTATTCGGGGACGGCACGGTCCCCGGCGCGGAGCAGGCGCCCAGCAGCAGGCAGAGCGCTGTCAGGGCGGCGGTCGCCCGTATCATTTTTTTCATCGCAAAACTCTCCTTTCCGGCCTTAATTCCTATCTGCGGGGACAAAAAAACTTTCCCAGATCTTCAGATTCGTTTCATGGGGCAGTGAGGAATTCATGATCACGAAGCACCGGTTCTCTTCATCGACCCAGACGTAATCATGGTCCGCTTTCTCCTCGTTCAGGAAGCAGTCGATGCGGGTCCCTCTGACTTCCGCCTGTTCGTACCGCCTCTCATCTCCGGCCGTCAGTTCAAACGACCTTCCTTCCCGCATCTCGTCCACGCCCAGGATACAGAAGCGGCTGCGGTCCGCCGGATCCCTGAACACGGCCGTATACGAGTGCGGGAACCAGTATTCCTTGTCCAGCACGATCCCTTCCGGCATCCATCCGGGCTTCGCCTTATAGACCTCCGAATCTTCGCGGTTCTCGATATTGGAATAATACACCGCCTGTGTTCCGGTGATCTCGCGGAACCAGTTCAGGACGGCGGCACGGGCTTTGACGTCCACCGTCAGCCAGCCGGCAAAAAGCATCAGGACCGCCAGCCCGGCAGCGGCCGCCCGGCGGAACCCCCGGCGGTTCCAGCTTTTCTTCACCCGGCTCTTCATGGCCCGGATGCTGTCGTCCAGGGCGGCGGACGGGGTCAGCGTTTCGTTTCCGCAGTCTTCCCGCGCCTGCTCCAGCCAGGCATCCCGGACGTTTCCGGCCGCTTCGCGTATTTCATTCGTATTCCAGCGCTTGTCCATGTTCACTCCCCGCTCAGGTATTGCTTCAGGGCCTGCCTGGCCCGCTGCCAGGTCTTGCGCACCGCGTCATATCTCATGCTGCGCAGGCCGGCGATCTCCCACAGACTGTATCCGTCCGCCGCATGCAGAAGGAATACTTCCCGCTGTGCCGGCGGCAGCGCGGCGATGGCCTCTTCCAGCGCCATCCCTTCCAGGACCCGCATCTCGTCGCCCGGGCACCCGACGTCTGCTTCCTCCAGATCCGCATGCTCCCGCCGGCCGCGCAGCACGTTCAGGCTCCGGCTTTTGGTCAGGACGAGCAGCGCGCTCCGCACGGACTTTTCATCCTTGCCCCGCACATAATGGAAGTGGCCGGCCAGATACAGGAAGCACTCCTGCACCGCGTCCTCCGCATCCTGGCGGTTTTTCAGGATATATTCCGCATATCGGAGCATCCAGCCCGCATGCAGCCGGTAGAGTTCCGAAAACGCCGGAATATCGTCATCCTTCAGATCAGTCGTCGTGATTATCATTGATCAGCCCTCTGTCAATATAAACACAGCAAAACCTCAAAATGGGACAGGAAATGAAAAAAAGTACCGCCGGGGACGGTTCCGGGCGGCCCTGTCTGATCAATTTGTGTCAAACAAGGCCGGTAAGAACCGTCCTTCAGCGGATTCGTTTTAAAAGTCAGGCGCGGCGTTCCCTCGCGCGCGAGCGGAGCCAGGCGCGGCGGAGGGGGCGCTCGAAAAAGCGTTTGACGCGGACGAAGGACTGTTCGTGTGCGGGGTCAAGCGCATCGACGAGAAGGGACCGGAGACCGGCGCGGTGGGCACCGAGGACATCGGTGTAGAACTGGTCGCCTACGGCCAGGGTCGAGGAAGGGTCCGCATGCAGCAATTCCAACGCTTTGCGGAAGCCTTTCGGGCTGGGTTTTTTCGCCTTTGCCAGGTAAAGCCAGCCCAGATCCGCGGCGAAACTGCAGGCGCGTTCTTCCCCGTTGTTGGAGAGGACCAGGCAGGCGACGCCGGCCGCCAGCATCTGCGCCGCAAAATCGCGGGCGGCGGCGTCCGCGGGGGCGTTCGGGGATACCAGCGTGTTGTCGATGTCCAGGATCAGGGCACGGAAGCCGTGGTCCGCCAGCCATGCCGGGGTCAGGTCATAAACGGACCGCAGATGGTAGTCCGGAAAAAAGCATCGCAGCAGGCTCATTTCAGCTGATCCAGCTTCGCGATCTCCTGCACGAAGGTCTTGACGTCCTTGAATTCGCGGTAGACGGAGGCGAAGCGCACATAGGCCACGTCGTCCGTGACGGCCAGTTTGTTCATGACCATCTCGCCGATCACGGTACTGGGGATCTCGCGCTCCGCGCGGGAAGTCAGTTCGTTTTCGATCTCGTCCACGATCCTGGAGATCTGGTCCGCAGAGACCGGGCGCTTGTGGCAGGCGCGCATGATGCCGCGTTCGATCTTGGCGCGGTCGAATTCCTCGCGGACACCGTCTTTCTTGACCACCATCAGCGGGACTTCCTCCACGCGTTCGTAAGTGGTGAAGCGCATGTCGCAGACGGTGCAGACGCGCCGCCGGCGGATGCTTTTATCGGAGGGACGGGAATCCGTGACCTTGGTATCTTCCGCTCCGCAATAAGGGCATTTCATAGGTTTTCTCCTTTACGTGTTGTTACCGAATTCCGACAGCACCAGTCCGGGATTGCGGTCCAGGACCATTCTGGGGCTCCAGCTGTTGATGAAGAGCAGCAGCGGGCGGCCCTTGAGGTCGCAGACGCGCTTCATGTCCGAAGTGCCCTGGATGGTCTCGGGATCGGTATCGCTTTCGATCCACCGGATATATTCGTAAGGCAGGACATCGAGGCCCGCCTCCACATTGTACTCGTTCTTCAGCCGGTACATCAGGACGTCGAACTGCAGGACGCCCACGACGCCGACGATGATCTCCTCCATGCCGCCGCGCATCTCCTGGAAGATCTGGATGGCGCCTTCCTGCGCGATCTGCTCCACGCCCTTGATGAACTGCTTGCGCTTCATGGTGTCGATCTGGCGCAGCCGCGCGAAATGCTCCGGCGCGAACGTCGGAATGCCTTCGTACGTGAATTTATCCTCCGACAGGCACAGCGTGTCGCCGATGGAGAACACGCCGGGGTCGAACACACCGATGATGTCGCCCGCATAGGCTTCCTCCACCAGCGTCCTCTCCTGCGCCATCATCTGCGTGGACTGCGACAGACGGATCTTCCGCCCGCCCTGCACGTGGTTCACTTCCATGCCCGCTTCATAGCGGCCGGAAGCGATGCGCATGAATGCGATGCGGTCCCGGTGCGCCTTGTTCATGTTGGCCTGGATCTTGAAGACGAAGGCCGAGAACGGCTCCGCGGCCGGGTCGATGACGCCTTTGGAGGATTCGCGCAGGCCGGGCGCCGGCGACATCTCCAGGAAGTGTTCCAGAAAGATCTGCACGCCGAAGTTGGTCAGCGCGGAGCCGAAGAACACCGGGCTCAGCAGGCCCGCCGCCACGGCTTCCTCATCCATTTCCGCCACCGCATCCAGCATTTCCAGGTCTTCCGCGAGCTGGTCCATCGCCGGGTTCCCGAGTTTCTCCCGGGTCGCGGGATCGTCCGGATCCAGGACGTCGGTCGCGATCTCGCGCTGGCCGGAGCCTTCCGCCTTGAATGTCGTGATCTGCTTTTTGTCCCGCTCGTAGATCCCCTTGAAGGATTTGCCGGAGCCGAGCGGCCAGTTCACGGGGCAGGTGGCGATGCCCAGGACGCGCTCGATGTCGTCCAGAAGTTCAAAGGGATCCTTCGCCTCGCGGTCCAGCTTGTTGATGAACGTGAAGATCGGGATATGCCGCATCACGCAGACCTTGAACAGTTTGATGGTCTGGGCTTCCACGCCCTTGGACGCGTCGATCACCATGACCGCGGAGTCCGCCGCCATCAGCGTGCGGTAGGTGTCCTCCGAAAAGTCCTGGTGGCCGGGCGTGTCCAGGATGTTGACGCACAGGCCGCCGTACTGGAACTGCAGGACGGAGCTGGTGACGGAGATCCCTCTTTCCTTCTCGATCTCCATCCAGTCGGACACGGCGTGGCGGGCGGTCTTGCGGCCCTTCACGGAGCCGGCCAGATTGATGGCCCCGCCGTACAGCAGGAACTTCTCCGTCAGCGTGGTCTTGCCCGCGTCGGGGTGGGAAATGATGGCAAAGGTCCGTCTTCTTCTGATTTCGTCAGCCAGAGGCATGTTGACTCTCCTGAAAGCCCGTAAGGGCAATATATGGCAGGCAGCCGGGTCCCGGCTACCATATAGAGTATAATCCATGGATCATCTTCCGTCAAGTTTTTCACGGCGGTCCTTGCTTTTTCCGGGCCGTTTTTTTATAATGTGGAATAAGATGTGCCCTGCCGCGGCAGGGAGTGAAGGAGTCTGCCCATGCGCCGCATTCATCATATCTTTTTTTCCGCCCTGATCGCCGCGGTCCTTCTGCTGGCCGCCTGCGGCAAAAAAGGTCCGGAGCCCACGCTGCCCGTCCTGCCGGGTGGCGAACCCGTGACGTCCAGAGCCGCCGGCGAGACCACGGCGGCGCTCACCATTTCCCCGGACGATCCGACGGCCGCCCAGACGACCGAGCCCACCGAACCGCCCACCGCCGCCTCGACCCCCTCTCCTGCCACGCAGCCCACGACCCCCGAGGAAACTACGCCGGAGCCCACCGAGGAACCCTCTACCGAAGGCCCTGACGAATCTTCTGCCGAGGAAAGCACTTCCCCTGAAGAAACGGAGCCCGCCACAGAGCCCGCCTCCACCGAACCGCCCGCCACGCAGAGCCCCGAAGAGATCGCCCTGCGCGAACGGGCCGCGGCCTATCTGGCGCAGATGGACACCCGCGCGCGCCTTTTCCAGCTCATCATCGTGACGCCGGAAGGCATCAGCTGGGACAATCCGGTCAAGCTCCCGGACAACAACGAGCTGCGCTCCTGCCCCGTGGGCGGCATCCTGTACCAGGCCAAAAACATGGAGACCCCGGATCAGCTGACCGCGCTGGTGGAAGGCCACCAGAAGGTCTCTTCCGTCCCGCTGCTCATCTGCGTGGATGAAGAGGGCGGCCGTGTGAGCCGCATCATGCAGACCATGGGGACCACCCCCATCAAAAACATGTTCACCTACCGCGGCGACGGCATTGAAAAAGCCCGCACCAACGCGCTGACGCTGGCCACGGACATCAGCCGGTTCGGCTTCAATCTGGATTTCGCGCCGGTGGCCGACGTCTGGTCCAACCCGGAGAACAAAGTGATCGGGGAACGCGCCTACAGCGACGATTTCGGCAAGGCCGCCACGCTCATCGCCTCCGCGGTCCGCGGTTTCCACGACGGCGGCGTCATCTGCACGCTGAAGCATTTCCCGGGCCACGGCGACACCGTGGAGGATTCACACGAAAACACGGCCGTGGTGACCAAGACGCTGAGCGAACTTCGCGAACAGGAATTCCTGCCGTTCCTCTCCGGGATCGCGGCCGGCGCGGACCTGGTGATGACCGGCCATCTGATGGTGCCGGACGTGGATCCGGACAACCCGGCCACCTTCTCCCGCAAGATCGTGACGGACCTGCTGCGGAAGGAACTCGGCTTTGACGGCGTCATCATCACGGACGCCCTGGAGATGGCCGCGGCCGCCTCCGTCAGCACTGGCGGCGAAGCCTGCCTGAAAGCCCTGAACGCCGGCTGCGACATGCTCCTGTGCCCCGAAGGCCAGCCCGAAAAGCTCGGTCAGTGTGTCGACTTCCTCGCCGCCGCCCTCGAAAGCGGCCAGCTCTCCGGCGCCCGCGTGGACGAAAGTGTCCTGCGAGTCCTGATGCTGAAACTGAAATACGGGATCCTGGAATGACAAAAATACGCCGGGCGGCCAGCGGCCGCCCGGATCTATTTATATCTGTCATACAGTAAGGGCGGCCGGCGGCCGCCCCTACTTCTTATTATACCGTCCCCGTGCTACTCTTCTTTATGCTGCAGAGACGTCGCGATGTTGATGGCCTGGTCGCCGCAGCGTTCCAGATGTGTGCACATATCCGTGAAGATCACGCCGCCCAGCGGGTCGCACGTGCCTTCCATCAGACGCTCCACGTGATTCTGGACGAAGCGTTCCTGCATGTCGTCGACCTGCTGCTCGACGGCTTCGATCTCCGGCAGCCG
The DNA here is from genome assembly GCA_017428105.1 of Lachnospiraceae bacterium. Taxonomy (GTDB): domain Bacteria; phylum Bacillota; class Clostridia; order Lachnospirales; family Lachnospiraceae; genus UBA6987. The sequence goes on along the minus strand of JAFRRM010000015.1, from coordinate 54,860 downwards.
GTCGAACCGTTCTCCCTCGAAGATCTCCAGCGCCAGGTCCAGCGTCTTCAGCACGGCGTCGCGCATCTGGCGCAGTTCCTGCTCAGCGTCCGGAGAGAACTTCGTCTTCGCGTTCTTCATCCGGTCCCCATATTCGATGATGTTCTCCGCGTAGTCGCTGATACGTTCCATGTTCGCGACGACCAGAATCATGCGCGAGAGCCGGAACACGTCGCGGTCCGACAGGGACAGGGAGCGCAGCTCCACCAGTTTGTCTTCGATGACCTTGTTCAGGTAATCCACGGTCTCTTCCGTTTCCTCCACCTTGTCGAACAGCGCCTGCTGCGACGGGTCGAAGAAATAGGTCAGCGAGGTCTCCAGGTTGTCGCGGGCGATCCGGCCCATCCGGGTCACCTCCAGCGCGGCCTGCCGCATGGCGACGGCCGGGATGCTCCGCGGCCCCACGTGCGCCAGATACTTGAGACGCCGGTCTTCCAGCGCCTGCATTTCCGCCGGCAGCATCGGCAGCGTCTTCTGCGCCAGTTTGACCAGCAGCGAGGAGAACGGCGCGATGACCGTCACGGCAAAGACCGCAAAGATCGTATGCGTATTCGCGACCTGGCGCGCAACGTCATTCGGCGAAAGCCCCTTGATCCATTCCAGCACCGCCGGGAACGCCAATACGATGACCGTGAGCAGCACCGCCCGCAACAGGTTGAAATACAGGTTCAGCAGCGCCGTACGCTTCCCGTTGCGCCCGGTGGTCAGGGAGGCCAGCAGGTTGGGCGTGACCGAACCGACGGCGGCGCCGATGATCAGGAACACGCACTGCTCATACGTCAGCAGCCCCTCGAATGCGAACGCCTGGAAAATGACGATGGACGAGGACGAGCTCTGCAGCAGCGACGTGAACAGGAAGCCGAACAGAATGCCAGCCGCCGGATTGGACAGCAGGCTCAGCGCGTCCACGAACTCCGCGCTCTTGGACAGCGGCGCGATGGCTGCCTTTAAGATCCCGATGCCCACGAACAGCATGCCGAAGCCCAGAATGATGCGCCCGATGTGCTGCACCATGGTCTTCTTGACGAACACCGCCATCACGCAGCCCACGAACAGGATGAACGGCGCGAACGACACCAGGTCGAATGCCGTGATCTGCGCGGTCACCGTGGTACCGATGTTGGCGCCCATGATCACCCCGACCGCCTGGAACAGGTTCATCAGACCGGAATCCACGAACCCGATCACCATCATGTCGGTGGCGGAGGAGCTCTGGATCAGTACGGTCACCAGGATGCCGATCAGGATCGCCAGCACGCGGTTGCCGGCCACTTTTTCCAGAATGCTGCGCAGCTTGTCGCCCGCGGCGTTGCGCAGCCCCGACGACATGATCGTCATGCCGTACAGGAACAGGCCTACGCCGCCCAGAAAGGACAGGACATTGTAGATGGTCATCTCAGCGCCTCACAGTGAGAATATTTGCGGGCCCCGTCAGGGGCGGGTCATCGTATAGGTCCGGCCGTCGGCCGAATTGGTGAGCTGGATCGTATTGAAGTCCTGGATCACGATCCCGCAGAGCCGGCCCGCGGCGCCGGAGAGCCCGAAGCTTTCCGCGCGGATCCCGCCGGCCGCCGCGGTCGGAGGGACGCGGTAATCCACCGAGAAGACCCCGTTGTTCCGGGTGACGGTGATGCTTGCGGAGCCGTCGGACGAAGTCCACACGCCCGCCAGGAAAAAGATCAGGTAATCGCTGCTGATGCTCAGAGCCCGGACGTCCTCCCGCAGATCCCACAGGTTCCACAGGTCGCTGAGGGAGAAGGTGATGTTTTCCTTGGCCATGGACATGGCGAACTGCGTGAAGCTCCGGGTCACGCCCGAACCGTCGCTGACCAGTTCCAGGAAGCGGTAGACGTTGTACGGAAGCCATTCGTCGGTCATCATCCAGGTGGCGCCGTTGTCGTAATGGCCCGCCAGCGCCGGCGTCCGGGAGATCAGGTACTCGCAGACGTGAACGCGGTTGGCGGAGGACACGAAGCCCATGCCGGACATGGCCTCCAGATACGGACGCCGGTCCACATTGTCCAGCATCATGTCCGCCCAGCGTTCCAGGACGCGTGTCAGCGCCTGAGGCGCGCCTTCGTGGCTGCGGATGGCGTACAGCGTGCTGTAGGCTTCCAGGAACTCGTCCGGGGCGGGCGTTTCCTTGTCCACCAGGGCCGCGGCGGCGCGCATCTGCGCCTCCTGCACGATCTCGCGGCTCTCCTCGGAATCGCCCAGCTGCGCGATCAGCTCGTCCGCTTCTTCGTTGCGGCCTTCGTCCCACAGTTTCAGGATCTGGCGGTAGATCAGCTCCCGGCCCAGCTGTTCGCTGTCCTTATAACCGTCCAGCACGGCCAGAAGCCGCTTGGCGCGCTCCCAGTCCTGGGATTCCATGCAGTGCTCGGTCAGCATGTACTGCCATTCCTTGATGTTGACCGGTCCTTCCTCCAGCTGCGCGATCAGGGCTTCCGCATCGTCGTAAGCCTCATCGTCCAGCAGTTTCGTGAAGGCCGATTCGGCCTCCTGCGTCAGGCGCTCGTTATAGGACGTGTAGCGCTTCAGGAGCTGTCCGGCGCGTTCCCAATCTTTTGCCTTGACGCTGTCCTCCAGATGCTCGGACGCCTTGATGGCGATGGTCAGGTCCAGATCCCGGAATTCGTGGAAAGCGTAGGCCATCTCAATGACGGCGTCGTCCTCGCCCCGGTCCATCAGATCCAGCAGTTTGTTTTCGATGGCTTTTTCATAATAGGTCCGGTTGCCGATCTCCGGCTCGAAGACCTCCAGCATGGCCGCCGCCGGGAAATACTGCCCTTCCTCCAGGAAGCTGTCGAAGCGGGCGGTCACGTCCTCCTTCGGGTCGACCAGGAGCGCGGCGAATTCCTGCGAAAGTTCCAGGGCACGGGCGAAATCCCCCGCGTCCATCAGGGCTTTCTGCTCTTCGCCGACCATCTTCCGGATCCGGTCCGGATCGCTCAGGTAAGGCTCGATATCCGCAAAGGCACTGGCGGCCGTCCGGTATTCGTGCTCGTCCAGCGTGCGGCGCAAAGCCGCTTCGAACGAATCGTCCAGGCCGCGGACGCGGCCCTCGGGCAGCTGTTTCAGCGCATCCAGCGCCTTTTCATAGTCATGGTCCTGGATCAGCAGTTTCTGCAGGTGAGAGCCGGCGATGGCGTCGTAGATCTTCGTGTCCACGGCGGAGTTGCGGACCTCGGCCAGGGACCGGGCCGATTCCGCCAGTTTTCCGGCCTGCAGTTCCGCGACGGCCTTGTCCAGCCAGCAGAGTTCGGCCTGCAGCGCGCTGTCCTTATAACTCCCCAGCGAGCGGAAGCCCTCGATGGCCTCCTCGTACTGGCCGTTCTGGCGGCGCGTCTCATTCATCCGGTAGGCTGCCGCCGGACGGATCCACACAAAGTACGCCGCGGCCAGCACGCCCAGCGCGGCGACCACGGAAAGGATCGTGAGCAGACCGCTCCGGCGGCTTGCGCGGGCTTCCGCCTCCTGCTCTTCCGCCAGTTCTTCTTCGGTCTCGATCTCTTCGGTCTCCGTCAGCTCGATCTTCGGCAGTTCCGCTTCCGGCTCTTCCGCCTCCAGGGAGGACAGATGCGCCAGTTTGCCGGTCTCCGTCATGGCGATCTTCGGAAGGACGAAGTCCTCCTCGTCAGCCTCTTCCGGCGCGGCGGTCCCGGAAGCATCCTCTTCCGGGGCAGCGTTTTCCGCAGCCGGTGTTTCCGGCGCAGATCCTTCCGGGGCAGCGTTTTCCGCAGCCGGTGTTTCCGGCACGGATCCTTCCGGCGCGGTGTTTTCCGCAGCCGGCGTTTCCGCCACGGATCCTTCCGGCGCGGTGTTTTCCGCGTCCTGCATGTCCGGAACGGATCCTTCCGGACCAATATCGTTCATAATATTTTCTTCCGGCAGTTTTTCCGGCGGGACGTCTTTCTTCGGGAGGCTGTCCGGCGCCGCAGTCCGGCGCAGGGAAAGTTTGGTCCCGCACCGCTGGCAGAACCCGAACTCTTTTTCCGGGCCGAAATCCTGCTGATTCCCGCAGATCGGACATTGATAACGACTCATCGATCAATCATCTCCTTTGGATCGTATAGTCAAAACCATAGCAAAATAAACCGTTTTTGCAACGGATGTGCCCATTATAGCCCAACTCCCGTCAAAAGTCAAACGGCCCTCCCGTTTTTTCCGGGAGAGCCGTCTGTTTATGCTTTTTTTGTCCGCATCCTTACTGCAGTTTCGCCGCCTGCTCCTCGTAGTAGGTCAGGCTTTCCGGATTGGACAGGGCGTCGCGGTTGCCCACGGGCCGGCCGTTCAGGATATTGGTGACCGCGCCTTCCACTTTCTTGCCGTTTAAGGTGGTCGGGATCTCCGGCGTTTCCAGGATCACGGCCGGCACGTGGCGGGGCGATCCCTTGGTGCGCAGGGCCGTCTTGATGGTCTTGACCAGCGCGTCGTCCAGCGTGCAGCCGGGCTGGCATTTGACGAACAGGACGATCCGCTGGTCGCCGTGGTAATTCTGGCCCACCGCCAGGGAATCCTCCACCTGCGGGATCACGTTGACGATGTTGTAGATCTCCGCGGTACCGATGCGCACGCCCGACGGCTTTAAGATGGAGTCGCTGCGGCCGCAGAACGTCAGGCCGCCGGTGTTGCCGTGCAGGATCACGTAGTCGCCGTGGCGCCACACGCCGGGATAGACGTCAAAGTACGCGCTGTGATAGCGGGCGCCGTCCGGGTCGTTCCAGAAATACAGCGGCATGGACGGGATCGGCGCTTCGCAGACCAGCTCGCCCTCTTTGTCACGGATGGGCTTGCCGTTATCATCGTAGCACTCCACCTTCTCGCCCAGGCCGATGGCGGCCAGTTCGCCGGAATAGACCGGGATCATCATGTTGCCGATGCCGAAGCAGCCGTTGATGTCCGTGCCGCCGGCGATGGAGTTGAAGTGGTAGTCTTCCTTGATCTCGCGGTACACGAACTCCCAGCCCGCGTCGGACAGGGCGGAGCCGGTCTGCGAAATGGCGCGCAGCTTCGACAGATCCGCGTGTTCCTTCGGGCTAAAGCCCTGCGCGATCAGCATGTGGATGTAGCTGGCGGACAGGCCGAAGTCCGTGACTTCCTCTTCTTCCAGCACCTTCCAGATGGCCGCGTTGTCCGGGTAGGACGGGTTGCCTTCATACAGCACCAGTTCCGCGCCGGTGCCCAGGGCCGCCGCCTGCCAGTTCCACATCATCCAGCTGCAGGTGGTGATGTAGCAGAGCTTGCTGCCGCGCTGGATATTGCAGTGCAGCGTCAGTTCCTTCAGCTGGTTTGCCAGAATGCCCGCGTGGGACTGGACCATGCATTTGGGCTTGCCTGTGGTGCCGGAGGAAAACATGACGAACAGCGGGTGCGAAGCCTCGACCTGTTCGTACTCAAACTGCTCCGGCAGCGGCTCCAGATAGTCTTCCCAGCGCACGGCGTCCGGGATCCCCCCGGTCGTGCCGTTCCCCGCGTAATGGGCCACCACCACGCGCTTTAAAGACGGGATGCGGGCCGCGATCTCCTTCGCGTTTTCCAGGGAGGAGAAGGTCTTTCCTTTGTAGACGTAGCCGTCCGTGGTCACCAGGATCTTCGGCTCGATCTGCCCGACCCGGTCCGCGGCCGCGCCGGCCCCGATGTCCGTCGCGCAGGAACACCAGACCGCGCCTACCGCCGCAGCCGCCAGCATGGCGATGATGGTCTCCGGCAGGTTGGGCAGATACGCCGCGATGGTATCGCCCGGCTTAATACCCTCCTTCCGGAATGCTTCCGCCAGGCGCCAGACCGTTTCCTTCAGCTCCCGGCGGCTGATGACGCGGCGCTCGTGCGCTTCGCCCCGGAACGTGATGGCGGTGCCGTCCTCATCGCAGAAGCGCAGCATGTTTTCCGCGTAATTCATCCGCGCCCCGACAAACCAGCGCGCCCCCGGGAATTTCTTTATATCATCCACGACCGTTTCATACGGCCGGGAGCAGATCACGTCAAAATAGTGCCACAGCGCGTCCCAGAACGCGGGGATGTCCGTAATGGACCAGTCATACAGCTCCTTATATTCCCTGAACTCCTTCCCGCAGCGCGCATTCACATACCGCATGAAATCCGCCATCCGGCAGGAATTCTTTACCTCTTCCGAAGGCTTCCACAACAATTTCTGCATATATTCTGCCTTTCTCCCCCCGCCCCCGGGGACAACTCTCACGGGCGGTTTTTTCGCCCGCGGAGACGGTTCTCCCCGGGCGATTTTCGCAACTGCCATCATAACAAAAAACCGGCCTGTTTACAAGACCGGTTCCGGATAAATTGTCGCACGAAGGCGCTTCTCCGGCCTGCACACGCTTCCCCTAACCGGCGGGATCTATCAGGCGGCAAAGCTCAATAAAAAAGGTGACGGCCTCTTCTTCGGACAGACCATACGTTTGAATGGACATTTCAGTATCCCGGAACGACGCATTGATCACAAAAGAGGCCTCCCTTACCGTTCCTGTCTCGGAAACCGGCCGGCCGATGACGCATTCGATCCCGCCGATACAGGACGTTTCATAATGGTCGTCTGACGGATCATGCTCAAGCCGGCCCTCATATCCGGGCCAGAGGATATTGTTGTCCTTAGAAAAAACTATGGTAACTCCCTCGGGAGACGTGTTGAGTTCCAGGAAGTTTCCGTCATAGATCCTGTCTCCGTCCCGGTATATCCCGGTAGCAGGGAGACAGGGCGAACCAGAATAGGAGTCTAAGCTTTTTCCCACAACGGATCGGATCATGTCCGAAACGGCTTTCTCATTAATATTTAACCGTAATAATCTGACAGTTCCTCCCACGACATCAATGTGACATGTTCCCAGCGCGGATCATCTTCCGTGACCGTGCTCCACAGGAGGGAATAAACGTATTCCGTGATCAGATTCATGACGATCCGGTCTTCACACGGTTCAGACTGCACTGTCGTACTCGGTTCAGAATCTGTCTGGTCGGGATCAAGTACTTCCGCACTGCTTTCCGCAGCCGGCGTCGCTGCATGCAGCAGGACGTAGATCGTCTCCAGAACCTCAGCCAGTTTTTCTTCCGATACACCTCCTATCGAGATCGATACTTTTGTGTTCCCGATCATCGCTTCCACGTCATAACCGATGCGGTTAGTACTGATCTTTTCCTGACCGTAAACGCAGACGACACATTCGGTCCCGCCAAGGCAGGATGTCTCAAGAGGTTCCTCTTCCGGTTCCTGTTCCTGCAGGATCTCACCTCCGGGCCAACGAGTATTCTGATATCGGGCAAGAATAATTCTGACTGATGCATGTCTGGTCCGCAGATCGATCGTGTTCGCATCATAAACTGATTCTCCGTCCCGGAAGATTCCCGGAGAAAGAAGGTAGCTGGAATAGATATCAGCAGACACCTTGTCCCCCAGGACGGGCTCCAATGCAGAACCGAGTGCATCCACGCCGATCGAGAGTCCGTAATAATCGGACAATTCCTCCTGCGACATTCTTGTCACGTTCTTCATTCTGGGATCCGTTTCATCTCTTATCTGAGCTGCCATAGGCAGGGAATACACGTCTCCGGTTCTTTCCGGGAGATGGTTAATGACGAGCCTGTTTTCCGGCAACACATCCGGTTCCGTGGTGCGCCGTTCCGTCGTATCCGCTTCAGCGGCGTCCGATTCTGCGGCCCCCGTCTCTGTAGTTCGTATATCTTCCGTTGCCGGTGTGAGATCGGTTTTCTCAGACGTGCCGGGCAAATATTCTTCGGTCCGGGTCAGAGATGACTCTGAAACTGGAACCATACTCCCGTTGTTGGCCGAACAACCGGTAATCAGAACGAAGAGCGCGCAGAGTAAAACGGAAATGAATTTTATTTTGCAACCTATCTTCATTGTTTATAAATCTACCCTTCCTAGTTCAAAACATAGGATAACAGGGGACGTACCTCTGTCATCTTTCTCACTCGATTACTCTCTTTACCGGATCGGCGTACTGCATCATTTCTTCAAACGAACCTACCCCGGGCAAATGCATGAAGATCCGCTTCCCCTCCGCCAGAAAAACGATTTCATACCCTATCACGGGCTGCGCCGGGCTGTTTTCCGCATGCTCGTCCCAGCGGTAAACCGTGCGGCCGTTCACCACGGTTTCCTGATATCCGTTGCTGATATACTGCTGCAGGCCGGCGCTGCCGTCCTCAAACAGACGGGTCTCGCAGATCAGCTGCTGACAGCGTTCCCGGTCATATTCGGTCCGGAGCTGTTTAGCCAGATCCTCCGGCAGTTCGGTGCGGTACGTCACGGATACGTAGACGCCTTCCCGCTTCGTGACAGACGAGAGGGTATACTGATCTTCCGGAAGGACCGGGACATAATAGGCTTCGACTCTGCCGGCCGCATTCTGCTTTTCGCTGTTCTCAAATTCCTCCAGCGAATAATATGTCGTGACAGGCGGCAGCGGGACGATCCCGCTCATGTCGGGTTCCGCGGGCGTCTTGCTGCAGGCGGACAGGCAGAGGATTGTGAGGATCATCAACGCGAATAAAAATCTTTGCTTCATCTGCCTTCTCTCCTTTCGTATCTTTCTTATCGCAAAATGACGCCGGATATTATTAGACATTATAACAAAAGATCCGGCCCGTTAGCAAGGCCGGACCGTTCTTCTATCGCCTTGATGATCTCATAGCCGTACATGTCCTTCTCATTCAGCAGATGAAGCACCAGCATGGGGAGCAGACCTTTTTTGACATTACTGGAAGTGTAGGCAGCCATATTGAACCTTTTTCGCTCTTTCGCTTAAGTTATGATTATCATAAGCGACAGATAGAGAAAAGGCAATTACTTTAAAATCAAATATTATTTGAAAAATAACAGGGCTGCGATTACTCACAGCCCTGTACGAAATCAACTATTTGATACAAATAGTAACTCCGGCGCAGTTCAATCGATCCCGCGGAACACGCGGATATGCTTCCTCGCGTTTTCGACCATGCCCTTCGTCATGGCCGTGTTCAGTTCGAAATAACTGTGCTTGCCTTCGGTAGCCAGATATTTTTCCGCGAAGCGGGTCACGTTGTTGAAGCTGGCGGTGCCGATGTTGATCTTGGCGATGCCGAGGGAGATGGCTTTGCGGAAGTCTTCGTCCGAGATGCCGCTGCCGCCGTGCAGGACCAGGGGGACGCCGGCTTTGGCGTTGATCTGTTCCAGGATGTCGAAGGCCAGGACAGGAGCGGTGGGGTAATCGCCGTGCGCATTGCCGATGGCGACGGCCAGGCAGGCGATGCCGGTGCGCTCGCAGAATTCATGCGCCTTGTCGGGGTTGGTGCAGAGGATGCCGTGGTCCGAGAGGCCGTCTTCGCTGCCGCCTACCAGGCCCAGTTCGCCTTCCACCGAGGCGCCGTATTTCTTCGCCAGTTCCACGATGGCCGCGGTGCCGGCGATATTTTCCTCAAACGGGTCCGTGGAGCCGTCGTACATCACGCCGGTGAAGCCGTAATCCAGCGCGCGTTCGATGGTCTCACGGGTGCGGCTGTGGTCGAAATTCACCGCCACGGGGACAGCCGCCTCGCGCGCCGCCTGCACCATGCCGGGGCCGATCAGCTCCAGCGGGGAATATTTGAGCAGGCGCTCGGCGATCTGGATGATCACCGGGGTGTTGAATTCCTCCGCCGCCTGCAAAGCGCCGCGCACCATTTCCAGGCTGCCGACGTTGAAGGCGGGGATGCAGGTGTGCTGCTGCCAGGCCTCATCGACCAATTGTTTCATGGTTACGAGTGACATATCATCGCTCTCCTTTGTTTTTCTGCCGGACGGATAAGGGAAGGGACGGCCCCCCTGCCAGAAATCTGACAAAAGAACCGTCCCTCTGTCAGGTGACAGGGTTTAGTGCATGAAGATGCTTAAGATCAGCACTTCCACGACACCGACGCCCCAGGCGATGGTGGAGGTGACGGACCAGACACGCAGCTGTTCCTTCGCTTCGGAGACGCCCAGCGTACGGTTCACGACCCAGAAATAGGAATCGTTGAAGTAACCGAAGAACAGGGAGCCCACGCAGCAGGCGATGGCGCCGAGGATCAGGTTGCTGTTGGCAGCCGCCAGGATGGGAGCGGTGATGCTGGCCGCGGTGGTCATGGCGACCGTGCCGGAGCCCTGCACGAAACGCATCAGCGTGGAGATCAGCAGAGGCAGCAGGATCAGCGGGATGGCCGTCTTGGCCAGGCCGTTGGCCATGTAGGCGCCCAGACCGGAATCGGTGATGATGCGGCCCAGAGCACCGCCGCCGCCGGTCACCAGCATGATGATACCGGCAGAAGCCATGCCTTTTTCCATCTCGCGAAGGATGGTCTCACGGCTGAACGGCTTGCCCAGCGTAAAGATGGCGACTAACAGACCGATGCCCACAGCCACGATCGGCTGGCCGAGGAAGATCAGGACCTTCCAGAAGCCGCCGCCAAGCTTCAGAGCGGAAGCGACCGTGTTGATCAGGATCAGCACGATGGGGAGCAGCAGAGGCAGGAAGGAAACCAGTGCACCGGGGACGCCCTTCATATCCATGTTGAAAGCGGCCTCGTAATCGGGAGCCTGGTAAGGCATTTCCACGATATTGCCTTCCTCGTCGGGGATGCGGTAGAACTTCTTGGCCAGGACCTTTCTCGCATAGATGATGCAGGCGATGGCCATGGGGATAGCCAGGACGATGGTCAGCAGCAGGAACAGACCTACGTCAATGCCGAAAATGCCGCAGACGCCCAGAGGGCCGGGGGTCGGAGGCACCAGGGAGTGGGTGATGACCAGACCGGCGGCCAGAGCCACGCCGAGGCTGATCACGGACTTTTTGGTGGTGCGGGACAGCGCCTTCGCGATGGGGGACAGCACCACGAAACCGGAGTCGCAGAAGATCGGGATGGATACCAGGAAACCGGTGATGGCCAGCGCTTCTTCCTCTTTGCCTTTGCCGAACAGCTTCAGGAAGGTGTAGGCCATGCGCTTTGCCGCGCCGGATACTTCGAAGATCTGGCCCATCATCACGCCGAAGCCGATGATGATGCCGATGCTTCCGAGGGTGCCGCCGAAGCCGCCCGTGACGGAGTTGATGATGCTAACGCCGGATTTGGACGCGCCTGATGCATCAACGATGTCTGTCGCAGCCAGGGGCATGCCGCCGATGACACCGACCAGGATCGTACAAAGGATCAGAGCCAGGAACGCCTGGATCTTGGTCTTGAGCACGAGCACGATCAGCACGGCGATGCCGATCAACAGAGCGATCAACATTCTTGTGCCATTGATTTCCATAATGTGCCTCCTCTTTTTTTTATTTAGATTTTATTATGGATCTTATTTGGTGAAGTAAGGCGCGTATTTCGCCGCCAGCCGGATGGCTTCCTTCATGCTGACGGCGCCCGCTATGCCTTTGCCCGCGATGTCGAACGCGGTCCCATGGTCCACCGAGGTCCTCAGGATCGGCATCCCGTTGGTGATGGAGATGGTCCGGTCGAAGTCCAGGGTCTTGGTGGCGATGTGTCCCTGATCGTGATACAGGGACAGGACCGAGTTGTACTTGCCGAGGGCCACCTGGTGGAAGACCGAGTCCGCGGGGACCGGGCCGGCCACGTTGTAGCCCATCTTCTTCAGTTCTTCCACGGCGGGGGCGATCTCGTTGACTTCCTCCCAGCCGAACAGGCCGTGTTCGCCGGAGTGAGGGTTGAGGCCTGCCACGGCCATCGTGCCTTCGGTGACGCCCAGGCGGCGCAGGGCCTCCGTGCAGCGCACCACGTAGTCGATGATCCGTTCTTTCTTGATCTGGTCCAGCATCGCGCGGAGCGATACGTGGCGGGTCAGGAAGAACACCCGCATGCCGTCGGTCTCGAACATGGTCAGCGGGTCCTCGGTCCCGGTCAGGGCGCCGAAGATCTCGGTGTGGCCGATGTAGTGGATCTCCGCCGCGTGCAGGGATTCTTTATTGATCGGCGTGGTCGCCACGGCGTCCGCCTTGCCGGCCATCGTCAGCTGAATGCTCTTTTCAATGTATTCGAACGCCGCCTTGCCGCACATGGCGTTCACCTTGCCGAATTCGAAGCGGTCCATGTCGACGTTGTCCAGGTCGATCAGGTTCAGGACGCCTTCGCGGTAATCGCCTTCCGCCGGGTCCGCGACCACGTTCAGGGTCACGTCCTCGCCGGTGATCTTAATGGCGTTCGCCACGACCTTGCGGTCGCCCACGACGATGCAGTCCGTGATCCGGAACAGATCCTTGTCCGCGATCGATCGCACCACGATCTCCGGCCCGATGCCGGCCGGATCTCCCAGTGTGACCGCGATCAAAGGTTTTTTCATGCTCTTCCCCTCCTCTTAATTCGCTATCTTCTCTTTCAGGAACGCAAGGCAGCGCGCGATGGCGGTCTCGTCGCCCTGGCTGCCGCCCTTGGTGACGATGTGGATGCCGCCGAATTCGCCGCCCAGGAATTCCCCGTAAGCCGCCAGCGGGAGCACTTCGTCCTTCAGGCGCAGGCCTGCGGTCCCGAAGCGTTCGCAGACCGCCACGGTCACGTCGCCGCCGCTGGTGTAGAGCCCCCGGAAGGAAGGCTCTTCCCGGAAGATGCGGTAGGCGATCTCCGCGAAGGAGCGGTTGATGCGGGCGGTGACGTCGTCCATGGAGCATTGGAATTTCTCCATGTACGGAGCGAAATCGATGCGATTCTCCGGGTAGATCCCGTCGCCGGTCACGGTCAGGACCTGGTTGCCGCGGCCGGCGTAGAGGACAGTTTCCACCACGCGGGCGATCTCGCCTTCGCACTCCTCTTCGCTTTCCAGCAGTTTTTGGGTCTCCACCATGACGCGGCCCGTATCCAGGTTCATCCAGACGTAGCGCATCTGGTCCAGTGTGCGGGAGTTGACGCTGCCGACCACCGACAGGATGCGGTATTTCCCGAGAGACGCCTCCTGCGCGATCAGTTTCCGGACCAGGGTGGCCGTAAAGGGCCCGGGGTCCACGGCGATGAATTTCAGGCCGCTCGCGATCAGCGCGTCCGCGATCAGTTCCAGATCGTCCTGGGTGATGCAGTCCAGCGTGACGGTGCGGACGCCGTCCGCGGCCAGGGCTTTCAGCCGCTCAGTCAGCCATTCCCGGCCCTGCATCAGCCCGTCCATCATGACCGGGGCCACTTTGTATTTGCTCTGGCCGCGGAACAGGGCCGCGACGTCAGAGGTCAGGACCGGGGTCTTGGGGTCGACGGCGATGTTGGTCTGGTGCAGGGGGATGCCCTCCACCAGCATATAGCCGCCGCATACGATGCGGGCCGTCGCCGGGAAGCAGGGCGCTGCGACGGCGATATAATCCCCGCCGAGGAAATCCAGCATCGCGTCGGTCTCACTGCCGAGGTTTCCGCGCAGCGTGCTGTCGATGCGGTGCGTATAGAGCTTCACGTCGTCCCCGGCCAGGACTTCGCAGGCTTTACGGACCCGTTCGTATGCCACGTCCGGGCTCACGCCGCGGGAGTCCGTGGGATAGACGACGCAGTCGCTGTATTTGATCAGGGCTGGATCCACCGCGCCGAGGTTCAGCACGGTGTCCGCCTGATAGTTCATTTTGCGGAGCAGGACGCCGGTGGCGTTGCCGCCGGTCAGGTCATCCGCAATGACGACGCATTGGGCCATGGATCTCTCCTCTCTGCCGTTTCGTTATCTGGCCAGCAGGATCTCGGCCGCTTCTTTCAGGGTCTCGTCTTCGCCCACGTTGCCGGGGAAGATCACGTAAGGGATGCGGGGGAAGCGGCTGTCGTCGCCGGTCTGCCAGACCGGGATGCCGGGCCGGATCTGCCCCAGGACGTTGGCCTTCTTCACGGCCAGGGCCTTGGTGCCCACGTCGCTGGAGGTGATGCCGCCCTTCGCGATCACGAAGCTGGGCGTCACGGACAGGCGTCCCACCAGGGACTGCACCGCGTCGGAAATGCGCACGGAGAGGCGGAGCTCGTCTTCCTTGTCGCCGGTATCCGCGGTGATCAGGGCGCGGGTGGTATAGCAGCAGACGGTCTTTCCGGCCGCGATGCACTTGTTTTCCAGATCCAGGCAGCGCTGCACTTCGGCTTCAAAAGCGGCCTCGTCACGCACCAGGGTGGCGTCCAGTTCGATGAATTCGATGCCCTTCAGGGTCTTTAAGCAGTTCAGCTGGCGGGTGGTCTTGTCCGTGTGGGACCCGACCACGATGACGCCGCCGTTCGCCGTTTCGGTCTGGACCATCTTTTCGCGGGTCAGCAGCGGCTGGTCCGTGACGCCGCCCAGGACTTTGACGATGGCGGCCGCGGTGCGGAACATGAAGACCTTGCCGGCGGCCATCGCGCGGTACAGGGCCACGCAGAAGACCTTGACGTCCGCGTAATCCACGGCGTTGACGATGATCTTGTTGAAATCCTTCACCGCCATCAGCTTGGCCTGGATGCCGTCATAGTCCATGTCATGGATCTCTTCCAGCGTGATGCCGACCACGTCTTCGGCCTTGAATTCGCCGCCGGTCTTCTCTTCCACGTAGCCGGGCATGGTGGCCGCGGTGTAGCCGAAGGTCTTGTCCTTCGCGAATTCGGTCTCGTTGGCCGGGACCAGTTCATTGCCGTATTTCACATAGTGGACGTTGCCGATGGTGAAGCGGCCGCCTTCCTTGAAGAAGGGGCACAGGATCTCGCCGTCGATCTTCTTGCCGGTGTACTTTTCATAGTCGTCCCGCAGCAGCTTGGTCTCCAGCGGATAATGGCCGCGCAGCGTGGAGTCGCTGCGGCTGATGAAAATGTACTCGCGGCCGGTCTCGCGCGCGACTTCGTCCACCACGGCGGCGATCTCGTGATGCGCTTTGGTGGTCTGCTCCGCGGTGAAGCCGCGGGAGTTGGTCATGATGTAAAAGAGGTTGTTCTTCTCTTCAAAGCCCTGGCGGATGCTGTCCTTGTCCCAGTTAGTGTAGACGGTGATGTCGTGCACGGTCTGCACGCCGGTGGGGTCGTCGTCCAGGACCACGATCTTTTTGTTGTTCGCCGCGATCTCCGCGTTCAGCAGCGCGTCGACGGCGGGGACGTCAATGGGTTTAAAGCTGGTGAGGATCTCTGCTCCGATCGCCATCTTATTTCTCCTTCTTTTCGACTACGACGTCGCCCATGGCCTCAAAATACTTCACGATGGCGGAATGGTCCTCGCCCATCAGGCCGTGGATCTTCAGGGACTGCATGATCTCGTACAGCTGCGCAGTGTAGGGGATCGGCGCGTCGATCGCGTGCGCGGTCTTCACCACGTTGGTAATGTCCTTGTGGTTGATGCGGATGGGGCCGCCCGGGACGAAATTGCGGTTGTACATCATGGGCGCCTTGGCGTCCAGCACCGCGGAACCGGCCAGGCCGCCGCGGATCGCCAGGTAGACCTTTTCCGGGTCGGCGCCGGCCTTCACGGCGAAGGTCAGAGCTTCGGAAACGATGGCGATGTTGTTGTTCACGATGATCTGGTTGGCCAATTTGGCGACGCTGCCGCTGCCGACCGGCCCGATCAGGAGGATGGAGGAAGCGTAGGGCTCCATATACTTCTTGGCCCGCTCGAAAGCCTCTTCGTCGCCGCCCGCCATGATGGCCAGGGTGCCGGCGATCGCGCCGGGCTCACCGCCGGACACGGGCGCGTCCACGAACGCAACGCCCTTCTCCTGCAGCTTGGCATAGCACTCCCGGGACTCCACCGGAGTCACGGAGCTGTGATCGATCACGAGGCTGCCGGGCTTCAGGGTGGAAGCGATGCCGCCCTCGCCGAAGAGAACCGACTGCACGATGCCGCCCGTGGGCAGGATCGTGATCACGACCTCGCACTGCTCGCCGATCTCGGCGTACGTCCCGGTGCCTGCTCCCATGGAGACCAGTTCCTGTACGGGGACCGGATTCACGTCCGATACCATGACGTCGAAGCCCGCCTTGACCAGATGCTTGGCCAGCGGCCGTCCCATGATCCCTAATCCGATAAATCCAAGTTTCATGCTTTTTCTCCTTTCGATTCGGCTCTATGGCTCATGCCTTTTTTACACGTTCCGTTCCGGATGCCTTGCCGCGAAAGCCTTCCGGACCTGTTCGTAGACCCGGTCGAATTCCGCCTGTTTGTCGTCATCTTTCGTGGTCTCCGCAATCGGATGGCGCCTGCCTTCCCGGTCCGTCAGAAACAGGACTTTCCGCACGTCGCCGGCCAGTCCTACTTCAAACTTCTCCATGTCCCCGAACGGGTAGACCTGCAGCGAAGGCTTTTCCAGGACCGCGAAATCCGCGCCCACGGTCAGGCTGAACATCGGGTAATACACCGTGTCGTAAGCGCTCATTTTCGATTCCGCCTGCGCAGGATCTCCGAGCTTGTCCAGTTCCTGGCGGTTGCAGCGGAGCCGCTGCCACATCGCCCAGCCCATGATGAGCGACATACCCAAAAAGACCCAGCCCATCACCTGCCGGGCGGACACCAGCACGATCGCGGCGACCAAAAGAGAAAGGCAGATCAGGAGGCTGAGCCTCGTTTTGCCCTTCTGTTCCGACAAGATGCGGTCCAGGTTCTTTTCCATGGGTCGTTCTCCGAAATTAAAGTCGATTTTATGATACCATTATTTTATAAAATTGAAAAGCATTTTTATGAAATTTTAAGCATTGCCGGAATTATTCTGATAAATCTTCCGCGCCGGCACAGATTGCAACCACCCGTTTTTTCTGATATAATGTTATATAATAAATGAAATAGGAGGCCCGGTATGCGCAATTATCTGATCGCAACATCTTCCACCGCCGATCTGCCGCGGACATGGCTGGACGAACACGGCATTCCTTTTATCTCCTACGGCTACACCGTCAACGACGTCCCGTTCGAGGATGACTGCCGCGAAGAGAGCCGCGCCGCCGTCTACGCCGGCATGCGGAAAGGCGACCTGCTGCAGACGTCCATGATCAACCGTTTCGAATATGAAGAGTTTTTCCGCAGCCTGCTGTCCGGCGGGAAAAACGTGATCTTCCTCGACATGTCGCAGAAAATGTCTTCCTCGTACGCGAATTCGCAGGAAGCGGCGGCGCAGATGCGGGAGGAATTCCCGGGACAGACCCTTTACGTGATGGACACCCGCTGCATCTCCGGCGGCCTGGGCACGCTGGTCGTGCACATGACGGCGCTGATGGAGGCCGGAAAGTCCTTTGAGGAAGTCATCGCCTGGGGAGAAGAACATAAACTGAAGATCGCGCACCGCTTCACGGTAGACGATCTGAAATATTTAAAGCGCGGCGGCCGCGTCTCCAACGCCTCCGCCCTGGTCGGCTCGCTGCTCAGCATCAAGCCCGTGCTGTACGTGCCGGACGGCGGCACGCTGGACGTCGTGAAGAAAGCCCGCGGCCGCAAATCCGCGCTCCGCGCGATCCGCGACGGCGTCCTGCACGATCTGGAAAAGACCGATCCCACCGGCGCCGACGTCCACATCCTGCACGCCGACTGCGCGGCCGACGCGGCATGGCTCCGTGACGAGATCAGAGCCGCCTGTCCGCAGATCGGCCCCGTCACCATCACCCAGCTCGGCGTCGTCATCGGCGCCCACTGCGGTCCCGGCCTGCTGACCGTCTTCTATCTCTGCGCCGGAAGAGTTCCCGAATAAAAAGGACCGCGTTTTAGGAAACGGATGAAATCCCGCCCCTCCGACGGGATTTTTTTCGGGTCGCCGGTCAGCAGGAACACGTCCCGACCGGTCAGCTCGTCGCCGATCTTGTAAAAGCAGAGCTTCCCTTCGCTGCCCGTATAGAACGGTGCGGAAGCCCGGGTGAACGTCGCGCCCAGCCCGGCTTCCGCCAGATAATAGGCGGTCATCAGCTGATCCAGCTCCATGGTGATGTGCGGCGTGAATCCGGCCCGGCGGCACAGCTCCAGGCCCCTGTCGCGCAGATCGTTTCCGCTTTTGAGGAAGAGGAAGTCCACGTCCGCAAACAGCGCGAGCGGAACGGCGGGGACGGCGGGATCGGCGGAAAAATCCGTCTGCAGCTGCCGGGGAGACAAAGCCCGGTCCTCCAGCCCGCGGTTGACCGGATGATCCGCGGGAACGGCCAGGATGATCGTCTCGCGTCCCAGGACTTCCGCCGCGTAATCCTCCGTCAGCCCGGTCTGGACCGTAATGCCCAGATCCGCGGTCCCGCTGGCCAGCAGCGCTTTCAGGTCCTGGTCGTTGCTCTCGATCAGGCGGATGCGGAAATCGGGACGTTCCGCCGCGAACGCCCTCACCAGCGGCGGCAGGCTGTGGGTGCAGAAGAAGCTGGGCGCTGCGACCGTCAGGTCCGCGCTCTTATTCCGGCGGAACATTTCGCAGTTCCTCAGAAAATCGCGGTAGCTTTCCCCGAGTTTCTTCATGAGAGGGATCAGGAGCTCCCCGGCCGGCGTGAGCGAAAGGGGATGCGTCCGCCGGTCGAACAGTTCGATGCCCAGGCGGCTTTCCGCCCGCCGGATCATTTTGCTGAACTGGGGCTGCGAGATGTAGCAGCGGTCCGCGGCGCGCGATACGCTCCGCTCTTCCGCGAGAACTAAGATATATTCTATTTCCCGAATCTCGATCAGATCCATTTTACCGTCTCCTGTCCGCTCCCGGCACGGAAAACAGGGGATCCTCCCTGCCCCGGCCCGGCGCATCATTATTCATTTTCGGAATAATTATATCTCTTATTGCCTGTGGACGCAAGCCTGCTTTCCGCGCTATGATGTCCCTGGTCCCGGAGACTTGGCTCCGCGGAACCGGAAAAGGAGGAAAAAGAGGATGACGATCCAGGAAAAGTTTGATAAATTAGGAGTGGACAACGCTCCCGGCCAGGAAGCGCTGCAGAAAGAGGAAGATCTGGACTTAAGAGGGGAATTCCTTCCCGGTCCCGCCGTTGATTTTTCGCACGGCGACGTGGACGCGCACGTTCCCACCCCGGGCAGCTTTGAAGTCTTTGCCGAAGGCGTGCGGGAAGGCGCTCCGATGGCCTACACCCCTTACCGGGGCCGCCGGTCGATCCTGGAACAGGTCGCGGCCGATCTGTCCGACTTTACCGGCGCCGCGATCGACCCCGCCCGGAACATCATTCTGACGCCCGGCACGCAGGGCGCGCTGTTCCTGGCCATGGGCAGCAACATCCTGCCCGGCGACAAGGTCGCCATCGTGGAGCCCGACTATTTCGCCAACCGCAAGATGGTGGAATTCTTCCACGGAGAACTGGTCCCCGTACAGATGGATTACCGGAATAGCCGGGAAGACGCCGGCCTGGATCTGGCTGCGCTCGAGGAGGCCTTCCGGGGCGGTGTGAAGCTGTTCCTGTTCTCCAATCCTAACAACCCCGTGGGCTGCATTTATTCCTTCCGCGAGATCACGGAGATCGCGAAGCTGGCGAAGCGGTACGGCGTGACCCTGATCGTGGATGAACTGTATACCCGCCAGATCTACCCCGGCAAGACCTACACGCATCTGTGCGCGCAGCCGGAGATCCCGGACAACCTGATCACCATCATCGGCCCGTCCAAGACCGAATCCTTAAGCGGCTACCGCCTGGGCGTGGCCTTCGGCACCGAAGAGATCATCGACCGCATGGAAAAGCTGCAGGCGATCATGGCGCTGCGCTGCAGCGGCTATAATCAGGCCGTTTTCCGGACCTGGTTCCATGAGCCGGAAGGCTTTATGAAGAAGCGTGTGGCGGCGCACCAGGCCATCCGCGACGCCATCCTGGCCGAGATCGAAGGGGTCCCCGGCGTCAGCGCGCGGCCGACCGAAGGCGGCAGCTACCTCTTCATCGAACTGCCCGAGCTGGACGTCTCCCTGCACCAGTTCATCCGCATCGCCCGCAAAATGGCGAACGTGACCGTGACCCCCGGGACGGAATTCGGCCCGCAGTTCCTGCACCAGTTCCGCATCAATTTCTCGCAGGATCACGACAACGCCGTAGCCGCCATCCGGCGCCTCCTGGTGCTGCTGGAGCGCTACCGCAAACACTGAAAAAAACGCCCGTCAGGCAGAAGGAGAACGATCATGACAGCAGAAGAAAAAATCAGAGAACTCGGCTATGAACTTCCCGCCGGCATCCGTCCGCAGGGCGCCTACACGCCCGGCGTGATCTGCGGCAATATCCTCTACACCGCCGGCCAGACGCCCCGCAAAGACGGCGTCCTGCAGTACACCGGCAAAGCCGGCACCGACCTGACCCTGGAGGAGACCCAGGCCGCCGCCCGGCTCTGCGCCTTAAACTGTCTGGGCATCATCCACTCCGTCGCCGGCAGCCTGGAGCGCGTCAAAAAGATCGTCAAAGTCACCGGCTTCATCGCCAGCGGCGAAGGCTTCACCGCCCAGCCCAAAGCCCTGGACGGCGCCTCCCTCTTCCTCAAAGAGGTCTTCGGCGACAAAGCCGTGGCCGCCCGCAGCGCCGTCGGCGTCTATTCCCTGCCCGGGAACGCGCCGGTCGAGGTGGAAATGATCGTGGAGTTGGAAGACTGACAGCAGCGGCAAACAAAAAAGCGGCCCCGCGGGGCCGTTTTTTTGTTGTTTACTTCATCCCTCTCCTGACCATCTCCTTCACGCAGAACGTCGCGACGTCGTTGGCGAATTTGCCGGGACCGAAGCCGGCGTCGAAGCCGAGCTCCTTGGCGAGTTCGTGGGTGATGCGGGCGCCGCCGCAGCACATGACGCATTTCGACCGGAGGCCTTCGGCTTCGGCCAGTTCGATGAGTTCGGTGAGGTTGATGATGTGGATGTTTTTCTGGGTCACGGTCTGGCTCACCAGCAGCACATCCGCATTGATCTCCTTCGCCTTGGCCAGGAATTCCTCGTTGGGCACCTGCGCGCCCATGTTGAGAGCTTCGATCATCTCGTAGCGCTCCAGGCCGTAGTGGCCGGCAAAGCCCTTGCGGTTCATGATGGCGTCGATGCCCACGGTGTGGGCGTCCGTGCCGGTGGAGGCTCCGAGCACCACGATCTTCCGGCCGATGTGCTCCCTGATGTACTCGTCCACTTCATCCATTTCCATGGACACGTCCTCGATGGCCTGGATCTTGATGTTGTTGTAATCCACCGTATGGGTGCAGGAGCCGTAGACCACGTAGAACGTGAATTCCGCGTCCAGCGTGCGGGCATAGGCCACGTTCGGCTCGGTGAGCCCCATTTTCTTCGCCAGGATGCGGGCGGCTTCCATGCCGCGGTCGTTGTTGGCTACGGGAAGGGTGAAGGACAGCTGTACTTTGCCGTCATTCATGGTATCGCCGTAGGGCTTGATGGCAGACAGATCCAGGGTCTTGTCAAAGTCCTTCGCGGACATATCATACAGTCCGGAGCTCATGCGCGCGCCTCCTTCCTCATTTCCTCAATGAAGGGGTTGAAATAGCGGTCGGATTTGGTCGTCACGCCGTCCAGGCCCTTGCCGCCGTCCAGCGGGCGTTTGATGTCCGCGAACACGCCCTTCTCCAGGGTGGCGAACAGGCCGATGCGTTCGATCTCGCCCAGAAGATCCGCCGCCTTCTTGAGCACTTCGGCCGCGCGGCTCTGGATGATGCCGCCCTTCTTGTACTCGATGTCCTCGCCCAGGTCCGCCATGGTGCGGAAAATGTACTGCGCGTTCTCGATGGCCAGGGCACGGTCGCTCATGAACGGGGTGTGGATGGCTTCGGTCATCATGCCCAGCAGGTGGATCTTCTGGTTCGTCAGGATGGTCACCATGTTGAACAGGGCGTCCTGCACGTGGCCGCGGAAGATGTTGCCCGTCATGAATTTGGTGGGCGGCATGTATTTCAGCGGCGCCTTCGGGAAGATCTCGCGGGCCATCTGCGCCTGCGCCAGCTCGTAGAGGAAGGCGTTGGGCAGGTCCGGATCCATCTCGAACGCGTGGCCGAGGCCCATCTGCTCCTCGGGCAGGCCCGCCTGCACGGCGAACTGCTCGTTCAGGAACTGGCTGGCCAGCACGGTGTGGGCTTCCTCATAGGCGTCGGCCGTGGTCAGGTAGTTGTCCTCGCCGGTGTTGATGATGACGCCGGCAAAGCCGTTGATCACGCGGGAGAAATACTGGTCCACGATGGTGCGCTGCATGTTGATGTCCCGGAACAGGATGCCGTACAGCGCGTCG
Source organism: Lachnospiraceae bacterium (assembly GCA_017428105.1). GTDB lineage: Bacteria > Bacillota > Clostridia > Lachnospirales > Lachnospiraceae > UBA6987. The sequence goes on along the minus strand of JAFRRM010000015.1, from coordinate 32,735 downwards.
TTCAGCATCACGTCCAGACGCTCCAGCGCGCCCATGGCCGCGATCTCCGGCATGCAGAGACCGGAGCAGTAGTTGCAGAGGCGGATGCAGCGGTGCTGCTCCTCTCCCACTTCGTCCAGGGCCGCGCGCATCAGACGGAAGTTCTCCTGGGTGGCGTAGGTGCCGCCGAAGCCTTCCGTGGTCGCGCCGTAGGGCACGAAGTCCAGCAGGCTCTGGCCGGTGGTGCGGATCACGGCGATGACGTCCGCGCCTTGCTTGGCCGCCGCCTTGGCCTGGGTGATGTCTTCGTAAATGTTGCCGGTGGCGACGATCAGATAGATGTACGGGCCCTTCTTGTCGCCGAACTCCGTCAGATATTCCCTGCGTTTCGCGACGTTGGTGCGGATGCGGGCCATCGTGGCCGCGACCGCGGGTGCCAGGGCCGCGCGGATCTCCGCGTCCGGATGCAGCGGAAGCGCCGCCAGGTCGATCTCGCCGCGGTCGATGCCTTCGGCGATCTCCTGCGGGCCCAGCCCCAGTTCCGCCATCGCGTTGCCGATGCGCAGCGCCGCGCCGTCCGCCAGGATATTCTTTTCCGTCAGATGCTCCACCACCACGTTGGGCATGGGGACCTCCACGTCGTTGATCCCGTCGATGCCCAGCAGGCGGCAGACCGTCCGTTCCACCGCGACGGTGGTGTGCCGGTCGATGAAGCGCTGCGTATCCTCCGCCACCCGGGCGGCGGACGCGCGGGCCTTATCCACCAGCGCCTGGTCTAAACCGATCTTGCTTGCCATATTTATTCCCCTTTGCAGCTGCAGCGCTCGGTGCGGGCCAGTCCCTTGGGCTCCAGGCTCAATGCCTGGCCGCGCTCCAGCCCGGCCACGCCGACCAGCTTCGCCGGCTTTTCGCCGCGGCAGTATTCGCACTGGCAGGTCTCCTTATAGTTTTCGGGCTCCGTGTAGGTGGTGATCACGCCTTCGAAGTTGCGCAGGATCACCTTGCGGGGCGTCTGGGAGATCACGTAGTCCGGCATCACCGGGATCTTGCCGCCGCCGCCGGGCGCGTCCACGACGAAGGTGGGCACGCAGAAACCGCTGGTGTGGCCGCGCAGGCCCTCGATGATCTCGATGCCCTTGCCCACCGGCGTGCGGAAATGCTCCAGGCCCATGGACAGGTCGCACTGGTAGATATAGTACGGCCGCACGCGCATCCTGACCAGTTCATGCACCAGTTTCTTCATGGTGAAGACGCAGTCGTTGACGCCGGCCAGCAGTACGCTCTGGTTGCCCAGCGGGACGCCGGCGTCCGCCAGCATCGCGCAGGCGCGTTTGGATTCTTCGGTGACTTCCTTCGGATGGTTGAAATGGGTGTTCAGCCATACCGGGTGGTATTTCTTCAGCATCGCGCACAGTTCGGGCGTGACGCGCTGCGGCATGACGACCGGCGTGCGGCTGCCGATGCGGACGATCTCCACGTGCGGGATCTCGCGCACCTTGGCGATGATGTATTCCAGACGGTCGTCGCTCATCACCAGCGGGTCGCCGCCGGAGATCAGGACGTCGCGCACTTCCGGATGGTTCCGCACATATTCGATGCAGGCGTCTATCTGCTCCAGCGGCACGGCCTGGTCGTGCTGGCCGGCGAAGCGGCGGCGCGTGCAGTGGCGGCAGTACATGGAGCACTGGTCCGTCACCAGCAGCAGCACGCGGTCCGGATAGCGGTGGGTCAGGCCCTTCACCGGGGAGTCCGTGTCCTCATGCAGGGGATCCAGCAGATCCGCGTCCGCTTTATGCAGTTCCTGGGCCGTCGGGATGGCCTGGCGGCGGATCGGGTCGTGGGGATCGTCCAGATCGATCAGGGACAGGTAGTAGGGGGTGATGGCCATGCGCAGCACGCCCAGGCACTGGCGGATGCCTTCTTCCTCTTCGGGCGTGATCGCGATATACTTTTTCAGGTCCTCCACCGTCTCGATGCGGTTGCGCACCTGCCATTTCCAGTCGTTCCACTGTTCTGCCGGCACTTTGGCAAATAATCCGTTGCGGGTCTGCATGACGTTCTCTCCTTTATGCCTGTTATACGTACTTCTTGTCGAATAATTCACGGATCTTCGCGTTTTCGCGCAGCACGTTCAGCGTGATCTCCGCGTGGTTCTTCGCGTAGCCGTTGCCGACGATCATCGTGATGTCCTTGCCTACGCCTTCGGCGCCCAGGGCCGCGCGGGTGAAGCTGGTGGCCATGGAGAAGAAGTAGACCGTGCCGCCCTCTTTGACGGGCAGGATGGCGCTCATCTCGCAGGCTTCCACGTTCACGCAGCTGATGGACAGGTCGTATTCCTTCCCGCCGTTGGCTTCCAGGGCCGCTTCCAGCACGGCGACGGGCTCGGTGGCGGAGGCCACCACCACTTTGTGGTACACGCCCAGTTCCATCAGGCCGGGGACCTGCTTCGGGTTGCGGACCACGCCGACCACGTTGCCGTTCGGGCCGACCTTCTTCATGGCTTCATATGCGCAGAGCACGCCGGATTTGCCGTTGGCGCCCAGGATCAGCACGCTGTCGCCTTCCTTGGGCAGGCGGCGGGCCTGGGCCGGCGCGCCGGCCACGTCGAGGGCCGCCAGGGCCAGCGCTTCGGACATGTCGTCGGGCAGCTTGGCGTACAGGCCGCTTTCGAACAGCACGGCCTGGCCGACGATGTCCACACGGTCGATGGCCTTGTGGATGGCCAGGATCTTATCGATCTTCAGCGGGGTCAGGGACAGGCTCACCAGGGAAGCGATCTTGTCGCCCACCTTCAGGTCGCGGTCCTTCAGGTCGTCGCCGATGTAAGCGACCTTGCCGATGAACATGCCGCCGGAGCCGGTGACCGGGTTCTGCTGCTTGCCGCGCTCGGCCACGATGCCCATGATCATTTCGCCGATCTTCTGCTCGTCGCCGCCGCAGGCTTCTTCGATCTGCGTGAAGGACGCGGAGTCGATGTTCAGGGAGATCACGTCGCAGATGATCTCGTTGGAGTAATGCTTGGTCATGTCGTTGTCGATCTTCCAGGCCGCCTGGGTCAGGACGCCCTTGGGCTCGATGACGCGGTGGGTGCCGTATTTATTGCCTTTCAGCTGTTCCATGGGGTAAGTCTCCTCTCTGTTTTTCCTCTTGGGGGCGGACCGGCGGGCGGCCGGCCTCTGCCGTCAATTTGTTCCGGCGGACCGGCGGGACGCCGGCCTCCGGGTTTTTGTGAATGAATGATCCTGCGCGGGCGATCGGTCACAGGCCCAGGATCTTCCGGGCTTCCGCGGGCGTCGCGATCTCCCGCCCCAGTTCCCTGGCAAGGCGGACGACCTTGGCGACGAGTTCTCCGTTGCTTTTCGCAAGGACGCCTCTTTCGAGGTACAGGTTGTCCTCAAAGCCGACGCGCACGTTGCCGCCCATGATGATGGCGGCGGCGGCCATGGGGAAGGCCGCGCGGCCGATGCCGGTGGCGGTCCAGGTGCTGCCGGCCGGGATGTTCCGCACCAGCCAGGCCAGGTTCTCCACCGTGGCCGGAGCGCAGCCGGGGACGCCCAGCACAAAATTGAACTGCATGGGCGCGCCGGGGACCTGTCCCTTGCGAGCCATGGTCAGCACGGTATCCAGATGGCCCATTTCGAAGCATTCGTATTCGGGCTTGATGCGGTTTTCCAGCATCCGCTTCCCGAACGCCCGCATGATGGGCATGGTGTTTTCAAAGACGTCGTCGCCGAAGTTGCAGGTGCCGCAGTCCAGCGTGGCCATCTCCGGGAACAGCTCGGTGGGCTGCAGGCGCTCTTCGGCGGTCATGCCCACGGCGCCGCCGGTAGAGGGGATCAGGATCACGTCCGGGATCTCCTTCCGGATGGCGTCGATGCATTCGCGGAACCGCTCGCGGTCCTGCGTGGGCGTGCCGTCGTCCCGGCGCACGTGCAGATGCACGATGGCGGCGCCGGCGTCATAGGCGCTCTTCGCTTCGCGCACGATCTCCTCGACCGTGTAGGGCACAGCGGGATTCTGCTCCTTGGTCACTTCCGCGCCGCAGATGGCGGCGGTGATGATGAGTTTTTCCATCAGCGGTTCCCCCGCTGCTTATCCTTCGGGACCACGCAGGTACCGCTGGCCCGGCAGACCACGATCGGCTCCTCCAGCACGTCGCAGGCGGATTCATTGATGTCCGGGCGGGGCACGATCACCTTGCGGGCCTCAAAGACCATCTTGCGGGAGGTGTTGCCCACGTGGACGATCTCCCCTTCCGCCTCGATGTAATCGCCGGCGAACACGGGCGCCAGGAATTCCACGTTGTCGTAGGCGCAGAACAGGCCTTCGTCGCCGTCGTGGCGGATCAGCAGCTCGGTGGCCACGTCACCGAACAGGTGGAGCATATGGGCGCCGTCCACCAGGTTCCCGCCGTAATGGGCGTCTTCCGCTCCCATGCGGATGCGAATGAGTGATTTCATCTGGATGTCCTCCTCGGTAAAATGTGTTTTGGCAGCGGGGCGATGCGGCCCCCATAAAGAACAAGCGCCGTCCGGGTCATTCCTCGGATAGCGCTTCATGATCATCATGACAGGAACTGGCGATGGGCCCGGTTCCCAGGAAACGGCGTCGGCCGGCCGCATCCTTCGGCAAAGCGCCCCTTCGCGCTCCTTCGGCACTGCCTGATGCCATGGAAGGAACGTTACCCTGCGCCCTGCGCCTCTATCGGTCTTGTTCGATTGTAAATACTGGCACATCCCGCGGACGGTGTCCGCGGATATCACACGAACATTATAATAAAAAAGAGAAAAAAATCAAGCATTTTTTACCCGGTCTGCCGCCGTTTTTCCAACCGTATGCGCAGCACGTCCTCATCAAAGCAGCCGAGTTCGAACAGTTCGATCTGCTGTTCCGCATATACCCGGTACGCCTCCTCCCGGGATCTCAGGTCTCTGGCAAAATGCAGCGGGCCGAACCAGATCAGGGCGTACAGAACGGCGCAGCCGAAGCCCTTCAGGACGTCCGCCAGCACCAGGCGCGCGTTCACGGACACGGAGACGTAAGCGCCCCACGCGCCGAACAGCAGCACGAGCTGGGCAGCCAGATACAGCCAGCGATTTTTCCTCCGGAACAGCGCGAGGAGCGCCGTGGCCAGCACCAGGATCCCGCCCGCCAGCGGGAAGATCCACGAGAGATCCGGCTGTTTCCGCCCGGCGCCGCGGTTGACCCGCCAGAGATGTTCCGTCTGTACAAACAGCCAGGCCGCCAGCGCGGCCAGCAGGACCGCGGCGATGAGGAACAGCAGGCGGCCCCGGCGGCGTTCCTTTATGAACCGTTCATTCTCTTCTCCGAACTCCGGCACCGGTTCCCGGCGGTATCGTTCCGCCACGTCCTGCCGTTCGCCCGGGATGCCCTTCCGGCGCATCCGGCGGAGGGCTTTTTTCCTTTCCTCCGGATATTCCGTATAAAACACCTCGTCCCCCAGGACATAATGCTGGTTGTTCAGATCCCGCCGGCCGACCCAGTACGCCGAAGGCATGATCAGCAGGGCGAGATACGAAAGGAACAGCGGCACGCACCAGGCTCCCGTATGGAGCAGGATCATCATCGCGCCGAAAAAGATGACCGGCCCGGAAAAACCGACGGCGAAGTTCAGGGGCATGATCCGCAGCAGGCCGGCTTCTCTCTTCTTTTTCTTTTTCGGGGTCTTTTCCGCCGTCATGACAGGATTTCCTCCGGCAGGCCCAGCAGGCGGCAGATGGCGACGGCGTCGCGGGGGCATTCCGTCCCCGGCCGGACCTCGATCAGGCCGTAATCCATCGCGTTTTCGATCCGCCGCAGGCCGTCCCGGCCGTCCCCGGCGGGCTGCCAGGCGGCTTCGTCCCGCTCCGCCAGGCCCTTCACCTGGTAATGACGGACGGCGCCTTCCGCCGCGCCGTCATAATGCGTAGCGAGCAGCGTCACGGCATTTTTGTCCGCCAGATAACGCACGGTCCCGCGGGCGATGTGCGCGCCTTCGCGGGCGTTGGTGCCGCGGGCCAGCTCGTCCATGACGATCAGGGACAGGCCTCCTTCGCGCAGGTTTTCCAGCGCTTCCTTCAGCCGCAGGATCTCGCCGCCGAAGCTGGAGAGGCCCTGCGAGGCGTTGGAGAAGTCGCGGTTGATCACTTCGATCCGGTCAAAAAACGGCACGCGGGCGCGCCGCGCAAAGACGAAGCAGCCGCTCAAGGCCAGCGCCGCATTTAAGAGCGCCGTCTTCAGGGCGATGCTTTTCCCGCCCATGTTGGCGCCGGTCAGCACGGTCACGCCGCGGGACAGGGTCATGGTGATGGGCGTGAAATCCCGGCCCCGTTCCGCCAGGGCTGCCGCCACCTGCGGGTGGACGGCCTCTTCCAGCACCAGGTCCCCGCCGCCCATTTCCGGGCGCGTACAGCCAAGACGCCGGGCCAGCAGGGCTTTCGCGATGTCCGCGTCCAGCCGGCCGGCCGCCGCCGCATCCCGCTGCAATACAGGCAGATACGGACGCAGGGCCGCGCTCATCGCGGCGTAGACCGCCCGCAGGGCGTCTTCCTCCTGCCGGGCCGCCTCCTGCCGCTGCCGCAGCAGTTCCTCCCGCTCCTCTTCCGCCGCGGCGCGCAGCTTCAGTTCCGCCGCTCGTTTGGCGCCGCGCGCGCGGGCCAATGCGGGCGTGCGGTCATCTTCAATATAAAACCCGCCTGCGCTGCTTCCCGCGGGATCCAGCACCCGCAGCGCGTCCTCCACCGGTTCCAGCCGTGTTCCGGCCAGCTGCGGATACGACGGCAGTTTCTCCGCCAGCCGCTTCAGTTCCCGCATCCGCCGGCAGAACGCGGACAGTTCGAACAATTCCACCTCCGTGAGCGCCTGCGTCATTCCGTTTGCGAACGTCCCGGACAGGTCCTTCAGCTCGCTCAGCGCGTGCACCAGGTCCGCCGCGGCGTCCCCGGCTTCCTCCAGGTCCCGCCGCAGCAGGGCGATATTGTTCAGTTCCTCTTCCAGCGCCTGCTGCCGGGCCGACCCGTAAAACCCCTCGGCTTTCAGATATTTCACGCCGTAAGGGCTTGCCGGATCCAGCATGTCCCGCACATATTTGAGGCCGATGTCTTCTTTCTGTTCGTAACTCAGTCTGATCATGTCGTATTCTCCGGCGGAGCCTTCCGCGCCCGCCTGCTTTATTTCTTCACGTCCAGCACCGGCACGTTCACCGCCGCCTGCATTTTTTCCCGGAACTCATCGCCGTCGAAGCGCCAGCCGCCGGCGGAAACGCTGTTGACCGTCACCGCGGCCAGCCGGGTCCCCTGCCGGACCGCAAAGTCCATGCCGCGGGCGGCGAGCGCTTCGTACGTCTCCCGCTTCAGCATCAGGCAGCTGGCGTCCCGCACCAGCAGGGTCAGGCCTTCCTTCTTCGTATAGCCTCTGAGCAGCGCGCGGGCCTGCGTCTCCGTGAAGGCGCCTTCCGAAAGCAGCGTTTCCTCCGGCTCCGCGCGGCCGATCCGCGCCAGGTCCGTGACCGGCCGGCCTTCGGGCTCCGCCCCGAACAGGGTCAGTTTCCCCCGCGGCGCTCCGGGCGCCGCCTTTTCCGGCAGCCCCAGCAGGGCCGCCACATAGGCCGTTTCCGCCACCACGCGGTCCGGGTTCCGGTCCAGCGAAGCGCCGGTGGACAGGACGCAGACCCCGTCGGACGCCCCGGCCAGCAGACTCAGGCGGCTGAGCGCGCCGTCGATCAGCACCGGCGACGCCCCGAAGCGGGCGAACTCGCCCCGCAGCCGCTTCATGTGGGCCACGATGCCCGGGCCGGCCAGCTGCACGAAGCCGTCGCTCCGCGCCCGGAACAGGATCACCTCGCCCAGGCTCGTGTACAGCCCCGTGGCGGACAGGATCTCCCGGGAAACGTCGCACAGCGATAAAAGCTGTTCCGCCGTGGCGGCCAGCATGCCTTCGCGCATATAGATGGGCGGTTTGTCCGTCCCCGTGACCAGGTCCCGGGCTTCGCCGTCGCGTCCGATGCTGGTGAGCGCCGCGGACGCCGCGCCCGCTTCCCCCAGCTCGCGGATCAGACGGTTCAGCGCGGTGGTCTTGCCGGCATTCTTGCACATGCCCAGCATCGCCACCGCCGGTTCCCCGGCTGTCAGATCCAGCAGTCTCATTTGGCATCACCCTTCGTTTCTGCGCGTATCATACCACGCTTTTTCCAAATTGACAAATGCTTCCTGTCACGCTACCATAAGCGGTGAAACCAACACCTGTCATTGGAGGAAAAGTCTTATGAGCGGTCTGATCCATATCTACTGCGGGGAAAACAAGGGCAAGACCACGGCTTCCGTGGGCCTGTCCGTGCGCGCCGCCGGCGCCGGCCGGAAGGTGCTCTTCACCCAATACCTGAAGCGCGGCGATTCCGCGGAGCTGAGCGCGCTCCGCCTGATCCCCGGCATCCGCATCCTGGTCTGCGAAAAGCCTTACGGCTTCATCTGGACCATGGACGACGAAGAAAAAGTCCGAGCCCGCGCGGATTTCACCGGCCTGTTCGGGGAGGCGGTCCGCCTTGCCGCGGAGGACCAGTACGATCTGCTGGTCCTGGACGAGATCCTCGGCGCCATTTCCTGCGGCATGGTCCCGGAGGAGGCGGTCATCCGGTTCCTGCAGAACAAGCCCGACGGCCTGGAAGTTGTCCTGACCGGCCGCGATCCCTCTCCCGCCCTGGTGGAGCTGGCGGATTACGTGACCGAGATGAAAAAGATCAAGCACCCCTTCGACCGGGGCATCCCGGCCCGGAAGGGGATCGAGTTCTGATCGGACGGCCGGAGCGCCGCCGCGTACCGGATCCTTCCGGCCCGGGGCGGCAGACCCGGTATTTTTCGGGGGCGGTGACGGCACCGCCCCCTTGTTTTATACCGGACATCCTGCTATAATGTGTCCGCATCGGGTGGCCGCGAGGCCGTAACGAGGAATGAGGTGAAAGGCCTCAGCTGTACCGGCAACTGTATCGCGGACGAGGGCCGGGAGGAAACTCAGCCATTGCGGGAGATCCTGTGAGAAGGCGGTCCGAGGAAGAAGCGGAGCCAGGAGACTTACCCGAAAGCATTTTTTAGGAGGATTGCAAGCCTTGAGGCTTCCGCCGCCGGATCACGGCCGAAGACTGAAGATCCCTTGCGAAAACAAATGAATAAGAAGACCCTGAAGATCGTACTGGCAGCGGCAGCGCTGCTGGTGCTCGGCGTTGCCTGCTGGCTCATTTTCGGGAACAAGGGCGGACAGCCCCGCCGCACCGCCGCGGCTCCGACGGAAGCCCCTGCCGTCACCACCGAAGCCCCCGCGACCGAGGCTCCGGGGACCGAAGCCCCCGTGACCGAAGCGCCTGCCACGGAAATCCCCACCGAACCCGCCGAAGCGGTGGACGGCCACATCACCATCACCGTGAAGGACGAAAACGGCAAAGTCCTGGCCGATAAGGAAGTCGGCTTCAAGGCCGGCCAGACCGTAGCCGATCTGCTGGAAGCCAACTTTGAGAACGTCACCATCGACAACGGCTTCCTGATGACCCTCGAAAGCCTGACCACGCCCGCCGACTACCACACCTACATCGCCTTCTATGTCAATGGCGAGTACGCGATGCAGGGCGTGACCACCCAGCCTTTCACCGACGGCGACAAGATCGAATTCGTCAATACCGTGTACATCCCTGAGGACACTACCGCGGAACCCGATGAATTCGACGGCCACGTCACCATCACCGTGAAGGACGAAAACGACAGCGTCCTGGCCGAAAAGGAAGTCGGTTTCATGGCCGGCCAGACCGTCGCGGACCTGCTGGAAGCCAACTTTGAGAACGTCACCATCGACAACGGCTTCCTGATGACCCTCGAAAGCCTGACCACGCCCGCCGATTACCACACCTACATCGCCTTCTTCGTCAACGGCGAATATGCGATGCAGGGCGTGACTACGCAGCCTTTTGCCGACGGCGATAAGATCGAGTTCATCAACACGGTCTACCTCCCGGAGACCGTCCCGGCGGATGAATTCGACGGCCACGTCACCATTACCGTGAAGGATGAAAAAGACAACGTCCTGGCCGAAAAAGAAGTCGGTTTCATGGCCGGCCAGACCGTGGCGGATCTGCTGGAAGCCAACTTTGAGAACGTCACCATCGACAACGGTTTCCTGATGACCCTCGAAAGCCTGACCACCCCCGCCGATTACCACACCTACATCGCCTTCTACATCAACGGCGAGTACGCGTCGGAAGGCGTGACCACCCAGCCTTTTGCCGACGGCGACAGGATCGAGTTCATCAACACGGTATATATTGCTCCGTAAATCATGAAAAAACCGCCTTTACCCGTTTATGAGATCGTTGTAATGGCGGCCCTGACGGCGATCCTGCTCCTGCAGAAACAGCTGCTCACCTTCCTGCCGAACGTGACGCTGAATTTCTTCCTCATCCTCCTGTACGCGAAAGTGCTGGGGCTGGGGCGGACCGCCGCCATCGTGACTGTCTATCTGCTGCTGGACTCCACCCTGTGGGGCTCGCTCAACCCGATCTTCACCACGGCCCAGTGGATCGGCTGGATGTGGGGGCCGCTCATCACCTGCACGCTGCTCCGGAAAACGGAAAGCAGCATCCCCCTGGCCTTTGCCAACGCGGGATTCGCCTTTCTGTACAGCTGGACCATGATCGTGCCCACAGCCCTCGTGCTGACCAATCAGATCCGGAATCTGAAAGCCTACATCATCACGGACATCCCCTGGGAGCTGATGCTGGCGGTCAGCGCTTTCCTGCCCACGCTGCTGCTCCACGAGCAGGTGGAAGCCCTGTTCCGGAAACTGTGGAACAGGCGGATGAACTGATCCCGTCCGGGGCGGCTTCGCGCCGCCCCTTTTTCTCACCGCCCGGCAGATAGCCAGAAAGGATGATCCCATGCGCACCATCAAAACCGTCTATAAAATCGGTCAGGGCCCTTCCAGTTCCCACACCGTCGGCCCCTTCCGGGCCGCCAAATGGTTCCGGGAACAGTACCCGGAAGCGGACGCTTTCCAGGTGACGCTCTACGGCTCGCTGGCCTTTACCGGCGAAGGCCACGGGACGGAAAAAGCCATCCGCCGCATCCTGCCCGAAGCGGACCTGATCTTTGATAAGGAAACGACGGACCTTCCCCATCCCAATACGATGCTGTTCCGGGCTTATCAGGACGGGCGGCTGCTGGGCGAACGGCAGGTCATGAGCATCGGCGGCGGATCCATCCGCTGGCCGCAGGTCCCGGCCGGGGAGGAGCGCGAGATCTATCCGCAGAAGAATTTCGGTGAGATCCGCTACTACTGCTATCAGGAAGGCATCCGCCTGCTGGATTTCATCAAACAGACGGAAGGCCCCGGCCTGATCCCCTATCTGGCCGACGTCTGGAACGCGATGCAGGACGCCGTCGAACGGGGCCTGCAGGCAGAAGGCGTTCTGCCCGGGGGCCTCAATATCGCCCGCCGGGCCGGAGAGCTGCTCAAGACCCGCTGCTACAACGAGAGCCCGGACGTGACCATGAACCGCACCATTGCCGCTTACGCTTACGCCGTAAGCGAGGAAAACGCGGCGGAGGGCGTGGTGGTGACCGCTCCCACGTGCGGCGCCTGCGGCGTGCTGCCCTCGGTGCTGTATTACATGCAGAACGACCGCGGTTTCCCGGAGGAAGAGATCCTGGACGCGCTGGCGGTGGCAGCCCTGATCGGCAACGTGATCCGCACCAACGCCTCCGTTTCCGGCGCGGAATGCGGCTGCCAGGCCGAGATCGGCTCCGCCTGCTCCATGGCGGCCGCGGCGCTGGCCAGCCTCTACAGACTGGACGACAACCAGATCGAATACGCGGCCGAGATCGCGATGGAGCACTCGCTGGGCCTCACCTGCGACCCGGTGAACGGCCTCGTGCAGATCCCCTGCATCGAACGGAACGCGGTCGCCGCGATGCGTGCCGTCAGTTCCGTCAACCTCTCCCATTTCCTGACCGGGTCCCGGAAGATCTCCTTTGACGAAGTGGTGCAGACCATGTACCAGACCGGGAAGGACATGAATGAAAAATACCGCGAGACCTCCCACGGCGGCCTGGCGGCGCTGTACCAATACCGTTCTCAGGACTGATCTGGAGGAAACTTTATGCCTGACAGCACTCCCCTGACCCCCGGCCGTCATTTCCCGGCGGACCTGACGCCCCCGGACCGCGGAGAGATCCTGGCCCTGTTGGCCGCCTACGGGTATGCCGGGACCGGCGATATCCGCCTGATCGACTCATCGCACGGCGGTGACGACATCCGCCTGAACTACATCATCGACAGACGCTGGGTCCTGCGCCTGGTGAAGGCCCCGGACATGACCGAGCGCCGTCTGGCCGGCCTGAACCGCCTGATCGGCCGCTACCGGGATTTCGGACTCACCTGCCCGGCCTATCTGCCGGACCCGCAAGGCCGCTTTTTCCACGCCCGCGGCCCGTTTTCCGTTTATCTGGCGGAGTACGTGGACCTGCCGCTGATGGCCGACCTGATGCGGGATCAGCCCTCTTCCTTCGACGAAAAGGCCCTCTGGCAGGAAGTGCTGGACAGCGTCGCCCTCTTTGCGGAGCGGTACCGGAACACGGACCTGTCCGAAACGATGGGCATGTACAGTCTGTTCGACCTGAGTCCTTTCGACCGGGAGGCGGGGATCGACGAGAAGCAGCAGAATTTCAACTGCCTGACCGCGGCGCTTCGCGATCTGGGCGGATCCGCCCTGGCGGACCGCCTGACGCGGAAGCACGACGCCGTCCGCGCCGCCCTGAAAGCCGCGGCCCACTCTCTCCCCCGCTGCGTGTTCCAGGGGGATGAGAACAGCAGCAACGTGCTGGTGGGGCCGGACGGCCATCTGGCCGGCTTCATCGATTTCAACCTGGCCGGCACGGAAGTGATCGTGAATTATTTTGCCAACCTGGGCGGCGGATTTCAGGAAGAAGTCACGGAGCCCATCGGCGCGGGCGAACGGCTTTCGCGCACGCTGGCCGGATACCGGGAATACCAGGGCCGCATGCTGACGCTCTATCACGCGGCCGAAGCGGAAAAAGAGGCGATGGGCCGGTATACCTGGATCGCGCTGACGGCAGGCTGGCCGCAGGTGTGCTTCTTCCTGGAAGCGCTCAAAGGCGGCGCGCTGAAGAAGGAAGTGCTGGAATTGCTGGGAATGCTGGCGGATCTGCCGGAGGAAGAACTGAGGCCGTGACGAAACAGGAAGGGCCGCTGCATCAGCGGCCCCTGCGGTTCCTTCCGGAATGCCGGCCGCTGACACAGCGGCCTTTTTTATACGAAAAATGGACGGGCTGAAACCGAACTTCACCCGCCCGGAAGTTTTCCTGTTTTCCCGAAAAAGATCGTCTTCACATGTCCGTACATTGAACCCGGCCGGATAACGGATAACACAAAGAAAATAACGGATAACTCCGACTTTGAACCGGGACTTCAGATCAAAAATGTTCCCAGAGAGAACAAAAAGAGGGAAAGCAGCGGAAAAGACCGCAACGGCCGTCCGCGGGCCGTTTTACTCTTCCACTTCGAACCGCAGGGTGGTATTGACCACGTCCAGGGCGTTCTGGGCCCGGCCGAGCTCGTCGGCGGCGGCCTCATGATCCGCCGCGACCTGCTCCGGGTCGTAGTTGATCAGGGTGTATTCCACCAGATTGCTGTTGTAGCGCGCCACGCGCGTGCGGGGCAGGACGTCCTTCATCGCGGCCAGCTTCAGCTTCCGCATGTTCAGCTGCGGCAGATAGATCAGCATCTGGTCCACGGTCATGCCGAAGCCGGGAACTTCCGTGGTGCAGTTGAAGCAGTTCACGGCGTGCTTGACCCGCCGGATCTTCTCTTCCAGCGCCAGCATCGCGTCCCGCGCGGCCTCGTAATCATATGCCGGGCGCAGTTCCTCTTCTTTCTCTCCCAGGGAGACGGTGAACTGTCTGCTCTGCTCTTCCCGGCTCCGCAGGGACGCCAGTTCCTCGTTCAGTTTTCTTAAGTATTTGGCCGCTTCGGCGGATGTCATCAGCATAGGTCTTCCTCCTGTCTGCCGTCATGTTTTAGTCTGCGGCCATTATACGGCCGGGAGCCCCTGCTTGTAAAGGCTTTGCCGGCGGTTTGCTTCCGATTTTCCGCCGCGCTCTCCGCCCCGTCCGGAATTTTTTCTCATTTTTCCCGGCAAGTCTTTACAATTGAAAGCGTTTCCGATACAATATTTCCGGAACTTTATTGCGGTCCCGCACGAACCATATAGACAAGGAGGTAACAGAATGGGCAAGCACAATACCTTAGCCGCCATGATCGCCGGCGCCGCCATGGCCGGCGGCCTGATCTATCTGAAAAAGATGTCTGAAAAACAGCAGACCGCCGAGGAGTCGCTGGACGCCGAACTCGACGAACTGAAGAGATCCGCTGACGACGAGCATTCCTGGAAAGCCACTTATACCATCGACGGCGAGGAACTGGACGCCGAGGAGATCAGGGCCCGCTTCAAAGACGAAGCCGCCAAAGCCATGGAACGCTTCCGCGAAGACGCCAAAAACGCCTCCGAAGACATCCTGACCGGTCTGAAGAAGGCCCTGGCCGACGTGAAGGAAGCCGTGGAAGGCGCCAAGAAAGCCGCCGCGGAGCGCAAGGCCGCGGAAGACAACGGGGAAGAGGGCCCCGTGGACGCGGTCTTCGAAGAGGTCAAAGAGGGTGTCGAGAACATCAAGGAAGAGATCAAAGAGACCGTAGAAGAGGTCAAAGATCATCTGAACGAGTGACCGGATCCCTTGTTCTTCCGGGATGAAAAAGGCTGCCACAGATCAATGCGGCAGCCCTTTTTTTGTGCAAGGGGAAGCATCATTAGGCCGTCGGTCAGTTTACCGTCAGGGTCACGGCCGTCGACGTAAGCGTCTTCCCGTTCTCATCTGTGATGAGACAGCGGTACTGCAGACCATTGTATTTGGTTTGGGCAGTGAAACTGAGCACTGCGGTCTTGGCCGAGGAAAAGCCCGAATACAGTTATCATGCCCCAGAGCGCCCGTACGCGGGAAGCCGGGGCAGTTTTTTCATGTTCTTCCTCCTTTTCCGACGGCTTGTCAGCCGTTCAGACCGATCAGGGCGGCCAGTTCCCCGATGGTCCTGCAGTAGTGTTCGCAATGGGCGCGCATGAAGGATTCGACGGCCGGATAGTCCCCGGCCCAGCCGGCGGCGGCGAAGGGCACGCCCGCGGCCGCCGCCATGTCGTAGCCGGGCTTTAAGTCATCCACGACAAGCACCTCTTCCGGGCGCAGGTCATAGCGGTCCAGGATCGCCAGGACGCTGTACGGCTCCGGCTTCCGGATGGCTTTCGGGACCTCCCAGCCGAACAGCATGTCCGGTTCGGGAAGGCCGTTCGCCTCGTAGTCCCGCCGGACGTAGTCGCTGAAGGAATGCGAGACGACGCAGAGCAGGCCGCCCGCTTCCCTGACTTTCCAGAGCAGGTCCTTCATGGCCGGGTAGGCCTGCGGGACGTGGCGGCGGACATAGGCGCGCCAGAAGGCCTCCTCCGCCTTCAGTTCCTCCTCGTTCAGGCCGATGATCTCCTGGAAGAACGGAAGGACGCCGGGGGAAAAATTATAGGTAAAATACTGCTCCAGCGTGACGTCCGTGCCGCCGCGGAACTGCTTCATGAACGCCAGGAAAGCCGGATAGTGCACCGTAGCGGTGGAATCCACCACGGTATCGTCGTGATCCAGGATCAGGCATCGGTAATTCATAGGGTCATCCTGCAAAAAGGGCGGCATGATGCCGCCCGGAAAGATTTTATTTTACCGCCGCGGGCAGTTTGAAGCTGCTCTTCAGCGGGACGATGCGGTTGAAGACCGGCGCGCCAGGCGCGGAGTCATGGGCGTCCGCGCAGAAATAGCCGTTCCGCACGAACTGGAAGCGGTCGTACGGCTTCGCCTCCATCAGCAGCGGCTCCACCACGCAGTTTTCGCAGACCACCAGGGAGCGGGGGTTCAGGTTCAGGCCGCCCTCTTCGTTGAACATGCCCTTTTCTTCGTCGATCAGGTTCTCGTACAGGCGCGCGGTCACATGGCCGGCCGTCGTGGCTTCCACCCAGTGGATGGTGCCTTTGACCTTGCGGCCTTCGAAGCCGGATCCGCTCTTCGTCTCCGGATCATAGGTGGCGCGCACCAGGGTGACGTTGCCGTTTTCATCGGTCTCATATCCGGTGCATTTCACGAAATACGCGCCCATCAGGCGGACTTCATTGCCCGGGAAGAGGCGGAAATACTTCTTCGGCGGGTCGATCATGAAGTCCTCGCGTTCGATGTACAGCTCGCGGCCGAAGGGGACCGTGCGCTCGCCCAGTTCCGGATTTTCCAGGTTGTTGGGGATGCTCAGTTCTTCGATCTGTCCTTCCGGATAGTTTTCGATGACCAGCTTCACGGGATCCAGCACCGCCATCAGGCGCGGCACCTTCGTCTTTAAGTCCTCGCGGATGCAGTATTCCAGGGCCGGCAGCTCCGCGATGGAGTTGGCCTTGGAGACGCCGCACATGTCCACGAACATCTTGATGGATTCCGGGGTATAGCCGCGGCGGCGCAGACCGCTGATGGAGACCAGCCGGGGATCGTCCCAGCCGTCCACGGTGCCGTTTTCCACCAGCCGCTTGATATAGCGCTTGCCGGTGACCACGTCCTTCAGGTACAGCTTGGCGAATTCGATCTGGCGCGGCGGGTTTTTGAAATCGCAGTTGATCTTCACCCAGTCGTACAGCGGCCGGTGGTCCTCAAACTCCAGCGTGCAGATGGAATGGGTGATGCCTTCGATGGCGTCCTCGATCGGGTGCGCGAAATCGTACATCGGGTAGATGCACCAGGTGTCCCCGGTATTGTAGTGCGGCACGTGCGCCACGCGGTAGATGACCGGGTCGCGCATGTTCATGTTCGAAGAGGCCATGTCGATCTTGGCGCGCAGCACTTTTTCGCCGTCCGCGTATTTGCCGTCCTTCATCTCCAGGAACAGGCGGCGGTTCTCTTCCACGGAACGGTTCCGGCAGGGGCTCTCCTTGCCGGGCTCCGTCAGGGTGCCGCGGTAGGCGCGGATCTCGTCCGCGGAAAGGTCATCCACGTAGGCGAGGCCTTTGTCGATCAGCAGCAGGGCGCATTCGTACATCTTCGGGAAATAATCCGAAGCGTAGTACAGGTGCTCGCCCCAGTCCGCTCCCAGCCAGCGGATATCGGTCAGGATGGACTCCATGTATTCCGTCTTTTCCTTGGTGGGGTTGGTGTCGTCAAAGCGCATATTGAACTGGCCGCCGTACTTTACGGCCAGGCCGTAGTTCAGCAGGATGGATTTGGCGTGCCCGATATGCAGGTAGCCGTTGGGCTCCGGCGGGAACCGGGTGCAGACGTGATCGTACACGCCCTCCGCCAGGTCTTCATCGATGAACTGCTCAATGAAGTTTTTCGAGGTGTTTTCTTCCATGTTTTGCTCCTTCCTCGGCTTCAGGGGCCGGGCTTTTTTCTATCGGAAAGGGCAGCCGCGGGGCTCCCGTATTCCCGTTCAAAACGGCAGTGTCTCCTGCAGGGGCGGCGGGGCGAAGCCCAGGTGCTCGTAGGCCCTGGCCGTCACCATCCGTCCGCGGGGCGTCCGTTTGATGAATCCGTTCTGCAGCAGGTAGGGCTCCACCACGTCTTCCATGGTGCCCGCGTCCTCGCCGAGGGCGGCCGCCAGCGTGTCCAGGCCGACCGGCCCGCCGGCATAGTTTTCAATGATCATGCGGAGCATGTTCCGGTCCGTCCGGTCCAGGCCCAGCGCATCCACCTGAAGGATCTTCAGCGTCTCGTCCGCGATCTCGCGGGTGATCTCGCCGTCGTAGCGCACCTGCGCGAAATCCCGCACCCGTTTCAGGAAGCGGTTGGCCAGGCGGGGCGTCCCCCGCGAGCGGGAGGCGATCTCCATGGCCCCGGCCTCGTCGATCCCGACGCCCAGGACCCGTGCGGAGCGTTCCACGATCACCTTGAGTTCCTCGGGCCGGTAAAACTCCAGCCGGTGCACCACGCCGAAGCGGTCCCGCAGCGGGGCGGTCAGCATGCCGGCGCGGGTGGTGGCGCCCACCAGCGTGAAGGGCGGGAGCTTGTAGCGCACGGAGCGTGCGCCGCTCTCCTTCCCCAGGACGATGTCCACCACGAAATCTTCCATGGCCGGGTACAGCACTTCCTCCACCTGGCGGTTCAGGCGGTGGATCTCATCGATGAACAGCACGTCCCCGGGCTTCATCCCGGAGAGCACGGCCACCAGTTCGCCGGGCCTTTCGATGGCCGGGCCGGAGGTGACCTTCATGTTGGCCCCCATCTCGTTGGCGATGATCCCCGCGAGCGTGGTCTTGCCCAGACCGGGAGGGCCGTACAGCAGCACGTGGTCCAGCGGCTCTTTGCGCGCCTTGGCTGCTTCTATATAAACTTTCAGGGTGTTCTTCAGTTGTTCCTGCCCGATGTACTCCGCGAGCGTGCGGGGGCGCAGGGACAGCTCCAGCCTGGCCTCTTCCGGCAGGCGCTCGGTGCTGATCGTTCTTCTTTCCATTCGCCCGCCTCCTTAAAACGCCGCCAGCTTCTGAAACGCCGCCTGCAGGATCTGATCCACGGTCCAGTCCTCGTCCGCGTCCAGGCTGCGTACGGTCTTTAAGGCTTCCGAGGAGCTGTAGCCCAGGGACTGGAGGGCGGCCACGGCTTCGGAGAAAGCGTCGGTGACGATCACCGGCGCGCCGCCCGGCGTTCCCGCGGGGCCCGTCACGAGCTGCGAGACGTCGATCTTGTCCTTCATTTCCAGGATCAGTTTCTCCGCCGTCTTCTTTCCCATGCCGGGCGCCTGCGCGATCGCCTTTACGTCGCCGGCGATGACCGCCAGCCGCAGTTCGTCCACGCTCAGCGTCCCCATCACGGAGACCGCCAGCTTGGGGCCGATGCCGCTCACTTTGATCAGCTGCAGGAACAGGTTCCGGGCTTCGCAGTCCGAAAAGCCGTAGAGCTTCTGCGAATCCTCGCCCACCTGATAATAGGTGTACAGTTTCACTTCCTCGCCGGGAGCGGGAAGCTCCGCGCGGAGCGAGGCCGGAATGATCAGGTGGTAGCCGACGCCGCCGGCTTCCAGCACCGCGCCTTCTTCCGTAAATTCAGTCAGGATGCCCTTGACGTAGTAGATCATCCGTTTTCCTCCCAGACGATGGTGAACGGGCCGTCGTTGATCAGGCTGACGTCCATGTGCGCGCCGAACACGCCGGTCTCCACTTTCGGATTGCCCTGCCGGCACAGATCCACGAAGTATTCGTACAGCCGCTCGGCTTTTTCACCGCCCGCCGCGTTCGTGAAACTGGGGCGGTAGCCCTTGCGGCAGTCCGCGTACAGGGTGAACTGCGAGACCACCAGGAGATGGCCGCCGACGTCCGCCAGGGACAGGTTGGTCTTGCCTTCCGCATCCGGGAAGATGCGCAGGCCCAGCATCTTTTTGGCCAGGCGGTCCGCCTGCGCCTCGGTATCTGTCTGCGATACGCCCAGCAGGACCAGGAAGCCCTTCCCGATCCGGCCGACCGTTTTCCCTTCTACTGTCACAGCGGCCTCTTTGACCCGCTGCACGACGATCTTCATGCGCGCCTCCTTTCCCGGCTTCCCCGGCTTACGGCAGGGACGGGAGCGTGGAATCCGCCGCCGTGGTCTCGACAGGTTCCGTCGGAGCGGTGGTCGGAGGGACGGTGGTCTCCCGGCTGCGGGTCGGCGGCGCTTCGGCCTTGATGGTCACTTCGATGCGGGGGCCGGGCAGCGGGGTAAAGATCTCTTCGTCCTCGCAGTGGACATCCACCTGCAGTACGTATTTGCCGGGAATGTTCGCATAGTCCGTCACGTCAACGGTCAGGCTGATCATGGACTCGCTGAAGCCCGCGAAATCATCCTCCAGGCCGCGGATGCTGACCGGGATCTCCGGCTCATATTCGTAGCGGTAGCCGTCTTCCTCGCCGATCAGGCGCAAGCTGCGGACGATGAAGTTGCGGACGACCAGTTCATCCACGAAGAGCGTCACGATGAACAGCGATTCCTGGCCGTCCATCAGTTCGATGCCTTCCGGCAGGAAATAATTCAGATCCAGTTCAAAGACCTTGTCCTCCGTCGCGTCCTTCAGGCTCAGGGAACCCGGGGTGATGGTCACGGCGGTCAGATCGGCCAGTCGGCTCTTCAGTCCTTTCACCTGGATGGTCGGCAGGGTGCTGTGGCCCGTATAGCGGTAGTCTTCGGGCACCTGGGCCTTCAGTTCGTCCACGGCCTCCTGGCTGATCATCACCGGCACGGTCTTCATGGTCTGGATCTCCACGCCCACCATGATGCTGCTGGTGCTGGCGCGGGTATCTTTATAGGTATCCAGATGGAGCTCCTCGTCGGAGTTGGTGAAATACCGCAGGGCCGACTCGATCTGCGTGCTTTCTGTCAGCTGCGAGACGTCCACTTCCGCGACGACCCGGCCGATCCGGTTGAGCACGGAGCTGGGCGCGGTCACCCGCACGGTACGGGGATTCGCCGACATGCTGCCGACGAAATAACCTTCCGGCGGCGTTTCCTCCGACTGGATGGAAATGATGAAGTTCTTGGACATGATGTCCTCATAGCGGATGGTCACCGCGCTGTTGACCAGCTCGATCTGGCTGTCGCTGACGGCGGAATTGGAGCAGGTCACCCGGATCGGGACCGCGCCGTTGATGTCCACCATCTCCTTGATGTCCGCCGTCGCGGTGAAGTCGGAAACTTTCAGTTCCCGCGTCACGGACGAGGAGGCGGTCACGCGGATGTTCACCACGGGATTGTCGCCGCCTTCCACGGAATAGCTCTTGCCCGACTTGGTCAGCAGGTCCTCGTTCTGGATCGTGATGGGGATGTTGTAGATCGTTTTGGTATCGGTCGGATCCGCCAGACTGATGATCACCAGCCAGACGAAGGCGCCCACCAGGACGGAAAGCAGTTTCAGCGGCCAGTTGTTCAGCAGTCTTTTCAGCTGCAGTTTACTCAGAAATCTTTTCGGCATACCGCTCTCCTTCCTCCGCGTCTTCCGTCACGGCCTGCGTCTGCAGTTCCGGCACTTCTTTCCCGCTGATGCGCCGGCGGCTGCGGAGCCGGCGGTTTTCCGCTTCCTGACGCAGTTTTTCCGCGGAAAAATCATCCTCGATCTTCAGCAGTTCCGCGCGCAGCTCATCCGGCGTCAGACCGCGCAGAAGCTCGCCGCCGCGGGCCAGGGACACGTCGCCGGTCTCCTCGGAGACCACCACGATCCAGCTGTCCGTTTCCTCGCTGAGGCCGATGGCGGCCCGGTGGCGGGTCCCCAGTTCCTTGCTGATATCCTTGTTCTCGGACATCGGCAGGTAGCAGGTGGCCGCGGTCACCTTATTGCCCTGCAGGACCACCGCCCCGTCGTGGAGCGGCGTGTTCTTTTCAAAAATATTGATCAGCAGCGCGCTGGTCAGCACGCCGTCGATGCGGATGCCGGAGCTGATGACGTGCTTGAGCTCGATCTCCCGCTCCAGGCAGATCAGCGCGCCCGTTTTGTTCCGGCCCATGATAAAGCTGGCGTCCACGATCTCCTTGATCGCTTCGGGCGGATACATTTTCTCCGTCTGCGACCGGTTGGACCGCAAAAAGTAGCGGATGAACTTTCCCTGTCCGATCTGCTCCAGCGCCGCGCGCAGTTCCGGCTGGAACAGGACCAGCAGGGCGATCACCAGGATGCTCAGCGTCCTGTCCGCGATGAAGGAGATCACGTTCAGTTCGAAGAGTTTGGCCAGCAGCACGAAGATCAGCAGGACCACGATGCCGCGCAGCAGCACCCAGGCGCGGGACCGTTTGATCCAGAGGATCAGGTAATAGACAAGGACGGCCAGGACCAGGATCTCCAGGATGTTCTTGGGGGCGATCCGGACGGCCTGGATCTGATGCAGTATGTTTCTGAGGAATTCACGTATCCCGTTCAGCATGCACCGTATCCTCCTTTTCTGTGTTTTCTTCCGGCGTTTCCGCCGCGGCGGCCTTCGGCTTCCGGTCCCTGACGGACAGGGCGATCTTCGGCACGGCCTTCACGTAGTAGTAATATTCATCGTCCTCAAACTGCACGTTTTCCGTCTTTGCGTAATCCAGGAAGCGGTGCACGAAGGAGATCGCCAGGGCGATCAGCAGCGAGACCAGACTGCCCCAGACCAGGCTCTCCGGACCGGCCGGCCGCCGCAGGAAATCGAAGATCCCGGCCAGCAGCAGGGGATCCAGGACGGCGCCGAAGCCCACCGCGATCTGCGGCGCGTAATCCACCTTGAGCCGGCTGATCAGGTAGACGACCAGCGTGGTCAGGCAGAAGCACAGCATCACCGTCATCAGCTGCGGGTGCTCGGCCATCCCCTTCAGGAGGGAAAACAGGCGCTGCACCAGAGTGTCGCCGTCCGCCGCGGTCAGGTACTCCAGGTTCCGGCTGATGAACTGCAGCAGGTAGAAAATGATCACGCCGCTCCCCACGGAGACGAAGCCGCTCAGCACGCCCGTCACCCCGACGACCAGCGGGACAGCAAAGGGGATCTTCCACAGGAACAGGATGGGCAGCAGCACCAGGGCCAGGCCCGAGCCGGGCAGCAGCAGGTAGCGGGCCAGCGCCAGGATCAGCAGGACCACGAAGGTGAAGGCCGCCGCTTCCAGGGACAGGGCGCTCAGCTGTGCCAGCAGCCACAGCGCCGCCAGAAAGCTCAGGTACTTCCAGGGAAGCACGGAGGCCAGCAGCGAGATGGCGATGACCACGATGATCCGGAGCAGGAAGGCCCGCCCGGGGAAATACCGGTTGATGTAGGTGAAGGCGCAGAAAGCCACGCCGCATTTCGCCGCCATGGTCAGGTAGATGCACCAGGAGGCGTAAAAGCGCTTGACGTTCCGCCAGATCAGGATCAGTTTATCGAAAAAGGCGTTCATTCTTTCCCCCGGCTCCGTTTCTCTCTTTTGTCGAGGTTGTCCAGAGCCTCTTCCAGAGCGTAGATGCGGCTCAGCTTGCGGAGGCTGCTTTTTTCGGCCTCCTGCTTCCGGTACGCTTTCTTGTACAGCCAGACGTGGGACAGGGCCGTTGCCAGCAGGCAGCCGGTCAGGACCATCAGGTACACGCGCAGCAGCGTCATTCCCAGGGCCAGCAGGTCCGCGATCTTGAAGCGCACGGTCCAGTCGTCGCCGGTGGCCACCAGGCCGATCAGCACCGCCAGGATGAAGGTGACGGTCACGGCGAAGAAGGCTTTCCACAGTTCCAGGGCGAGGTAATCATCGAACCAGAAATTCCGGGTAATGAAACTGAGCCGGGGGTCTTTCTTCTCCTCCAGCGCCAGCTTCGTCATGATGATCACTTTATCTTTCTGCAACATAAAATCCTCCCGGGCCGGTCGCCTGGACATAAGTGTAAGATATTATAGCACAGTCCGGAATAAAAAAAAAGAAAAAAAGGCCCCTATTTTCGGGAGAAAATAAGAACCTTTTGTGAACAGAGCCTTACTGGATGTCCAGGATCGTCAGATGGATCTCCCCGGCGGGCACTTCCACGGTCACCCGGTCCCCGACCTTGCGGCCCAGCAGACTGCGGCCGATGGGGGATTCGTTGGAGATGCGGCCCTGCGCGGCGTTGGCTTCGGAGGAGCCCACGATGCGGTATTCGATTTCCCGCTTCATCTCTTCGTTGCGGACGCGCACGGTGTGGCCGACGTTGACGGCGTCCTCCGTGATGGTCTCGGTGTCGATGACTTCCGCATTCTTGACGATGGCTTCCAGTTCGGCGATCCGGGCCTCGATGGCGCGCTGCTCATCGCGGGCCACGTCATATTCCGCATTTTCGGAAAGGTCGCCCTGTTCCCGGGCTTCCTTGATCTTCTTGGCGATCTCCTTGCGGCTCTGTAAAGTCAGTTCGGACAGTTCCGCCTTCAGGGCTTCCAGACCTGCCCGGGTCACGATTTTCTTTTCCATACTGCTTCTGTTCCCTTTCTGTGTCACGGCCACGTTTTTGTGCCGTTCGCCTATTATACTTCCCGTCTCACGAGTTGTCAACAGGACCTTTTCCCGAAAATGCGAGAATGAACCGTTCCGCATCCTCCGCCGTGCTGACCGCGGAGGCCTGCTTGCGGAGAGCCGCCCCGCCGGCCATGCCCGCCGTGTACCAGGCCAGGTGCTTGCGGAGCTCGCGGCATCCGATGCGCTCGCCTTTCTCCTCCAGTTCCAGGGCGACGTGTTCGCGCAGCACCTGCGCCATCTCCTCCCGCGAAGGGCGGGGCGGGACCGGTCTGCCTTCCCAGGCGGCCCGGATCTCCCGGAAAAGCCAGGGATTCCCGCGGGCGGCCCGGCCGACCATGACGCCGGCGGCGCCGCTTTGCTCCCGCAGGCGCAGCGCGTCTTCCGCGGAAGCGATGTCGCCGTTGCCGATCACGGGGATGCTCAGCGCCTCCCGGATCCGGGCGATCTCCTCCCAGTCGGCCTTGCCACCGTACATCTGCGCGCGGGTGCGGCCGTGCACGAAGACCGCGGCGGCGCCGGCTTCTTCCGCGATCAGCGCGATTTCCCGGCCGCAGATCCGGTCCTGCGTCACGCCGATCCGCATCTTCACCGTCAGCGGCTTCTCCAGCGCCCGGCTCATGGTGCGGACGATCTCGCGGACCAGGTCCGGGCGTTCCAGCAGGGCGGAGCCTTCGTGATTGCCGACGATCTTGGGCATGGGGCAGCCCATGTTCAGGTCGATGAAATCATAATCCGCCTGCTGCTTCAGCGCCATCTCCGTCAGGATATCCGGGTCGGAGCCGAACAGCTGCAGGCCCAGGATGCCCCGGTCCATCGGCCGGCGGAGCAGTTTTTCGGTCCCCCGGTTGTGATAGTACAGGGCTTTGGCGCTGACCATCTCCGTCACGGCGCCGCCCGCTCCCTGATCCATGCACAGGCGGCGGAACGGGGCATCCGTCACGCCCGCCATGGGCGCCAGGAACACGGGATATTCTATTTCGCACGTTCCCAGTTTCATGCCTTTTCCCCGAAGAAAGCCAGATAGAACGCCTTCAGCTGAAGGAACAGCACTTCTTTTTCCTTCTGCAGGCGCGAGACGGCCAGGCCGGCCTCGATGTCGTCAAAATAGATGTCGCCCTCGTCCGGGATCAGCTGCACGGAAAGATCGCCGGCCTGGGAAAAGACCAGCAGGACAGTCCCGCCGACCTGTTCCGCAAAGACGGCAAGCGCGGCCTTGAGCTCCTGCTGCACCGTTTCCGGCAGCATCGCATACCGCGGGTTAAAATAGAATTTCTGCTGTTTTCCGCCGGCTCCGCAGAGGATCAGTTCTTCGTTCATGGCGTTCTCCTTCCGATGACAGGCAAATGATAGCAAAGTTCCTGCCAAAAAACAAGGATATACTTGCAGGCGGTCCGGAACTGAATTATACTGGGACACAAGAAAAACGTGTACGGAACGCGGAACGGAGGCTTTTATGAACGATCGGCACGGGACCGCCGTCAGGCGCGCCGCGAGGGCCCTGGCCCTCTGTTTTGCGCTGTTCTCCCTCTTCTGGCTCTGCGCCTGCTCCTCCGCCGGGAAAACGGAAGCCGCCAACGATGCCACGCTTCCCGCCGGCATTTTCCCGGCCGGAACGGACGGGCTCGCGGACGATCCCCGGGACGTTCCGGCCACCGCCGCCGAACCGTCGGCCGCACCGGCTCCGACCGAGCCGACCGAGCCCCCGGTCACCGCGCCGGCCGGCCCCACCGAGCCGCCCGCCTGGCGGGACGATCCCCGCAGCGTGACGGATCTGGACGCGGAACTGCCCGGCTTTGATTACAGCCCTTACCTGCCGGTGCCGCAGGACGTGAGCCGCGGCAGCGCCAGTCTGAGTTACCTGTACGCCCACGGCGGCGTCACCCGCGCGGGCAGCGGCGGCAGGGAGATCGCCCTCACGTTCTCCCTTGCGGCGGAATCCGGCTATACGGGACAGCTGCTGGACGTCCTGCGGGAGAAGCAGGTCCCGGCGACGTTCCTGATCACGCTCCGCGACTATCTGCAGAGCGATCCCGAAGAACGCGCCGAAACGGTGCGCCGCATTGTGCGCGAGGGCCATCTGGTCAGTTCCCACGGCTACACGCACATCCACTCCACCCTGGCCACCAACCGCCGTTTCCTGAACGAGCTGGTCCTGTACCGGACCGAACTGGACGCGCTGCTGCGCTATCATTACCCCGTGTCCGTCTTCAGCGATCCCTATGAGGAGATCTACGAACGGGACGTTTATCTCTGCGATCTGATGGGCTTCCGTTTCCTGGGCTACTCCTTCATTCCCGCCGACGACAACGGGCAGGCGCCGGTCTACATGGTGCTGCCGCAGCTGAAAAACGCCTTGTCGCCTGGCGCGGTCATCCGGATGGGCATCTCGGCGGAAAATGTGAAAGCCGTGTCCGATTTCATCGAATACGCGCAGGCGCAGGGCTATCAGTTCGTCCTGCCGGTGCATGCGATGGATTAAGACGGTCCGCCGTCCCGCCGGCGGCGGGATCCTGACCGAAACGGTCCGCAGACACACAAAAAGGGGCGCCCGCAGGCGCCCCTTCGCTTTTCGGACCGATCAGTCCACCGTGTAAGGAAGCAGAGCCAGATTTCTGGCGCGCTTGATGGCGGTGGTCACCATGCGCTGGTGCTTCGCGCAGGTCCCGGTCACCCGGCGGGGCAGGATCTTGCCGCGCTCGGAGATGAACTTGGACAGGCGGTTGACGTCCTTGTAATCCACTTCGCCCTCGGCTCCGCAGAAGGCGCAGACTTTTTTCTTGCGGCGCATCATGTTGTGCTTTCTGGGCGAGCTGCCTTTATCATTCTTAGCAAATGCCATGGTAATACCCTCCTGATTTTAGAAAGTGAACGGGATGCCTTCGTCGTCGCCGTTGTCGGGCAGGTTCATGAAGCCCTCGCTGACCGGAGCGGACGGACGTCCCTGGAACTCGGAGTTCCCTTCACTGCGGCCGCCGGTCGCGTTCTTGCTTTCCGCAAACTCGATCTCTTCCGCAATGATCTGCACCGAACTGACCTTCTGGCCGTCGCGATTGGTGTAGTTATCGTTCTGGATCCGGCCCGAAAGCAGCACCTTGGTGCCCTTCTTTAAATATTTCTCTACAAATTCCCCCTGCTTGCCGAAAGCGGTGCAGTTGAAGAAATCGGCTTCCGCGCCGTCCTGGCCGCGGCGGAAACGACGGTCCACCGCGATACTGAAACGAGCGATTGCCAGGGAGTTCTCACCGGCGGAATACCGGACTTCCGGATCCCGGGTCAGGCGTCCCATCAAAATGACTTTATTCATGGGTTCCTCTCTTACTCTTCCCTGCTGATGCACAGGAAACGGATCACCTGTTCCATCAGGCGGACGTTTTCTTCCACCCGGGCAGGAACAGACGGTTCTGATTCGAAACGAATGAAGGTGTAGTAAGCTTCGGTCATTTTCTGGATCTCATACGCGAGCTTCTTCTTCCCCCAATCGTCCACGCTGGTGATCGTGCCGCCGTCACGGGTGATGAATTCCTGCACTCTTTCCAGAGCGGCAGTTCTTTCTTCATCGGTAATGGCGCTGCTCAGAACAACGGCTAATTCGTACTTGTTCATGCTTAACCTCCTCTTGGACTATTGGCCTTCCCCTGTGGGGAAAGCAAGGATCGTGATATGTCACAGGCAAGTATCATACCACTGAAAAAACGGAATTGCAAGCGTTTTTTACATTATTTGCAGGGAGTTTTTTGCGGATGCGGCGCGCTCTCCGCCGCTTTCAGCAGAGTTTACAGACAGACTCTGGCCACCCAGGCAAACAGGGCCAGCAGCAGGGTCAGCACGGTCTTAAAAATGCCGCGCTTCCAGAAGCCTTTTTCGGAGCGGACGAATTCGGAAACGGCCCCCGCCAGGTAGTAGACGGCGGCGCCGCCCGCGATCAGCCAGACGTAGTGCAGCGTGCCTTTGATCAGGCACAGGAAAGCGGCTGCCGCCATCAGGAGGCAGACCAGGATACAGATGATGTTTTCCAGCGTATCCAGCTGCTGTACACGTCTTCCCATCGTAAAAATGTCCTGATAAAGGGCGGAGCGCCCGCCCGAACCGTCTGCGGGAGGCGGAGAAGGGCTGTAAGCCGGGTTCTGTCGTGAATGATCATCTATCTAGGCCTGCCGTTGCCGGCAGGCTCCAGCGCACTACCCGAAAGCAGACGGGCCGCCTTATGCTTTCTGTTTGTGCTTGCTTCGGATGGGGTTTGCAGAGCACTCTCCGTTGCCGCAGAGCCGGTGGTCTCTTACACCGCCTTTTCACCCTTGCCGGACCGCGCCGGCGGTATCTTTCTGTTGCACTTTCCCGGGAGTCGCCTCCGCCGGACGTTATCCGGCATCCTGCCCTGTGAAGCCCGGACTTTCCTCGTGTCCCGAAGGACCCGCGATCATTCACCCTTCTCCGCGGGATTAAGATAGCACGGCGGCGGCGAAAAGGCAAGTATGCTACCGCTTCTTTTTATTATAATACAGGGGAGAAAGAAAGCGGTCCGGGATCGTATCATGGAAAAACGTCTGCAGCGCCGATACCTCCGCTTCCTGCAGCGCGCGCTTCGGCAGGATGTACGTTTCCTGCGGGTTCGGATACAGCATGAACAGATCTTTCAGTTCAAACACGTATGCCAGATCCCGGACAGGGCTCACGACGTTCGCCTTTTTATGCGGGATCTCAGCCGTCAGATTTTTCCCGTCTATGGTCAGGATCATCTTCTTTCCCAGCATGCTGTCCGGATCCTTTTTGATCCGGAAGAGCCGGACCTCGGTCCCGATCACAAGCATGAGGCCCCAGAGCAGGAAAGCTCCTGCCGCGATAAAAAAGAGGGGCATGATCTCCGTCTTCAGGATCAGCACCGTGGCCAGATAGACCAGAACGGCGGACAGCGCGACCAGCATCAGGCGCAGGGCGTTCCGGTAGCGCTTCCGCAATCCAAAATACAGGGCTTTTCTGCAGTCGCCGGCATTTACTTCATATTCCGCACGGATCGGCATGTTCCTTCTCCTTTTTCTTTGTTCTGGCAAAAATGTACCATCATTCTCCGTTTTTTTCAAGTATCCGCGCGCTTTCCGCCGCTTCCCGGCCCGCGGTCTTCTTTTCCATATTCTTTTTGAAAAAACTACTGCAATCCTGTCAGAATCTGTTATAATGGACACAATCGGGCCAGACCCGCAAGATCGGAGGTATTCTATGTCGATTCCCAAACGTTCCGAAGTCCCGGTGGAATTCACCTGGGATGTAAGCGCCATTTTTGAATCCGAAGCCGCCTGGGAAGAAGCGCTCGCGAAGATCCCGGCCTACGCCGAACAGCTGGCCGCTTTCCGCGGTCACCTGGGCGACAGCGCCGAAAAGCTGCTGGCCTTCTTCCGGCTGGGAGACGAGATCGAGATCGTAGCCGGCAAAGTCTACAGCTACGCCAGCCTGAACAGCGACGTGGACCTGTCCGACAGCCATTATCAGGGCATGGTGGGCAAAGCCCGCAGCGCACTGATCGCCCTTTCCCGCGCCGGCGCCTTCCAGTCCCCGGAGATCATGGCGATCCCGCAGGAAACGCTGGACCGCTTCTACGCGGAAGAACCGGCCCTGGACGAATATAAACGGAGCATTTACCAGATCCGCCGCCGGGCCGCCCATATCTTAAGTCCCGCGGAGGAAGCCCTGCTGGCCGCCTCCCGCGAGATCAGCAACGCGCCGGACCGCATCGGCTCCACGCTCCGCAACACGGAAATGAAGTATCCGGACGCCGTGGACAGCAAGGGCGAAGCCCACACCCTGACCGGCGGCACCCTGGTCCCGCTGCTGGAAAGCGAGGACCGTCAGCTGCGGAAGGATGCGTTCGAAAAATTCTACACCCGCCTGGGCGAATTCAAGAACACCGTCGCCGCCACGCTGGAGGGGCAGTTCAAATCCCTGCTCTTCAACGCGAACGCGCGCCGTTACGGCAGCACGCTGGAAGCGTCGCTGGACCATACCGAAGTGCCGGTCGAAGTGTACCACAATCTGATCGAAGCCGTGCACGGCAATCTGGACAAGATGTACCGCTACGTCGCGCTGCGCAAGCGCCTGCTGGGCGTGGACGAGCTGCACATGTACGACGTGTACCGTCCCATCATCGCCGGCAGCGATAGGAAGATCCCGTTTGAGGAAGCCAAGCAGACCGTGCTGACGGCCATGCAGGTGCTGGGCGACGATTACGTAGCCCTGCTGAACCGCGCCTTCGACGAGCGCTGGATCGACATTTATGAAAACGAAGGCAAGCGCGGCGGCGCCTACTCTTCCGGCGGCGCCCGGCCTCACCCCTATATCCTGCTGAACCACCACGACAACCTGGACAGCCAGTTCACCCTCGTGCACGAGCTGGGCCACTCCATGCACAGCTGGTACAGCAAGGAAAACCAGCCGGTCTCCCAGGCGGATTACGTGATCTTCGTGGCTGAAGTGGCCTCCACCTGCAACGAAGTCCTGCTGATGCAGCATCTGCTCAAGCACACGGAAGACAAGAAGGAAAAGGCCGCCCTGATCAACCATTTCCTGGATCAGTTCAAGGGCAGCGTGTACCGCCAGACCATGTTCGCGGAGTTTGAACTGATGATGGGACAGATGGCGGAACGCGGCGAGACCCTGACCGCGGACGCCCTGTGCGCAAAATACAAAGCCCTGAACGAGCTGTACTTCGGCCCGGACATGATCTCCGATGAAGGCATCGCGATGGAGTGGGCCCGCATCCCGCACTTCTTCTACAATTACTACGTCTTCCAGTATTCCACCGGCTTCTCGGCCGCCGTGGCCATCGCCCGCCGCATCCTGAAGGAAGGCGCGCCGGCCGTTGCGGACTACAAGAAGTTCCTGTCCGGCGGCGGCAGCCAGGATCCCATCAGCCTGCTGAAGATCGCGGGCGTGGACATGAGCACGCCGCAGCCGGTGAACGACGCGCTGGCGTATTTCGGAGAACTGCTGGACGAGATCGAATCGCTGGTATAATTTATCACACAAATATCCGGAGGCCGGCATGCCGCCGGTCCCCGGAATACAGAAAAGAACGGAGATCATCATGGATCAGAAGACCCTCAAGCGCAACCGCATCATGTTCCCGCTCGGCACGGTAGGCCGCGACATGATGTACCAGATGTTTACCAACTACCTTTACACCTTCGTGCTGCTCACCAAGAAACTGAATGCGGGCCAGCTCTCCGCCGTCGCCGCCATCATGGTGGCCGCGCGGGTGTTCGACGCCTTAAACGACCCGCTGATGGGCAACATCATCGACCGGACCCGCAGCAAATGGGGCAAGTTCAAGCCCTGGCTGGTCGTCGGCATCCTGTCCACCTCGCTGGTCATCTACGCCGCGTTCAACGTCAAGCTGCAGGGATGGCCGTTCGTCATCTTCTTCGGCGTCATTTATTTCCTGTACAGCATCACCTACACGATGCATGATATCTCCTACTGGGGCATGATCCCGTCCCTGAGCACGGATGCGGACGAACGCAACAAGCTGACGTCCCGCACCAACCTGTTCGCCGGCTTCGGCGGCACAGTCGCCAACGTGCTGATCCCCATGCTGACCGTCGGCGCCATGACCATTGGCGGCAGCACCGTCACCGCGTACGGCGTGATCGCGCTGGTCATCGCGGTCCTCGCCCCGCTGTTCCTGTGCTTCACCATCTTCGGAGTGCGCGAGAACCGCGATTATGAAAAAGAACCCGCGCCTAAGATCAGTTTTAAGAAGATCATCCGGACCATCACCGGCAATGATCAGCTGCGCTGGATCATTCCGATCTTCCTGCTGCAGCAGATCGGCAACGGCATCATCATCGGCGGCCTGGGCCAGATCTTCATCTACTTCAAATACGGCTACGAGGGCGGCCTGTACGGCCTGTTCACCACCATCGGCATGATGGCGACCGCCGTTCTGATGGTCATCTATCCCATGCTCTCCCGCAAAATGCCGCGCAAGGACATGATGAAAAAGATGCTGATCGCATCGATGGGCGGCTACGTGCTGATGCTGATCGCCGGCCTGGCACTGTCCGGCACGATCGGGTTCTGGGTCATCACGCTGGGCTACATGATCGCCAACCTGGGCCAGTACGGCTTCTACCTGATCATGATGATCTCCATTCTGAACACGGTGGAGTACAACGAATACACCACGGGCACGCGCGACGACGCCATCATCGCCTCCGTGCGGCCTTTCGTGACCAAGCTGGGCAGCGCGCTGATCGTCGTCATCACCACCGTCAGCTACCTGATCCTCAACGTGACCGGCATCACCAACCAGATCTCCGACCTGGAGATGCAGAAGGAGCAGGGCCTGATCACCGAAGCGGCCAAACTGCAGCAGATCGAGCAGATCCTGGGCGGCGCCCATACGGGCCAGGCCGTCGGCCTCCTGCTGATCATGGTGCTCCTCTCCTTCCTCTTCATGCTCGCCACCTACGTGCTGTACCGGAAGCACTACAAGCTGGATGAGCCGGAATACGACCGGATCTGCAGGGAACTGGAAGAAAGAAAAGCCGCCGCGAAATAAAGCGCGGAAAGCCCCAAAAGCAAAGGGCCTGTGAAAAAATGAGCGATCATTTTTCGCAGGTCCTTTTTCTATGCCTGTATTAATACCATCAAGGTCGAAATCTGAAAAAGAACGCATAATCCCCCTTACCCCATAGATTCTCGTGGTAAACGATTTATGCG